>JAFUWG010000051.1 GCA_017483605.1 Bacteroidaceae bacterium | reverse complement strand
TCTGCTGACGCATTCGGCGTACTGCCTCCAGTGTCTATCCTCACTCCAGAGCAGACTCAGTACTACTTCCTCTCTGGCTTCACTGCAAAACTCGCAGGTACAGAGCGTGGTATCACAGAGCCAACTCCAACTTTCTCTGCTTGCTTCGGTCAGGCATTCCTCGAGTTGCACCCAACTAAGTATGCTGAGGAACTCGTGAAGAAGATGCAGAAGAGCGGTGCCAAGGCTTACCTCGTGAACACAGGTTGGAATGGTACTGGCAAGCGTATCTCTATTCCTGACACTCGTGGTATCATCGACGCCATCCTCGACGGCTCTATCCTCAAGGCTGAGACGAAGAAGATTCCATACTTCGACTTCGAAGTTCCAACGGCTCTGCCAAACGTGAACCCAGCCATCCTCGATCCACGCGACACTTACGCTGACGCATCTATCTGGGAAGAGAAAGCAAAGGATCTCGCTGGTCGCTTCATCAAGAACTTCAACAAGTACACAACTAACGAGGCAGGCAAGGCACTTGTTGCTGCTGGTCCTCAACTCTAATCGAACATCATTTTTTCATCATTGAAACGTTTTTAATGGGGTGGCATCTGAGTGATCAGGTGCCACCTTTTTTGTATATGCAGGTAACGTATCAATTCGTGTCCCCGTATTGTATAGATATAATACCTCGACACGAATTGATACGAGACGAGGTAGCGACAAGGGGTGCCGAGGAGAAAAGAGGCATGAGGGTGATGTTTAGGGTGGGAAGTTTGGTGCGTGAGAATTTTCTTTGTATCTTTGCAAAAAGTATCAAGGTATGGCAAAGAAACAGAAATTTTATGTGGTTTGGGATGGCTTCGAAAGAGGGGTGTACGACACTTGGGAAGCCTGCGAGGAGGCTGTGAAAGGCTATCAGGGTGCTTTGTACCAGTCATTCAAGACGGAAGCAGAGGCGAAGGAGGCGTTTGAAATGGGGTATAAGGCGACAAGAGAGAAGATTGCTGCGGCAGGATTGACCCGAGAGAAGGACGTTCCCGCCGAAAAAGTGGCAATGACCACACCCAACCCAGAGATTCCGCTGGTGCTACCCGCTGCTGCCATCAACGAGTCCATCGCCGTGGATGCGGCTTGCAGCGGCAATCCCGGAATGATGGAATACAGGGGAGTCTATCTGCGAACAGGAAAGGAGATTTTCCACTATGGCCCTGTGTGGGGAACGAACAATATCGGAGAGTTTTTGGCAATTGTGCATGGGTTGGCACTGCTGAAAAAGAAAGGACTGGATGCGATGCCCATCTACAGCGACAGCGTGAACGCTCAGTTGTGGGTGAGGAAACGGAAGTGCAAGACAACGCTGACAAGGGACGGAAAGACGGAACCGCTGTTTCAGTTGATTGCCCGTGCGGAAGCATGGCTGAGAGACAACACCTACAAGAACCCTATCTTAAAGTGGCCAACAAATGAATGGGGCGAGATTCCGGCAGACTTTGGGCGAAAACATTAAATAATGATTTTTTTCACTTTTCAAGCACGCTTGAAAAAACATTTCTCACTTTCTTTTTGTCACTTTTCACTTAAAATTACTAACTTTGTACCCAAATCAAAAAACGTACATATATATCATGGGAAAAGTATTGATTATCGGTGCAGGAGGCGTTGCCTCGGTGGCTGCACACAAGGTTGCTCAGAACAGAGACGTATTTACTGACATCATGATTGCCAGCCGCACAGAGTCGAAGTGCAAGGCATTGGCAAAGGCGATAGAGGACAAGGGGCTGGTGCCTGCGGGCAGCATCAAGACGGCTCATGTGGATGCTGACAATGTGCCCGAACTGGTGGCTCTTTTCAACAGTTACAAGCCCGACCTCGTGATGAACTTGGCACTGCCTTATCAGGACTTGACCATCATGGAGGCTTGCCTGCAGAGTGGTGTGAGTTATCTGGACACGGCAAACTATGAGCCAAAGGACGAGGCACACTTCGAATACTCTTGGCAGTGGGCTTTCAAGGAGCGTTTCGAGCAGGCTGGTCTGACAGCCATTCTCGGCTGTGGCTTCGACCCAGGTGTAACATCTATCTACACGGCATACGCTGCCAAGCATCACTTTGATGAGATTCAGTATCTGGACATCGTGGATTGCAACGCCGGTGACCATCACAAGGCTTTTGCCACCAACTTCAACCCCGAAATCAACATCCGTGAAATCACCCAGAAAGGTCTCTACTGGGAGAATGGCAAGTGGGTGGAGACAGAGCCGCTGGAGATTCACCAGCCACTGACCTACCCAGAAATTGGTCCGAAGGAGTCTTATCTGCTGCACCACGAGGAGATTGAGTCGCTGGTGAAGAACTATCCGACCATCAAGCGTGCCCGTTTCTGGATGACCTTTGGCGAACAGTATCTGAAGCATCTGGATGTGATTCAGAACATCGGCATGTCTCGCATCGACGAGATTGAATATACAGCAGAAGCCGCTGATGGCAGCGGTCCCGTGAAGGTGAAGATTGTGCCGCTGCAATTCCTCAAGGCGGTGTTGCCAAATCCACAGGAACTGGGCGAGAACTACGAGGGTCAGACGAGCATCGGATGCCGCATCCGTGGCATCAAGGACGGGAAGGAGCACACGTACTATGTGTACAACAACTGCTCTCACCGTGCCGCCTACGAAGAGACTGGTATGCAGGGTGTCAGTTACACGACGGGCGTTCCAGCCATGATTGGTGCCAAATTGTTCATGCAGGGCATCTGGAAGCGTCCTGGCGTTTGGAATGTAGAAGAGTTCGACCCCGACCCATTCATGGAACAACTGAACACGCAAGGTCTGCCTTGGCACGAGATTCACGACGGAGACTTGGAGTTGTAAACAGGGTCTTGCTCAACACTTATTAGCATAAAATTGTAACTAAAATTATGGCAAAGATACAAAAGGAAAAGGAGGATGTAAACTTGACTCCTCAAGAAAAAAAGATGAAGGCCCTGCAATCGGCAATGGCAAACATTGAGAAGAACTTTGGCAAGGGCGCCATCATGAAGTTGGGCGATGAGAATATTGAACATATCGACGTGATTCCTTCTGGCTCCATCGGCTTGAATGCCGCATTGGGCGTGGGTGGATACCCCAAGGGACGTATCATCGAGATTTTTGGTCCAGAATCGTCTGGTAAGACAACGCTTGCCATCCATGCGATTGCCGAATGTCAGAAGTCTGGCGGTGTGGCTGCATTCATCGATGCAGAGCACGCTTTCGACCGCTTCTATGCAGAAAAGTTGGGCGTGGATGTGAACAACCTCTGGATTAGCCAACCAGACAATGGTGAACAGGCGTTGGAGATTGCCGACCAACTGATTCGTTCAAGTGCGGTGGACATCATCGTCATCGACTCTGTGGCTGCCCTGACTCCTAAGGCAGAGATCGAGGGTGACATGGGCGAGAACAAGGTGGGTCTTCATGCCCGTCTGATGAGTCAGGCACTCCGCAAACTGACGGGTACCATCAGCAAGACGAATACAACTTGCATCTTCATCAACCAGTTGCGTGAGAAGATTGGCGTGATGTTCGGCAACCCTGAGACGACAACGGGTGGTAACGCCCTGAAGTTCTATGCCAGTGTACGTATCGATGTACGCAAGAGCACGCCCATCAAGAACGGCGACGAGATTCTGGGCAATCTGACAAAGATAAAGATTGTGAAGAACAAGGTGGCTCCACCATTCCGCAAGTGTGAGTTCGACATCATGTATGGCGAAGGCATCAGCAAGAGCGGTGAACTGGTGGACCTCGGTGTCGATGCAGGCATCCTGAAGAAGAGCGGCAGTTGGTTCAGTTATGAGGGCACTCGTCTGGCACAGGGTCGCGATGCAACCAAGCAACTGATGCAGGACAACCCCGAACTGGCAGAGGAAATCGAAAAGAAGATTATGGCTGCCATCACGGGCAAAGAGTTCATTCCTTCGTCGGCAGCAGAAGATGAAGAACAAGAAACAGAGAATGCAGAGTAAAAAAGGATTTTATCCCGTTAAATACATACGACACGCTCCGGGATGCCATCAGGCATTCTGGAGCCTTTTTTATCAGTAAAAAACGACAACTATGATATTCAAAAAATGGAAAAATGAGGTGGAAGACTACCTCTTCATCACACTGGGTCTTCTTATCTACGCCATCGGCTGGACAGTCTTTCTCCTTCCCTACGAGATTCCGTCGGGAGGTCTGACCGGTGTTTGTGCCTTGATTTACTATGTGACAGGACTGGAGATGCAGGTCACCTACCTCATCATCAACGCCTTTCTGCTGCTGGGTGCCATGAAGATATTAGGCATCAAGTTCTGCATCAAGACCATCTACGCCGTGTTGGTGCTCACTTTCTTCCTGTGGGCATTGCAACGTCTGTTGCTGGCAAGTGAGGGAGAGGGTGCCACACATCTTCCCCGTTATCTGGGCGATGACCAAGGACTCATGGCTGTTCTTTTTGGCTCGTCACTTTGCGGCATGGGATTGGCACAATGCTTCCTCCATCAAGGCAGCACAGGCGGCACCGACATCATTGCCGCCATGGTGAACAAATATCGCCATGTCAGTTTGGGACGTATGCTGCTCTATCTCGACATCTTCATCATCAGTGCCTCCTACCCTCTTCTGCACGACTGGCAGCGTTTAGCCTTCGGCTTTGTCGATATGTTCGTGTGCAATATGGTGCTCGACTATGTGATGAACTATGTGCAGCAATCGGTGCAGTTCTTCATCATCACCAAGAAGCCGCAGGAAATCTACGAGGGCATCAACAAAGAACTGGAACGCTCTGCCACCTTGCTGCCCGGCACAGGATGCTATAGTCAGCAACCCGTGAGTGTGCTGATGGTGGTGGCAAAGAAGAACCAATCGGTGGCACTGTTCCGTCTCATCAAGGCGATTGACCCCACGGCTTTCATCTCGCAAACGAAAGCGGAAGGTGTGTACGGAGAAGGGTTTGACAAACTGAAAGGATAATGTGCTTTGACAGCACCATTTATGCCATATTAAGGTTAAAGAGTGTTAAATCGGGCAAAGGGGACATAAAAGAGGATTTAGTGACCTCTCCCCTTTATAACCTTTTCCGTACCTTTGTGGGATTTTTGGCATGAAGTGTTCAAAACTTGAAAACAATACAAAAAAATGGCAAATCAAAATGTAAAGCCTGCTGAAGGGAAACTGGGCATTATGGTCGTTGGACTTGGTGCCGTCACTTCCACTTTCATGACAGGTGTGCTGATGGCTCGCAAGGGACTTGCTAAGCCAGTTGGCTCAATGACCCAATATGACAAGATTCGTGTCGGTAAGGGTGAAAACAAAAAGTATCTATCTTATTCTGAAATCGTTCCGCTGGCAAAACTCGACGACATCGTGTTTGGAGCATGGGATGTCTATCCCGCCAATGCCTTCCAGAGTGCAATGTATGCAGAGGTGCTGAAAGAAAAGGACATCCTGCCCGTAAAAGATGAGTTGGAGAAAATTGTCCCAATGAAAGCAGCATTCGACAAGAACTTTGCCAAGCGTCTGGACGGCGACAACGTGAAGCAGTGTGCCACTCGCTGGGAGATGGTAGAGGCTCTTCGCGAGGACATCCGCAAGTTCAAGGCTGAAAACAACTGCTCACGCATCGTTGTGGCATGGGCTGCGTCAACTGAAATCTACGTGTCTCCCAACATGGCTGTACACGACACGCTCGAGCATCTTGAGGCTGCCATGAAAGCCAATGACACTGTAAACATCGCCCCATCTATGTGCTACGCATACGCAGCACTGGCAGAAGGTGCTCCTTTCATCATGGGTGCCCCGAACACAACGGTGGACATCCCCGCCATGTGGGAAATGTCGAAGAAACTGAATGTGCCTATCGCTGGCAAGGACTTCAAGACAGGTCAGACACTGGTGAAGTCTGGTTTTGCACCTATCATCGGCACTCGCTGCCTCGGTCTGAACGGATGGTTCTCTACCAATATCCTTGGCAACCGCGACGGTTTGGTGTTGGACGAACCAGCCAACTTCCGCACAAAGGAGGTCAGCAAACTCTCCACTCTGGAGACCATCTTGAAACCAGAAACTCAGCCAGATCTCTACGGACATGGCAACGACGAGGACACACAATACTACCACAAGGTACGTATCAACTACTATCCTCCACGCAACGACAACAAGGAAGGTTGGGACAACATCGACATTTTCGGATGGATGGGTTACCCCATGCAGATTAAGATTAACTTCCTCTGCCGCGACTCTATCCTTGCTGCACCGCTGCTGCTCGACCTCTGCTTGCTCAGCGACCTCGCTGCCCGTGCTGGCAAGAGCGGCATCCAACGTTTCCTCAGTTTCTTCCTCAAGGCTCCTATGCACGACTATACGCAGGGAGAAGAGCCTGTTAACCACCTCTTCCAGCAATATACCATGCTGAAGAACGCCATCCGCGAGATGGGAGGTTACGAGGCTGACGAGGAGATTGATTAAGAGGCAAGGTGAACGTTGTTGTTTCATACGGAATACAACTATAAAAAAATAAGGAACGCCCTGAAGATTGACTTCTTCAGGGCGTTCTTTTTTATTCATCGAAGACCTATGCATGTGAGCCGCCTTTCCAAAAGCGTCTCACTCATCTTTCTGTCCGTGTTTTCCTGCCGCACCAAAGTTATCATACAGATGCTCCCACACCTCAATGTCGTGCAGAATCTCATAAACATCATGATAACGATCAGCAGGGTTCTTCTTCATACATTTGATGGCAATGAGTTTCAGGTGGTTGCTGGCACGTGTGGGGTCTTGCTTACGAACCTGAATAATCATCTTGATAATCTTTCCAATCTCCCAGATGTCCGTCCTCTTGTCATACGGACCTCCCTGCTGCATCTCAGGAGGCAAATCAGCCCCTTGCAGCGGTCCTAAAGGTATTTCATCGTGAATTGCAGCAGCCAATCCATTGTTGAGCAGCATGATGTCATGCTCAGGAGAACTCTTCACCAAAATACATGCAGGAGAAATGTCCAGATGGGACATCCCACGGTCATGCAAGAAGCCAATGGTAGTAATCAGTTGCTTCAGCATCTTGATGGTGGTTCTCCGCTTAAAATAATACTCTGGATTCTGCTTCACAAAGAGGTCTAAAGACAAACCTGGAACCAGTTCGCTGATGAGGGCATCCTCTTCCTCAATATAATCAATCAACTTGATGATATGAGGGCATTTCTCCATCTCGAACTCATGGAACAACTCATAATCACGCTTCAGCAAGCCCTTGCAGTTGGGGTGCCGACTCACAAACGCAGGTACGAGGCGACGCAAAACCAGATGCTTCTCGTTTTCCGAATCGTCCTCCAGAGACAAACGGAAACATTCGTTTACTCGACTGGAGTTGAGCATCTTACCGCGAGCCTTGTAATGCTCGTTTCCGATATAGATGTCAGCGTGTTTCAACTTACCCATATCGAAACTCTTGTCTCCTGTGAAAATCTCAAAAAATGATGCCAAGGCATCCGACATCGCAACAAAAATGCTGGTGTCATGTACAATTTTAGATTTCATAGATCGGTTATTTATTCAAGGTTATAGATGTTTCTTACCGACGAGGGTACAATCTCCCGCTACTTTCCTCTCACAATCCTCTTGATATCATTCAGTTTGTTCAGTGCCTCCAGAGGCGTGAGACTGTTGATGTCGAGGTTCAGTATCTCATCCCGGATTTGGCAAAGCACGGGGTCGTCCAACTGGAAGAAACTCAACTGCACCCCACTCTTGCTCACCGTCTGGATGGATTCCGTCTTCGGACGGCTAATGCCATCGCCCGAGTTATTCGCCTCCAACTCCTTCAGCACCTGTTCGGCACGTTTCACCACCGAAGGTGCCATGCCGGCAATCTTTGCCACATGGATACCGAACGAGTGTTCACTGCCGCCAGGCACCAACTTACGCATGAAAATCACCTTGCCATTCACCTCCTTCACACTCACATTGAAGTTCTTCACCCTCGGCAACATCTTCTCCATTTCGTTCAGTTCGTGATAGTGAGTGGCAAAGAGCGTCCTTGCGTGTGCCTTCGCATTCTCATGGATATACTCCACAATCGCCCATGCTATCGAGATGCCGTCATACGTGGAAGTGCCTCGACCCAACTCATCAAACAGCACCAGCGACCTCGCACTCAGGTTGTTCAAGATGCTTGCCGCCTCGTTCATCTCCACCATGAAAGTCGATTCGCCCACCGAGATGTTGTCCGAAGCCCCCACACGGGTGAAAATCTTGTCCGTCAATCCGATGCGGGCACTGTCGGCAGGCACGAAACTGCCTATCTGTGCCAAGATGGTGATGAGTGCTGTCTGTCGAAGCAAAGCGGACTTACCTGCCATGTTCGGGCCCGTCAGGATGATGATTTGCTGCTTGTCCGAGTCGAGATAGAGGTCATTCGCCACATACTCCTCACCCACAGGCATCTGCCGTTCAATCACGGGGTGCCGCCCCTGCTTGATGTCGATGACCACACTCTCGTCCACCACAGGACGGTTGTAGCGATACTCCTTCGCCACCGTTGCAAACGACAGCAGGCAATCCATCTGCCCAATCACTGCCGCATTCCGCTGAATCTGAGGAATGTAGTTGGCGGCATCCAGCACCAGTTGGTTGAACAACTGCATCTCCAGCGACAGAATCTTCTCTTCTGCCCCCAAGATTTTCTCCTCATACTCCTTCAACTCCTGCGTGATGTATCGTTCCGCCTGTGTCAGCGTCTGTTTCCGAATCCAGTCCTGCGGCACCATATTCTTGTAGGTGTTCCTCACCTCCATATAGTAGCCAAACACATTGTTGAAGCCGATTTTCAGACTCTGAATGCCCGTTGCCTCCGCCTCTCGCTGTTGAATCTGCAAGAGGTAGTCCTTGCCCGAATAGGCGATTTGCCGCAACTCGTCCAGTTCGGCATTCACCCCGTCGGCAATCACCTTCCCCTTGTTCACCACCAATGGCGGCGAGGGATTCAGTTCCTTCTCGATGCGGTCACGCAGCGGGAGACAGGCATCCAGCCCCTCCCCCATGCGGCGAAGGCTGTCACTCTCCGTTTGCAGACATAAGTTCTTGATGGGTTCCACCGCCTTCAGTGCCAACATCAACTGCACCATCTCACGCGGATTCACACGCCCCACCGCCACCTTGCTGGAGATGCGTTCCAAGTCGCCAATCTGGTGCAGGTAATCACAGATGGCATCCCTAAAGTCTGGCTCACGGAAGAAATACTCCACCACATTCTGCCGCTCCACGATGGGCTTCACGTCCTTCAACGGAAACACCACCCATCGCCGCAACATTCGGGCACCCATCGGGCTGATGGTCTTGTCGATGACCGACAGGAGACTGTTGCCCCCCTCATTCATCGAGCCCAGCAGTTCGAGACTCCTCACCGTGAACTTATCCATGCGGACATACTTGTTCTCCTCAATCTGGGCAATGTTGCGGATGTGCGAGATGTGCGTGTGCTGCGTCTGTTCCAGATAGTACAGCACCGCTCCAGCCGCCACCACGCCATTCTTCAGGTGCTCCACGCCAAAACCCTTCAGGTTCTTCGTGCCAAAGTGCGACAACAGTTTCTTTCGAGCCGACTCGTCCGTATAAATCCAGTCATCCAGTTCGAAGGTGAAGAACTTGCTGCTGAAGTTTCCCTCAAACATCAGTCGCTTGCCCCGTTCGAAGAGCACTTCCTTCGGCGAGAAATTCGTCAGGAGTTTATCCACATAGTCCGTCGTACCCTCCGCACACAGAAACTCGCCCGTCGAGATGTCCAGCAATGCCACACCGCACGCCGACTTGCCGAAATGCACCGATGCCAAAAAGTTGTTCTCCTTCGTGCTCAACACATTGTCCGTCATCGCCACACCCGGTGTCACCAGTTCCGTGATGCCTCGCTTCACCAGTTTTTTCGTCAGTTTCGGGTCTTCCAACTGGTCGCAAATCGCCACACGCTTTCCCGCCCTGATTAATTTCGGCAGATATGTGTCCAGGGCATGATGCGGAAATCCCGCCATCGCCGTGCCACTTGCCGACGTGCCAGCCACACTGCTGCGTTTCGTCAGCGTGATGCCCAAGATTTCTGCCGCCACAGCCGCATCCTCGTTATAGGTCTCATAGAAGTCACCGCAACGAAACAGCAGCAAAGCATCGGGGTGCTTCGCCTTCAGGTCATAAAACTGCCGCATCATCGGCGTGAGTTCCTCTTTCTTCGCCATAAATTCTCTTAATAATGTGCAAAGATAACTAAAAAAGTTAAAAAAACAAGGGTCTCAAAGTTCAAAATAATAGATATGTGAGGATTTCTTGCTAATTTTGCAGCCGATTGAAAAAAGGATGAGGTCATGAGGCTGCATGATTACACCGTCAAACGACTTGCCCTCCTCGCCATCTGGATGATGGCAGCACAGGCGTGTCTGGCTCAGCAAATAAAGGCTGATGCCCAATTGGACCGTGACATGACGGGCGACCCCATCTTCTCGCATCGGTTGTACTACACCGGCATGGTGGAGTACGATGGGGAAATGATTCCGAGTTTTCAATACAGCGATGTCTATGTGTTCAACAAACTGATTTTCAAGAATCCGGCACAGGCAAAGAAATACTACAAGATAGCCAACAACATCAAAAAGGTCTATCCCATCGCCTGCGACATCCAACGCACGGTGGACCGCACCATCGCCCACATGGACTCGCTTCCCACCAAGCGAGAAAAAGATGCCTACCTCAAACAGCAGGAAAAGGCCCTCAAAGCCGAGTATTATCCACAGTTGAAGAAACTGACCTTTGCCCAAGGCAAACTGCTCATCAAACTCATCGACCGCCAATGCGACATGACGGGTTATGAACTCATTAAGAAATATATGGGCTCTTTCAAGGCAGGATTCTACAACGCCTTTGCCTCCCTCTTCGGTGCCAGCCTGAAGAAAGAATATGACGCCGAGGTGGATGACCGACTGACGGAACGAGCGATACTGCTGATAGAGAGCGGACAGATGTAACAATTTATGAGAAAACTGACCATCACCGAAATGGGACGCATGAACGCTGAAGAGTTTCGTGCGTCGGAAAAGATGCCCCTCGTCGTAGTGCTCGACGACGTGAGGAGCATGTACAACGTGGGCAGCGTCTTCCGCACCGCCGACGCCTTCCGCGTGGAAGCCATCTACCTGTGTGGCATCACCGCCCAGCCGCCCCATCCCGAAATCCACAAGACCGCCCTCGGAGCAGAAGACACCGTGGCATGGCGGCACTTCCCCACCGCCCTCGACGCCGTCGAGGCACTCCGCACGCAGGGCTACACCATCTTCAGCATCGAGCAATGTGAAGGCTCCACCCCGTTGCAAGATGTCAAATGTCAAATCTCAAATGTCAGTTCACAAAAGGGCTATGCCATCATCCTTGGCAACGAAGTGAAAGGTGTTCATCAGGAGGTGGTGAACCTCTCCGATGGTTGCATCGAAATTCCACAATATGGCACCAAACATTCCCTCAATGTCAGCACAGCCGCTGGCATCGTCATCTGGGAGTTTGCCCGCCAGTTGCTCATTCTATAGAAGTTCTTGGGAGCGTTGCCCCAAGTGCTAATTCTTCTTAACGACGTTAAGTCTTTTTCCTACCCGAAAGTACCCCAAAAGTGGTCTGAGTCACACCGCCTCGGTGGACTGAGTCACACCACTTGGGCGGTGTGACTCAGACCACTTTCGAGGTTACGAGGGGAGGGTTTTAGGCCTCTCCTCGTGGGGATGCTTGTTCCTGCCCCAAATGTTACAATTTTGAGAAAAGATGAATCATCAGCGGAAGGGGAACTCCAGTTTTTTCCGTAAATTTGCAAGCGTTATTCCCCCGATGTTTGACTGTTGACCACGTCGAGCGGAAGGGGGGCATTTTCCATTCAACATTTACTAAAGCCTACTTATATTTTGCAAATGAGAAAAACTATTTTCACGACGCTGCTGTTGACAGCGATTGGAGCAACAGCACAGAACCCTGTCATCCGCCATCTCTATACGGCCGACCCGACGGCACGTGTGTTTGAGGGCAGGGTGTACCTCTATCCTTCCCACGACATCCAGCCTCCCGAGGGACAGCGGCAGGACTGGTTCTGCATGGAGGACTACCATGTGTTCTCGTCAGAAAACCTGACGGATTGGAAAGACCACGGAGTCATCATCACGCAGAACGAGGTGCCTTGGGTGCAACCCGACTCCTACTCGATGTGGGCACCCGACTGTGTGTGCAAAGATGGCAAATACTACTTCTACTTCCCTGCCGCTCCGAAGGGGGGCAGAGGCTTTGGGGTGGGTGTGGCTACGGCCGACCATCCCGAAGGACCCTTCACCTGCGAGGCAACCCTCATCAAGGGAGTGTCGGGCATCGACCCCTGTGTGCTGGTGGACGATGACGGCTCGGCCTACATCTACTGGTCGGGCATGGGGCTCCGAGGGGCAAAACTGAAGGGCAACATGAAGGAACTGGATGGCGAACTGACCACGATGAAAATGCCTGGGGCACCCGAGGGAGCACCTGCCATGATGGTGGGCGGCCAGGCGATGGAAGGACTGCCCGACGGATTCAAGGAGGGACCATACGCCTTCAAGCGTGACGGCTGGTACTACCTCACGTTCCCATGGGTACGCGGCGACACGAGCAACGGGGCAAACCCCACCGAGACGCTGGCATACGCCATGTCGAAGAGTCCTCTGGGGCCTTGGGACTTCAAGGGAATCATCATGGCAGAGCATGAGAACGGCTGCTGGACAAACCATCACAGCATCACGGAGTATAAGGGGCAGTGGTATCTGTTCTATCACCACAACGACCTCTCGCCACAGGATGACAAACGCCGCTCGGTGTGCATCGACAAGATTGCCTTCAATGCCGACGGCACCATTCAGGAGGTGAAGCCGACCCTGCGTGGCGTGGGCATCAACAAGGCGACAGAGAAGATTGAGATTGACCGACTGAGCACAGCCAGCGTGGGAGTGAGCACGGAGTATGTGGACAAGGAGAACCCATCCCTTGGCTCTTGTGTCAACCTGCCGCAGAAGGGCAGTTGGATGCAGTATAACGACGTGGATTTCAGCGGCATGAACAACGCCTATCTGATTGTCTCCGCCAAGGCAGATGCCAACACCGAGTTCTGTGTGAGGGAGAAGAGTGCGAAGGGAAAGATTCTGGCAAGAGTGAAGATGGTGGTGGTGAATGAGCAAGGCAGATTCCGCCGCGACATGAGCGGACAATGGATGACGCTGACGGCTCCGTTGACCTACATCCCACGAGGGGTGACGGACGTGGTGCTCACCTGCGAGGACAAGGCGGTGAGCATCGACTGGGTGCAGTTCAAAAACCGTGAGACCTATTTCACACCTGCAACAGCGTCGCCCTCGACTCCCGACGAACAGGGCTTCATCCGCCGCTGGATGCTGCTCGAACCCATCGAGAAGCCCAACCCGTCGAATGTGGTGTTTGTGGATTCCTACCTGCGGGACGCCTTCTCGAAGGAATACTTCAAAGGGCAGTTCACCACCCTGCCGAAAGATGGGCAGAAGGTGAAGGTGGAGAAGCAGACCCTGACGTGGCACGCCGTGGAGAGCAACCGATATAACGTCAAACTCTTCCGCTTTGCCGACCAGTTGGACAAGCAAGTGTATGGGGTGCTCTTCTGGGCGGTGACCGTCATCGACTGCGAGGAGGAAATGCAGGACGTGCGACTGGCAGTGGGTTCCAACTCAGCCTCGATGTGGTGGCTGAACGGAGAGGAAGCACTGCTGCTGTCGGGCGACCGACGCATGGTGGAGGACGACGGCATGTCGCCTCGCCTCACGCTGAAGAAAGGACGCAACATCCTGCGAGGAGCCATCATCAACGGCCCCGGCATGAGCGACTTCTGCGTGCGGTTCCTCAACGAGAAGGGACAACCCATCAAGAACCTGACCATCAACCACCAATAAATCATTACTGAATATGAAAACAATCATACAGAACATCATTGCATTAGCCCTCCCCCTTTGGGGACTGGGGGGCTTGTCGTCTCACGCTCAGGTGGGACAACCCTACATTCACGACCCATCGACCCTTGCCGAGTGTGAGGGAAAATACTACACCTTCGGCACAGGAGGGGGTGGCCTCATCTCGGAGGATGGGTGGACATGGAAGAGCGGTGCCGTCCGTCCGGGTGGCGGTGCGGCTCCCGACGTGCTGAAAATCAACGACCGCTACCTGGTCATCTACGGAGCGACAGGTGGCGGATTGGGAGGAGGTCACAGCGGCAGAATCCTGACCATGTGGAACAAGACGCTCGACCCCAATTCTCCTAAGTTCAAATATACTGACCCCATCGAGGTGGCAGCCTCCGACGGCATGGAAGACAGCGACGCCATCGACCCAGGGCTGCTGCTCGACCCCACCACGGGTCGCCTGTGGGTGTGCTACGGCACCTATTTCGGCAACATCCGCCTCATCGAACTCGACCCGAAGACGGGCAAGCGTGTGGCGGGCAACGAACCCTTGGACATCGCCATCGACTGTGAAGCCACCGACCTCATCTACCGGGACGGCTGGTACTATCTGCTGGGCACTCATGGCACTTGCTGCGACGGGGTGAACTCCACCTACAACATCGTCGTCGGGCGTTCTCGCCAAGTGACGGGTCCCTACCTCGACAACGTGGGTCGGGATATGTTCCACGGCGGAGGCAAGATGGTGATTGCCGCCGGCGACCGTGTGTGTGGTCCTGGCCACTTCGGACGCACCATCATCGACGAAGGCGTGGAGGTGATGTCATGCCACTATGAGGCCGACTTCGACCAAGGCGGCAGGAGTGTGCTCGGCATCCGTCCCCTGCTCTGGCGGAATGGCTGGCCAGTGGCTGGCGACCGCTTCAAAGAGGGCACTTACGAGATAGAATCCGAACGCCGAGGCTATGCCCTGGAACTGGCGGTCGATTTCGTGCGGATGAAGCAAGAACGTCAAGCGTGGTTCCGTCAGGAGGAGTTGCAGAAACCCGTCGTGCCTGTTGAGAATCAAAAGTTGGAAGAGGTCGTGGACACTTGGCCAAAGGGAGACATCCCCGCACGCATCGGCGACTACATGTTCCGTCCTCATCAGCGATGGAGCATCACCGCCGTGCCCGATGCAGGAGGCTACCTGAGCAATCCCTACTACAAAATCACCATCGAAGGAACCGAGCGAGCCCTGGCTGCCACCGACAAGAAGGAGGTGACTACCGTGCCCACCTTCACGGGAGCCGACGAGCAGTTGTGGCGTATCGAACAACTGACTGACGGCACCTTCCGCATCATGCCCAAAAGCATCCCCGGCAAAAAGGGCATCAACACAAGGTACGTGCTCTATTCGGCAGGTGACAGCACCCCCACCCTCGCCGAATGGGACTTCCATTCCGACAACTCCAAGTGGAACTTCCGCCAACATTGATAACAAACGCAAGGAAGTGAGAGCAACAAAACAAGAGGGTGTGTCAAAAAGCATCGCCTCAGCACCTCAAAATCGACCACGTCGTGGTCGGCGAACCGATTACGACGTGGTCGGTGCATCGACCACGACGTGGTCGATTTAGGGGTGTCGAGCGTATGCGATTCGACACACCTCTTTGTTGTTCATTTCACCATTTCACAGCCAGCGTTATCTTCTTCAAGTCCTTGTCTTGCGAACTGGTGCCGTAGAGGACTTCGAAGGTTCCGTCTTTCCGATGAACGGTGTTCGTTTCGGGGTCGAAAAACTCAAAAGATTGGGGAGTGAGGGTGAGTTGGGCATTGACCGTCTGTCCTGCCTTCACATCCACTCGCTGGAAGGCACGGAGGGACTTCAGAGGACCCTCGGGGTCGGAGAGGTCACGAAGGTAGAGTTGCACGACCTCCGTGCCGTCACGCCTGCCCGTGTTGCTGACGGGTACGGTGAGGGTGTAATTGCCGCCCTGCTTGGCGATTTTACCCTCGCCTATATCGAAGGTGGTGTAACTCTGGCCATAACCGAAGGCAAAAAGCGGGTCGTCGAAGTAACGGTAGGTGCGTCCCTTCATCGAATAATCCTCGAAATCAGGCAGTTGCTCAGAGGTCTTGTAGAACGTGACGGGCAGTTTGCCACAAGGGTTATAGTCGCCGAAGAGCACATCAGCAATGGCTTGACCGCCCTCTTGACCCGCATACCACACCTGCACAATGGCATCGCACGATTCCGTCTCTGGCAACAAGGCGATGGCAGAACCCGAACAGTTGACAAAGACCACCGTCTTGCCTGCCTCCTTCAGTGCCTTGAGGAAGTTTCGCTGCACCTTCGGCAATTCGATGTGCGTGCGGTCACCACCCCTGAAACCATCAATTTGCACAGGCATTTCCTCGCCTTCGAGAGCCGCAGAGATGCCACCCACGAAAACGACCTTGTCGATGCCCTTCAACTGGTCGATGATGGAGGCATAATCAATCTGCAACTCCTTCGCCACATCAATCTTCATATTGGCACCCCAGGTCTTCACAAAGGTGAAACGCACCTCGATGCGATAAGACCTTCCTGCCTCCGCCTGAATAGCGGTGCGTGTGGGGGTGGTACGCCAAGTGTGCCGCTTCACCCGCTGCTCTCCGTCCACAAACACGGCAAAATCGCCACAAGCCTCCACATTCACCACATACTCACCCGACTGCTTAGGTGTGAACACCGTCTCATACTTTGCCGAGAAATCCTCCAAGTTCACCCCTGGAGCGAAGTTGTGCATACCAGCCGTGGTCACAGCCAAAGGAGTGGTGTAGTATTGTGTCGTGACAGGCTTACCCTCCATCTTCGTGTTGTTCCAGAAGGTGCCACGAAGCCCCTTCTTGCCACCCATCTCACAGCAGGTGTTCAAGAGGCAATCCATCACCTTCTCGTTCGTCTTGTCGCATCCGGGCAGATACAGCAAAGACTTCTGCTTCGTCTTGATGCCGTCCAGAATAGTGATGGTGTGGTTGGGCGTACCGTTATAATTGCCCCACATCAAAGGTGCGTCGTCAGCGTTAGGACCTATCACCGCAATCTTTTCCGCATTCTTCTTGAGTGGCAGCACATCATTCCTGTTTTGCAAGAGCACGATGCTCTGACGTGCCATGTCGAGGGCTATCTGGCGATGCTCCTTCGAGTCCATTACCGAGTAAGGAATCTTCGACCACTCCACAAGCGACGGGTCGTCCATCTCGCCCAAGTCGAAGCGACCTTCCAAGAGGCGAAGCACATGCTTGTCCACCTCTTCCTCGCTGATCAATCCACGACGCACCGCCTCGGGGATGCTCCTGTAAGCATAGCCATAGCCACACTCTACATCGGTTCCTGCCACCGTCGCCTTGGCTGACGCATGAGTGGCATCGGAGGAAGATTTGTGAGAGGTGTAAAAGTCACTCACGGCACCGCAGTCACTCACCACCAAATACTGGAATCCCCACTCGTCACGCAGAATCTGCTGCAAAAGTCGCTGGCTGCCACAACAGGGGTCATCATCCAACCGTTGATAGGCACACATCACCTCTCTGACCTTCGCATCCTGCACCAAGGTCTTGAAGGCGGGCATATACGTTTCCCATAGGTCACGAGGTGTCACATCGACGAGGTTTGCCGTATGGCGTGACCACTCAGGGCCACTGTGTACGGCATAGTGCTTGGCACACGCCCAAAGTTTGCGATACTTGGCCGACTCAGGACCCTGCAAGCCACGCACCACCTGTGTGCCCATCACGCTGGTCAGATAAGGGTCTTCGCCGTAAGTCTCCTGACCACGCCCCCACCGAGGGTCACGGAAGATGTTCACATTGGGTGTCCACACACTGAGGCTGTGGAACTTCTCGTCCTCGCCGCCATTCAGCATACGATGGTTGTACTGTGCACGAAACTCGGTGCTGGCAGCATCAAACACCTTGTAGAGCAAGTCGGGATTGAACGATGCCGCCATGCCTACAGGCTCGGGAAACACGGTCACATTCCCCATATTGGCAGCACCATGCAGGGCTTCACTCCACCAGAAAAACTTCTTGATGCCCAGCCGAGGAATGGCAGGACTCTCATCGAGCATCAACTGTGCCTTCTCCTCCAACGTCAGGCGGGAACAGAGGTCTCTGGCACGTTCTTTCGCACTCAGACTGGGATTCTGATAGGGCAGCGTCTGTGCCATCACACTCATGCTGACACTCGCCAGCAATGCCAACACCGTGGCAATTCTTTTCTTCATATTCATATACAAAAAACAGGTTTTAAGGTTTTAGCCACAAAGGTAGCCGTTTCCCTCAAAACCTGCTTTCAGTATTGTATCAAGTTCTTTCTTTCCTGTTACATCCGCTCTGGCATTTCGATACCCAGCAAGCCCATGCCAAGACTAACCACCTTTGCCACAGCCTTTGCCAACGAGAGGCGGAACTGCTTCAACGCCTCATCCTGCTCGCCGAGAATAGTGAAATCGTGATAGAACTGATTGAACTCTTTGGTCAGTTCGTAGCAGTAGTTGCAGATGCCAGAAGGACTGTAGTCGGTGCCTGCCTGACGCACTGCCGCACCGAACTGGTTGAGTTTCTGAATCAGTTCGGTCTCTTTGGTCGAAATGCTGATGTCTGACGATGGTTGCTCTGGAATCTCAATGCCCTGCTCCTTAGCCTTACGAAGAATGGAAGCGATACGGGCATAGGTGTACTGAATGAAAGGACCCGTGTTGCCATTGAAGTCGATGCTCTCCTCGGGGTTGAAGAGCATGTTCTTGCGAGCATCCACCTTCAGGATGAAATACTTGAGGGCGCCAAGACCCACCTTGCGAGCCACCTCACGAGCCTCCTCTTCAGGCATCTCTGTCTGCTTCACACGCTCCTTGCTCGCCTCGTAGGCATCGGCTATCATGGCATCCATCAGGTCATCGGCATCCACCACGGTGCCCTCGCGGCTCTTCATCTTGCCATTAGGCAGTTCCACCATGCCGTAAGAGAAATGCACGAGGTCTTTGCCCCACTTGAAGCCGAGTTTGTCCAACAGGATGGACAGCACCTGGAAGTGGTAGTTCTGCTCGTTGCCCACCACGTAAATCATCTTGTCGATAGGGAAGTCCTGAAAACGCAACTTCGCCGTGCCAATGTCCTGCGTCATATAGACAGATGTGCCATCGTTGCGAAGAAGGAGTTTCTCGTCCAGTCCTTCGGCAGTGAGGTCTGCCCACACCGAACCGTCCTCGCGGCGATAGAACAAGCCCTTTTCCAAGCCCTCCATCACCTTCTCCTTACCCTCCAGATAGGTGTCCGATTCGTAGTAAATCTTGTCGAAACTCACACCCATCATCTTGTAGGTCTCGTCAAATCCCGCATACACCCACTCGTTCATCTTCTTCCACAGTGCCCGCACCTCGGGGTCGCCCTGCTCCCACTTCACCAGCATCTCGTGAGCCTCCTTGATGAGCGGAGCCTCCTGCTTTGCCTTCTCCTTGGCAGCCTCAGCATCCATGCCTTCAGCCACATACTGGGCTGCCAACGTGTCACACTCTGCCCTGTAGTGCTTGTCGAACGCCACATAGTAATCGCCAATCAAGTGGTCACCTTTCTTGCCAGACGATTCGGGAGTCTCGCCGTTGCCCCACTTCAGCCACGCCAGCATCGACTTGCAGATGTGGATGCCACGGTCGTTCACGATGTTGGTCTTCACCACCCTGTTGCCGTTTGCTTCTACAATGCGAGCCAACGCACTGCCCAAGAGGTTGTTCCTCACATGACCGAGGTGCAACGGCTTGTTCGTGTTGGGCGACGAATATTCAATCATCACCAGCGGGCTCTTCTCTGTCACAGGCACAAAGCCAAACTTCTCGTCGGCATTCACCTTGCCGAGCAATGCAATCCACGGAGCATCACTGATGACCAGATTCAAGAAACCCTTCACCACATTATACCTCGCCACCACATCACTCACATGCTCCACCAGATACTTGCCAATCTCCTCACCCACCATTTCGGGCGACTTCCTTGCCGCCTTCACAAATGGGAACACCACCACGGTCAAGTGTCCCTCAAACTCATCTCTTGTCTTCTGCAACTGCACCTGCTGAGCCGTTGCCTCCAAGCCATACAGAGCCTTCACAGCCTCCTGCACGCCCGCTATCAATCTTTCTTCTATTGTCATAAATCTCAAAATTTTGTGCAAAGGTACGATTAAGTGAGTGAAAAAACAAATTTATTCACCCATTTCTCTTTTTTCTTCTTGATGGCTTGTAGATACCACGATGCGTATCAATTCATGCACCAGTGTTGTATGATTTCAAATCCCGTACACGAATTGATACGCATCGAGGTAACGACGTAGGGGTTCCCTCACCAAAGGTCGCCATCCAATTCAAAAGACTACAATTCTATGGTGCGTTGGCTCACCAACAAAGTCTCCGACATCCTTCATGTCGGTGGAGGCGAAGATGTATCACTTGCTTTTTCGCATTTTTCTTTCAAGGCTGTTTGTTCAGCCACCTTCAATCTGTATCTTCTTAAAATTCTCGAACATAGCAAATTAATCGTTTTTATAGTTCGTATAAATCATCTAGTTGTATTTCTGCTTGAACATCACCCCAATATTCATTTTTTGCCAGGCCATCTGTTGTAACTATAATGGAATGAATAGCCTTCTTCGTGCCTGTAACGGTCTGGAGAACATTTCGTTTGCGAGCAAGTTCACCTGCATAATCAGACGTGATAGCGTATGAATCCTTCGAGTATTTCATTTCGCATACATCAATAATACCATCGCTACGGTCTATCAGAAGATCTATCTGAACTCCAGATCTGCCGATGCTCTCATCTGGCAAGCAACGCCATGCATATTCATTCGTCAGTATTCCGCTGATACCAAGTTTCTTTTTAATCTGGTCAACATGCCATAGGCAAGTGCGCTCAAATGCCAAGCCGCACCAAGTATTATACTTTGGGGTTCCCAACATTGTTCTCCAATAGTTTGAGCCTTGATGCACTCCATCTATATATTCGTAATAAAATAATGTATAATGGTCTATCAACTGGAAGATGTCCGATTTTTTCCGATACCCCATCATGGTATAACTTCTAATAAATCCACACCACTCCAAGTCTTTCAGAATGTCAGAGAATGCTCCATTGTCTTCAAATTTTCCTGCCGCCAACAACTCTTGTCGAGTCAAGCCCATCTTTTTCTTAGCCAATAACTCTATTACGCGAATGTATGGTTCAGGTTTCTTGAACAAAGAAGCATATAGCATCTCAAATTCGTCATGTAACTCTCCATTAGGCGAAAAAATCAGTCTGTCAATCTCGGCAGTTATACTTGTACCTTTTTGTAACAGACTCCAATAATATGGTACACCGCCAAACACCATGTAGGCTTCAAGTATCTGCTTGCGATTCAATACTAATCCGCGAGATTGAGCCAATTTCTCGCATAATCCCAGAGGAAAAGGATTGAGGGATATACGATGGTTCAAGCGATTGTGAAGCCCGCCTTTATTCTTGATGATTTTCTTGACCATCCATGAGGTGCTGCTTCCACATACCACAAAAACCATGTCCTTTCTTGCAGATGCCCATCCATTCCAAAACGATTCCAATTCTGAGAGAAACCCAGAGCGTGGAGCATCCATCCAGGGTAATTCATCAAGGAAAACAACTTTTTTGCCTTCAGGCAGATTCATAATTAATCGTTTGAGTTCACTAAAAGCGTCGCCCCAGTTGGTTAGTTCTGGAGTGTCTTTCTGCCCATGTTCTTTGAGGGCACGACGGAAACGCACTAACTGCTTTCTCGCTGTTAAATTTGCAGCACCAGTAAATTGGAAGTCGAATTGGTTTTCAAAGGTTTCCCTGATTAGAAAAGTCTTGCCAACACGACGTCTTCCATACACTGCAATAAACTGAGAGTACTCTTCGTTGAGAGCATTCTGTAATACTTGTTTTTCTTTTTCTCGACCAATCAGCATGGCACCCATTAATTTTGAATTACGCCACAAAGATAATACCTTTTCGGGAGAAAACAAGCGGGAAGCCTATAAAATCATCGAATTCCGCTGTTTTATTAACGAAACCGACTCCTGTATGTCATTTTATGTTTAGTTGAATGTAATATTTTACCGAAAGTAACGACGTAGGGGTTTCCCTTACCAAAAGGAACCATCCACATCACTTTTATTCAAAAGACCACAAAAGGGCTACAAAATGCAAATCCTTGTAGCCGTGGGAACAATATTCCCATCTACACCCGCCACGCTCTTTGGTCTCGACCCGCTTAAGTGGTTCGTTTATATTAACGTGAGTTCGACGAATTTTAGTTCTAAAATAGTTATATGATTATTAGGTAATTAGCGATATTTTTAGTAAATTTGTAGTCGCTACAAAACAAATTCAACTAAAGAATATCGCTAATGTTTACCGAGGACAAAG
>JAFUWG010000050.1 GCA_017483605.1 Bacteroidaceae bacterium | reverse complement strand
TAACTTTGTCCTCGGTAAACATTAGCGATATTCTTTAGTTGAATTTGTTTTGTAGCGACTACAAATTTACTAAAAATATCGCTAATTACCTAATAATCATATAACTATTTTAGAACTAAAATTCGTCGAACTCACGTTAAATAGTTAATATCGACCGGTCTCCCCACGCATCGCTGCGAAGCCCTGCGTTGGGGCTTTTTTGTCTCTTTTTTATCGCATTCTCGATTATCATAAATATGATTATCATGTTTTCGATAAAAAGTTTGGAGATGAGAGAATATTTGCCTAACTTTGCAAATGAAACTAAAACCTGAATGTATATGGTAAATCCGTTTGTGACAAAAGGCTATGGGGGTGCGGAGTATTTCTGCGACCGTGTGAAAGAGACCCAAGACTTGGTGCAGTTGCTGACCAACGAGAACAATATGGCGTTGATTTCCCCGCGTCGGTTGGGGAAAACAGACTTGATACATCATTGTTTCAATCAGCCGGAAATCAAAGGGCGGTACTACACCTTCATGATAGACATCTACGCCACAGGGTCGTTGCGAGACTTTGTGAATGTGTTTGGCAAGGCGATTCTGGAGGAGTTGAAGCCTCGGGGCCGTAAGGTGTGGGAGGCGTTTGTCTCGGCTCTGAAGTCGTTGCAGCAGGAAATCTCTTTCGACATCAACGGCAATCCCGTTTGGAGTATCGGACTTGGTAACATGGAGAATCCTGCAGTCACGCTGGACGAGATTTTCAGTTATCTGTCATCAGCAGACAAGCCTTGTCTTGTGGCGATTGATGAGTTTCAGCAGATTACACAATACCCCGACGGACAGAACATCGAAGCGGCACTCCGCACCTACATTCAGCGTTGTTTGAATGCCACGTTCATCTTTGCGGGCTCCAAGCGTCACTTGATGGGTGAAATTTTCACGTCACCATCGCGGCCTTTTTACCAGTCGGTCATCACGATGGGGCTGGCACCCATTTCGGAAGACAAATACACGGAGTTTGCCATACGGCTGTTTGAGAAGAACGGGAAGAGGCTGGAAGAGGCGACGGTACACGAGGTGTACAGCCGCTTCAGCGGAGTTACGTCGTGCCTGCAACGGGTGATGAACGTGCTGTATTTCCGTACTAACATAGGGGACAACTGTACCCCGGAGATGGTAGACGAGGCCATCAACTATCTGCTCGACCTCTACTCTGAAAACTATGAGATGCAACTCTCTCAAATGTCAGAAAAACAGCGAATTGTATTCCGCTCCATTGTGGCGGAAGGCAAGGCGAGGAATGTCACAGGCGGTGCATTCATCAAAAAATACCACCTGTGGTCGGCGAGCAGCGTGATGTCAGCCCTCAAAGCCCTCCTCGACAAGGACTTCATCACCCAAGAAGACAATGCTTACATGGCATACGACCAATTCTTTGCCATGTGGGTATCAAGGTAAAGTTTCCGTGGATCGAGTCATGAACGTCAACGCATCCTTCACGTCCCGTCGCTGTGTACCTCTCAAGTGGTCTGAGTCACACCGCCCGAGTGGTGTGACTCAGACCGCCAATGCGGTGTGACTCAGACCACTTTTGAGGCTTCGAGCGTGTCATTTTGTCCTATCATTCGCCGTACCCTCGTTGAGTGGCGAATATCTTATCATCTTTGTGTTAATCGCTGCAACGACTTCTATCTTTTTCATCCGTTGCTTTATTATCTTTTCTATCGCTTCATCCTGCCTTTAGCCAGATGCGTTTCAATACAGCAAATCAAACACCCATAGCGGAATTTTTTCCCCTTGACCGATGTCTATGCCGTCGCTGACGACGTAACTGTCTTCAATACCTTTTATCTGCTTGAATCCCTTGTTTTACCTCCTACTTCGAAGAACCATTTGCCATCAACCGCCAGATTGCCTTGATTCGCATGGAGAGTGGGCGAAGCATCATACTTGCTTCCATGATGAGAGCATTCCGAGCATTGGGCGTGGAAGTTGCACTTGAAATGAAAGGCATTGGCAAAGTTGCACTTTGACGATTGACACTCCCCTGTAGTGACTTGACCCCTAAAAAACGTTGAGTTAACTCAGTTTTTTTTGAGAGGTCATTTACGCTCTACCCAAGTCCTACCCAAGGAGTTCCCAAGGTGTAGCCAAGCCCAACGATGCAGTTTGGGCTTGGGTCGGGCTTGCTTACGCTTTGGGGAGGATACGGGAAGTACGAGTGAATATCATTTCCGATACTCTAACATTTCTGCACAGCGATGGAATATCGGAGTATAATCCTTGTAGTCTTTATCAGTTCTGGCACGTGATACAATACGGAAGATATCGTATGAGCCAATCTCAACTTCCTCATCTAAGATGAAGCATTCATAACTGTATTGGGGTTGACGAGGATAGCCTGCTTTTATCATGTCCGAGGGTCGCATTTCCTTTATCCCATTGACTCGAAAGGCAAGGTATCTGTTCTCATGCTCAAGCCCTTCTTCGTAGAGCACCACGAACTTGACATTCTTCTTGTTGAAGAACTCTCTGGGAAACGCTCCATCCCTCTCGCTGCCAAGACGAATGTTGTACATCGCCTCTTCTTTGTGGTCTTTCGAAAGTATCCACTTTAAATGTGCTTGGTCGTGATAACAGCCAATCAGTATATCTGCATCAGGGTAACGCTCCAGATAGTATCGTGTTTTCCAATTGTTGGCTGAGGCGTCCCGCTCATACGAAAGTCCTTTCTGAGGAATGACTTTCTCTAATAATTTTGAACGCCGGTCACCTTCCTCCATCCAAGTTTTAATCTGTTCATACAGCACCGACTCGCTGCTCAATGGGTCAACATACAGGTTCCCGTCTTCGTCTATCTTCATAGTACCAGGTCTCAAAGGGAACGCACCTATTCCCACCTTCTCTATCGAGTGATGATAATATGAATCTTCATATTCTTTCTTCCCCATATTGCCCGGGTAGAGTACATAGCCACCAATAATTTCCTTTTTCAGTTGCTCGTCACTCTGTCCTTCTGTATAGTAGATGGCGTCCCTATAGCGATGCATTTGATTGATGGCATCCTCTGGCGGCACATCCTTACCCTCGATACGTCTGTCATTCAGACGATACTTGGCATCAAACAGATAGGTATAGACGATGTCCTGTTCGCTCTTCTTCGAAAGCCTCAACACAATATCAGGCCGTTGAATCGTGGTGAAAGTTCGGGTGTCGTCAATAGCAGACTCTATTCTTGCATCCTCCTTTTCTACTTGTGCATTGTAAGTGACTGTAGCCAGTTCCACGTCGCCTTTCTTGAAGATGACTTCCGACTTTGAACCATATACCAACTGGCGGATAAATCCCGATGTCAGTTCTCTTCCTGACGAGTTTGCCGTAGTCTCTTTGCCCAGTATCTGCTGCACCATGTTCTTCACCTTGATAAAGCACCAAATCTCGTACAGTTCTGAGATGTCCTTCACTTCCAAGTGGTTGATGCTGTCCTCCAACTCATAGCCGCATTGTAGCAAGAGCCAATTCTTGTAAATATCGCTATACCCACGGGCACGCTTCATCACTAACGAGTCCTGCGTAAAGCCCTTGAACTGCCCAATCTGTCGGAAGAAAGCGTGGTTGCTCAGTCTCAACAATGTATCGTCCATCTCGCTGATGCGATGAGAAATCCGCTCGTCACCCACCTTCAGGCTGTTCTTGATGTGCTCCCTCACGATGGAGAAACGTCTGTGCATCTCCTTGATGGCATATTTCAGAAAGCGGTTCTCAACGGTATCTTTTGACAGGAACATTTCTTCCGTCCTGTATAAATGGTGTGGGTCATTCTTGAAGAGTGCGAATTCATTCTCTACATCAGCAGAAAGATTTCTTAGGCGTTCCGCTCTTTCATAGTGCACCTCTGCTTTCAGCCTACGCTTGGGGTTGTTGATAATGGTCTTTGTGGCTTTAATGATTTCATCAAAGCACTGGCAGAATATCTGCCACCATATCAGGTCTGTGCTCTCGCTGTCGTTAGCCTTGAAACTCAGATAGGTCTGTTTCAAGAATGAATAACTCAGCATTGAGTACTCCTGCTCGATGTCGTTGATAATCTGCTGCATGTCGGTGCGATAGTCCAACTTGTAACTCAGCACCTCCGTGCGGAAGTCCATGCTCCGTTGTTCACCATTCGCATGATAAACCACCTTAAAATCCGTGCGACCCACCTGATTCTTGAAGTTCAATGTTCCAAACAGCAACGAGTCCTCATCGCTGGCATCCGATGCTGCATCCGACGAATGGCCTGCTATGTACAGTCCCTCAATCGTGACACCATCATGCAGTGGTTTCACTCGGATAGGGTATTCTGTGTTTTCAAAGAGAATCGCCAACCGCTGAAAGTCTTTCTCCTCTGTCGCCTCGTTGTCGAAATAGAACGTGGTGTCCTCTTGCTCTGTGGCATACACAGCATACAGCGGACTATTCACAACATATTCATCAGCCATTAGGTTCTGTATGGCTGCACGGAGATGCTTGCCATAGTTCAGGCATGAGATGCGCAGGCTCACATCCCCGTTTCTCACTTCAAACGAACTGAATCCTGTCATAACCTATAGCGGTAGCAAATTTTTCACTCTTCACTTTTCACTTGGAAAGCCCGCATCATCCCCAGAACGACACGAAGTGGTCGCGTTTCAGCGTCTTTCTCATACTGTCGAGTTTAGCCAGCGACTTGCTCTTTGCTAATGTTCCGAAGATATCATCTTTCTTTAGCAAATCATACAATTCGTCCAGCAACTTGTTTCCATCTTTGGTGACGAGTTTCGAATCATCGCCTTCTATGCGGCTCAGTATCTTCATCAGCGTAAAGTCATCGAGTGCCGTCTGAATGTTGTCTGCACCTATTGCCTTGTCAGCAGCCACATACAGGATTGCCTCGTTGGCGGCACGATAGCCTAACTTGAACGGTGTCCCTTCCAACAGTTCATTCACGCCTTTCAGGAAGTCCATCACCGATTGTGCCTCAATGCTGTTTTTTACCTCTTGTGCTGAAATGGGGCGATTCACCAATAAGTCGTTGTGCTCTACCAGCCGTGGAATGTTATACTCCGTTCTTCCTTCGATGAATCCGTCATAGTCCACCTCGTTCATTTCTATTGACATCGCTCTGTCGAGCACTTTTCGAGAGAACGAGAATGTTGTCTCATCCATATTCACCGTTCCCATCACAATCAGGTTCTTGGGCAGTGTCAGTCCTTTCTTCCTCAATCTGTTCTCCACATCATTTGGAATATCATAACCCATTTCCACAAAATGGTGCATCATCATTCCTGAAAGTTCTGCTCCAAAATTGTCAAATGGCTTGATAATCGGGTCAGTCTCAAACTCGCCGTCCTCACCAATACTTCGACTCTCTATCGCACTCAGAAACTCTGCAAAGTATTCTTCTACGGGAGCCAAGTTCATTTCGTCAAGGCACAGGAAGAACGGTGTATCTTGATAGCACCAAGCCTTCACGATAAAGTCCACGAAAGGAGTAAACTCATAGTGTTCCCCATTGATGTTCGACTTGAATCCCACCACATCCATTGAGTTGTGCCAGTTTGGTTTCACCTGAATCAGTTCAAAGTTTGCAGGTCTTTGTAGTCTCCATCTGTCATCCTCATTCTCGAACTGGTCTATATCATCCGTTACCTGTGCTAACTTCCTTACAATACGTGATTTGCCTGTACCTGATATACCAGCGAGCAAGATAAAGGGTTTTGTGCGGATGGCGGTAATGAAGGGACGATAAGGAGAAACAGGCAGAGGAATAATAGCGTGTCTTGGTAAACTATTAATAGCCTCATCAGAATATTTTTGTTTGAAATGTGGGTTCTCGTCGTATGTGGTTTTTATTGCATCAATAAATGCTGCTTTGCGTATATCTGCAGTTGGGAAGGTCTCTGATTGATACGGATTCACGATGCCTGCTATCATATGCAATTCATCTTGATTCAAGATAAAGATATCACTTATGACCCAACAGGCATCGTCTGCAAGTTGTAGTGCCTCTCTTGCTGCATTTATGAAGTCAGAGTTATAAACAATATCATTCTTCCCTCTTCGATATTCTATTTTTGTATTATATTTTAATGTTTTTCTTCCAGCCCAACTATTGGAATCCTCTTTGTATATTAGCATAATGAAAGGGGCATTCACCCTTACCTCATTTACATATACTTTATCAAATAGGGCAGCAAGTTGGATGCCTTCATCTTCAAGACTATTGCATATATGTCCACCTTTTCCTAAAGGAATATATACTTTATCTACTGGAATGGATTTGTATACCATTCCAATTACAATATTGTCATACCCTGGATAAGTAAGTTTGAGGTCAGGTTTAATTTGACCAAGTGATGTGCCCCATGATGGGGTGTTACCACCAGACGAAATGGTTGATCCGAATGCAAAAGAACCTAAATCTATTTTCATAATTGTTTGAATATATGGGTTAATAGTATTCCAACGAGATTGACGTCCCAACCGTTACCTGCTCGTTTTGACAATTGAGAATATGAGTGGTTGGCGAAATCTATTTCACATTCTTTTAAGTCTCTAGAAATTCTAAACCCCATAAGTCTGAATTGTTCGTGAACTGACATCTTACGAACGATTTCTTTGCCATCCTTCTTAGGAGTCTCAACAACTCGCAGGCTGTTGTGCTCAGGTTGAGTGATAGTAATACAATATCCATCCCTTTTAATTTTCTTGTTGTAGACATCAAAACATAGCGGTGTGTCAACGACAAAAGAATCTATATGATGTTTTATTTTCAGATGTTCAATCTGAGCATCAGATAGATATAGTGCTTTCTCTGGGTTTAAGTCCAAGAAATCAGCCATCTTTATATTTGATTCAATTGGAGGAGGTGTCATGCTGAAATTGTCAGGAAGACCTCCCATTTGTGCAAACATCCAGAGCCGTTCTCTATTTTGAGGGATTCCATAATCTTTAGAGTTTAGAACTGCTTTAACAAGTGGTTCATCGCCATATC
Source organism: Bacteroidaceae bacterium (assembly GCA_017483605.1). Taxonomy (GTDB): domain Bacteria; phylum Bacteroidota; class Bacteroidia; order Bacteroidales; family Bacteroidaceae; genus Minthosoma. Next base: position 47,535 of record JAFUWG010000050.1, on the reverse strand, counting down.
CCATTTCTCTCAGATCTTTTATCAACTGGTCATGAATTGGCTGAAATTTTCCATGTGTAAACCCTTTCACATTCTCTAAAAAGATGTATGTCGGTTTCTTCACCTTGCAAATACGTATTATATGTCCTAACATTGTCCCCCTTCCATAAGGATCTTCTGTCCCCATTTGCATTCCTGCAGACGAAAAAGGTTGACATGGGAAACCTCCCATGAACATGTCGAAATTGGGAAGTTCTTCTGGAATTATTTTTGTGATATCGCCCCAATTTTTCAGTGGTTTGCCGTTCTTATCTTTGTGATTGGCATCATATAATTCCGATGCATATTTGTCAAACTCGGAATAGCCTATTACTTCATAATCAATCTCGGGCATTCTTTCTTTCAGCCGTTTAAAGCCAAAAGAACCTCCGCCATAACCTGCAAAACCTTCAAAAACTCTAATTATCTTCTTTGACATAAAAAGCCCTCTCTTCGTTTTGAAAAGGGGGCGTGGAAGAAGATGTGTTTAACCAAGGCTTACGACGACCCACATCAGACAACAATCCAACTGTCCACGCCCGTATGAGCGTAAACATCCAATTGCTTGCCTGGCTGATGTGTTCATAAAGTCGTAATTCTGGTTAATCAGTCAACCAAGGATGCAAAAGACGCTATGTTATTCCTTTTTCAGTTAGTTTTCTTTTTATTGTTGTTCGCAAGCACCCTGTACGAACTGTTATATAATTTAAGTAACGACATAAAAAGACGCAGGTGCTTAACATCTGCCTGTTCGCATCTGAGGTCACCACAACCTTGCAAATAACAGGACAGAGTCAAACACCCACGCAAGGAAGTATATTGAACACCCTAAAGTGTGCATGAGGGCACAATAACCCTCTGCACACTTGGGATGTGCATATACTACACTCCCATGAGCATCACCTCTGCATTGTTCTTGATTTGCAATTTGAAAGTGGTGTTTCAGATGCCAAAAACAAAGCGTCAGTAACGCCTTTTAATATGTAGTGCTCCACCCATCGGCTGGTCCCGCTCGTCGGGCTGCACTATGTGGGTGGATGCAGGGACAAAGGTACAAAAAAAATCCCTAACACAATCGTGTCAGGGCAATTTTGAGTTGTTTCTCCAGAAAAAAGCATGGATTTTTCAAGAGAATGCCTTACAAGTGGCTTAAAATGTCATCAGATTTTGTGTCATGCATCTTCATGATAGCGAACCAACGTTTCCCGAGGTCTTTGATGCTGGCACCAATATGGTAGACGTCATCATCGAGCAGGAGGAAGCGGTCGTGAGATGCTGTAAGTACATGAACGGGGATGGGTGTATATTGACTGTCATGCCGCTGGATGTCGAGTTGCAACTGAGGTGTAATCTGCAGGGTGTATATTTCGGCAGTGACCCCATCATTCCGCTTGTCGAGAAGGGTTAGTACACTCTCGTCAATATAATTGTCAATCAGGATGATTCTCTTTTGGGCGCTCTTCACCAGTCGGCTGGCCAATTCGTAGGCATCGTAAATCTGCCCGTCAAAAAAGACCCCTTCAACGGGTGGAAGCGAGGTTCGTACAAAGAAATCAATCTTCTCTTCCGTTCGAGTCACTCTTTGCTCAAGCCGTTCGAACCGCTGGTTGACAGAATAACCTTTGAGCAGATATTCTTTCAAAACACTGTTTGCCCATTTGCGGAACATGGTGGCGTTGATGCTGTTGACGCGATAACCGACAGACAGTATGGCATCGAGATTATAGAATTTGGTCTTGTATTGTTTCCCGTCAGCGGCAGTATATTCCAAAATGGAATGAACAGAATTCTCATCCAACTCTCCGCTTTTGAAGATATTGTTCAAGTGTTTTGAAATGGCAGGCTGTTTTACCCCGAACAACTCTGCAATCTGCTGTTGCGTGAGCCACACGGACTCATCGACCATCCTCACTTCCAAGCGAATGGCATCATTGGGTTGATATAGTATTATCTCGTTCTCTTGCATTTAGTCAAAAGCCCAAAACAAAGTGTCAGTAGTGCCTTTTATATGTTGTGCTCCACCCATCGGCTTGTCCCGCTCGTTGGGTAGCACTATGTGGGTGGATGCAGGGACAAAGGTACGAATAAGCGAGGACAGTACAAAATAAATTGGCATTTATTTTTATTGTCGAGCGAAATTACGTTCTTTCTCCATATAGTTGCGAAAGCGCAAGCGATAACGACGAAGTCAATGGTACGGAGATTTTGGGAAAGGAACAAAAAAGAAGGAAAAAACCTGAAATAATTGTAGTTTTATATGGAAGGTTGTGGCGAAACATCTGTCTTTGTGTTGACAAAATCGGATTTTGACTACCTTCTATCCCTATTGTACGAGCCCCATGGTCTCTGAATAAGGACTCTCGCAGCCTCTAAGAAGCGATTATCGATTGGCGGAGGCTGTATATATCGTGGCGGAGGGCTGTGCGAGGTACAGATTCATTAAAAATGCCTAAAAAGAGAAGCGGCGTGTGAAAGAAAAATAAAAAAGTTGTGGGGGTGGGAGGGATGCCCTATCTTTGTGGCGTTTTGCAAAGAATGTGGCATGAAGCGATTATCTGTTTTCCTTTTTATTCTGTGGGTTTGTCTGCTGCAAGCCTGTCGGATTGGGGCTAATCCTTTGCCTCCGTCCTGGCCTGTCTATATTGAGGTGAGACACCACTATGGGCATAGCCACCTTGTGTACTTCTGGTTGACCGACCTCTATGCAAAGGAGGAACGGAAGGTGAAGTCGGAGTTTGTCAGGGATGGGGTGGAGGTGCTGAACTTCGACCTCTACCATCCTCTGTATGACGAACTGATTGTGGGCAGCAATAGCCGTGTGCCTTTCTATGCCGAGCCGGGCGATAGTTTGGTCATTCAGTTGGGGCGAAACGGACAGGTGGAGACGTATGGGCGGAAGGACGGCAAGCCGATGAAGTATGAGAATCTGCTTCGTCACGACATCTCAAACCGCCAGTTTTATACCCATGAGGATTTTGCTGTGAGCAAAGAGCGGCACAACTTCCCCGAGTTTGTGGCGGATGTGACCCAGAAGATGAATGTTGCCTTAGACAGCGTGAGTCGGGTGGCAGACCGCTACGGCTTCTCTCCCGAAGAGCAGAACTTGGCTCGCTGCAACGTGCAGATGCAGTTTGTGCTCTGGATTTTTGAGTATGCACCCAGCAAATCTTACGAACTGCTCGCCTATGCCCAGCAACATGAGACGGGGTGGCAGAGCATTCCCCAGCAGGATGCCGAGATGGAGGCGATTCGGGATGTGCGTAACTATGGCTTCATGCGTGACCTGCCTGTGGAGGACTCCACTGTGTTTGCCTCCCGATACTTTCCTGCGTTCATCCAGAGTTATGAGCATACCGAGGTGCTGAACTATGACCAGTATCTTTATGTGTGCACTGCGACGGACGACCCTGCCGACAGGGATTCTGCTTACATCGCCAAGGACCTTGCCATGACCCAACTGCCTCATCCGTCGGTCTTTATGGATGTCGCAATGAAACGGAAATATGCGACGCCCGTGGCGAAGACCGATGCGGGAATTCCCGAAGATGGCAGCATCCTTTTGCAAGAAGTGGAGGTGCGAGCCGCCCCCGGACTTGAGCAGTTCTATCGTGTGTTTGGCGTGCCGAAAGAGTACAACCCCGAGGAGGTGGTTCGCACGGCGTGGGCACACGATGTCAACTTGAAAGGTCCCATCTCTTCCATCCTCAACCGCAAGAAAATCAAGAACTACAAACGTGCCAAGAAACTCGTTGAGAAACTGGGCGCCGACGATGCCGTGCGTGAGGCTCTGATGAAGGCGTATGAGGAGACGATGAAGAAATAGCGAAGAGGAATGAAAAAGGTCGGCTTTATCCGAATCAGGATGAGGCCGACCTTTTTTCTTGATGCTTTTTCGTATCTATTATCGGGCTGAAACGTACTTGTGCAGCGTAGTGCGAACGGCACCATTGCCAGCATAGAGTTCCTTCACCATGCCTTCGATTTGTTCACCAAGACAGGCGTCGTAGAGGTTGACACCGAAGATGTCGGCACGGCTATAGAGTTGCTTCAGGCAGGAGTAGTCCTGGTTGGGCTTGCCCACTTCGAGGGGTGCCACGATGGCTTGCAACTCGGCGAGCAGCGGGTCGGGTGATGGGTCGAATGGTGTGCCGTCGTCCTTGATGCCCTTCAGGTAGCGGGCGTAGCCAGCCAGCGTGAGTGGGATGAGGACGAGGTTGCTCTTGTCGAGCCCACGTGCCAGATACTTCTTGATGGTCTCGCCGAAGCGGATGGGCAGTTTCTGGCTGGTGTCCATGGCGATACGCTGTGGAGCATCGGGCATGAAGGGGTTGGGCAAGCGGCGGTTGATGACGGCTCCGATGAACTCGTAAGGGTTGAGCACGCCAGGGTCGGTCACCACAGGCATTGCCTCCATGTAACCAATCTTCTGGATGAAGGCACGGAGGTCATCATCAGCCATTTCAGCGGAGATGAGCGTGTAGCCAAGCATACAGCCGTAGATGGACATGGCGGTGTGGAGTGGGTTGAGGCAGGTGGTCACCTTCATGGTCTCCACCTTATCCACGGTCTCGCGGGTGGTGTAGAGGGCACCGCCGAGGTCGAGTGGGGGACGACCGTTCGTGTAGTTGTCCTCGATGACGAGGTACTGCACCTCTTCGGCATTCACGAAGGGGGCGGTGAAGGTGTGCTTCTCTGTCTCGATGTAGTTGTTGTCCTCGAAGCCGTCGGATGCCAACAGTTCCTTCACTTTCTCGTGGGGACGAGGGGTGATTTTGTCAATCATCGACCACGGGAAGGTGATTTTCGTTTCGTCCTTCAGATAGTCGAGGAAGCCAGCAGGTACGAGCCCGTCCTTCACCCACTTTTCGGCATAGGCGAACACGCCAGCCTTCACCTTGTCGCCGTTGTGCGAGCAGTTGTCCATGCTCTGGATGGTGAGTGGAAGTTGTCCTGCATTGTAGCGTTCGAGCAGCAGGGCACACACCTTACCCATGGCGAAGACGGGCTTCAAGCCTCTTGCCAAGTCTGCCTCGTTGTAGGTGTAACCCTTCTCGGTGATAGTGAAGGAAATCATCTGGAGCGAAGGGGTCTTGAAAATCTCGACCAGTCTCTGCCAGTCGCTGAATTGGTAGTCGGCTTTGAGGGCTTCTGTAACGGAAGCAATGACCTTCTTCTCGATGGAGCCGTCGGAGCAAAGGTTGACACACAACGAGAGGTTGTTGTAGGGTGCGTATGCTTTGTCCACCACCTCAAAGTCAAAAGTTTCTGCCACGATGACGCCACGGTCGTACTTGCCCGTGTTCAGGGCATCGTTGAGGATGGCGGCAGGGAAGGCACGGAAGATGTTGCCACCGCCGAAGTGTACCCATGTGGGCTCTTGGGCGGTCTTTTCACGTACTGCCTTGATGTCAAACAGGGGAAGTTGATAACCTTTGGCTTCCCATTCTGCGGCATTGAAGTTGCCGCTCATTATGTCATTCAGTTTCATTGCCTTAATCGAAAAATCCGGGTTGTTTGTATTCGATGCCTAACTCTCTATCTACGGTAGCCAGAATGCCCTGCACCTGTCCCATGGCGAACATGCGTCCGAGGAGGGTGTAACCTGCATTGTGTCCGTGGTTGCTCTCGTCGAAAACGCCACCTTCGGTGTCGGTGAAGGTCATGCCGTGGTCAACACGCATGGGCAGATTCGGGTTCTCTTTCTCGAAGATGCGGCACAGTTCGATGAGGTCGGCACGTCCGCCCAGGTGGGATGCTTCTGTGAAGTCGCCATTGGGGAAGATGTGGCAGGAACGCAGATGCACGAAGTGGGTGCGAGAGGCATACTTCTTTGCCAAATCCACCACGTTGTTGTAGGCACCTGCTGAGAGGGAACCGGCACAGAAGGTGAGGCCATTGTGCTTGTTGGGCACGGCATTGAGGAACCACTCGATGTCTTCCTCTGTACGCACGATGCGTGGCAAGCCGAGCACTTCGATGGGTGGGTCGTCGGGGTGAACGCACATGTTCATGCCATACTCCTCGCAGGTCGGCATGATGGCTTCGAGGAAGTACTTCATGTTGGCACGGAGTTGAGCCTTGTCAATGCCCTTGTACAGTTCCAAAAACTCACGGAACTTCTGGATGGGAGCCTCGTCGTTCTCGCTGAAGTTGCCGCTCACGAATCCTTGGGTCTTGATGATGATGGTCTCCACCAGGGCATGGTCTTTCTCGGGAGTCATCGTCTTGGCGAGTTCGTCAGCCTCAGCCAACACGTTACGTCCTTCGCCCACACCTGCAGGGAACTGGAACTTTGCCCACTCCTCGCGGGCACCTTCACGCTTCAAGATGTAGATGTCGAAATAGGCAAACTCTGCATAGTTGAAGTAGAGGTTGGTGGCACCGTTGGGGTTGTTGTGCTGCAAGTCGGTGCGTGCCCAGTCGAGTACAGGCATGAAGTTGTAGCAGATGCAGTGGATGCCTTCTGCCGAGAGGTTGCGCAGCGATTCTTTGTACACCTCGATCTGGTGGTCACGGTCGGGACCGCCATACTTGATGGTCTCCACCACGGGCAGACTCTCCACCACGCTCCATCGCATTCCATAACTTTCGATATACTCACGCAGGTCACGGATTTTCTCGCGTGTCCACACCTCGCCAAGAGGCACGTCGTGCAGGGCGGTCACGATGCCCTCCACGCCAATCTGTTTCAGTTGGGCAAGCGTAATCTTATCTTTCTTGCCAAACCAACGCCATGTTCTTTCCATTGTTGTTTTTAGGTTATTAGAGTAAATTTGTTGCAAAGGTAGGCAAAAAACGGCAAAGCAACTTGTTTTTCTGTATCATTTTTGTGTGATGTCGTACCAAATTTTGTATTTTTGCAACAGAAAAAGAAGAACGTATGCGAAGATTTAGTTTGATTTTCACCTTGTGCCTTGTGGCGTTAGCGGCTGATGCACAGGATTTTGTGCTGAAAGCAGGAACCAAAGTGACTGTTTATATGCCGCCAGTGAACGAACCTGTTGCCTCCACCGCCTTGCAGATGCTGGCAGGGGATATGGAAACCGTGTTGGGCGTGGAAATCGTGCCGGTGAAGAAAGAGAAAAAGGCGCAAGTGGTGGCGGTGCTTGACGATTGTCTGCCTCGTGAGGGCTTTCGGTTGTATGTGGAGAAAGGTCGGCTCATCATCCGAGGTGCCGATGCACATGGTTTGGCGTATGGGCTCTTGGAGGTGTCGCGGCTGATGGGTGTGTCGCCTTGGGAGTGGTGGGCTGATTGCTTGCCGACCCGAGAGACGGCCGTTCGACTGCCCCAAGGTTTCACGTCTCAGCAGAGTCCTGCCATTGCCTACCGCGGCATCTTCATCAACGACGAGGATTGGGGCATCCTACCGTGGAGTGGGGGAGTCATCGGTTCCGAAACGAACGAACGCATTTTTCAACTGATGTTGCGTCTGAGAGCCAATTATTATTGGCCTTCGATGCACGAAGTGAGCACCCCCTTCTTCACCATCGAGGGCAACCGCGAGATGGCACACAAGTATGGCATCTATGTGGGTGGCAGCCATTGCGAGCCGATGGGCACTTCGCCAGCCAAAGAGTGGAAGATGCGAGGCGTTGGCGATTACAACTATGTGACCAACAAGGAGAACGTGCAGAAGTTCTGGGCAGAGCGACTTGACGAGGTGAAAGGGCAGGACATGGTGTACACCATCGGCATGAGAGGGGTACACGACGGTTCCATGCAGGGCGTGAAGACCAAAGAAGAAAAGTTGTACTACTTGCAGCAGGTGATTGACGACCAACGAGCCATGTTGGCTGCCCACGTCAACCCCGATGTGACACAGATTCCGCAGGTGTTTGTACCCTACAAGGAGGTGCTCGACATCTATCATGCGGGGCTGAAAGTGCCCGCTGATGTGACGCTGATGTGGACGGACGATAATTATGGTTACATTCGCCATTTCCCCGATTCTATCGAGCGTTCACGAAGGGGCGGAAATGGACTTTATTATCATATTTCCTATTGGGGAAGGCCTCACGATTATCTGTGGCTGGGCACTTTCTTGCCTGACCTGATGCGTCAGCAACTCACCGAAGCCTATCGTCTCGGCATCCGCCAGATGTGGATTCTGAATGTGGGTGACATCAAGCCTGCCGAGTATCAGGTGGAAGATTTCCTCAATATGGCTTGGGAGGGCGTGGAGAAGTACGATGAGCAAACAGCCTTGAGGCTTTTCTTGGAACGTGAGTTTGGCGACACTCTTGCTGATACTCTTTCTTCCATCGTGACCGAAAATTACTGCCTCGCCTTCGACCGCAAGCCCGAGCACATGGGTGGCACACGGGTGGAAGAGTCTGACAGGCAGTATTGGAACACGTTCCGACCTATTGACGGTTGGTCGAGGGAGGACGTCGCCCAGCGTGTGGTTGCCTACCAGCGGCTGTCCGATGCTGTTGAGGCTTTGGAGGGGCAAGTGCCGGAGCATCGTAAGGATGCCTACTTCCAGTTGGTCAAGTATCCTGTGCAAGCCGCTGCACAGATGAACTTCAAGTTTCTGGTGCCTGAAAGGAGTGCGGAGGCGTATGACAGTATTGTCGCCCTTACACATATATATAATAGTGGTCCTGTATGGATGTCACACCCCAAATGGAAGGGCATCATGGACATGGCACCTCGCAAACTCGCCGTGTTCGGCAAGGTGGAGGAACCGTTAATCTATCCCGAGGCGAAGCCTGAGACTATTCTTTTCGAGAGCGACACATGGCTATCGGTACGATTGGGCGAGGAACGGACGTTCACTTTCGAGTCGGCGGCAAGTGAAGTCGATGCCGAGATACGTCTTCTTCCCAACCATCCTGTTGTGGGTGACCGGCTTACGTTCTCGGTCTCTGTGGATGGCGGCGAACCGCAAGTTTTCGACTATCAGACTTACGACCGCAGCGAGGAGTGGAAGCAGAATGTGCTTCGCAACTATGCCCTCCGCCGCATGACGCTACCTCTTTCTTCATCCCCTCAGAATCGCTCCCAAGGGGCAGGAGGGCTGCACACCCTCACCTTCAAAGCCCTCACCGAGGGAGTTTATCTGCGTCGCATCAGCATATCCCGCTAACCCCCTGCTCGATACCCCAAAAGTGGTCTGAGTCAGACCACCGAAGCGGTGTGACTCAGACCGCCGAGGTGGTGTGACTCAGACCACTTTTGGGGTATCGAGCGGAGGGTTATTGACTTTCTTCCCAAGCCTTCACCACGTCTTCGATAGTCATGCCCATGAGGCGAAGGCGACGAAAGAACTCGGGGAGTTCGTGATTGACGAATTCCTTCTTCCGTGCATGGCGGATGCGGCGTTGGGCACCATGAGAGACAAAGACACCGATGCCCCGTTTCTGGTAGATGATTTCGTCGCGTTGCAGGATGTCGAACGTGCGGAGCACCGTGTTGGTGTTCACCTCATACTCGGCAGCCAGTTCGCGGATGCTCGGCACACGCTCCTCCTCCCGATATTTGCCCGAAAGGATGTCGTCGCACAGCCGGTCGGCAATCTTCACGTAGATGGCTTTTTCGTTCTGGTAAATCATAGGGTGAAGAATTTGTGGTTGACAATCTGAGAGCGGCAGAAGGAATGGTAGGCGAGGAGGGTGAAGGGGATAGAGAGGAAAAGGAAGCAATAAAGGAGCGACTTTATGGAGGTGTGCGAGACAAGAAGATGGGTGTTTCTGATGCCCACTACTTCGTAGGCGAACACGCACAGTGCCACCACCACGAAGAAAGCGATGAAGGCATACACCCATCCCATACGGCGGAAAGCGGTGCCGAACCAGATGAAGAAGGTGTAAAACACCAATTCGAACTTGTTTTCCCAGAAGAGGCGCTGAACGACATGAGAGATGGTGTCGAAGCCGTGGAAAGCATTTCTGACATCGTAGAACCAAGGCATGGCGTAATAATAACTGAAGATTCTTTCCCAATCGGGCTGATTGCCAGCCAGAGAGTCCATCGTGCCGAGGAAGAGAACGACCACGGTGGTTGCTGCCAAAAGTGCCACATGGACAATAAGTGGAACGCCGACCAACCCTAAAATCAGCCGTGAAAGGAACTTCTCGGCGTTGTTGGCTGGCAGACAGAGTGCATCGATGGCTCGTTGCTTGTGGTGAACGGCATCGAACAGGAAGGAGAGAACGATGACGATGCCTCCAAAGAAAATCCATTGGGTGAGGGTATAGTGCGAGAGGTTGTAAACATCAGCGTTGATGTGCATCAAGATGAATTCGATGACTGCCGTCTTCACAAGGAAAATGGCGAGGAAGGTGAGAAACAGCCGCAGGTAGCGTTTCTTTTCTGTTCTCCAGTAGAACCGCATGAGCAGCCCGATGCGTTTGAGTGATATGGTTTCCATAAATCTACTATTTTTCATTTGCATAGGAATAAAATTTATGATAAATTCATGGTTAATTGATGGTAATTCGTGTTTTATTCTAAACATAAATTGTCACGAATTAATCACGAATTATTCATGAATTTTTTTTGTTTGGTGGCTAATGATGGCATTGAACAGCAGTTCGAGGTTGAGGGGTGTTTCCTCGTCTTCTGCTTGGCGAAGTGCCATCGTGGCATTGCCTTGCGGAGTGCGTTCGCTGTAAAGCACGTTCTCGTCCATGTCGTCGTTAGGACGCACGTCGAATGTGTATTTCTCGCAAATCTCCGTGACTGACGCATTGAGCAGCAGATGCGAGCGTTGCAGAATGAGCACGTGGTCGAGCAGCGAATCTACGTCGTGCAGTTGGTGGGTGGCAATGAGCAGGGTTCGCTCTTCCGTCATGGTGGTGGCAATCACCTTGCGGAATTGCTTCTTCGACGGCACATCCAGCCCGTTCGTCGGCTCGTCCATCAGCAGGTAACGCACATTGGTGGCAAGGGCAAAACTCATCAACGCCTTCTTTTTGTCGCCCATCGAAAGACTCTTGAGTTGCACGTCGAGCGGCAAATGGAACTCCTCCATGCACCTGCGGAGAATCTCGTCGCTAAAATCCTCATAGAAAGGGCGATACGTATCCACATACTCAGAGAATCGCATGGCGGGCAGGTCGAACTCTTCTGGCACGATGTACATCTGCCGCAACGACGCATGTTGCCGCTTGCTCACATCTGTGCCATCCACCATGATGTGTCCTTCGCTCGGACGGAGCAACCCCATCATCAGATAGAGCAGGGTCGATTTCCCCGTCCCGTTCTCGCCGAGCAGCCCATACACCTTGTTCTGCTCTAACTGGAGACTAAACTTGTCGAAAATCGTCGGTTTTTTGTCTCCATAACTGAATGTAACTTCTTGAATATGAATCATAATCTTCTTATGGTTAAGTGTCTTAGTCTCTTAAGACACTACAAAAGTATAACTTTCTCTTATCATCACCAAATCTTTTTGGGCGTTTAACCATTTTTAACGTGGTGAAGCCCTTTTATCTCACACAAAGTCAATTTTGTCCTACTTCGTTCCCGTTTTTTTTGTGTACTTTTGCACAACGAAATAAATTTCTTTGAAAAACCAATGAGAAAAGCATTGATGATGACTTTGTGCCTCCTCCTGTGTGGAGTGGTGGCATACGCCCAAGCCGCGACCGATGGCAAAGGGAAATGGCAGTCGCCTAATGGTCGGCTGTCGCTGATACAGAAGCAGGGTGGTTTTGTCCTCTTTTGTGGCGGACAAACCGTGTTGGACATCCCGAAGTTGGGCATGGGCGCATCGTCAGCCACGCCAATTGGAGAACTGGCGTTTGTGCGCCCCGTCAAGGACGATTACACGATGTTGGCAGGCAAACGGCTGCACTGTACGAACGAAGCCAATGAGTATCAAACCCTGCTGAGCGATGGTTCTCGACTGGTCGTGCGGCTGTACAATGACGGCTTGGCATTCCGCTACGAACTCACAGGGCTGACGGGTCTGTCTGCCCCTCAAGAACAAACCACTTATCGCATTCCCGATGGCACACGCCGATGGATGCAGCAGTGGTCAGAGGGTTATGAAGGCTTCTTCCCTCTCAGCACAATAAACATGGAAAAAGGGCGATGGGGCTATCCGTCTTTGCTCCAACCGGCCGACGATGTCTTCGCCCTCATCACCGAAGCGAACATCGAGCGTCGGCAAAGTGCATCGTGCTTGTTCAGCGAGGGCGACCTTTTCCGTGTCACGCCCGATGAAAATACGGTGCCCCTCACTGGTGACTGGCACACCCCTTGGCGTGTGGTCATTGTCGGTTCGCTGGCAGATGTGGTGGCATCGACACTTGTCACCGATGTGTCGGAACCATGCCGCCTGAAAGATACGGGTTGGATTCAGCCGGGTGTGGTCTCTTGGATATATTGGGCATACAACCACGGCTCCAATGACTACAATATTATTAAGAAATATGTGGATATGGCAGTCACGCTCCACCTTCCATACGTGCTGATTGATGCTGAGTGGGACGAAATGAAGGACGGCAAGACCATTGAGGATGCCGTGAAGTGTGCCAACTCCCAAAAGGTGAAGCCACTCATCTGGTACAACTCTTCCGTGGGTTGGGTAGATGGTGCTCCAGGTCCGAAGTTCCGTCTGAACAAGCCCGAAGACCGTGAACGCGAATTTGCGTGGTGCGAAAAGTTGGGTGTGGCTGGTGTGAAAATCGACTTCTTCTCGGGTGACAATCAGATGAACATGGATTATTGTCAAGAACTGCTCGAATGTGCCGCCCGTCATCACTTGCTGGTCAACTTCCACGGAGCGACCATCCCTCGTGGTTGGCAACGCACTTATCCCAATCTGCTCTCCACCGAGGGTGTCTATGGTGCTGAGTGGTACAACAATGTGCCTACCTTCACCGAGCGTGCTGCCCGTCACAATGCCACGCTGCCTTTCACCCGCAACGTCATAGGTCCGATGGATTACACCCCTTGTGCTTTCTCCGACTCGCAGCATCCCCACATCACCACCCATGCCCACGAACTGGCATTGACCGTCCTCTACGAAAGTGGACTCCAGCATCTTGCCGACCGTCCGGAGAGTTATCTCGCACAGCCGGCAGAGGTGCAGATGTTCCTCGGAGACTTACCTTCCGTCTGGGACGAGACCCGTCTTCTTTCGGGCTATCCGGGAGAGTCGGTCGTGATGGCTCGTCGTCGTGGTACAACGTGGTATGTGGCAGGTATCAATGGTACGGATGAGGCGAAGGACATCCCTCTTCCCCTGAGCACCATTTTGACGAAGGCTGCCCCTGCCATCGTCTTTATGGACAACGCCGACAAGGCGCAACCTTGGAACATCCGCAAAATGGGAACCTCCGATGTACCAACGACCGTCACTTGCCAACCACGGGGCGGATTTGTCCTTGTCATTGCGGCTCAATGAGACTTTTTTCACCTTTTTTCAAAAATAATTCTTCATTCATCGTTCTTTATTCTTCATTTTTTCTTACCTTTGCAACCGTTTTTGGCGAAGCCGCTGTCTAAAGGAGGTTGAGTGCTCCAGAGAATGCTTCGTTGTAACTCTTTAATTAACAAACAAATCATCCAAAAAATGGCAGTAGATTTAATTAAAGTGGCTCAGGAAGCAATGCAGACTTCAGAGCCAAAGCAGTTCCCTCAGTTCAAGGCAGGTGATACTGTAACCGTCGCTTACAAGATTGTCGAAGGTAGCAAAGAGCGTATCCAACTTTACCGTGGTGTCGTCATCAAGGTTGCAGGACATGAAGACAAGAAGCGTTTCACTGTTCGCAAGATGTCTGGCACAGTAGGCGTTGAGCGTATCTTCCCACTCGATTCACCCAACATCGATTCTATCGAGGTGAACAAGATTGGTAAGGTTCGTCGTGCTAAACTCTATTATCTCCGCAAACTCACAGGTAAGAAAGCCCGTATCAAGGAAAAGCTCTCAGGTAAAAAGAACATCGAGGCTTAATCCTCCGAAACATGACGAAGCAAAGAGAGAATTACTCCAATTCTCTCTTTTTTCTTTCCTTTTTCGAAAATAATTCTTCATTCTTCGTTCTTCATTCCCAATTTTTATTTACCTTTGCATGATTAAAAAACAGAAGTAAACGAATATATGGAAAAGCTTATTGTCAATTCATACGACGAGTTTGCCTCCCATCTGGGCGAGGTGATAGGTCAGAGCGAATGGCTCGAAGTCTCTCAGGAGCGTATCAACCTCTTTGCCGATGCCACGCTTGACCACCAGTGGATACATGTTGACACCGAGCGTGCGAAGGTGGAAAGTCCCTACAAGTCCACCATCGCTCACGGCTATCTCACCCTTTCCCTCCTCCCTCATCTGTGGCAGGAGATTATTCAGGTGAACAACGTCAAGATGCTCGTCAACTACGGAATGGATCAGATGAAGTTCGGACAGCCGGTTCTTTCCGGTCAGCGTGTCCGTCTCACAGCATCCCTTCACGACATCTCCAACATCCGCGGCATCTGCAAGGCTCAAATCAAGTTTAAACTCGAAATCGAGGACCAGAAGAAGCAAGCCCTCGAAGGTCTCGCCACATTCTTGTACTATTTCGAATAGTAGGAGCATCGCTGCGTACACATCTCGGTGCGTTGGAAACATAACGGGTGGAAGTTTATGCTTCTGCCCGTTTTTTGTGTGCCTACATAGGCGATGAAGATTGAAAAATGAAAGGATTTGTACATTTTGTGAAAAAGCATTTGACGAAAAAGCCGTATTTTTGCAGCGGATTCAATACCAAAACATAGAGGAACATGAAAAAGATTTTTTTCTTGACAGCATGGATGGCTGTGTGTGGGCTGAGCATGACACAAGCCCAAGAGACCCAAAACCGAACCCCACGAATGGAGTGGTTCGAAAGTGTGAAATCCCCCGAAATCTCTCCCGAGGGCGATGTGACTTTTCGCCTTTTTGCTCCGCAGGCAAAGAAGGTGGAATTGAGCAGCCAGTTCTGCCCTAACACGCCGATGGTGAAGGACGAAGCCTCTGGACTTTGGAAGGTGACGCTTCACCCCGAGGTGGCAGACATCTATCCCTACAATTTCGTGGTGGACGGACAGCAGGTGAGTGACCCCAATAACAAGGAAGTCTTCCCCAACGAACTTTTCAAGGCGAGCCTCTTGGTGATGCCCAATCCCGACATGCTCTACACCGAACGGAACATCCCGCATGGCAAGGTCCACTATTGCAATTACTACTCCACAGTCTTGAAGGAAAATCGTCGTCTGCTCGTCTATACCCCTGCCGATTACGACCGCGATGCCCAGCGCCATTATCCCGTCTTCTACCTCGTCAGCGGCACAACTGATACCGAAGAGACTTGGTACAAGGCGGGTCGCACCAACGACATCATGGACAACCTCATTCTGAGTGGCAAAGCCAACAAGATGATTGTGGTGATGCCCTACGGCAACATGAACACGGGCAATCCGCGTCCCTCTTCTCCCGAAGCCACCAAGTGCTATGAGATTTTCTCGCAGGAGATGAAAGAGTGCATCATGCCATACGTCGAGAAGAATTTCCGCACGAAGACCGAACGTGAAAACCGAGCCATCGCAGGTTTCTCCCGTGGTGGTGGCGAAGCACTCTACACGGCGTTCCGACTTTCCGACCAGTTCGCCTCGGTGTGTGCCTACAGCGCCTACCTGACCAACGAGGTCTATGAGCAGCAGTTTGGCGACCTTATCAATCATCCCGACAAGACCAACGACCTTTATCGGCTCATCTGGTTCGGAGTCGGCAGCAGCGACTTCCTCCTCGAAGGTGTCCACACCAACGAAGCCCTCTTCCAGCAGAAAGGCATCCGTTTCGAGCAGTTCGACACCACAGGCGGACACACTTGGATGAATGCCCGCAAGTTCTTGGGACTGACCGCTCCAAAACTCTTCAAGGTGCAGAGCAAAGTCGTTGAAGAGGGTGGTGCAGGAGCCTACAAAGCCGTGGTGGAATCAGAAGAAACCCTCCCGGGCTTCACCATTTATCGCCCGCAAGACATGTCGGCAGCCGTCAAGGCCGAAGGTAAACTTCCCGTCCTTCTTTTTGCCAATGGTGCCTGCATGGATTCGAGTGTCGGCTATGAGAACATGCTCAACCATATCGCCTCTCACGGCTACATGGTCGTCGCCATCGGCGAACTTCAGCAGAAGCAGTTCGACCGTAACGAGAATTCCACTCAGTCAGAAATGCTCGACGAGGCTCTGCAGTGGGTGCTCCGTCAGACAAAGACCAAAGGTAGCAAATACTATGGCTTGCTCGACCCCAAGAAGATTGCCGCAGGTGGCCACTCTTGCGGAGGTGCCCAGACGCTCTACAATTGTGGCAATCCCAACATCAAGACCTGCATCATCTTCAATGCAGGCATGGGCAAGATGAGCATGGCAGGAGCCAGTCCCGCATCGCTCCTCAATCTCCATCAGCCCATTCTCTACATGACAGGTGGCACCACCGACGTGGCATACCAGAACGCACAAATCGACTACGAATCCATCAGCAAAGTGCCTGTTGTCCTTGCCGACAACACCCAATCCGGTCATGGCGGCACCTATGGTCAGCCCCACGGTGGCAGCAACGCAGTCCTTGCCCTCCGCTGGCTCGACTGGCAACTCAAGGGCAAGAAGGCCAACGCCTCCACCTTCCTCAAGCCCGACCTCACCGACTTCGACGGCTGGACCATCAAGTCAAAAGGTTTCTAAGCCCCCTCTCCTCCATACTGATACGGAGGAAGGATACAAAAACAGAGAAAACGCTAACCCTTTTTGAAAGAGTTAGCGTTTTTTGATGTGGTACCACCAGGATTCGAACCGGGGACACACGGATTTTCAGTCCGATGCTCTACCAACTGAGCTATGGCACCTTGTTTGGGGCTGAACTTTCGTTTAGCGAGTGCAAAGGTAGGGCTTTTTTGGTTACTGACCAAACTTTTGACACTTTTTTTTGTGTTTGTGGTGTTTTTTGTGATGGTTTTCTTAACTTTGTGGAGAAAATCAATCGTAAAAACAAGGAAAACAATGAAAAAAGTATTGACGATGGTAGCCTTGCTGTGCCTGTCTCTGACGATGGTGGCACAGAAGAAAGAGGTGGTGATTCTGACGCTGAATGACATGCACGCGGTGATAGAGAATTTCCCCAAGTTGTCGCACGTGGTGGACAGTCTTCGTGAGCAGTATCCGCAGTTGTTGGTCTTTTCGGCGGGTGACAACCGCACGGGTAACCCCTACAATGACCGATATCCCGACCCTTCCTATCCGATGACGGCTCTGATGAATCAGATTGGTGTGGCGGCTTCGGCGATTGGCAACCACGAGTGGGACAGCAAGGTGGAGGGCTTTCGCCGTCAGATGCGGCGGAGCAATTTCCGCTATCTGTGTGCCAACATGGAGGCTCCCGACTCGATGAATCTGCATGTGTTGCCCTGCCAGTTTTTCGATGTGGAGGGTGTCCGTCTGGGAGTTTTGGGGGTGATTCAGTTGGGTGTGCATGGCATTCCCGATTGCCATCCCGACAATGTGAGAGGCATCAAGTTCACCCGTGCGAACGAGATGATTGGGCAGTATGAGTGGATGCGGAAGGAGTGTGACGTGCTGGTGCTGCTGAGTCACGATGGCTATTATGCTGACGTGGAGACGGCAAATCTGTACCCTTGGTTTGACGCCATTCTGGGTGGTCACACGCACCTGTTGGTGGATGCCAACACGTTCCACAACAATGTGCTCATCACGCAGAGCAAGAGCAAGGTGCGGTTCGCCACGTTGGTAAAGATTGGCTTGGAGGACGGAAAGGTGGTGAGTCGTGAGTCGGAGATTATCGACATTGTCCACCATCGAGGTGAGAACGAGGTGGTGGGGGCGATGGTGGATTTCTTCCATCAGAACGAGGAGATGAAGCGAGTGATTTGCAGAGTAGAAAGGTCGTTGACGGACGTGGAGGAACTGGGCTGCCTGATGGCGGATGCAATGCGTGAGGAGGGTGGCTGTGATGTATATGTGCAGAATGGTGGCGGTGTGCGTTTCAGCGAGTTTCCTGCTGGTCCCATCACGGTGGGCGATGTGTTGCGGCTCGACCCGTTCGGCAACGAGGCGATGGTGATGGAGATGACAGGCAGACAGTTGGCTGACTTCATCATGGAGTGTCGCGACAATGACGAGACGGTGGCTCCTTTCGTGTCGGGGGTGAAGTATGTGCTGACCATCGATCCGAACGACAGCACTCGCAGCAAGAGCATCGTGATGACCACCGAGGATGGCAAGAAGTTTGACCTGAAGAAGAAGTACAAGGTGGGCACGAGCAACTATATCCAGACGTTGTGCGGCACCTTCGAGGGTGAGGGTTTAGGCGTGCAGACGAGCGACCTGATTCTCCGCTATCTGGAGAAACGGGAGACGGTCGATTATGCCGGCAAGAGACGTATCGAGGTTATTTCGCGATAAGTCTCAGAAAATCATTGGGTTTGTCGTTGATGATGAGTTCGTCGGGGAATGCCGTCTCTGTCAGCAGTGGCAGGGCGTAGCGATAGTCGCAGATGGCGGACGTGTGGTGGGCGTCGCTGCCGAGGATGATGGGCACGTCGTGTTGTTTGCACAGACGCAACATCTCCACAAACATGGGGTGAGCCAGCTTCTTATGACGGGCAGGGTTGAGCGAACTGCTGTTCAGTTCCAGCAGGGTGTTGGTGCGTTTGGCAGCCAAGACCACAGCCTCAATGTCGAAGTCGGACGCTGTGCCGTCGCATGGGTGGGAGATGATGTGGATGTGTGGGTTCTCGATGGCACCAAGCAGGGCAGAGGTGTTCTGCTGACGTGTGCCGTCGGTGTAGCAGCGGGAGTGCAGCCCTGCGATGATGTGGTCCATGCAGTCAATCTCTTCGGGGTCGGTGATGTCAACATTCCCCTCATAGTCGATGATGTTCAGTTCTGCTCCCATCAGCAGCCGCATGTTGCCGTACTGTCGTGGCACGACGTGCATGTTGCGAAAGTAGATGGGGTGGCAGGTGCCAGGGATGGCAGGGCCATGTTCGGTCACACCAAACAGTGTCAGGTGATGCTTCTGCGCCTCCTGAATCATTTCGTTGAGGGTGCTGAAAGCATGACCTGACACGATGGTGTGGGTGTGTACGTCCAGTTTTATCTCAATCATTCTTACATCAATGCTTCAAACGGAAAATCTCTCCTCATCCGATAGGCAAGCCCCGTCATCACCGCCAGCAGTTCACCGTCCTGGTTGGTAACTTTCATGTCGCAGTAGGGCAGTTTGTGGTGGTCATACACTTCCGTGCATTCCGCAATGATGCGGTCGCCCAACTGTCCTGATTTCAGAAACGTGATGGTGTTGCTGATGCCCAGTGTGAGGGTGCCGTGACAGTTGGCGACTCCGGCAAAGGCAAGGTCGGCAAGGGTGTACATCACACCACCCTGACACACACCAGCCCCGTTCAGGTGCCGTTCCTCCACCGTCAGTTCCGCACGGGCATAGCCTTCACGCACCTCGGTGAGTTGTGCCCCGATGCTGTGGGCGAAGCGGTCGTTGGTGTTGAGATTGTCAAGCAGGGTCATGGTCGATTACTTGAAATCGTTTTCGGTGAGGAAGGTCATCTTGCCGAGCATGATGGTCTCCTTGGCTTTCTCTGCCTGGTCGGCACGGAAGACGAGGACACCCTTGCCTTGCCAGAGGAAGGAGTAGAGATAGAGGATGCTCACGCCAGCATCGGAAATCCGCTTGACGGCTTCGGCGGCACGTCCGGGCTGGTCGTCGATGCTGAGGGCAAAGACGTCGGAGAGTTGCACGTTGATGCCCGTCTCTTTCAGAATGAGGTATGCCTGTGGCGGATTGTCGGTCAGCAGGCGGTAGATGCCGTAGTCCTTGGTGTCGGCAATGGTGGAGGCGATAATCTGTATGCCTGCCTTGCTGAGCAGGTCGAGAACCTTGATGAGTGTGCCCCCCTTGTTCTCGATGAAGATGGAAAGTTGCTTGATGGTCATGGTTATTGATATACTTTACGTTTATCGACTACGCGGACAGCCTTGCCTTCGCTGACAGGCAGGGTGCCCTTTGGTACGAGTTTCACGTGTGGGGTGAGCAGAATTTCGTCCTTCAGGCGACGCTTGATTTCTTTCTCCAGCGAGAGGAGACGCTGGAAGTCGTCGGTGAAGAGTTCTTCGAGTTCCACTTCCACGGTCATGTTGTCATTGTCCTCGTCGGTCGTGAGGGTGATGAGGTAGTTGCTGGCGAGTTCCTTGAACTGCATGAGAATCTTCTCAATCTGAATCGGGAAGATGTTCACGCCACGCAGCACCATCATGTCGTCGCTACGTCCACGCATACGGTCGAGGCGGATGTGGTTGCGTCCGCATGGGCAGGTGCGACCCAGCACACGGGTCAAGTCGCGGGTGCGGTAGCGGAGCAGCGGCATTGCCTCGCGGCACAGCGTGGTGAGCACCAGTTCGCCAATCTCGCCGTCCTTCACAGGCTCCAACGTCTCAGGGTTGACAATCTCCACGATGTAGTAGTCCTCCCAGAAGTGGAGACCGTTCTGCTCCTTGCACTCGAAGCCCACCCCAGGACCGCACATCTCGCTCATGCCGAACGAGTTGTAAGCCTTCACGCCCATCATGTCCTCGATACGTTTGCGCTGTTCCTCCGAGTGAGGCTCGGCACCGATGGCAAGCACCTTCAACTTCGTGTCCTTGCGAGGGTCAACGCCTTCCTGCTGCATCACCTCGTAGAGACGGGTCACGTAACTGGGCACAGCATGGATGGCGGTGGTGCCGAAATCCTTGATGAACTTGATCTGACGCAGCGAGTTGCCAGCCGCAGCGGGCACGGTGAGCATTCCGAGTTTCTCGGCTCCATACTGGAATCCGAGACCGCCTGTGAACATGCCGTAGCCACTGGAGTTCTGGAACACATCGTCAGGACGCAGCCCCACCATCCAGAGGTTGCGAGCCACTTGGTTTGCCCATTCGTCGAGGTCTTTCTTCGTGTGGAGGATGACGGTCGGGTTGCCTGTGGTGCCTGATGAGGAGTGCAGACGCACACACTCGCGGAGTGGCACACTGGCGATGCCGAAGGGGTAGGTGTCACGCAGGTCTTGCTTGGTGGTGAAAGGTATCTTGCGGATGTCGTCGAGGCTCTGGATGTCCTCGGGTTTCAGTCCTGCTTCCTCGAAACGCTGCTTGTAGAACGGCGAGTTCATGCAGTGCTTCACGGTGGCTTGCAGACGTTCCAGTTGCAACTTGTTCAGTTCCTCACGAGACAGCGTCTCGTATTGCGGATGAAGGTAAGGTGATTTATCGTCCATGATTTAATTCTAAACTGAAAAGTGAAGAGTGAAAAGTGAAAAATTTAAGTTACCGACCATTCGGGTTGTTGGCAACTCATTTGCACAAGTAACTTAGATTTTTCACTTTTCACTCTTCACTTTTCACTATCTTGTTGATTTTTATGAAACATTTCTATTCTCTCCTTAAACAGCGGCTCCTGTTCCTTCGAGAAGAACGAAGTGCAGATGCGTACACCCTGCTCGTTCGAGCCCATTGTGTCGAGCGGGAACACGGCAATGCCGTAGTACATCAGTTCGCGAGTCAGTTCGAGGTCGTTCATGCCTGGATACTGCACCGTGAAGTAGAAACCGTCTGCCAATGGGGCACCGAGGTCGTTGTCATACACCAAGTAGAAGTTGTTGGCGAGCAGCACATCCTTCATGAATTTGGCTCTTCTGCCATATTCCTTCACGTCGTCCAGGAAGTTGTACTTCCCGTCACAAGCCGCCTCCATCAGTGCTGCCATCGCATGCTGCACACTGTGGGTCGTGCCGCTGCTGAGGGTGTACATCAGTCGGTTGCAGAAGAAGTTGCCGAACTCGCCCACGCCGAAGTTCTGCTCCAAGGCGGGATAGACGCGGTGGTAGAGCCTGTTGCTGATGCAAGCCACGCCGATGCGCTGACCTGCATACGAGAACGCTTTCGAGCCCGACACCGCCAGGATGTAGTTGTCGGTGTATCGTGCCACCGTCGCTTGATAAGGTGCCTCAAACGGGTGGCTCAAGTCGCGGCGGAAGTCCATGGCAAAGTAGGCGAGGTCTTCGAGGATGATGACATCATGCTTGTTGGCCAAGCAGCCGATGCCCTTCAGTTCATCTTCGTTGAAGCACACCCACGAGGGGTTGTTGGGGTTCGAGTAAACGATGCCGCAGATGTTGCCCTTCGACAGGATCTCTTCCAACTTCTCGATGAGTGCATCCCCCCTGAAGTCGTGGATGTCCAGCCCGACGTGCTTCAAGCCAATCACGTCGCATTGCGTGGTCTGCACAGGGAAGCCCGGCTGGATGAGCAGCACCGTGTCCTTCTCCGGCATGGCATGGTGCCAAGCCGTGAACGTGGCGAACGTGCCCTGCATCGAACCTGTTGTGGGGATGCAGCAGAGAGGGTCGATGTCCACGCCAATGAATGCCTTCACAAACCGTGAAGCCGCCTGCTTGATGCGTGGGATGCCTCCGTTGGGTGGGTAAATCGTAGCACACCCTTCGCTGAGTGCCTTCTGTTCAGCCTTCAACGCAATCTCCGACGGTTGCAGCCCTGGCACACCCATCTCCAAGTGGATGACCTGCTGTCCCGTCTTTTCTTCTAGCACACGCGACAGCGACTGGATGTCCCGAATCGTTGCCTGCGAGAAGTCACCCAGTCCCATCCCGTCGATGGCTTCGGTGACCGTATTGTAATCTAATGGAGTCTTCATAAATTCGTCGCAAATATAGTTTCTGTTTGCAAATTTACACAAAAGATTTCTAACAAAGCCCCTTTTTGCCAAAATTCTTGATTCTCCCATCCTCAACTCTTCGCAAAGTCCCGTTTTTTGTCACTTTCCCCTCGGGAGATGGCAAGTATTTCTGATGACACGGAGGAGATGCAGGGCTTTCCTGCCATTTCAGGCACGAGAATAGGACAAAATTGCACGCTCGTCACGTCCGAAGTGGTGTGACTCACACCGCTCGGGTGGTCTGAGTCACACCACCGAGGCGGTCTGACTCAGACCACTTTCAACGCTCCCTGCGTGCCGTTTTAGCGGAGACGAAATTGACATTTCAGATACAACCATCCCCCGCACGGCGTAATGCTGTGCGGGGGATGATGCCGTTATCATTTGTACATGGCTCTGAATTACCCCTCCATCCAGTTCTCAATCCGCAGGCCGGGGATACGCTCGAAGTGGTCGGTGTTACCAGTTACAAGGATTAGGTCTTCCTCCAGTGCGGTGGCGGCGATAAACATATCCATATCGCCAATCTTCAGCCCCTTCTTCTCCAACATGCAGCGCAACTCGCCGTATTTACGAAGGTATCCGATAGGGTACGATTCGAACAGACCGCTGATTACGGTCACATCATTGAAATGCTTCTCTCTACCCGATTTGAACGCTCCGAAATACATTTCCGCCAGCGTCACGTCAGATATCTTACATTCGGAAGCCCCGACAGCCCTGACATGCTCCACTACAATCGGATTCTTGCGAGCCAGTTCGATGCATATATCTGTGTCAATCAAATACGTTCCGTGTGTCAGCATACTCACCAAGTTTCTACGTCACGAACCAATTCCGCCCCCTGTCGCAGTTCACGGGCAACCTCCCGGGCATCTTTGCTGCCGCCAAAGTCACCGCTGAACTTGGCCAATGCCGCATCCAGCATCTCGTCATCCCTATCGGCCCAACTGCCGGCCAGAGCCATCAATCCTTCCTTGCGTTCTGCTTCCGTCAATGCTGGCTCAGAAGTTTCTTCGTTCCCGAAAGCCAATGAATCACTCAGCAGAGCCACAAGTTCCAATTTTACTGGCTTGCTTAACCCCTGCAGCATCCCCCAATACGGGGCACTCATGGTTGACGGTTTCCTTAATACTGTTCCTGTCATACTCCTAACATATTATAGTTTACGGCGGCAAAAGTACGAATAATTTGCGAAACAACAAAGCAAATAACAATAAATCATTAAATATCAAACAACAATGAAAAGAACAATGAACATCACAAGATTCATTCCGAGGACAGTCTTATCAGTTATACTATCGACGATGCCCAAAAGACCATCTCCGTCGTGTCGCTGAAAGGTGCTCAAGGTGCAAAAATTTACAAGAAAATCAATCACAAGAAGGAGGTCGTGAAGTACGCCGACCGATGGTGCGTCCTGGAGACCTACGTCGCAGAAGACCACGATGTACAAGGTCAAGTTATGCAGACCCGCTTTGCCATCTGGACAGACATCGAGACGGGCATCACGCTGCGTGAAGACCAGAACGGCGGAACGATGCAAAGATTGTCGCATATCACGCTCGGTGCCCACCCCGACAAGGCTTTCGACCTGCCGAAAGGCTACAAGGTTGCACGAACCATCGACGCAGGACAACTCATGCGGGACATGGAGGCTGCCGAGAACTCGGACGACCCAGCCGCAGCCGTTAGAGGACTTAGAGACAACTTAGACAAGTATATCACCAAACCCAAACAGGAATGAAGAAGATTTATCTCGTACTGATGTGCATGGCAAGCCTCGCGATAGTGACGGCGGAAACGTGAGAGACGAATGGCAACACCCATCAAAGGAAGAAAACGAAAGAACCCCGCCATCGTGTGTGCGATGGCGGGGTTCTGTGTTGCTCCCTTTGAGTAGGGGTGGACTTATTTCCAGTCGGTGAGGAGGGTGCGCTTGTCGAGCACGTGCTTTGCCTTGCCAATGGAACGCTCGATGTTGCCCGGCTCCTTGATGTGGATGTTGGGCTTGATGCCCACCATGCTGACGATGCGGTCGTAGAGTGGCTTGATGAACGGCATCTGCTTGGCAGGGTTGGGCGAGAAGTATTCGGCACGGAGTTCGACGTCGAGGTCGAAGGTGTCCTCGTTGTTCTTGCGGTCCACGGTGATGAAGTACTGCGGAGTGAAGACGGGGAACTCGGTGAGGGCTGTCTCGATTTGTGAGGGGAAGACGTTGACGCCTCGGATGATGAGCATGTCGTCGCTACGACCCAGAATCTTGCCGATTCGGACGGAGGTACGTCCGCATTCGCAAGGCTCGTAGATGAGGTTCGTGAGGTCGCGTGTGCGGTAGCGAAGGATAGGCATGGCTTCCTTGCAGAGGGAGGTGAAGACGAGTTCGCCTTGCTCGCCCGGTGCCACTGGCTCCAGCGTTTCGGGGTTGATGATTTCGGGGTAGAACATGTCTTCGGCAATGTGGGTGCCGTTCTGGTACTGACATTCGCCACCCACGCCGGGGCCGCACATCTCGGTGAGTCCGTAGATGTCGATGGCTTTGATGTGCAGTTTCTTCTCCAGTTCGCGGCGGATGCCCCATGTCCAAGGCTCTGCTCCGAAGAAGCCGACGCGGAGTTTGAGGTCTTCCACATTCACGTCGGGACTCTTCTCAATGACTTCTGCCAAATGCAGGGCGTAGGAGGGAGTGCAGCAGAGGGCGGTGGAGCCGAAGTCCTTCATCAGCATGACTTGCTTCTCGGAGTTGCCGGCAGAGGTGGGCAACTGCACGGCACCGCGCATGGCGGCACCATCGTGGGCACCGAGTCCGCCGGTGAAGAGTCCGTAGCCGTAGGACACCTGCACAACGTCGCCGGGGCCTATGTCGCCGACAGCCATCACACGGGCAACACCTTCTGCCCACATCTTCAGGTCGTTCTCGGTGTAGGTGTCAACGACGGGCTTGCCGGTGGTGCCTGACGAGGCGTGGATGCGGCGCACCTCGCTCATGGGCACAGCCTGGAGTCCGAAGGGGTACTCGTCGCGCAGGTCGTGCTTGGTGGTGAAGGGCAGTTTGTAGATGTCGTCGATGCTGCGGATGTCCTCGGGTTTCACACCCATGCGGTCCATCTTCTTCTTGTAGAAGGGCACCTTCTCGTAGCAGATTTTGACGGTCTTAATCAGTCGCTCTGACTGCAACTTGCGCATGGACTCCCTGTCCATGCACTCCATTTGAGGATTGTGAATCATAATGACACAGACCCCCTCTGCCCTGCGGGCATCTCCCCCTCTATGGGGAGAGCCATCCGGCTTGTTGGGGGATTTTTTTAGGGGTTAGTAATATTTTATGTTTGTTGTTTATTTTTCGTATTAAACCCAAACATCCCGCATGGTTTCCCTCCCCATAGAGGGGGAGATGCCCGCAGGGCAGAGGGGGTCTTCTACTTCTTACTTGCCTCCACGCCCATGTCGAAGGCTTTGAGGTTGGCTTCGACGATGGCGTCGCCTTTGCGGGCGAAGATGACGGAGATGGCCTTGCGGAGTTGCTCGACGGAGAGAATCTCGATGAAGGGGGCAGCCATGCCGAGAAGCACCATGTTGGCTCCACGCACATTGCCGGCATCCTTGGCAACGGTCTCGATGTCGAGTTTCACCACGGAGGGCAGGGCATCGAGTTCGGCTTGCAGGGCGGCTTCGTCGGGGTAGTTGGGAATGTTGATGAAAGGCTTGCTGCTGGTCACGATGGTGCCAGTCTTGGCAAGGTAGGGCAGGTAGCGCAGGGACTCCATGGGCTCCATGGAGATGACCACGTCGGCACCGCCTTGTGGGATGAGGTCAGAGTAGATGCGCTCGGTGGAGAGGCGCAGGTTGGACTGCACGTCGCCGCCGCGCTGGCTCATGCCGTGCACCTCGGCTTGTTTCAGGTTGATGCCAGCCTCTGTGGCTGCTTCGCCGATGATGGTTGCGATGGAGAGGATGCCTTGTCCACCCACACCGCAGAGTATGATGTCTTTTTTCATTTGTTTGCCTCCTTTGCTTTTTGTCTTTCTCTTGCGTGGCGTGCTGCCGTCTGGATGCACTCACGGCGAGGGATAATCACCGAAACTCCCTTGTATTCAATCTCTTCCTTGAGGATGCGGGTGATTTCGGGCATGTTCTTGGGGAGTGGCACAACCACGCGGACATGCTCTGGCTCCACACCGAGGCCGAGACAGATGGCCTCGAACTTGTTGGTGCCAGCAGAGTCCTGACCGCCTGTCATGCCTGTGGTGAGGTTGTCGGAGATGACGACGGTGATGTTAGACTTGTCGTTGACGGCATCGAGCAGACCCGTCATGCCTGAGTGGGTGAAAGTGGAGTCGCCAATGATGGCAACGGCAGGGAAGAGACCTGCATCGGCAGCACCCTTCGCCATGGTGATGGAGGCTCCCATATCTACGCAGGACGAGAGGCTCTTGAAGGGTGGCAGGGCACCGAGCGTGTAGCAGCCGATGTCGCCGAACACGCGGTAGTCTGGATATTCAGCCAGCACCTGATTGAGTGCGGTGTAAACGTCGCGGTGACCGCAACCTTGACAGAGTTGTGGGGGACGGCCTGCGAGGTTCTTGGCATCCTCGAAGGCAGGACCCGCAGGCAGACCGAGTGCCTTGGCTACGCAGTCGGGTGTGAGTTCGCCTGTGCGTGGCAGGTCGCCAGTGAGACGTCCCTTGATGGGGTAGTCGGCACCAAGGATGCCAGCCACAGCCTCTTCCACAACGGGCTGTCCGTCCTCTACGATCAGAACTTCCTCATGCTCATCAGCAAAAGCCTTAATGACTTTTTTTGAAAGAGGATATTGGGAAATCTTAAGGATGTCAGCGTTGTCGCCCACATTTTCCTTCACGTAGTTGTAGCCGATACCACAGGCAATGATGCCCTTCTTCTGACCCGTAGAGACTTCTTTCTTGTTATAGACGGAGGACTCGCTTGCCTTTTCAAACTCTGTTTGTTTGTCTAACAGAGCGACGTATTTCTTGCGAGCGATGCCGGGCAGCAGCACCCACTGGTCGGTGCTGGGGTTGAGTGCATTCTCTGCCAGCGGTTCGCCCACCTCTACGGCAGCACGGCTGTGTGCCAAGCGAGTGACGATGCGCAGCAGCACGGGCACTTTCAGCGATTCGGACATCTCGAAGGCAGAAGCCACCATGTCGTATGCCTCCTGCTGGTTCGATGGCTCGAAGATGGGGATGAGGGCGAACTTGCCGTAGAAGCGGCTATCCTGCTCGTTCTGCGAGGAGTGCATGGATGGGTCGTCGGCAGCCAAGACGATGAGACCGCCTTGTACGCCTGTGATGGCACTGTTGACAAAAGCGTCGGCACACACGTTCATACCCACGTGCTTCATGCACACCAAGGCACGCTTGCCAGCGTAGGACATGCCGAGTGCGGCTTCCATCGCCGTCTTCTCGTTGGTGCACCAGCGGCTGTGGATGCCACGTTCACGTGCCAGTTTATTCGTCTGAATAAACTCTGTGATTTCGGTGGACGGAGTGCCCGGATAAGCATACACGCCAGAGAGTCCAGCGTTAATCGCCCCCAAGGCAATGGCTTCGTCGCCAAGAAGTAATTGTTTCATTGTTATATAGGTTATTAGTATTTGTTCAAACAGACACAAAACACATCTTCCGAGCCTACGAAAACCCGAAAGATGTGCAAATGTAAGAAAAATATGCGAAAACGATACCTTTTTGTTGGCTAAAAGTGGGGCGATGCAACAAAAAGGATAGGAAACGCTCGTTTTTTGATACTTGGAATGAAAAAGTTGTACTTCTGGAGCAGGAACTTCCCTTTCCCCTCAATAGGGATACCTGTAGTTGATGGTCAAGCAGCACTTGATGCCAGACGTGCTCATGTAGTTTTCCAGTTGGAGGGCGGCATACGTGCCGTTTTTCAGCCGCAGGATAAACACATGGCTGTTGAGCATGAAGGTCGGCGGCATGGGGGGAATCTTCATTTGCAGCCACGAGGACAACGCAGGGTTCACCTTGATGCCTTGGTTCCCAATCAGCCCTTCCAGCATCCTGTCCGACACCGTCCATACGTCCGTCTCGTTCCATGTGTCAGCCGTGAAGGTCTGTTCGCGGAATGCCTCGCTGCTCTCGGGCAGGTCATCCATCGACGTGAAGGATGTCTCATACACTGCCCCCTCATTGGTACGTACATTGTTCCGATGCACGGCAAAACTCCACCGCTCTGGTTCGGGTTGTGCGAGTGTATGATAAGAGTCACGGAACTCACGCTTCTCCATGCCCTCACCAAACACGTCATACCAATAGGTGTAGATGCCGCAAGGTTTCTCCACACCCTCGCCGCTGTTTCCCGCTCCGATAGAATCCAGAGGAATGTCATACGCCACGTCAGTCGGTGTACGCCCTTGGGTCGAGATGCTGTCGGTGAGCACCTGCAAGTCCACATAGTGCCAGTGCAACCAACTCGATGCGTCCACATACAATTGTCCCTCTTTCTGCACAACCTCCTCTTGAGGGTCGTCATACACATGCTCAAACACATCTTGACATGCTGAAAGCAAGAGTGTCGCTCCCAGCATGACGATGATGATGTGTTGCTTCCCTGTCATAGTTCTCAGATTGCTACTCGCCCTTTTCTGTGGCCTCAGACTTGAAGACGGAAAGGATGGAGTGAGGCATGTTGCCTAACTTGAACTCGTTGGTCACCTGAATGCCCTCCTCGGTGTCTTCTATCAGAATGTAACTGTCTTCGCTGAAGTCATAATCTCGGTCAGTCGCTCCCATGGTGTAGTGAACCGTCAGCCCATCGCTTCCATACTGGCGGTAGAAGGCATCCTTTTCCTCATCATAGGCGATGTTCTTGATGGTGAACTCTCCGAGTGTGAGGGAGCCATGCATCATGGGAACTTCCAACGAGTACTCGGGCGAAACGAGGTTGATGGTGCCGTCCTCGTTGGGAATAATCTGATAGGTCATGGTGGTGGTGAGGTCTTGTCCATAGACCGTCACGGTGTTCACACCCGTGTGGAATCCTGGAAATACAGGGTCGATGATAGGTTTCTGTTCGTTGTCGTCGTCGCTGCACGCAGTCATACCGACCAGTGCAACCAGCATCATTGCTAAATACTTCAAAGTTTTCATGTTGTTTTTTAAGTTTTTAAGTTCTTAAGTTTTTAAGTTTTTGAGTTCTTGAGTTTTTAGGTTCTTGAGTTTTTCAAACATCCCGAATGGCAAACTCAAAAACTTAAAAACTTACAAACTCACAAACTTAAATCATTTTCGGCTGCAAAGTTACGCCATTCTTTTCATTCCCGCAATCCTTATTTATGAGGATTTTTTCATCCCTCGCCCCCCAATTCTTCATTCTTCATTCTTCATTCTTCATTTTTTTCCGTACCTTTGCACCATGATTCCACATTTCGAGATAGCCATCGTAGATACCAACATCCTCACGGCGATGGGGTTGCAGCAGATTCTCAGCGACATCATCCCCGTGGGAGAGATACGCACCTTCATCTCCTTCGACGAACTGCAAGATGCCGACCAGGGGCAGTTCGTCCACTACTTTGTGGCATCACGCATCTATTTCGAGCACACCGCCTACTTCCGCAGCCTTCCCCATCCCTCCATCGTGCTTGTCAATGGCGACCTCCAGATAGCGGGTGTGCCTACCCTCAACGTCTGTCAGAGCGAGAAGTTGCTCGTCAAGTCCATTCTGAAACTGCACCGTGCGGGGCATCACCCCACCTCGTCCCATCCCCACGCCATTCCTCCCCACCACGAGCGAGGGGCGGCAGAAGAAGGTCCCCTTTCCTCCCGTGAGGTCGAAGTAGCCATCCTTCTTGCCAAGGGACTCATCAACAAGGAGATAGCCGAGCATCTCCACATCAGCGTCACCACAGCCAT
The DNA here is from genome assembly GCA_017483605.1 of Bacteroidaceae bacterium. GTDB lineage: Bacteria > Bacteroidota > Bacteroidia > Bacteroidales > Bacteroidaceae > Minthosoma. The sequence continues at coordinate 16,914 of JAFUWG010000050.1, read as the reverse complement.
CACCCATCGCAAGAACATCATGGAAAAACTCCATGCCCGCTCCCTTGCCGACATCATCATCTATGTGGTGATGAACGGACTCATCGATGTGGGAGAGTTGTGAGCAATCCCTCATTTCTCTGTGCTGACCTTATACTCTGCTTTCACCTTGACGATTCTTCTGTTTCTGTCCGTGTATTCGTTCTCGTCTTTGACGGTGTAGTTCCGTTGGATGTGCTGCCGGTCGAAGTTGCGTTTTGGGGTTTCTTCGGGCGACAGCCTTTTCTGCTTTTTGTTGAAGGTCATCTTCCCGTTCTTCCAACTTTGCAGGATGGGCCACTCACAGGGAATCCAGAGGTCGCCTTGGGTGTTGAGCACCAGGATGCTGTATTCGTCCTCCATCCATCGGTGGATGAACACCCTGAATTCTTCATACACTTGGGTGTCTTTGCTGCTGGAAAAGAGGGACGTTAAGGCTCCGTGGCGGAAAGTGCTTTCGGGTCGGAAATGGTAGGTGGTGTGGGGGTGTTCGTCCAGATACTGCCATGTGGCTCTGACTATCTGGCTCAGCACCGCTTCTGCCAGTTCTTTTGAACGGATGGTGTAAACCGTTCCTCGGGTCTCCGACTTCGGTTGGACAGGGTCTTTCGTTTCGACGCTGAAAGGCATTGTATTAGAGTCGTCTCCCATCGTGTAGGTCGAATCGTGGCTGAGGTAGATGGGGTAACTCTCCACCCCTTTCTGCTTCAGGATGCCCAAGAGGCTTTGCGTGTAGGCTTGGATGTTGAGGTATTCGTTTTCGCCTCTCGTGCTGTCGGGCGTATAGACGTAGTTGAACCATCCGTACCCTCGGGGAGCCCATTGGCTTTCGGTGTCGTTGTGGGAGTAGGGCGTGTAGTGGAAGTAGGCAACTTCGGGTGCGTTGAGGTAATAGACATCCCTTTCGCCGGTGGAGACGACGAGTGAATCTCTCCCGTCCCCATGGTTACCCATGGCGATGGAGTAATAGATGCTGTCCACTCCGCCTCGGTGATACTCCCACATGTAACTCTCCGTGGCGTCCTCAGCCAGCGATTTGCAGGCCTCCTTGAGGGTCTGAAACACCTTGTTCTCTTGTCGGGCACGGTCGAGCATGATGCTGTCCACCTGTGCGTTGAGCGAATCCGTCTTGGCATCTCCTGTCGGAGTGGACGGCTTTCGTTCGCCAGAGAGCATCACCCCTGTTGAGACATGCTTTTCGTGCCATCCGTCGTAGATGTAGAGAATCTCGGGGTTGTCTCCTAAGGCTCTCAGTTGGCTGACAAGGCTGTCAATCTTCGGGTTACTCTGAGCCTGAGAGGTCAGACAAAGGAGTAGGGTGGCGAGTGCCAATATGAATCTTTTCATGTTGTTTTGTTTTTTGTTTTTTGTGAGTTAGTAATTATCGTTGCTGATGGCCATCTCGATGCTTTGTGTCAGGCGTTCTCCCCGCCGACGGATTTCCTCACGCAGTTCGTACGGGTCTTCCGCTGCCATCATGGCATTCATCCTTGCCTTGTTTTCGGCAATGAGCCATTCAACATATTCTTCGGGCGAAAGTTCCGCTTCTGCTGTTTCAGTATCCTGATGAGGCTCGGTGGTGATGGATGGTGCAGATGCTTTTGCCATATACACCTTGGGTGTACTGTATATCACCCTTTCTGCGTCCTTCACCACATTGTTCGTGTCTTTTTTCTCTTCTTCCACTCTGTTGTCTTTTTCCTCCATCTGTTGTGGCGAGGTCTTCACCGTGTCAACCTTTGCTGTCAGGCTCTGTCTCTTTGGGCTTCCTTGATGGATCCATAGGAAAGAGCCAATGCCGACCAGCAATGCCATGGTGGCAGCCATGCCGATGTACTTTCGCCAGCGAGGTTGGGTCTGTTTCACTTCCACCTCTCCCTTGTCAAACAAGGCAAACATCTTCTTGTACTCCTTCCATTCGCCCGCCACCTCGTGAGTGCGGAAGGATTCAGCCAGTTGTGCCTCCTCCTCCAGGGTCGAAGTGCCGTCCATGAATCGTGCGAGCAGTTGCTCCACTTCCTGCGTCGTATGTAGTCTTTTCATTGTTTGTTCCTCCTTTTCAGTTCGTCCAACAATTGTTTTCGTGCCCTCGACAGCAAGGTCGATACCGATGCCTGAGTGATGCCGAGCAGCGAGGCTATCTCGCCCAGTTCGCGATGTTCCAGTTGCCGCATTCTTAGAATGATTCCGCTCGTCGTCGGCAACTGCTCGATGCGTCGGAAGAGCCATCGCTCCAGTTCCTTATATTCCAGCAGACGGTGCGGGTCGTTCTCCTCCATGAGCCATAAAGAGTCGTCAGCCTCCTCTTCGTGCTTCCGCAATCGCCACTTGTCGATGCACAGCCGTCGAGCCATCAGCCCTGCCAGCACCTCCACGGGGTCATGCCGAGGGATGTCGTCGTGCATACACCACAACTTCAGCATCACGTCCTGTGCCACGTCCTCCGCCTCTTCCGTCGAGAGACCGAATCCGCCCGCCACGCCCACAGCCCTCGTCCGTGCTTGCATCGCTATCTGTTCAAACTCTTTTTGTGTCATACACTGATAGAACGAATAAGCACGTCGAAATTCAACAAGAAAAAGTAAAAAAAGTGAGAAAAATCCTATGGCAGCGACTCAAACAGTATCTCCATCAGCCGAGGGAAGGCATACAGGTCGAGGTCGCTCTCGTCCACCCAGATGTAGCCCTCGGGCAGCACAGGCGGCTCGTCCGTCTCCAGAAAATAGAAGTCGGCAAGGAGGATGCGGTGAGTGAGCACGTGCTTCACCCCCTCGCGGAGAAGGACAAGCCCCTCGCCATGATGAGGACGGGCAGTCGGAGGGAGAGGCTGCACCACCTCCCACAGCCCCTGCCAGATGCCGCCCTTTCCCCTCCTGCGGATGGCTGTCTTGCCCTTACATCTTATATATAAATAGGTGAGGTGAACCGTCTTCACCGTCAGTTTCCTCTCCTTCACGGGTAGCAGCCCGACGCGACCCGTCCGCAATGCCTCGCACGTCTCCTGCAACGGGCACACCACACATCGCGGCGCGGCGGGCGTACACAGCGTCGCCCCGAAGTCCATCATCGCCTGATTGAACGCTGCGGGCTGGTCAGTCGGCAGGAGCGACCCCGCCAGTTCGGCAAACACCTTCTTCCCCCTTGTCGAGTTGATGGGCACGTCGATGCCGTAGTGCCGAGCCAGCACCCGATACACGTTGCCGTCCACCGCCGCCACAGGCAGCCCGAACGCAATCGAGCCAATCGCCGCTGCCGTGTAGTCGCCCACACCCTTCAGCCCCCTGATGCCCTCCAGCGAGTCGGGAAACTTGCCCATCGCCACCACCTGCCGCGCCGCCGCGTGCAGGTTGCGCGCACGGCTGTAATAGCCCAATCCTTGCCACATTCTTAGCACCTCGTCCTCGGTCGCCGCCGCCAAGTCCTCCACCCTGGGCCATCGGTGCATGAACCGCAGCCAATAGTCCATCCCCTGCCCCACGCGTGTCTGCTGCAAGATGACCTCGCTCAGCCACACCGCATACGGGTCTTGCGTGTGCCGCCACGGCAAGTCACGCCCGTTCCGGGCATACCAATCCAGCAATATCGTCGTGAACGTCTTCATTTTTTAATTCAAGTTCAGAAGTAGTTAAGTAGTCAGAAGTTAAGTAGTTAAGCCGATACCTGGCAATAGAAGATGTAACATGTAACATTTGACATCTCTTACTTAACTCCTTGACTACATAAAAACTCCTGCAAAGTTACACAAAAATGTTTCAGTGCAACAAAATTACCCGCAAAGGAAACATAATTTGTTGCCGTTTCGCCACAAAACCCATACCTTTGCCGCCGAAAATGCAAAATGTAAAATCTAAAAAACTCATTTTTCGTATGTTAAGAAGATATAGGAAGATAAAAGAAGATATAGGAAGATAGAGGACGAAACCTTGTCCAATAGCAAAACATTCGTCTTTTATCTCCTTCTATCTTCTTCTAACTCCCTCTATCTACAAGACATGCAGAATTCCCGAAAACTTAAATAAAAAAACAACATGAAGACCAACCTCACCAAAATCGTGCCCGTCATGCTCTGCTTTTTCGCGATGGGCTTTGTTGACCTCGTGGGCATCGCCTCCAACTATGTGAAAGAAGACCTCTCGCTCAGCGACTCCATGGCCAACCTCTTTCCCTCGCTCGTGTTCTTCTGGTTCCTCCTGTTCAGCGTGCCCACCAGCCTGCTGATGAACAAAATCGGACGCAAGAACACCGTGCTCCTCTCCCTCCTCGTCACCGCCGTGTCGCTCTGCATCCCCATCTTCGGCGAGAACTTCTACGTCATGCTCATCGCCTTCTCCCTGCTCGGCATCGGCAACGCCCTCATGCAGACCTCCCTCAACCCCCTCGTATCCACCGTGATGCAGGGCGGTAATTTGGCTTCCACCCTCACCTTCGGACAGTTCGTCAAGGCCATCGCCTCCTTCATGGCACCCTACATCGCCATGTGGGGAGCCGCAGCCACCATCCCCACCTTCGGGCTTGGCTGGCGAGTCCTCTTCCCCATCTATCTCGTCATCGGCATCATCGCCACCCTGCTGCTCTTCGCCACCTCCATCCGCGAAGAGCCTGCGGAAGACAAAGGCGAGTCGGTGGGCAAGGCATTCGCAGGTGCTCTCAAACTGCTCGGCAACCCCCTCGTGCTGCTCTGCTTCTTCGGCATCGTATGTCACGTGGGCATCGACGTGGGCACCAACACCACCGCCCCCAAACTCCTCATCGAACGCCTCGGCATGACCCTCAACGAAGCCGCCTTCGCCACCTCCCTCTACTTCATCTTCCGCACCATCGGCTGCTTCACGGGCAGTTTCATCCTCCAGCGAGTCACCAACCGCACCTTCCTGCTCATCTCCGTGGTGCTCATGGCACTCTCCATGCTTGGCATGTTCTTCGGCACCACCCGCCCCGTGCTCTACACCGCCATCGCCCTCGTCGGCTACGGCAACTCTAACGTATTCTCTCTCTGCTTCGCCCGAGCCCTCCAGGCCGTGCCCGAGAAGCAGAACGAAGTGAGCGGACTGATGATTATGGGACTCTTCGGCGGCACCCTCTTCCCTCTGCTCATGGGCTTTGCCTCCGACCTCATCGGTCAGGCAGGAGCCGTCCTCGTCATGTCACTCGGCGTGCTCTATCTGTTTGGCTTCTGGACAAGAAAGTAACCGCCTCGCACACATAAAGGTTAAGCAATATCAATATTAGGTTAGACACAAACACACCCTTTAGGTTTTTGGTATTAGAAGAAAAAGATTTGTTAGTAAGGAGCGGCTGGGGTCTGTGAAGATTCCAGCCTTTCTGTTGCCTCGGGGTCATTTCCCCGTATGAACAACGTTCCTGCCTCGCGATAGGACAAAATTGCACGCTCGAAGCGTCGAAGGTGGTGTGACTCACACCGCCCGGGTGGTCTGAGTCACACCGCCGAGGCGGTCTGACTCAGACCACTTTCGGGGCGTGCAGTGTCCCGTTTTTCGATAGAACAAAATGGAACTGCCCCGTTCCTTCCTTTCGGTGCAGACACCTCCGTCATTTGCCTTTCTGCAGGTCAAAAGTGCGAAAGAAACGAATATATTTTCAGGAAAGTTTGGCGGGTAAGGAAAAATGTGTAACTTTGCACAGAAAAACAGAAAAGCAGACCATGAAAAGAACCTATGTTTATTCCTTCTGCCTGTGTCTCAGCATGGCATTGCTGTGGGCGTGCCAGACGGAGCGGAAGAAAATTGTCGCTGTGTCGCAGTGCTCGATGGACGAGTGGCGCAACCAGATGAACGAGGAGATGCGGCGTGAGGCGTTCTTCCATACCGACCTTGACGTGGAAATCCATTCCACCCCCGACGACACCCAGAAGCAAATCGCCGACATCGAGCGTTTCATCCAGCGAAGGGTGGATGCCATCGTTGTGGCTCCCAACGAATGGAAACCCCTCCGTCCCGTCATCGAACGTGCCTACGATGCGGGCATCCCCGTGGTGCTGGTTGACCGCAAAATCAACAGCGAGAAATACACCGCCTTTGTGGGCGGCGACAACGTGGAGGTGGGCAGGAAAGCCGCCCGCTACATCCTTGACCTCCTGCCACAAGGCGGCACCATTGTCGAGATAGAGGGTCTGGCATCGTCCACCTCGTCGCAGGAACGCAAGCAGGGACTGCACGAAGTGCTCGACTCCTTCCCCAGCATCCACATCGCAGCCGACCTCGTGGCAAACTGGCAGCGGCAGCGAGCCGTCGAGGTGATGGACAGCGTCACGCCGCTGCTTGCCGACACCCCTGTTGACATCGTCTTTGCCTACAACGACCGCATGGCGATTGGTGCCCGCCAGTCCATCGAACAGGGCATGGCTTCGGGACGGCTCCACTTCCCACGCACGCCCCTGTTCATTGGCGTAGATGCCTTGCTCGACGACACCGTGGGCGTGGGACGGGTGGAAGACGGCACCCTCGAGGCCTCTTTCCTCTATCAGACAGGCGGCGACAAGGCGATTCACACCGCCGCTTGCATCCTGAACGGACTGCCCTACGAGCGAGAGCAGGTGTTCGAGACCAGCCTTGTCAACCGAGGCAACGTACACCTGATGCGGATACAGGCAAATCACATCTCCGAACAAGACCAGAAAATCGAGTTCCTCAACACACGGCTGGACGAGTTCTTCAAAGCCTACTCCGCCCAGAAGGTGGTCATGTGGACATTCATCGCCCTCGCCCTGCTGCTCATGGCAGTGGTCGTGCTCGGCATCCGCTTCGTGCTGATGAAACACCGCATGAACGCCAAACTGCAGCACAAGAACGAACTCCTGCAGCGGCAGCGTGACGAACTGGAGACGGAGCGTGACAAACTCATCGAGGCTCAGATGACCACCGCCGAACGCAAGGAAATCGAGGTGGAGATGGAGCACAGCGAGGAACTGAAGGAGCGAGGCGAGGCTTTGCCGCCGCAAGACCAGCGATTCCTCGACAAGTTCCATGCTGTCGTAGCACGTCAGATGGACAACTCCGAACTCACCGTCGATATGCTCGGAGCCGAAATGAACCTGGGTCGTGTACAACTCTATCGGCGAGTGAAAGCCCTCACGGGACACTCTCCCAACGAACTGCTCCGCATCGCCCGGCTCACCCGAGGCAAGGAACTGCTCGAGGGAGGCGACCACAACATCAGCGAAGCCGCCTACGCCGTCGGCTTCTCCAGCCCCTCCTACTTTGCCAAGTGTTACAAAGACCTCTTCGGGGTGGCGCCCACCGAGACCCTGAAGAAATAGAAAAAATGTTGCAACTTCTCGCAAAAATGTTACGTTGAAACAACTTTTGCAGTCGTTGCAACATTTGTTTTTAAGTAATGAGTATCATTGTTCTACCTTTGCAGCATCAAAAACAAACAACACTCATTACTAACTAAAAACAAAACCCACTATGCAGAAAAAACTTCTATTGAGTCTTTTGACACTCGTCGCTCCTCTGGTGGCGTGGGCACAGACCATCACGGTCAACGGCACCGTGACCGACAATGTGTTCAACGAACCGGTCATGGCGGCAACCGTTGTGGAGACAGGCACCAGCAATGGTGTCGCTACCGACATGGACGGCAAGTTCACCCTCACCGTCCCCAAGAACAGCACCATCACCATCTCCTTCGTCGGCTACAAGACGCAGGTGCTGAAACCTCAAGCCATTATGAATGTAGTGCTGGAGGAAAACAGCGAACTGCTGGACGAAATGGTGGTGACGGGTTACATGCAGGAAAAGAAAGCAGACCTCACTGGTGCCGTTTCGGTCGTGAAGATGAAAGACGTGGCAGACATCCCCACGGGCAATGTGATGCAAGCCCTGCAGGGACGTGTGGCTGGAATGAACATCACCACCGACGGTACACCCGGTGGCGGCACAACCTCCACATTGGTGCGTGGTACGACCACCATCAACAACTCTTCACCTCTTTATATTATAGACGGCGTGCCTACACGCGACAACGTGGGAACCATCATCTCCAGTGGCGACATCGAGAGCATTCAAGTGCTCAAAGACGCCAGTTCAGCCGCCATCTACGGAGCACAGGCTGCCAATGGTGTCATCATCATCACCACCAAGCGAGCCAAGAAGGGTGAAATCAACGTCGATTTCAACATGAGCCTGACGGCACAGACCTTCTCTACAGGCATGGACTTGCTCACCGCACAGCAATGGGGCGACTGCTACTGGCAGGCATTCAAGTATGCCAATGGCGGCAACACCCCCAATTCGCTCGTCTATGGAAATGGGGCTACAGCCGTGATGCAACCCTACTATTACGACCAAGACGGCGTCAAAATTCGTGTGGCAGACACCGATTGGGCTGACGAAATTTACAGCACGGCACTGATGCAGACCTATAACCTCACGCTGTCGAAGGGTACGGAGAACAGCAGTTCTTCACTCTCTGTCAACTACATGGACCAAGACGGTATGTGTCGCAACACCGACTACCAGAACTTCTCTACCCGTCTGTCCAACGACTTCAAATTCCTGAACGACCGTCTTCGCATTGGTGAGAACTTCTCTGTGAACCGCTGGACACAGCACCTCAATCCTGGTGGCATTGAGGAAAATGTGATTGCACAGCACCCTGCCATCCCTGTCTATGACGAGAACGGGGGCTATGCAGGTGGCTATGTGGATATTCTCGGTGACAAGCCAAACCTCATTCGTCTGACCGACAACGAAGCCAACAACCGTCATGTGCGTTGGCGTCTCTTCGGCAATGCCTACGTGGAAATCGAACCCATCAAGAACCTTGTGCTTCGCAGCAATTTCGGCGTTAACTACTACACCGAGAACAACTCAGAGTTTGTCCCCTCGTGGAGAGAAGGTGCCCGCACGGTCAACACGAACGAACTTTCTTCATCCAACGCCACGCAGTTTGACTGGACTTGGACGAACCAAGCATCCTACGCCATGACGTTGGCCGACAAGCATTCCTTCACCTTCCTGCTGGGCATGGAGGCAAAGAAGAACCGCTACGACTGGCTCTATGGCTATGGCACAGGGCTTCAACTCGAAAGTCTCGACTATGCCTACCTTGATGTGGTAACTGCTGGCAAGAATGTGGGCGGCACGAGCAACACCTATTCGATGGTCTCTTATTTCGGCAAAATCAACTACTCTTTCGACAGCAAGTATCTGGCAAGTTTCACACTTCGTCGTGATGCCAGTTCACGTTTCGGCTCCAAGAACAACTCGGGTACTTTCCCGTCAGCCAGTGTGGGTTGGCGTATCTCCAACGAGAAGTTTATGGAGAAAACCCACAGTTGGATGGATGATTTGAAGATTCGTGCTTCGTGGGGTATCAATGGTAACGACCAGATTAACAACTCTGCCACTTATAACCTCTTCGCCAACTCGTTGAACAATGCAGGTTATAATCTCAATGGGGATGGCTCAACACTCGTGGCTGGTACGGTGAAGACGCACACAGGCAACAACTACTTGCGTTGGGAGCAGACCAATCAGGTGAACCTTGGTTTTGATGCTGCATTCCTCAACAACCGCTTGCTTATCAGTGCCGACTACTACAACAAGAATACAAAGGATATGCTTTATGAACCCGCATACGCAGGTGTGATAGGTGAAGGTGGCTATAGTTATCAGAATAGTGCTTCGATGAACAACAAGGGTTTCGAGGGAGTCATCACATGGCGTGACCGCATCAAGAAGGATTGGAGTTATGAGGTTGGTTTCAACTTTGCTGTTCAGAAGAACAAAATTACCAAACTGCCAGATGCCGTTTATTACACATTTGGTTGCGGCAATGGCGTGGACATCAGCAACATTGGCTATGCATACGGCTCTTGGCTGGGTTATAAGACCGATGGCGTGTTCCACACACAGGCAGAAGTGGACGAGTACAATCAGCAATACAATGTGGAGATTGGTGCACCCGGCGTGGGACGTATCAAATATCTGGATGCCAATGGTGACGGCAAAATCAATGCCAACGACCGTGTGGTGCTGGGGCACGACCTGCCCAAGTTCTCTGCTGGCTTGAATCTCAGCGTTTCTTATAAGAACTTTGACCTTTCGCTCTTTTTCAGCGGCATGGTGCGTAAGGCTTGGAACAACTCGAAGTATTACACCGACCTCTTCCAGTGCTGGACAGGAAACCACTCCACTCATTTACTCGATGCACTGAACGCATGGAACCACTATGAGCAGACGGGTCGCTACGATAGCAATGTGCCTGCCCTAACTACCAACAACTCGAACAACGAAGACCGTGGCTCAGACTTCTACGTGGAGAATGGCAACTACATCAAACTGAAAACCGCCACGTTGGGTTATACATTGCCAAAGTCGCTTCTTGAAAAGGCACATATCCGTCAGGCCCGTGTGTTCATTCAGGCACAGAACCTCTTCACCATCACCAGTTACAAGGGTGCAGACCCCGAAGGACTTGGCTACACCTACCCGATGCCACGCACTTTTACGTTCGGTCTCTCTGTAGGACTTTAGTTTAATTGATAATTCATAATTGACAATTCATAATTCTTTTTGAGTATGAAAACTACACATATTATATATACAATGATTCTGGCGGGTGCGGCAATGATGACGGCTTGCGACGAATCGGACTTCCTCGACAATAAACCGCAGGGGGTGATGAGTGAGGACATCTTGAACTCTGCCGAGGGTGTTGACCAGTTGGTAACGGCTGCATACGCTGCTTTGGCTGGTCCTAACCCTCAGGATTGGAGTGTGTGGTGGACACCGACCACCAACTGGACATTTGGCGAAGTGCGTGGCGACAATGCCTACAAGGGTGGTGGCGGCACGGGCGACGGCAACGATGCCCACCGCATGGAGGTGTTCACCGTGGATGCAACGAACGGACAGGTGGATGGTAAGTGGTATCATCTGTACACCAGTGTGCAGCGTTGCAACTCTGCCCTCAAAGTGCTTGCTAACTGCTCGGAAAGTGACGTGCCAGCAAAGGCTGTCCGCATTGCGGAGATGAAGGCATTGCGTGCCCACTATTACTTCGAGTTGAGCCGTCTGTTCAATCAGATTGTGTGGATTGACGAGACGATGGATGAACAGGCATACGCCACAGAGCCTAACAATAAATATAGTCGCAACGAAATATTGGAACTGATTGCGAAGGACTTTGCCGATGCGGCCGAGGTGTTGCCTGACGCACAGGGGGAGATTGGTCGTGTGAACAAGTGGATGGCGAAGGCTTATTTGGCAAAGGTGCACCTCTATCGTGCATACGAGCAGGATGCCCAGCACAAAGTGGTGAACATCAACAAGGATGAGTTGCAAAAAGTGGTGTCTTTGTGCGAAGAACTGAAGGGGACTGGCAAGTATGGTCTGCTGGATGACTTTCAGCAACTTGACCTCGTGGAGTATGAGAATGGACGGGAGAGTGTCTGGGCTGTGCAGTACTCGATGAATGACGGTTCGGCGAGTGCGGGTCGCATCAACTGGAGCAACCTGCTGAATGCCCCACAAGGTCCTTACTCTGGCGACGGTTTCTTCCTCCCGTCGCAAGACCTCATCAATGCGTATCAGACGGACGCCAATGGGCTGCCGTTGTTGGATGGCTCGTGGCAGAATGCGGACTATGATGTCATTACGTTTGAGGGCGAACAGCCTATCAACAACCAGGTGGATGCCACTGTTGACCCTCGTCTGGATTTTGTGGTGGGTCGTCCCAATGTGCGTTGGAAGACTTATACGGAGACGCCTTGTTTGGCTACATGGGTGCGTGACCGCGGCACATACGGCTACCACTGTTGCAAGCGTTTCTTTGTGTCGCCCGAGAGTCCGAAGATGTATCCGGGCTGGCCTTGGGGTGCGAGCGAACTGAACTGGCAAATCATCCGCTATGCTGACATCCTGCTGTGGGAAAGTGAGGCATTGGTGGAGTTGGGCAGACAGGATGAGGCTCGTCCGTTGGTGAATGAGATTCGTCGTCGTGCGAAGCAAAGTGCATGGGTAACTGCTTTTGAGGGTCTGTATTGCCCCAATTTCAACGGCTATGCTGCCAACTACAAGATTGAAGAGTACCCTGCCACGGGATGGACGCAGGACTATGCTCGCAAGGCGGTGCGTTTTGAGACTCGTCTGGAAAAGGCGATGGAGGGTGAACGTTTCTTCGACCTCGTGCGCTGGGGCATTGCTGCCGAGACGATGAACAAGTACATTGAGTGCGAGAAGGACAATCGTGTGTATTATGGCGAGGCTCATTTTGTGGAGGGCAGAGACGAATACTTCCCGCTGACGGACAATCAATTTAAGTTCTCGGGTAACACGTATGTGCAGAATCCTGGGTACGCTTCGTTTCAATGACCACTCGTGAATAGTGGTGCAGAGCAGGAACTTGCTTGCTCTGTGCCATTTTGGCGTGTTTTGATTTCATTACCTAAACAATACCGATTATGAACAGGAAATTTTTTCTTTTGACGCTGCTGCTGGTGTTCTGCTCCAGAGAGGCAGGGGCTCAGGGGCTGGCGGTGGAACGTCTGGCTGACGACAACTGCATCATTCGGGTGTCGGCCGACGTGACGGAGAAGTATCTGTTGCTGCCTGTGGAGGAGAGGGCTCCCGAGGCTAACATCCGTGTGGCGGCTGAGGGTGTGCAACAAAGAATTATCCATGTGCGGCTGGCTCTGAACAAGGTGGACTATTATGTGCCTCTGCTGCTGGACGAGTGGAGGGGCAGGAACCTGGCGCTGTGGACGCACGTGAACATTGACCGCTCAAACAGGGGCGGAGTGGCTGGCGAGGTCTTTCTGAAGGAAATCAGGCTTGCTGACTCGTTCGACACGACGAACCGTGAGCGGTATCGCCCTGTGTTTCATCACACGCCGCTGTATGGCTGGATGAACGACCCGAACGGTATGTTCTATGAGGACGGCACGTGGCATCTCTTCTATCAGTACAACCCCTACGGCTCGATGTGGGGCAACATGAACTGGGGGCACTCGACTTCGACCGACCTCGTCCACTGGCGGCACGAGGCGGTGGCGATTGCGCCTGATGCTCATGGTGCCATCTTCTCGGGCTCGTGTGTGGTGGACAAGGAGGGCACGGCTGGATTCGGACGGGGGGCTGTGGTGGCTCTCTACACGGCGGCTGACGCTGTGCAGAGTCAGTGTCTGGCCTACTCGACGGATGGCGGCAGGACGTTTCAGAAGTATGTCGGCAACCCGATTCTGACGGCGGATGTGGCTGACTTCCGCGACCCGAATATGTTCTGGAATGAGGAAACGGGGGCTTGGAATCTTATTTTGGCGGCTGGGCAGGAGATGCGTATCTATTCGTCGCCCGACTTGAAGAGCTGGACGGAGGAGTCTCGCTTCGGCATGGGGCTGGGCTGTCATGGTGGCGTGTGGGAGTGTCCCGACCTGATGAAGGTGCAGGTGGAGGGCTCGAAAGAAAGCAAGTGGGTGCTGCTGTGCAACATCAACCCTGGTGGGCCTTTCGGCGGTTCGGCCACGCAGTATTTTGTGGGCGACTTCGACGGACACACGTTCACGGTGGATGACGTGGCTCGCTATGAGGGCGGCAAGGCGCTGTGGATGGACTATGGCAAAGACCACTATGCCACGGTGTCGTGGTCGAATGCTCCCGAGGGGAGACGCACGGTGATGGCGTGGATGTCGAACTGGGAGTATGCCAACGACGTGCCGACGCAGCAGTTCCGCTCTGCCAACTCGATTGCCCGCGACGTGTTCCTCTACCGGGTGGGCAAGGAGTGCTATCTGGGGAGCCGACCTGCCAAGGAGTATGACGGCAAGGGGCTGGACAAGACGTACAGGGTGAACGGCTCGACTGCCATCACCCTGACGAACCCTGAGGGCGACGAGTTCCGCATCAGTTATGACCAGAAGGCGATGACGCTGACGTGTGACCGCACGAAGTGTGGCGACACCTCGTTCAGCCAGTCGTTCCCTGCCGTGACGGTGGCTCCTGTGCATCGCAAGTTGACGAGCCTGCGGGTGTTTGTGGACGAGTGCTCGGTGGAAGTGTTCGGCAACAACGGCGAGGTGGTGTTGACTAATTTGGTATTTCCTAAAAGTAAACTTAAATAACTCAACTTTCGGATGCTAAGAAGATATAGGAAGATAAAAGAAGATAGAGGACGATACCTTGTCCAAAGGGAAAACATTCGTCTTTTTATCTCCTTCTAACTCCTTCTAACTCCCAAAAACAAAACCAATATGAAGACAGTAGTAGGTATAGGCGAGGCACTATGGGATTGCCTCCCCGAAGGAAGAAAGTTTGGTGGTGCACCAACAAATTTTGCGTATCATTGTGGGCAGTTCGGATTGGACTCGTATGCTGCCAGTGCGGTGGGCGACGATGCCCTGGGCGATGAAATCTTGGAGATTTGCCGCAAGGTAAATCAGAAGGTGATCATCCCGAAGGTGCCTTACGAGACGGGCACGGTGCAGGTGACGCTGGATAAGAACGGCATCCCTCAGTATGACATCAAGACGGGTGTGGCTTGGGACAACATCCCCTACTCGGAGGCGTTGGCTGACTTGGCTCGTCGGACTGATGCCGTGTGCTGGGGCTCGCTGGCACAGCGGTCGTATGTGAGCCGCAACACCATCCGCCAGTTCATTGAGGACATGCCAAAGGATGCCCTGAAGGTGTTTGACATTAACCTGCGTCAGAACTTCTTCACGAAGGAGGTGATTGAGGCGTCGCTGGAAATGTGCAACATCTTGAAGATTAACGATGAGGAACTGGTGATGGTGAGTAGGGTATTTGGGGCACTGCCCGAGAGCGACGAGGACTTTGACACCATCTGGCAGAGCATCGACTTCGAGAGCAAGTGCCGTGCCATCTTGATGAAGTACGACCTGCGGATGCTCATTCTGACTTGTGGCGTGAATGGCTCGTATGTGTTCACTCCCGATGGTGAGATGAGTGTGCAGGGCACGCCGAAGGTGACGGTGGCTGACACGGTGGGGGCTGGCGATTCGTTCACCGCTACGTTCGTTTCCTCGCTGCTGCTGGGCAGGACGGTGAAGGAAGCCCACGAGCGTGCCGTGAAAGTGAGTGCCTTCGTCTGCACGCAGCATGGAGCCATGCCCATCATTCCTGAGGAATTGAAATAGAAGGGGAAATACAAAATGACAAAAAAGAAAAGGCACTTGCGAGAGAATCGTAAGTGCCTTTTTGGTAGCGGGGGAGGGGCTCGAACCCTCGACCTCCGGATTATGAATCCGACGCTCTAACCGGCTGAGCTACCCCGCCATCCGCAAGGGGGTGTTCCCGAATTGCGAGTGCAAAGGTAGAACTTTTTGAGGAACTGACAAAGGATTTCGTGAGTTTTTTTGCGAATGAGGGGCGAAAAAGCAAGAAAAAGGGATTTTCCTTTCGGTATGTGGCCGATATGTGGTAACTTTGTGGCCGTTTTAAGTAGTTATGTAGTCAGTAGTTAAGTAGTTAAGCCGATACCTTAAGTAGGTAAGTTGTCGGTAGTTAAGTAGTTAAGCCGATACCTTGGCAATGGCATGAGATTTGGCTTAACTACAGAGCGAAGCGATAACTACTTAACTTCTTAACTACAAAAAGAAAACTTAAAAAAACGAACCAGAAACTATGGCTTACAATTTGCTGAAAGGTAAGAAAGGAATCATTTTTGGTGCACTGAACGACCAGTCTATCGCTTGGAAGGTGGCTGAACGTGCCGTTGAAGAAGGTGCACAAATCGTACTCACCAACACGGCTGTTGCCTGCCGCATGGGCACCATTGCGGAACTGGCGGAGAAGACGCACGCCACAGTGATTGCGGCGGACGCTACGAGTGTGGAAGACTTGGAGATGCTCTTCGGCGAGGCTCAGAAGGCACTCGGAGGGCAGATTGACTTTGTGCTGCACTCGTGTGCCATGAGTGCGAACATGAGAAAGAAGCGTACTTACGATGACTTGGACTACAGTCTCTTGGACAAGACGCTGGACATCTCTGCCATCTCGTTCCACAAGATGCTGCAGGTGGCAAAGAAGATGGACGCTCTGGCTGAGAATGCGAGTGTGCTGGCGCTGACGTATGTGGCAAGCCACCGCACTTTCTTCGGCTATAACGATATGGCTGACGCGAAGTCGCTGTTGGAGTCGATTGCCCGTTCGTTTGGCTACATTTATGGCCGAGAGAAGGGCGTGCGTGTGAACACCATCAGCCAGTCGCCTACTTACACCACGGCAGGTTCGGGCATCAAGGGCTTTGACGGTCTCTACGACTTCTCCGACCGCATGTCTCCGCTGGGCAACGCCAGTGCGGACGAGTGTGCCGACTACTGCATCGTGATGTTCTCCGACCTGACGAAGAAGGTGACGATGCAGACGCTGTTCCACGATGGCGGTTTCTCCAACATGGGCATGTCGCTGCGTGGCATGACGCAGTACAACAAGTCGTTCATCGAGGAAAACACCGACAAGGAAACGGGCAAGATTATCTACGGATAATCAGCCCGTGACTTGCTTCTTGACGATTGACCGTCTGCTTCTTGCAGGCGGTCTTCTTGCTTCTTGATGGTTCACAGCCTACTACTAACCCTCTCTTCATACGCCGTTAGATTGAGTCACTAACGCCGTTGTTTTAAAGCAGGTTCGTTGACTGCTAAAAACACTGAGTTAATTCAAATCATCGAATGAGTTAATTCAAACGATAAAATGAATTAACTCAGTGTTTTTGGGGAGTTCCCTTCCTATATCTTGTATTTATTCTCAAAATCGTGATTTTTTGGGAATATATATTAACGTGAGTTCGACGAATTTTAGTTCTAAAATAGTTATATGATTATTAGGTAATTAGCGATATTTTTAGTAAATTTGTAGTCGCTACAAAACAAATTCAACTAAAGAATATCGCTAATGTTTACCGAGGACAAAG
>JAFUWG010000049.1 GCA_017483605.1 Bacteroidaceae bacterium | reverse complement strand
TTGGCATTGGCAATGAGACCAGCTACATTTCGCTCGTTGGTAGAAATGGTGCCAGCCACATGCAGGTTCATGATGGTGGCATTGCCTACATAGCGGAAGGGAGCAATGAAGCGGTTGTTGTAGGCGCTATTGGCACTTCCGCTGTAATTAACAGTGAGCGTGTGGCCGTTGCCGTCGAAGACACCCCGGTAGGGAGAACTCGAATTCCAGCCTATCACTGCATCGGTCGCGATGTCGGCATAGAGGCGGGCATTTACGTCGTACTTGCCCTTGGCATCCTCCACCTTCTGGTTAAACGCTAACCAGTCGGCTTCGCTGCGGATGGGGAAGTAGAAATTCTCCACCTGTGCCAAGTCGTTGATGGGCGACTCGCCCTTCTCCACATACATGTTGATATCGTAGTTCACGCACGAGCGCGGTAGGTTCACGACCTTGTAGCGCAGTGCACGGTCGTTCTGGTCGAGATTGTACACCAGGCTATCGACCACTGCTCCTGCCAGGTTGCGCGAGATGACACGCAGCACCATCTGGGCACGGTCGTCCCACACGGCGCCATGCTCGTCGGCATAGTTCCACGCCACGCGGACGGTGTAGGCTTCCTTGTCCTCCCAGTCAGCCGTATAGTTGGCAATGCGCAGCAGGTGCAGGTTATCGACAACGCACTTGGTGGTCGGAGCGCAACCTTTCTGATTCCAGCCCCAGTCTTGGGTGACGGTGCGACGCACACGGTAGGTCAGTTTGTCGAGCGTACCGCCTTTCGTCAGCATATCTGCCGTGAGGTCTTCTGTCAGGGTGCTGTCAACAAAGGTATAGGACGCCTGCTTACTGACAGCGATGTAGGGCAACTGATATACAGTAACGAAGTCCTTCTCCTCACCGGTGAGCGACCGCTGCACCTCGAAGAAGTCGGTGGGCGTCAGGTCATCATCGTCAGGATAGACGACGTTCCAGTTCACCTCCACCTTCAGTTTCTGACCCTCCAGTTGGCGGGCGGTCAGTCCGGCGGGGGTGTGAATCAGGGGGATGTTCTGCACAGCAGACCCTTGGTTCTCTATGAGGTAAGACCCCTTGCCGCTCGGTTCCTTGTAACTGCAAACGACACGGAAGTTACGATAGGGCACGTTGGCATCGAGCAGGATGGAACCGTTCTTCACTTTATCAATCTCCTCCTCATGGCGTTTGCCTGCCGCGTCAACATATTCGTAGCGAGCACTGACAATGCTGTCGGAAGCCAGGAACCAGGGCACTTCCAGTTTGCCCGGATTGTTGCTGCTCAGCATGGGCAGCGAGACGAAAGGCTCTAACTTCGCACTCGCCGCAGGCATACTGATTTCCTTCGACTGGATGCCTGACACCTCCCTATCAAGGACGGTGGCAGAGTTTCCGTTACGCTTGACATACCAGGAGAACCTCAACTTCTTGCCCAGCAGGTTGTAGGGAACCGCCCACTCGGCACTGAACTCGAAGGTCTTGCCGTCGCTGTTACGCACTACGGACTGCTCTCCACCATTGTTCTTGGTCAGTCGGAAGGTGTTTTTCGTATTACCTAACGTAATGTCGAAGAAACCATCGGCTGTGGTGCTGAAGTTCACTTTCAACGATGTGAGGTCGTTGTCAATGTTCGTCTCAGACGCCCAATGGAAGATGGTGATAGGATCAGCACCATCTATCGAGACCCGGAGGTTGCCATCGTACACCCACGTGTCGGCACCATTCATGTCATAGCACGGAGCCGCGAAGTAGATGACATTCGAGCCGCCCAGTTCTACTACGTAGTTGTCCGGCTCATCCTCATACGATGCCGCCGCCGTCTGTGGCAGCAGCCAGGCGAAGAGCACCAGCAGCAGCATCCACTGCCACGGTCGCCCTCGCCTCAAGTTAGTTAATTTGTTGTACATAAATAAAAGAATTTAATAAATGTATATAAATAAAATGTTGTTGTTTCGTTCTGTTTGGGTCGCTTCGCTCAAAATCCTTCAAAGCCCGAAGGGCTGATAAGATTACAGACAGGGGTGCAACCCCTGCTAAGCATGGCGGGAACGGTAGCCCTGAAGGGGCGGCAGAGCAGTCCGTCACCCCTTCGGGGTTGCGTTGACACGCTCGGTTCAGCAGGGGTTGCACCCCTGCCTGTGGTCTTAATGCCCCTTTGGGGCAGTGATGACATGTGTTACAATCGCACACCCACTGATGCATTGATGAACCAGTCGTTCAGATGGCCATGCAGGGCTCGGTGCTTGTAGTTGAAGTTGTTGAACTGGCCGTTGGCATTGATGAAGTAGCGATCCCAGTTGTAGGTGATGGAGAGACGGGCGGTGTAGTTGAGGGCAATGCGGTTGTTGCGCGACTGTGAGCCTGTGCTCTCAATCTGAAACCTGTCTGGCGATATCTCTGGATATTCCGCATTTTCGTCTTCCCACAAAGCAATGGCATAGTCCGTAAGGTTTTCGTGAGCAATTTCCTTAAAGTTGCTCGTGTACGTGTTGATTTTTGTGCGGTTCACAATGGTCACCATCGGCATGAACATGCCGCTGAGGAGCCATCCCTTGGCGGGCACGAAGTTGTAGGCATATCCACCACCCACACTCACCTGGTACTGACGCAGACGTCCGATGCCATCCATAGCATAGATGAGTCCGGCATTGCGAGGGTCGTTATACTTAAAGTCGGCATAGTAAGCCATCAAGCCTGCAATGGGTGACCCGGCGGAGTGCACTTGGTAGGTCTTCTGGGTGTAGGCGGCTGCGTAGGAGAACTTCTTGCTGTTGAAGATGTAGCAACCGTCGAAGATCAGCGTCTGGAGGTTGACTGGTGAGTAAAACTGGTCCTTTTCTGTCAAGTCCCATGATTCAGGTGCACCCCAATCGGTGAAGAAATCCGCTTCTGTGGTTGCGTAAGGGTTGTCAACCCATCTGTATTTTGTAGTACCAGCATAGTGGATTCTTGCCTGTTTTGCCTTGAACTTGTGCCAACGCAAATTGACGCTATACCACCTGCCTGCGGTCCTGAGCGAGAGGTTCTGCCCCTTGTCGCCGCCCACAGGGAAGGAATAACTGACACTGAGCCCTTTGTAACCCACTTTCACGCCCATCGAGGTGGAAACGCGGGTCATGATGCGTGGGTCGATTGCCATGTCGCCCACTCCTTGAATGAGGGGCATCGTACCTCCTCCGTCGAACAACTCGGCTCCGTCCACTGTGGAGTGCATCTGGAGGTCAGTCTGTGCCACACGGCTCTTGATGCTGACTTGCCAAGGCTGCTCGGGAGTCTTGATGTAGTTGGTGTCCACGCCGTGCACCATGGTGGCATCAGCGATTTTCTTCACTTGGTGCAGGATGTTGTTCTTTCCTGCATCCTCTTGTGCCATACCTGCTGATGAACATGCCAGCAGGGCACACAGGCTAATGATTAGTTCTCTGTTCATATAGGTCTGTTATTAGATGAATGATGATTGTATGCTTATTAAATGCAAAAAGATTTATTCAGGGATAAAGTTAACAACGTAGGGCTGGTCATCCTGCAAAGGGGGAAGTTCTGGACTGAAGTGATGCCAGTCGCTGACGGTGTAGATGCGGCTGAGACGGGCGCAGTAGTAACAGAGACTGACGGCACCGCTGTCGCTGGTGCCTGCCACGACAAGGGGAAAGTAGATTTGTCCGCTCGTGTGCTGAGGGGTGCTGACGGCACGAATTTCGCCGTCCACGATGGCGCACAGCAGGTCATCGGCGGAGGCATAGGGCAGCAACATTTCCTGCAAGGTCACCTGCGCGGACATGGTGTACTCGTAGCGCATGTACAGGTCGGCGGGCACGGTCCAATCCGGTCGTTTGTCAGTACCTGTGGCCAGGTAGGAATTGGACGTTTCCTCCTGCTCGTCGCTGCTGCAAGCCCCGAACAAGAGACCAGCCAGCAGGACTACCATACTATAATAAATATTCTTTTTCATCTTGCTATTTTGTTTTGTCTAAGGAGTTTAGGAGTTTGGGAATTTTTCACCCCTTTCACTCCTTTACTCCTTAGAGGTTTTTCACTTAACAAAGACCTTCTGGCCATTGAAGATATACACTCCCTTTTGTGTAGGCTTCTTCTGGAGTCGAATACCTTGGAGGCTGTACCATCCGTCGCCATTGAGACGGTCGGCGGGGAGGAAATGGATGAGGGTGGGCTGAGCCAGCGTTCCCATGACGGCGTTGTCCACGTAGGTGAGGGACTGCGGTGTCGTGGCGACAGGTTCACCGTCGCGTTCGAGAATGAAGTGCAGATCCTGCTCCGATGCTCCCACTGTGAGGAAGAACAAGGGAGCATTGTCCTGCGTAAACTGGGAATCGATTTCTGCCACGCCACGCACTTCGGTGCCCTCGTAAACCACCAAGCGGTCACCTGGCTTCAGGTCGAAGTCCTCCACTCGGGCGATGACGTTCATGGACGAGCCCGTCGTGTTGCGGAAGATGGGTGCCTTTCGTGTCTCCGCAGTATTGTACTTCGTTCCTGTGCTGTAATACGGGTACCAGAATTTGCAATCTGTAGCGGCCTGACGTCGGAGCATATAACCCTCGCCTGTGCGCAGGTATTCCAGCGTACCCTTCCACATTCGGTTGCCCATGGCATCAATGCTGAGCACGGCAAACTCGCTTTGCGACTTGATGATGTCGCCTTCCGAGGCAGCATCGGTGTAGTCCGCCAGAGCCGTGGCAATGGGCAGGTTCATGGTCGAAAGGTAGCCGATGCGGTTCCATCCCTGATGTATTGTGATGCTTTCGAAGGACGCATTCTCGCCAGCAATGTAGATGGTCTTCGGGTTCTTCGTATAGAAGCGATACATGCGCTTCGGGTTCAACTGTGTCGTCTTATCGCCATTGTCCCAATAACAGGTGTTGCTTTGCTGATCAAGTTTGTACGTAAGCAGGAATGCCCGATTGTTGCTCTCCAGAAGTTCCAGTCCGTCGCCGGCATCCCACGTGCCCATGCCATTCAGCAGGTCGCTCACGGTTGCCTCTTCGGGCTGCACGTAGGTTGAAGCCCAGTTCCAGCCTTTCTCCAGTTTCACTGCCTGCACCTCCTTCCAACTGGCAGTCAAGATGACAGGATTCGTTGCCGTACCTAAGATGGTATCGGCTTGGAACAGAATGGTTGCCTCCGACTCTTCCATGAGTGGGGAAGAATCGTTTTTGTGGGTCACCACATGGATGCGTCCAGTCGAGGCATCGTAGAACTCGAAGTTCACAGGCGTTCCATTGGCTCCTGCCGTGTTGTAGATGGTCAGATAGACCAGTCCGTCGTTTTCCGCTGTACCCTGTTTGACGTGGGCAGCCCCCAATGTGCGGTGTCCCGTACCTACGGCGGTCAGGATGTCGTCCGTGTCGTGGGCTATCTCGTCACCTATCGTCACACGGGCCACCATGTGCATCGTCATGTTGCCGCGTTTGAGTTCGTCATCGACAGCCCAATCGGGTGCATCGCCACGCACACGGATAGTGAGAGGAAGCGGTTCCGTCATGCCATTCTCGCCAACGATGTAGATGATTTCCTCGAAGTCACCGATGTTGATGTAGGGCGAAATGGTCAGCACAATGGGCTTCTCGTCCAGTGCATCAATCTTGCCTCTCGTCTGTGAGGCTGTAATCCACTGGGGCATACCTTCGAGCGTAAACTCCTTCGTTTTGCCGCTCAGGTTCTCGATGGCCAAATCGACAGTCGCACCCTCGCCGTATTTCACATTGACGGTCTTCCGCTTCACGTTCCAGCGTAAGGGTGTACGATAGACATAGAGGTCCATTGCCACGGGCGATGCCATCAGGTTACCCTGTAGGTCTGCCACCTCCTTCACGGTCACATATACGTTCGTCTTCTCTATCTGGTAGTCGGGCACATCAAGGTTGATGAAGAGTTCATTGTCTCGGGCCACATACGAATACTTGATGTTTTCCAACTTGCCGGCGTTCACCATCGGTGCGTAATGACGGCGGTCTGCATGGAGTGCGATGACTTCCTCACTAACGATGGTATCCACGTGGCTTTCCACAATGTCACCGTGGTTGTCCTTGTACTTCTTCAGACTCAAGCCCGTTGGCATCAGTCGTTGCGTGTTGTCTGTCTGCCGTTCGGAACGGCTGAAGGGCAAGTAGGCAAGCAGTCCCATCTCTTCGCC
Organism: Bacteroidaceae bacterium; assembly: GCA_017483605.1. Taxonomy (GTDB): domain Bacteria; phylum Bacteroidota; class Bacteroidia; order Bacteroidales; family Bacteroidaceae; genus Minthosoma. The sequence goes on along the minus strand of JAFUWG010000049.1, from coordinate 45,712 downwards.
CGACGGTGAATTCTTGCTAATGAGTTTCAGTACGTTTTCGGGCAGTGCCATCTCGAACATGGCAAGTTCGTCGATATTGCCTGCCATTGTTGAGTTGAAAGTGGAAAGTTGAGCGTTGAAAGTGGTTCCGAGATAAAGCGCATTGCCCAGGATGCCGCCAAGGGTGTCAACAGGGAAGGACTGTTCCAGTTTCTCGTCCACGAAGAGGCGACCCACGTTCTGGACCCGATTCACCGACACGGCCACGTGGTGCCACGAGCCGTCGTAATAGAAGCCGTTGGCGTTCACTTGCTGTCCACCGGAACGGAAGAACAGTTTGCCGTCTTCCAGACCAATGTTGAAGTGTTCCTTCCAACCGGTCTCAGTGCGGGCCTCGCCGTTGGACATCAGTGTGCAGTTCTCGTCGTTGGTACGGAACCAGAACATCATTGTGTAGTCTTCGTATTCCGTGCGTTGGAAGGGCTGTGGATTCAACTTGATGCCCTCTGTTCCGTCCAGACGCATACTGATGCCGTCGGGCACCTTCCAGGTGGTACCAGCCAGCACGAGGTCGTTGCCGCCCACGGCATGGTCGTAGGCATACTCACCACTACCCTCGTTCATCGGATAGTTGTCAATCAGTCCCAGTTCTGTCCCCTTCAGGCGTTTCTTGGCGTAAGTGCCCAGTTCTGCACTGGTCATGGCTTTGTTCCAGAGGCGAACCTCTATCATCTCGCCCTCGAAGCCGCTGCCGAACACGAGATTTGCCGTACCGTCGTACATGCCATCAAACGAACTACTGCCAATGGATTCTTGATCGTTGTAGAAAGTGACGTGCGTCTGGTTTTCCTCTTCATCTACGTCAAATACGTAGGCAACATGGCGCAGTTCGTCGAATTCCACCGCCTTTTCACTCTGCATGGCTATGCCGTTCACGTTGGCAGTCAGATGTCCGTCGCCGGTGACGCCAAGAATCATGTAGGTATTATCGCTCATGGTCTGGCTCACCACGCTCATGTCTTCACCCGTCTGTCGGGGCTTCATCATCAGGTCGAACGTGAAATCCTTGCCTGCCAAATTCCGTTTCCCCATAGAGACAGCCAAAGCCCATCCCTCGAACTGCAGGGAGGTGTCCAGCGAGATGCTGCTCTGGTTGGTCAGACCCAGCACTTCGAAGTTGTTGACCGGCGAGAGGTAATTGTAGGCAATATTCTCCGAGAACGGAATCCTTATGTCGTCGCCAATGCCCAGTATGCCGTTCGTGGGCAGTGGTGTTCCGAATGGTTGCGGACGGCGCGTGTCTTTGATGCCGCTCAGAATGTTGGAGGAGCGTGTCAGATAGCCGCTGCCGTGGCGACAGTAACACACGGCACGTATGTCGTAGTATTGTTCCACAGGATCGTTCTCGCCGTAGAAGTTGGCGTCGATGAATCCATTGTTCTTCATTAACTGCTTCTCACCCGAGGCCAGGGCCATCAGTTCACGTCCCTCGTCGGTGTCAGGATAATACGAGCATACATTGACCCAGTCCTTATCTCCCTGCGTCGAGAGTTTGTACTGCAGTTCGATGTGGTCGAAATTCCGGAAGTTCACGTCGAAGCCGTCGATGTGTACGGGCAGGTAGTATATCTGCCGTTCCTTGTCGTAGGATGACTCGGTATTCACAACCCAATTGTCGCCAGGCTTTGAGATGTTCACGGAACCGGCTACCGGGACGAAGTGGGCCGACAGGCTCACCGTCCATGCGTGATACACGTCTTCATCGTCGTAGAGCGTGATGCCCAAGTCATCGTAGTCGTATTCCGCTCCGGCATACACTTCCACCTGCTTCTCGTAAATGACGCCCGGATCCATCCAAAGTTCGATGCCCGTGCCAGTCAGCGGCATGCCGTCGACGAAAATCTTGGCACCGTTGGGGTTCATGCTATCTTCCAGATAAAAATACATTTCGTTGGAGATGCGGTCAGGCATATCGCTCTCGTTGGTCATGTAGATGGTGAAACGGGCGGGTTCGCCGTAAGGAACATTAGAGACACTCGGCTCCTTGGCCCAGATGCGGAGTTTGTTGATTTGCTGAGTAGCCTGGTCCAGGATGGCACCGGGGGTGTAGAACATGGTGCGACGCTCCTCTTCCCATGGTGAAGCCGTGGCTCCAGCCAAGGTGCGGAATACAAGGTTGCGGTAGCGTGGCACACTGGCAAGGCTGTTGATGTAACTCGTCGTGTTGCCGCTGCCGGGGCGACCGTTGTATATCAATTTCAGGTTATTCTCCACATTCTTGTAAAACAGGTTCATTCCACCCAAGTCAGCCAACTTCAGCAGGCTGTCAGTAGAGAATTCGCGTGTCTTGTACACTCCCACCGTCAGGCTCGACTTCCTGCTGCATGACAAGGTGAAACCCGTTTCCTTCGTGTACTCCGTATCGATGCCATTCTCGTAGTTGAAGTCAAAACCGATCAGAGGCGTTACTTTAAAGCCCATCTTCAAACCACCTGCTTTGAACTCCACTGAGGTCACCTTTCCATCTGATTCATTTTTTTTAGTACCCGAATTGTTATCTTTCAGGTCTCTACTGAATCCATCCTCTCCAGTGAGGTTCGGTGTTGACGGTATTTGCCAATAGCGGTGCATACCATCTGTGGTGGTGAACGTTTCGCTGTACTCCACACTGCTGCGACCATCGAAGTCGTACACCTTCACCAGTTCGTAGGCCTCCAACTTCTCCTTCTCGTTGGCGGCAATCAGTCCTGCCCAGGCGTGTATCTGGGTGTTCAGTGCCATAATTGTATCGCTCCACTCGTCCTGCTTGCCCTCAGGCAGATAGCGGGTGTAATAGTTCGGGAGCGAGAAGTTCTCGTTCTCTGGTGACACCTTGCTCACGTAAACAGGACGTTTCTGCTGGTTAGCAAGCGTCTGTGCGTATGTGACGGTCGTGGTGGAATCCATCAGAAGCGAGTTGCGGGTGCGGATGAGGGTTGGCAGGAGTTCTTCCAGCAGATAACTCTGTGAGTGTACAAAGGTGGAGTTGATGCGCGATGACAGCGACATCACCTCGTCGCGAACCAGATAGACAGAGTCTTTTGCCACAGGATCCCAGCCACTGGCAAGCACCTTGGCTGTTCCTGCAACGTTGAACGTGTGACCTTCCACCTCTATCTCGCCTCCCATGCCGGGGCTTAGTCGCTGCATGGCCTTTCTATTCACCATGCGCACGGCGATGGCGTCGTCAACCACCACGTTGTCTGTCATACCGATATACACATCCGAGTTCATACCCACTTCCCTTTCATGGTCGCTCGTTGTAATCTTCTCCTGGGTCTCGAATTCATATTCGTAACTCCAGTCATTATAGTATTTCGTGGCAAGATCGTACGACAGTGTACCCCAGTTGTCGCTTGTGTTAACAGTTCCTGCACTCGTGCCCGATCCTACACCTGCCCAGATGCCTGTGTAGTAATCGGCACCAGAGCCTGCACTTAGAGAGAGACTGGCACCCATCTCGATGCTGTAGTCAGCCGTGTAACTGTAACTCATCTTTGACCCTTTCGCGATGTAGGCAGAAGAACTACTGCCTGGCGGGTCACGAAGGATGTCGATAAGGTGTACGTTCTCTCCTGCCACGATATGTCGTCCCTGCGACTTGGGAATGGCTGCCATCACGTAGGCACGGATAGGCTCGATGTCGAAGAACGTACCATCATACTCCAGCGTGAACTTCATCGTTCGCAGCGCCATGTCACCCTCCAGCATGAAAGTGGTGTTCTCCGGGGTGAACACGTATGTGCCCAGTCCTGTGCTGTCGAGGCTTAGGGTGTCGCTTTCTTCGACACTCACCAGTCCGTTGCCAACCGTCACGAAGCCTCCGTCGAGTTGCACGATGTCCTGTCGCCCCAGTTTCTCATTATTATAATAGTATTCCTCGCGGGCAGAGAGCACCATAGGCACTGGCGAGCCTGCCATGAATACGGGATAGCCCATGGAGTACGTGCCATCTTTCCACAGAGTGATGGTGTCGCGTATGCCAGCATTGTCGCGAGAGATGTATTGATTCAGTCCCAAGTATCGGTCTGAACCCGCCTGGAACTGCCAGATGTCCAGCGTGGGCTGAGCGTGATAGATGCGTGAGTAGGTGGCTGTGTCGGTGTTTGCGTAATTCGTCAGATCCACAGTCTCGCTCACCATTCCCTCCTGGAACAGCGTTGGATAACCCTTGCCATAGATTTCCGTCACCTTGTACTTCACAGGATACATAGGTATCTGGTATTCACCTGTCACCGAGTCGGGGTGGATAACAATTCGATGACGATATGCGTCAACCCTTGTGGTGTCCGTCTTACCATGGGCGACTTTGTAGTGGCGTTCGGTGATATTGTCATCCAACTGATCACGTACAATCCACGACGAGTTGTCGCCTTCCAGCGTGAGCACCATCGTCATGTCGTCGCCGAGGTTGTTCTTCGACAGGCTCTGGCCCAGTGGCTTCAGCCCCTCCACGTTACCTCCTACGACGCGTCCCTGCAACGTGACCTTTGTCTGGTCCCACAGGTAAACACCCGAGCGGTCTTTCTGCCAGTTGGGCTTACGTGGGTCGCCGTCCAACTTGTCCAGGTCGATATAGTAGCCGTCGTTAGCGAACACGTGACCCTTCTTCACCACCTGTATGGTGTGGCTGCCCTCTGGTATGTTCACCATGAAAGCACCCTGGTTGTCGGTTGTCACCAACGTGCCGGAGGCATCCACCACGGGCATACCGTCGCGCAAGAAACTCACACCCGAGACGGGTATTGATGACCCTTCGTAGAGTACGAAGCCAGAAAAATTATAATAGGTCTGTTCGTAGAAATTGATGCCAATCTGCAGGTTTGACATCTCGTCGAAGGTCACTTCGAGTCCTTTGCCCATACCTGATGCCAGGAGGGTGTAGGTGCCTTGACCTTGATAGCGCAAGCCGCTGATTTCGTAGTATCCCGTGGAGTCCGTGACGCACTCGGCCTCATTACCATGATCGGGATTTTTCGGCGTTGCTGTGACTTTGACGTTGGGCAGCCCGATGCCGTTAGCAAGGCGCACGTATCCGCGTACCATGCCCGTGGGCTCGCAGCATCCTTCGCAGACGATGCTTGTCACGTGCATACCCTCGCACTGCGTCACACCCTCAATGGTGTATATATAATTGTGCTGAGGCTGTACGGTCTGGTCGATGTATGCCGTCTGAGTGTACTCTGCCTCCAGCGTCTTCACCTCTTCTGGATGCAGTTTGTCATAGCGCAGGATGCGATAATAATCCACATCTCCACCATCGGTCTCCCACGAGAGCGATACGGCACTCTGGAGGGTGTCGGCTTTACAGGAAATCAGTTTTGCATTGCTGTCGAAATAGAAGTCGCTTCCTGTCTGGTTTGTGAGTTTGTACTCCAGGCGGTCTCCATCATCCATCCCTGCGATGGGCAGCGATGACTCCCCACGCTCCACAGCCAGTCCGAAACTGTGATATACGCACGAGGTTGTCAGATTCATCTCCAGGTGTCCTCCGTTCTGCTCATCCTCGGTCAGTTCCCGACGCTGAGTCCTTGCCGACTGACTGTCAGCACCCTCCATGTAGGTAGTGAGCGCCACCTTGGCACGCTTGTCCCAGACCAAGGTTGAATGATTGCTGTCAGCGGAGATATTCATGACCGGCACCACCTGACTTCCCTGCACCTGCCATTGCTCGCCGAGTTTGGTTTGCAGATCGCTTAGTAACATTCCCTGTGTTGATGTGCCGGCACTACTTGTTCCGTATCTCAATGAGTAGTAGCAGTTTGTCAGCGTGGCCCCACGACCACGTGCCCACGTGTCGCTACCACTGGGCGAGGTCGTGATGTCAGTGGGGGCAAAGAGGCTGTTGTCGATGGTGACAGGGCTATTTGCCCAGCCCACGAAGCCGCCGTTGTTAATGCATTTATCACCATCGAAACTGCCGTCGAAGGCACAGTTGCGGAAGGTGACACTTACATTCCCAGCATTAGCACCCATAAAACCACCATTGGAGCCGTCGCCAGTCGTACCGAGTTTGATGGCCACCGACGAACGGCAATTCTCAATGGTTACCAAACCGCTGGTGGCATAGCCAACAAGGCCGCCTACATACATACCGCTGGTGCTGATGGTGCCAGCCGTGTGCAGGTTCTTGAAGGTGGCATTTTTCACATAGCGGAAGGGGGCAATGTACGAGTTGGTAGAATAAGCGCTATTGGCACTTCCGTCGTAATTGACGGTCAGCGTGTGGCCGTTGCCGTCGAACGTGCCCCGGTAGGGTGAACCCTCTAACCAGCCTAATATCGTATTGACCGTAATGTCGGCGGCAAGGACGGCGTTCACGTCGTACTGACCCTTGGCATTTTCCACCGTCACGTTAAACGTCTGCCAGTCGTCGAAGTTGCGGATGATGAGACGTCCCTGGCTGTCTTTCTCGGGACCTCCGAGTCGGAACTGGAACTTAACGCCATGCTCTGTGTCAGTCCAGGTTCCCTTACGCTCTACCGTGGCATCGGTCACACCTGGCAGGCACAGAGTGGCTGGCAGCGAGGTCATGGCATATCCGCTCTGAGCCGTCCATCCCCATATAGATGTGAATGTGCGCCTCACACGGTAATATACCGTCTTTTGCTGATAGAATGAGAGCAAGTTTTCGTCCGTGTAGGAGTACTCTGTGGCAAAGTTGTCGTATGACAACTGACCGATAGACATCCATCCCGCGTCTGCCGGGTCACTGCTGCCTGTCACGTTGCGCTGTATCTCCCAACTGTCGTTTGGCGATATTTCGTTCCACCGGAAGTTTCCTACCATCCAGTGGAGTGTGACTTTACCGTCCTTCTCCACTGTGGCTGTGAGTGCTTTGGGTTGGTGCAGTATGGGAACGTCTCGTGTCGTCGAGGCGGTTTTCTCCACCACCTTCTCGCTGTTGAGATAGACAGCCTCCACATAAAGGTTGCGCACAGGCTGCTCGGCATTGAGCGTGATGAAGCCCGATGACTCGGTACCCAGATTGATGGATTTTGTAGTTGACGAACCCACGCCGACCTCTGTGTAGTAGGCTGTCATAGACTGCAGGTTGGTGGTGGCTATCATGTAGGGCACCATAATCTGGTTGGGGCTGCCTGCACTGTATGAGAGCACGGGATCCATCAACACGGGATACTGCTTGGACGGCGCAGGCGCAATATCGAACGTGCGGGTCGTGATGGTGATGTACTTGTTGGGCTCGCTCACATTACCGTTATGGTGCATACTCCATGAGATGTGCACCTTCTTGCCTCGGTATTTATTCGGTAAATTCCACAGCAGATTGACGTATGCCGTTTCGGAATTAGACATGCAGGGCAGGTCGTCGGTGCGCGACGAACGGCTCACACTGAGGGTGCTGTAGTTTCGTTCACGATAGAGAAGCATGTCTCCATCCACACCTTTTTTGAACGTGATGTTAGGAAAATAGTCGTCATTGTCTATGTTCTGCTGCATCGTACATTCGAAGATGGTCTCCTCGGTGGTGGTACCGTCAATCTTGATTTTCACAAAACCCTCCACAATCCAGCAGTCATACCCATCCTTGTCATAGGCAGGGAACTTGATGCGTAACTGGCTAATGCCTTCGGGCATCACGGAATAGTTGCTGGTGTTTTCCAGCACACAGTCATCGGCCCAGACCGTCTGCGGCCACAGCGAGAGCAGTGCTGTGAACATCGTTAGCAGGGAACTTGCTAAGTGTAATCTCTTGTTCATGATATGATTGTTTGTTATATTTTGTTCCATCATTCAGTTCTCAGCACTTTTCCGATTCCGTCACGAAGCACGCCACGAGGCCGTAGGTGATGGTGGGGCGAATCCAGATTTCGACAAGCAGATAGTCGGTGTACTCGTTGATGGGCTCCAGATAGATGTCCCAGTTGTAGAGGGCGGCAATGAGCATGTCGATGACGCAGATGGCCCACAGGTTGCGCTTGGTGTAACTCTTCCAGTCCTTCCGGGCATAGAAGAAGGTGAGCATACAGAGCAGCAGCACCGACAACGTGAGGCACGATAGGTGCAGGGCGTAGTATGCCAGCGGCGGTGCGAAGAGGATGTCGCGCAGCAGCACCGTCATGCCCACCGAGACGGAGCACCAGTAGTTGAACTGCTGGGTGGTGATGTGCGGGGAGTTGAAGAAGTACATCCAAATCATCACCAGACAGGCGATGTAGAACATATTGAGCACTAATTCGGGCCATGCCTCGCCTAGTCCGAAGTGGAAAATGGCGTAAAGCATCACGCCCACTGACAGCGTACCACCGACGGCGGTAATGGCGATGTCGAAAATCTTCGTATTTTTCTTGAATCTTGTCTGCATAAGTTATTTAAGGTTTTTAATAGTTTTTTTGCAAATATAAACAAATTTCCCTCAAATAACTACACCCTAAATGCCCCGCAAATCAAGAGTTGACGACGTTGCAATTTTTTTTGCAAATTTTGAAAGTACCACCCCGTTTTTGTAAATTTTGAAAGTCCAATTGTAAATTTTGAAACTTCTTTTCTGCAATGAAACGGGCAAAAGCAAGCCCGTCGAGTCATCCTTACGGAAACTCGACGGGTATGAAAACTTTTCCTCGTTTCTTTCCTAAAATTTAGGATCAATTAAGACAATCCGTCAATTCGCGCTTCCAAGCGGTCACGGATTGTCCCATGCGTTGCTTGAAGGCGAGACTGAAGGTGCTGTAACTTCGATAGCCGCAATCATGGGCCAGTTGCTGAACGGTGAAGGGTTGTTGGTTGGCAACAACGTCGTGGTAGCAACTAATGAAGTGATTGATGCGAAGACCGTTGATGTAGGCATTGTAGTTCAACCCCTGACTGGAGAAATACTGGCTGAGATAAGAACGATTGGTGCCAATGGCAACCGCAAGTTGAGCAAGAGTCAGGTCGTGCTTCAGGTAAAGTTGTGTACACACGCAGCGCTCTTCCAACAGTTGCTCGATATGGGCTGGAATGGTAGATGGCTGCTGTGCCTGAGTCGGGATTACTTGAGGCGTCTCCGAAGCCGATTCTTTAGTGCAGACTTCTTCTGTTGATATGCTGTCTAACTGCGGCAGCGTCTCTACACGCCACAATAGCAGACCGAAAAAGAACAGTTCGGCGAGATGCATGAGGAAGATTAAAATGGTGGAACTTGTGTCAACGAGGGTATAGAGGATGAACAGCAAAAGGCAGGTGAGCGTCACCACTTGGCTCAGCCATACCTTCTTGTTCTCCAGGTCGGCATAGTTGTCGTTCAGCCACCGCTCGTAGCACCTGATGGCAAACACCATATAGATGGTGAAGAGCACGTAGAGCGACAGGATGTACACAGAGACAATGAACATGATTGGTCGGCTGGGATAGACCATAAATACCACCCCCAGCACCACGAATGGAATCATGGCTACAAAGATAGGCCAGATGCGCCGTCTGCGGTCCTGAAGCATGGAGAGCAGTGTGCCGCCAAGCGTGGTCAGCATCGTCACGCTATCGAACACGACAATCGCCACATAGGCGGCAGAATGAATCAAGTCGTCCATAGAATGGAAATGGCGGGAATAGAAGTAGAAAAGCATCCACCACACATGACCCAGCGCTGACATGGCAAAAAAACGATGCAGCCCAACGTCGCAGCCGCACGGGTGGCGTGACCTCTGGCGCGAAGGCATTGCCCCGACGCAGCAACAGGTATATGGCAGCCATAAATGGCACCACTCCCGTTATGCCATAGAGGATGAAAAACAATATCAACTCAGCAGATATATGTTCCGTAAACATTGCACCAAAATCGGTTTTGAATCTTTTGATGTGCAAAGGTACAAAAATTATGAAAGAAGTGAGAAGAATTTGGGGATTATTGTTTGTCCGAGGCAAAAAATGTGCCGAAGGGTAAAGACACAAAGTCTCTTGCCAATATCTTCCCAACTCTCTTGCCAATGTCTTCCTCACTCTCATGCTCGTCATCACTCCGCTCTCAGGCTCGTGTCTTCTGAGGAGGTGTTTTTAGAGGAATGAATCAAGAGATTTCGGAGGGTGAATTGAAGACATTTCACGACAGAAGAACGCTGGCAGCCAAGAGGAGGCCGAAAAGGAAGATGTTGCGGGCGGTGGTGCCGAGGACTTGGTTGAGGACTTTGCCGTCCAGTTTCTTGAGTTTGCTGTAGGCAAGGAGATGGAGGATGAGATAGATGAGGAGGAGGGAGAATGAAGCGTGGAAAGTGAAGGGTGAAGCACCTTCCGCTTGATGCAGCCAATTGGTGAAGGGGAACAGGAAGAGGGAGATGAACGCGAGGATAGTGGCGAGGATGCCAATCCAGAGATAGTAGGCACGGCAGATGCGTTCACCTCTCAGTTGACCTTGTTGGGTTCCATGTTTCTTTATCTGGCGGTCGATGGTACGCACCACAAGAGTACGCTTGCCGCTGATGCGGTCTTGATTGCGGTCACGGTAGTTGTTGACCATCAGGAGGTTGTCGGTTGCCAAGCCCATCGCCACGCTGGCAAGGATGACAGAAGCCTCCACCCTGCCCTCTCCAAGCGGCGAGGAGAAATCGCCATTGGTCATCACATAGTATGTGAAGACAACAGGAACGATGCCGAAGAAAACAAGAACGAGCACGTCGCCCCACCCCAAGTAGGAGAGGCGTGTGGTGTAGAGGAAGCAGAACACGACACAAAGGATGCCGACAATGATGAGTTCGAACTGCATGTGCCACAGCAGAATCAGGATGCCGACGCAGCAGGAAAGGAACGTGGTGACCACAATGCCTATCTGCATGGCACGAGGGGTAATCCACCCTTGAGCACACGCACGTTCAGGCCCCAGGCGGTCTTCGCGGTCGGTGCCTTTCTTGAAGTCGAAATAGTCGTTGATGAAATTGGCATCCACCTGCATCAGCAGGGCGAACAGCAGGCAGAGCCCAAAGGGAACAAGGACGCTGACCAGCCGCCCCTGCAAGATGGTGTCGCTCAGATTGAGCCCTTCATACATATCGATGTTCTTCCTGATGACCCGCGAGCAAGTCAACACAAATGCCATTGCTCCACCCACCAACACGGGGGCGATGGCACCTGTCAGCGTCTTCGGACGGGCGGCAAGCACCCACGACTTGACAGAGTTGGTTCGACTATTCATCTTCACCCTTCCAATACTGAATGGTTATCGTGTTGTTGGTGTAGAACATGGCACCAAAGCCTTGACGGTCGTTGTTCTTATACTTGCCATAGTAGTAGTTGCCATTACTATAATAATAGAGCCCTACCCCATCACGCTTTCCGTTGACGGTCTCACCCACATATTTGTCGCCGTTCTGATAGGTCAACGACTCAAAACGATACACTTTGCCATAGTCGGCAGGCAGGGCATACTTGTCGCCGTCCTTCATGATGTAGAGCGGGTCGCCCGTGGTGAGGTCATAGCAGATGTAATGGTCGTTGCTGCCCACTTTGGCAATCTGCACACCCATCTTGATGCCGAAGAGGAAGTTGCCCAGACGATACTGCCCGTATATCACACCGTCATTGTCGGTGTAGTAAGCACCAAAGCCATACACGTTCCTTTCCTTCGTTATCTGCCCAAAATACTGGCCAAAGGAGGATTTTGCCACACCGCTGGCAAAGTCTTTCACGTAATCGACAAACGTAGCGTCATACTGCGACGGTATCTGTGGATACTTGTCAAGCCGTCCAAACTGAGCATGGAGCGTCACGGAACAAAACGAACTGAAAATGAAGATGAGCAATAGATATTTTTTCATAAATCGTTAAAGCGAAATGTGATGCATTTCAGCATCAAACCTTAAAAAACGTTGCAAAATTACACATAATAAATAAATTTCCGTCATAAAATTAAACCTTTTCGTAACTTTGTAGTCGATTTAGCTGTATTAGTCATTCATTTTGAGTTTTTAAGTTGATGAGTTTTTGAGTTTTTAAGTTTTGACGGAGTTAGTTCAAACATCCCGAAAGGCAAACTTAAAAGAACTCAAGAAACCAAACTCAAAAGCCTAAGAACTAAAAAAACTTACGAACTCAAAATCTAAAAACTTAAAAAGTTATATGAAAAAATCTTTCCTCGCTTTGTTCCTCACGTTCGTGGGGTTGAACGCTATGGGTCAGTCAAAATTCAACGTGTCGGGAACAATCCTCGAAGAGGAGACCAGCGAAGCCATCGTCTCGGCAACAGTACGCGTACTTTCTTTGCCTGACAGCAGCATGGTGGGCGGAGCAGCCACAGGATTAGACGGTTCCTTCACCATTAAAGATGTCAAGAAGGGCAAGTACGCAGTAAAAATCACCTACATCGGCTACAAGGAGCGTGTGATGCCGCTCGACCTGACCAACAAGAAGGAGAAGAACGTCAGCGTCGGCTACATCCACATCACTCCCGACTCAAAACTTCTGAAAGAGACGGAAGTGGTGGCAAATGCCGCACAGGTGCAGGTGAGTGGCGACTCGCTGGTGTATAACGCATCGGCTTTCCGCACAGCAGAAGGCTCGGCTCTGGAAGAACTGGTGAAGAAACTGCCAGGTGCGAAGGTGGATGCCGACGGCAACATCACCATCAACGGCAAGACCGTGACGAAGATTCTGGTGGACGGCAAGGAGTTCTTCCTGAACGACACGAAGGTGGCCATGAAGAACATCCCGACCAACATGATTGAGACGCTGAAAACCTACGACCGCAAGAGCGACTTCAGCCGTGTGACGGGCATTGACGACGGCGAGGAAGAGACGGTGCTCGACCTGCAAGTGAAGAAGGGCATGAACAACGGATGGTTTGGCAACATCGACGCAGGTATCGGCACGAAGGAAAGATATGCAGAGAGCCTGATGCTGAACCGTTTCATCGACAGCAACCAGTTCACCCTCATCGGCGGAGCCAACAACACGGGCGACCGTGGTTTCGGTGGTGGCGGCGGCCGTGGCTGGGGTTGGGGCGGTCAAGGATTGAGAAACACGAAGAACCTTGGCTTCAACTTTGCCACAGAAACAACGAAACTGGAAATGGGCGGTAACGTGCGTTATCGTTACGACGGCAGCGATGTGCGAAACGAGTCATCCACACAGAACTTCGTCACCTCGACGGGTGCATTCAACAACAGCGAAAGCCTGAGCCGCTCCAGCCAGCACAACTGGAATGCCGACTTCCGCATGGAATGGAAGCCCGACTCCATGACAAACATCATCTTCCGTCCGTCGGGAAGCCTCTCTCGCAGCAAGGGCTACAGCAACAGCCAATCGGCAAGTTTCAATCAAGACCCCAACGACTACAGCGACGACCCGCTGGCGTATGGCATCGAGCAGTATGATGCCGACTCCATCCTCAACATCATCGTCAACACCAACGTGAACCGTCAGCAGACCTACAGCGACAGCCGACGCATCGCAGGCGAACTGCAAGCCAACCGTCGCCTGAACAACGAGGGTCGCAACATCACGCTTCGTGCCACGGGTAACGCATCGGGCTCTGACAGCAAGCAACTCTCGGCGGCTCAAATCCGCTATCGCAACATGGGCACAGAAACCATCAACAACCGCTACTACACCACCCCTGGCCGCAGCAGCGCCTACAGCGTGCAACTGACCTATTCCGAACCAATTGCCAAGAAGACCTACTTGCAGTTCTCTTACCGATTCAACTACAGTTACAACAAGTCTGACCGCCAAGCCTTCACGATGGATGCAGCATCTTACACCGACTTGGCGAATGCCCTGAACACCTACCGATACAACATCGACGGTGCCATCGATTACATGCTTTCTCACGGACATAACCTGCTGGGGGCAGACGTGGATTCAGCAGCCAACAAACTGAGCCAATATTCCGTCTATAAGAACTACAACCACACCATCAGCATGAGTTTCCGCAAGGTGACCGACGCCTACAACTTCAGCGCCGGCGTTGACCTGCTGCCGCAGCACAGCGTGCTCGACTACAAGTATATGGGCACGGAATATCCGACCATCACACGCAACGTGTTCAACTTTGCTCCGAATCTTGATTTCCGCTACAACTTCGACAAGCAGACGAACCTGCGTATGTTCTATCGTGGCCGCACCTCGCAACCCAGCATGACCAACCTGCTCGACATCACGGACGACTCCAACCCGCTCTACATCACCAAGGGTAACCCCGGGTTGAAGCCATCGTTCAGCCACAACCTGCGATTCAACTTCAACACCTTCCAGATGGAGCACCAGCGTGGCATCTTCTCGTGGGCAGGTGCAAGCCTGACGCAAAACAGCATCAGCAACCGCACCTACTACGACGAGACAACGGGTGTGAGCACCACTCGTCCTGAGAACATCAACGGCAACTGGAACGCTTACGGCGGCGGAGGCTTCAACATGTCGCTCGACAAGAACAACTACTTCACCGTGAGAAGTTTCACCTCGCTCAACTACAACCACTCCGTCAGTTACCTCGACCCCACCAAGTATGATGATGACCGTTCGAACACGAACACCATCGGCGTGAACGAGAACCTTGGCTTCGGCTTCCGCAAGGACTGGTTTGAGGTGAGCATCAACGGCAATGTGGATTACAACAGTTCACGCAACTCGGTCATCACCACCGGCAACCTCGACACGTGGTCGTTCAGTTATGGTACCGAGTTCAACTTCAACTTCGACAACGGCATTTCGTTCTCTACCGACATCAGCGAAAGCAGCCGCCGTGGTTACTCCTCTGCCAGCATGAACACCAACGAACTCTTGTGGAACGCACAGGTGAGCAAGTCCTTCCTGAAGGGCAACGCCCTGACCGTGAGCCTCCAATGGAACGACATCCTGCAGAACCGCAGCAACATCAGCCGCACCATCGATGCCTATCGCAGCAGCGACTCTCGCTACAACGCCATCTACTCCTACGGCATGTTGCACGTCATCTACAAACTCAACATCTTCGGCGGCAAAAACTCCAACGGCACCGAGAATGCACGCAGTATGAGCGACTTCTGGCGTGGTGGTCCTGGCGGCGGCGGTCGCAGAAGATAAGCCTCTCAACATACCATAAAACAAGCAAGGCTCGGCAAACTATCCATGTTAGCCGAGCCTTGTTTGTTGTTCTAATGTCGTTCAGTGGAAGAATGAGAAATTCACGCTGCCATAGTTGCGGTGGTCGATGAAGCGGGGGTGTGCCGAGAAGTCATAGTTGCCGCCATGCTCCAGAATGAAGATGCCGCCATCGGCAAGCAAGGGAAGAGCGGCGTCGGGAATGTCCTTCAGTTTTTCAAGGGCGTAGGGAGGGTCGGCAAAGATGATGTCGTAACGTTCCTTGCACGCACGTACATATTTAAATACATCGCCCTTCAGCGGCAGCCACTCCTTTGCCTGCAACTCCTTCTGCACACGGGCGAGGAACTGCCAATGTCTGAAATCTTTCTCCACCGACACCACCTTGCCGCATCCTCGCGAAGCCAACTCCAAGCCAATGGAGCCGGTGCCTGCAAAGAGGTCGAGAGCCGTTGGAGCCTCGTCGAAATCGACATAGACATTCTCCAGGATGTTGAACAGCCCTTCCTTGGCGAAGTCGGTCGTGGGACGAGCCTTGAAGCCCGTGGGGGTCGGGATGTGACGCCCCTTGTATTTTCCTCGGATGATTCGCATAAAGGTTACACAGTTGAGAAATGAGAATCGCCCAGCCGCATCATGGGGCTGGTCAGAATCCGCAGATGAGCAGGGTTTGCAAATCGTATGGAATCAAGGTGTTGCCCTGCGTCAGTTTGTCCTTGAAGTCCTCGCTGCGGTCGAAGACAGACACCTGCTGCAAGAAATACTTGATTTTCTCCGACAACTCCACACACAGCGACTCCTTGTCGCCCACGATGAGGAGAGAATCGTCCACCTGGTCGAACGCCTGTTCCTTCCACACGTTCAGCACATAATACTGCATATCGGCGACGCTCATCACGGGGAAGGTGTTGACGAAGAGCATCCGCCCCTGCTCGAAGGCATAGACGGTCATCTCCTTCTCGTGCAGATAGACATACATCTTCCTGCCCTTGCCGAAGAGGCTGTTCTCGCCGAAAAACTCTATCAGCGTGCTTGCCGAGGCGTAGAAACGGGCACGGGGAAAGTCATCCAGCAGCAACTGATGGATGTTGCGGTCAAGACCGAAGACGATGGCGATGCCCGAACGCCGCAAGACATTATAACTGATGTGCTGTGCCTTGTCCTTGGGGAACACGAACTGATACACCGCCCCGATGTCCTCCTTCTGGAATGCCGCCACGGGCACGGTCGTGAAGTGGGGTGTGGTGATGAGCACGTTCACCCGCTGATACTCCTGCCCAAGCATCGGCTCGTTCATCAGGGCGTCCTTCAGGTTGGCAGCCAGCGAGATGGTGTGGTTCACATCCCACGCCTTATACTCGAATGGCTTCTCCTGCCCCGGAGCGTAGGTACAAAAAGAAAGTCCATTCGAGCAGACCCGAATGGACAGACTTTTATTGTTAATCTGATTTTCTGCCACAAGTTTTTTAATTGATAATTTATTCCCAGTTACCTGCCATCTTGTTGTTGGCATCCTCGAGGTCGCCGATGCGGAGGCCGTACCATTCACCTTCCGTCTGGTCCTCGTTGTCGAGCATCAACTCGGCACGGTTGCGGTTACGCTTCTTCAGGTCAGCCTTGAGGTTCTTGATTTTCTTCTCGCTCATGCCGTCCATGTAGTCGTCCAGACGAGCACGGAACTCGACGAGCATGTCGAACTCGTTGCTCTTCATGTTGAAGGTAGCCTTCTTGCGCAGTTCGATGATGCCCTGATAGACGGTGTCGTAAACCGAGGGGTCGAAGGTTGACTGCTTGATGAAGGCGATGGTGCCGTCTGCCTTGCGACCAACAGGCACATACTTCAGCGAGTCGGGGTTCTTGATGCCCAGTTTCTCGGCAGCAGTAATCCACACGGTGTCACGCTTGATGATGCCCTTTGCCACAGCCTCACGCTCTGTCATGCCGGCTTCCAACTGGTCATCAGTCAATTCACCTTCCTTGATAATCTTGTCAACAGTTTTTCCGTTCTTCACGAAATCGATGACGGAGTCGATGGTGCCACAGTACTCACCGTAGGTCATCTTATACTGCTCTTCTGCATCGCGAATCTGCAAGAGACGAGCAATAACCTGTTGTTCACGTGCTGCCTTCTCTTCGTCGAAGGCAATGTCATTGTAGATGCTGAAGAAGCATGCTACGAGGAGGCCCAGTGTACACAAAACCAAAAGGCCGTTTACAATACTTTTTTTCATGATATGTTTTTTTAATTTTTTATCTTTTTCACATCAAATGACCGTCCGAAACGCGAGTTTTTACACTTTCTTTCGTCCAGTTCATGAATATTTACTATATTCGTGTCGCAAAAATAAGGATAAATTTTGAATTGAGCCTACTACTTGAGGTTTTTTTTTGAAAAAAGATGATAAAAGACTACTTAAAAGAGCAGATTTTGCATCATTTCGGTCTAAAACCGACCACTCAACAAGCAAAAGCCATCGATTCGTTGTGCGATTTCATCCTCTCGCCCGACGCCGATGAAATTTTCATCCTCCGAGGCTTTGCCGGAACCGGAAAAACATCCCTCGTCAGTGCCCTCGTCAAGACGATGGAGCAACTGGAGCGTGAGTGCGTGCTCATGGCACCCACGGGACGAGCCGCCAAGGTGCTCTCACTCTATGCCGACCACCCCGCCTTCACCATCCACAAGCGCATCTACCGCCAGAAGTCCATTGACAAGGACAGCATCTTCACCCTCAACTACAACATGCGCACCGACCTCCTCTTCATCTGCGACGAGGCATCGATGATAGCCAACGACGAGTACCTCTCGGGCAGCCTCTACGGCACCGGCCGCCTGCTCGACGACATGGTACACTTCGTCTATGGAGGCAGAGGGTGCCGACTCATCATCCTCGGCGACACCGCCCAGTTGCCCCCCGTGGGCGACGACGAAAGCCCTGCCCTCAGCGACGACTACATGAACGGCTACGGGCTCCACGTCGTCAGCCACACCCTCACCGAAGTGGTCAGACAAGCCGAGTCGTCAGGCATCCTGTGGAACGCCACCCACCTGCGGCAACTCATGGACACCGAAGACATCTTCTCCCTGCCCCGCATCCGCTTCCGCGGCTTCCCCGACGTCAGAGCCATCCCCGGCAACGAACTCATCGAAGCCCTCGAAGAGTGCTACCACCGCGACGGCGAGGACGAGACCATCGTCGTGACCCGCAGCAACAAGCGAGCCAACATCTACAACAACGGCATCCGTGCCCAAATCCTCTGGCGAGAAGAGCCCCTCGAAGGCGGCGACATGCTCATGGTGGCCAAAAACAACTACTATTGGAGCGAGAAACTTGCCCTCGAATACCTCGCCAACGCCAAGGCAGAAGGCAAGAAACCCGAAGAAGCCGAGACCGTGCCCTTCGACTTCATCGCCAACGGCGACACCGCCATCGTCCGCCGCATCCGCAACGAACGCCAGTTCTACGGATTCACCTTCGCCGATGCCACCCTGGAGTTTCCCGACTACGACGACTTCACCATGGAACTCACCCTCCTCACCGACACCCTCCAAGCCGAAGCCCCTGCCCTCACCCGCGAGCAGCAGGACACATTATTTAATAATATAATGGAGGACTACAACGGCGACCCCACCCTACGCTCCAAGCAAGACCGCCTCAAAGCCCTCCGTCAAGACCCCTACTACAACGCCCTGCAAGTCAAGTACGCCTACGCCGTCACCTGCCACAAAGCCCAAGGCGGCCAGTGGACCAACGTCTTCATCGACCAAGGCTACATGACCGACGACATGCTCGGCCCCGACTACTTCCGCTGGCTCTACACCGCCATCACCCGAGCCACCCAACGGGTCTTCTTCGTCAACTGGAAAGAAGAACAAACCGAACTGTAGCGGTGTAGCAAGTGTAGCACACACGGAATACGCAGAAATTTTATTTTCAACAACGAATGAAACGAATCAGACGAATTTTTCCGAGAGGACAATGCACCTTCGGTGCACCGGATGGAAACGAATCGCATTAGTCCCGTCGGGGTGTCGGATGGAAACGAATCGCATTAGTCCCGTCGGGGTGTCGGATGGAAACGAATCGCATTAGTCCCGAAGGGACAGCAGAGTACAGGCAGGCGGTGAAGCGAAGCGGAACCCCTGCTACACATGACATCATTAACAACAACCCTGAAGGGGTGACGGACTTTTCCATTCTTGGATGAATCCATCACCCCTTCGGGGTTCATATTGGGGGTGTTCACTTTACAGGGGTTCCGCTACGCTCCACCGCCTGCCTGTGCTCTTTCGCCCCGTCGGGGCTTTTCTAAAACAATCCGCAATTCGTTGTTCCTAAACAATTCGTTGTTTCTAAAACAACCCGTCCGCCGTTTAAGGCTCAGGTTCCGGCTCCGAAGGCACATTCTCGCCGTTCCCCTCCTTCACGTCCAGAGCCTCGCTGGCAGCCGTCACGCTCAGCCCCTTCAGCATCTGGGCGAACTTGCCGCCGGGATAGAAACGCACCTTCTTCTTGCGGATGGAGCCGTCCACCTCCTCCAGCGTCTGAGCCACCTTCGAGGTGAACACCGGCTTGAACGAGCCGAACGTGCCGAGGCTCACACCGTGACCAATCTCCATGTAGTGAACCAGACGGTTCAGCAGAGCGTCCACCACCGCACGCGTCATGTTCGTGTTCACACCACGCGACTGCGCGATTTCCTCCACCAACTGCTCATACGTCACCTGCGGATACGTCAACTGCATCGCCTTGTACACCTCTGGCTTCTCGTCCAGGTAGTTCAACTTCACCTTACCTCTTCTGTACTGAAGTCCCATAACTCATTTCTCCTTTCTTTTTTAATAGTTAAACATTCGTTTCTTTATATCATTTGGCCATCTGATATTCCATTTGCTCTTTACGCCCCTGGCGTAACCCTTTCTGCGTATTTCCGCGTATTTCTGCGTGACCTTATACAATTTCCGCACGCCATGTTTTTATTTCACGCAGAAATCGCAGAAATACGCAGAAACTTTCATTCCGACGGGGGCACCTTTTCTGTGCTTTCCGTGCTTTCCGTGCGAGACATATCCTCGTTCTCCACCACCATCCAGAACTCCTCTCCCCTTCCCCAAGCCTCATACACCAGTTCCGTCAGCCGTCCGAACACCACGTCCCCGTTCTCCATCCGCCGCTTCTTCGGGTACTCCACCTCACGACCCTCCTCGTCCGTGTAGTAGTGAAACACCGGCTCACCCACCAGCACCTCGCCCTCAAACATCTGCCTCGCCCACCGGTGACCCACATACACCTGCCTGTGACCCGGACACCTCGCCACCCGCAAGCCCATCGCCCCGTATGGCGAGCCGCCCACCTTCATCCGCCACCTGCCCCGAGGCAGACACACCTGCGACGCACCCGCAAACGACACCTCATAGTCCCTGAAGCCCACCTCGCGAGCCTCACACACCATCCTTGGCTCCTCCTCGCCGTCCATCCACACCTCCATCACCGACTTCGTGACCTCAGCGTCGCCATAATACCGTTTCAACCTGATTTCCATTCGTCTTTTCTGAATTTACAATCGTTCTTTAGACCTTCGTTTTTTCTTAGCATCCGCCCCATTCTTCCCCCTCATTTTTCACGCTACAAAGTTACGAATTTTTCCCGACATACGCAAGCATTCAACCCACTATTTTTCAACTTTTTGCCAACTTTTTCTTCGGCACCCTTCCACCCCTTTCCTGCACCCTTCAAGGCAATTACGATGAGCCGTTCTGCGTAATTACGTCGAGGGGTGCAGGAGGGAACTGTTTACTTTGTCGTCAGATAATACTCGCTGAAATCCTTGCAGCCGAGGGGCAGTTGGTGATGCTCCAGACGAGGCAGCACCTGCTGCAACTGAAGGAAGAGCCGTTCGCCGGGCTGGTCGCGGTCGGGATACATGTGGAAGGTGATTGACAATTGAGCATCAAGCATTGACAACTGCTCCACGTCCTTGGTCTTGAGCAACGTTGCCGACGGGATGGCAATCGCCTTGTGACCTGCCGAGAGCATCGCCCAGCAGTCGGAGCACCCTTCGGTGATGTAGAGTGCCTCGCCGGGGCGGAGCAGATTCAGCACGGGCTGGTTGTAGATGCCACACTCCGACCCTGCGGGGAAGCGGAATCGGGGCGAGGCTCCCTTCTGCAGATTGCGGTTCTGAATGCCCACCAACTTGCCCTCGCGGTCGTAGTAAGGTGTCTGCAGCCACGGGGTGCCCTGCCTGTCTGTCCACGAGGTGAGGCGGCACCAACGCACCACTCGCTCGTCCAGCCGCCGCTCGTCGAAGAGGAACCGACGTGCCGCCCCGTTCAGCCAAGGATGCTCGAAAAACCGCTCATATCGGCTGGCATCAAACGGCTTCTCTTCGCACTTGGAACATGCGACCTGAGACCGGGCACACTCGCTCGTGAGAATCACGTTGTGCCCGTCGGCAAGCCATCGGCACGCCTCCCGAAAGTCCTTGCCCAGATGCTTCATCACGAGGTCAATCGTGCCGCCCGAGGCTCCGCAGACGAAGCAGCGGAAGGTGTTTCTCCGAACGGAAAATGACAGGCTTGCGTGGTGGTCGTCATGGAACGGGCAGAGGCACTTGTGCATCCTGACTTGGAGTCCGAGCCGCTCCGCGACCCCCTCGATGGGGAGGTCGCGGAGCCTTTGAAGTTCAAACTTGTCCATCATTGCCCGTTGCCTTTCAGATATTCGTCCGTCTTGGTGTAGAGTCCCGTCTGGCACGAGTAGGTGATGAAGCCGCGGTTCTTCCAGACGTTGAGTTGGTGCTTGGTGCCCTGCTTGCTCTTGCCAAGGCTGACACGAAGTGCCTCCAACTGCAGTTCGTTGAATACATTGCCCAGATTGTCCAGCATGTTCTTGGGGCCGCTCTTTTGTTCGTCTTCCGACTGAACTTCACCGCCTTTGAACATATCGCCAAACACCTTGACCTTCGACCAAAGGTCATAATAGCAGAACCACACGACATACTCGCCGATGGAGCGTGCCCAGACCTGGTTGTTGAGCAGCCAAAGCGTGGCACCTTTCTTCCATGCTGAGAAGAGGCTGCGGTGGGAGAGTTCGAAGAGCATGTCATCGTCGGCAAGGTCGGCAAGCGTCGCCATCTCTTCTGCCAACTGGTCGGCAATCTTGTTCAGCGGCTTCACCACAAAACGTCCCTTGGCGTTGTCCAGACGCAGGATGTATCCGTCGAGTTTTGCAAGGAACTCCTCGTCGTAGGCTCCTTGTCGCGGAATGCGACCCTTACGTTCCCCACGTGCCTTGTAGGCGAACGGAATGCGGCCGAAGAAGCCGTTCGTCAGGTCTTTCTTGTAGAACGCACGTGCGGCATCGGGAGTGGAACTGAACGTGATGTTCACACGCAGAATCGGATTGCCCGTCACACCATCGGCCGTGGCACGCAGCGCACCGGCACGCTGGCGGTCGTAGATGTTGCGGACGGTTTGGCTCACCTGCCTGTGCCCGCCACACATCTTGTCCGCCATCTCCACTTCGGGCAGATTCAGGTACTGAGTGCGGCCGCCCTGTGCCTCCAGCGCCATCGCATTCTGGATGAAAGCAGGGTTGGTCAAGTCGGCAGGCGGAAACCAGAAGGCAACCTCGGGACGCTCGGGCTTCTCCTTGTTCGCCCCTTTGGTCTTCGTCAGCCGTATCCATTCAGAGAGTCTCTTATATTCCCCCTCGTCATGGTCTCGGAACGAACGCTGGATAGCCTCCACAAGGCGGGTCAACTGAGCCTTTCCCACACCCGAAGCACCTATCAAGTGCCCCATCTGCCCGCAAAGTTCGTAGTATTGGTTGTCGGAATACATGAACTCCACCTCCTTCAGATGGGCTGCCAATGCAGGAATCGCCATCGGAACCAACGGTTCGCGCATGTCTTTTGATGCCTGTGAGAGGAGTAATTTGCAGATTTCTGTGCCTTTTGCAGGCTTTGGCATCGCCGGAGCGACGCAGTCAAAAATGTTGTATATCATTGCTTTTTAGATAATTAAATGGTTTTCCAATACGTTTGGCAGTCTCAGTCTCAGAGTCTCAGTTAGTTTGAAAGTCGTTTGCCAACTCCCTCCTTACATATTTATATAATTGATTATTAATTAGTTATAAGCACCTTAAAAGAGGGTTACAAGTTGAATTGTGACTTTTTTTCGAACTGAGACTGAGACTGAGACTGCTTGGTTAATTGTTCTCTACAAGGCCTGTCAAAGCCTCACGAATCTCGTTCGCCACCTCGATGGCATAGCCGTCAACGCTGAAATCCGCATCAACTTTCAGGTGCTTGAAGTTCAAACGCAACGAGCCATTGAGCCGTTTGGTGCAAGTAATGTGCTCGCCTTCGTAGAGGTGGACATTGCGCCGCCCCGCCGCCGAAGGGAAATTCGCTTCGGTGAACAGGTAGTGGTCTTCTCCGTCACGCGTGAGGACACCAACATAGTCTTTGCCCAGTTGTGTGATGCGGTCGTTGCGAAGGCATGTCTTCATGTCCACGCAGAGGTCTGTGTTACGATGCCAGCCCTGAAGGTCGGCTTTCTTTGAATGAATGTTCTTTTCTTCCATTGTTTTTTGTGTTTTTAGGAAGTGAACATCTGTAACGTTTCCAGTCCTATGGCCAGATGCTTACCGAGACTGGCGGGAGCCACGCTGGGACTTTGTTTCCCTTGGAATTCTGGTGCAAAGGTACACTCTCGCTATGAAAAAAAACAACAAGAACGGGCAATAAGCATTGTCCGTTCTTGTTTGTAATTATTTATGATTATCTCTAACTATATGTAACGGTTTTTCCGTTCTTTCACAACTTGAAATTCGAATAACTTCCTACGACAAACCCCAACCTTCCAAGTGCCCAATGTATGACTTTCTTAGTGGCATTTCCCCTTGAATAGCCTATCGCCTCTTTCAAGGTCCTTGCCAATGCGAGTTTTTCTTTCCCTTGTGCTGCTCTCATAAATCTCTCATATTGTTTTCCCTCCACATCGGAGGGGAACAGCCCTCTGATGGCTTTCTCTGCTTTTATTATATCTTCATCAAGCCGTGTCCCCTGCCCGCCTTGCTCTTTTTGTTCCAGCCCTTCTTCTATTTTCGGTTGTGCTAAGACTGACCCGATTTCCTCAGACAGCCACTCGTCACTGTCCTCATATTGGTTCACCCACTCGCTGAGCATGACGCTGCACTCTGAGAGACGGTCAAGAAATTGCTGGTGCTCTTGTTCGTCAGGGACGCTCAACTCTTTTTCGATGGTTACATCAAGCATGTCGTGTATCGTTTCACAGTAGCGGCTCTCGCTGTGATGGCAGAGGATTTTCTTGACTATCGAGAATACCGTGCCAGCCATCAGCATCTTGTCCGCTTCCTGAACATCGGGTTTCCAGATGCGGATGTCGTTGACCAATAAGACCCACAAGCCATCGACTCGCTGCTGATTGAGTCCTTCGGCAGAGAGCAGATAGTCGAACAAGTACGCTACCTCCCTGAAGACATCCTCGGGCTGGGCTTCCAGTCCTCTGAGACGATTCATCCGGGGCGTGAACACCTTATAGGAAGTCAAGAGCAAGGGATGTGTCCGATGCGTGTTTTGGAGTTTTTCTCTTTCTTCGGGAGTCAACATTCTTTTCATCTTTCTGTACTTTTATGTATTCTACTGCCTGGTCGAGCCAGGTATTCACCTTGTATTCTCCGAACAGGTTCTTGCTGAACAACATGTCGAGCATATCGTCCCTCATAGGATAACTCAGACAGACGTCCTTTCCACAGGTTACCTCCAAGCCGTTGTCGTAAGCCAAACTGAGACCGAAGCCGCTGTCTTTGGCATTGCTGGTAATGAGTTCTATGATTCTCTTGATATCGTGTTTCCGCCCGTCAACAATATCTCTTCCAAAGGGATTTTGGAGTTCCACTTTTCCGCTGGAGGCAGACCACACCTCCTTCAGCAGACGCTTCAGGAATGGAGTCTTATTGATGGCATCTTCCACATCGGGGTCTATCGTGCCGCTGGTGAAGTAGATGGTCATTTTCTTCACTTTTCGATTCTGTTTCTTGATAAGTTGACGATTATAACTCCAGAAGTCCTTGGGCATCGTCACAGGCGATATCGAGATACAGAACCCATATCCAAGGTCTCCCATCATCTTGTTCAGACTCACCTCCAGCAGTTTCGCCTCCACATCCGTGCTTCGCCATGCGTCGCTGTCTTTCCTGATGGCAATCATGTCCTTTTCCTCCCTGCAGTCGATGAATATGTAACTGAAAGGATTGGTGGGCATATCCTTTGCCTCTATAGGGTCTGGCTCCGAAGTCATACTTTGGCTTTTTACATAGATTCGCTGGCTCTTCTCGTTCTCCATACGCAACCACACTACCCGCTCCTCATGTGCCAACACGGTGCAAGGATACTTGTCGGCTCCCTTTCCGTTCTTCTTCACATTCTGAATCCTCACGTCAGCCTTCTTGCCGCCAAACAGGCGGTCAAGCCACAGGTTCTTGTCGGCAGTCGAAGCCGGCACTTTCACCTGCTCTTCAGGGTATGGCAAGTTGTATTGAACGGTTTCAGCGTCTTTGAAAGTATAAGTGTAAAGGGCATAGATATCCATAGGCGTGTGTAAAAGATTGTGTTCTGAATGGCAAAGTTACACATTTTCATCGGGAAAACCTTCTTTCAGAAGGCATTTAATGAGAAAACGTTTGGTAATTCCATGTATTCTCCGTAATTTTGCCTTCGTATTCCGCAAGGAACGCAAGACATATTGCTCAATAGACTTCTAATCACCACCTAGAAATAGAGCAACTTCATACTTTTATTGGGTGCCGCCCCATAGGGCGCGGGCATTCCCATATAAGTATGATGGTTGTGGTGACCAAGAAGTCGTATGGCGAAAGTCTGCGCCTCTTGTGTTTAGAAAAGAATAACATTTAAAAAGTAAGTGATATGAAAAAGTGGTTAATCTTTGGTGGTGGTGTCTTGACGGGAGTTGTCTTGACATTTGTATTTGCGTTCATTTTCTCGGCAAGTCGTTCTGAGAGTAATGACGGTACAATATGGTTTGAAAAGCCTGGTGACGTAATTGATGTTAAGGGTTTTCAGGTGTTTCAAGTGATTGGTGAAAATGCTGCATTAGTAAACGGACAAGCACGTGAAGGTTTGGAAATTTTTACTGGACCAGTCTATCTACTGACGAATGAAGATGGCAAATATTATTACGATGACGAGATTGTAAAAGTTTCCGAAGGAAAAGTTGCAAGGCAAGTCGGCATTTATCAATATCAGACAAAATCGAACTTTAGCAAGACTGTTCCAATTATTCAAATAATGAGCAAATAAGGGAATGACGAAAGAAGAATACGAGCGACTGTTAAAGTCTGACTATTGGAAAGGGTATTCTTACTCGCTGATAAAGGAGCGCAATTTCACTTGTGAGGATTGCGGCAGGCAATTTTATGGCGAGAGGAATAAACTTCAAGTGCATCATCTTGTATATCGTGATGTCAATCCTTGGTCATATAGTCCCGACGAAGTGGTTGTTTTATGTGAAGATTGCCACAAGAAACGCCACGGAATAACAACAGAGCCAGAGACTGAGCAAAACACATCTTACACTCAATCCCCGTTTGGAGAATATGACAAAGGGTATTCTTTCTCAACTGACAGCAAGACAGAGAGGGCTTATTCCTCAATGAATGATGCCCCATATAATACAGATTCTTATTCTATCAAGCCAGAGCCGAGCAGAGGCTTCAGGTTCAAATACATCATATACGGACTACTTCTGTTTCTATGCATCATGATAGGACGGGACATGCTTTTCAGACAAAAGTCAATAACCAGTAATAATAGGCCGTCTTATGAGAACAAAGACCTATCAATAGAAGGAGAAGATGAAATTGTCCCTGTTCAATCTAAGGAAAAACCGTTGGATGCAGACAGGCCTCCTCTGACAAAAAGGGACAACAAGCCTATGAATAATAGTATTACCGAAACTTTTTCCGATGAGGAAATGCTGCCTGTCGAGGCAGAGCCTGCTGTAACGACAAATTCCACAAAAATGGAGTCCGCCGCAGTAAAACAGGACGATGAAGCCAAGCAAGAAGCCCCCCAAAGAGAGTTGTCCACATCAGATATCTACGAGAAAATATCTCATACAAATGCCATCAAAGCCGCACAAAGGGCAGGCGTTAGTGCTGAAGGTTCCACATCAGACATCTACGAAAGAATATCCCATGCAAATGCCATCAAAGCCGCAAAGAGGGCTGGCGTTAGTGCTGAAGGTTCCACATCAGACATCTACGAAAGAATATCCCACGCAAATGCCATCAAAGCCGCACAAAGGGCTGGCGTTAGTGCTGAAGGTTCTACATCAGACATCTACGAAAGAATATCCCATGCAAATGCCATCAAAGCCGCACAAAGGGCTGGCGTTAGTACTGAAGGTTCTACATCAGACATCTACGAAAGGATATCCCACGCAAATGCCATCAAAGCCGCAAAGAGAGCAGGAGTAAGCATGGAAGGCTCTACTTCGGACATTGATGAAAGGATAAGCCCTAAAGAATAAGAAAGATACAACAACTAACGTTTGTATTGTATTTCACAATACATGAGGATGTAAGTTTTGCGTTGTTTTGTTATCACTTTTCAACCGCCTTATCCAACTCCTCTATATATCGCAACACGCTTTCGCGAAGCGGTGGCAAGTCCTTCGTGTATGTTTCCCAGATGAAAAGGGCACTTGTGGTGAAGTAGCCATGCACCAGCACATTACGCATGTCCACGATTTCACGCCATGGCACCTCCGGGTGTTCGTCTCGGAATTCTTTGGTCAACAGATTGGCGGCTTCGCCGATAATCATGATGTTGTAAACTACGGCATGATAACACATCACGTCATTCTTCATGTCGTCGTAGGTCTTTCCTTGCAGAAAGTCCATCACATGACCGATGCATTCATCGATATGCCTCAGGCGGTCAATGTCTCTAATACGCTCTCTCATACACCACTTTCATGTCTTTTAGGGCGGTCTTCTCCGCTGCTGGACGCAATGTCCCTTCTTCCACCAAATCGACCTTGCGGCCTAAGCGTTCCTCCAGTTCACGATGCATACGAGCGTATGCAAAAAGCCCGATGGGGGTGCTGTGGTCGAACATCACCAGAAGGTCCACATCACTCCCCGGGGTTTCTTCTCCGCGGGCGAAGGAGCCAAACAGCCATGCTTTCACGACGGGTTGGGTCTTGAAGTATTCGGCTATCATCTGTGTCATTGCTGTGGTACTCATACGTGTCGAGGCGTTATGTCATGGGGGCAACCACCTGTCATTTGATGGTTGCCCTTTCCTTTTTTCATTTCTACATGATATGCTTACAACTCAGCCAACTCGACCACCTTATCGACAGCGGCTTTGAGGCCGTCGGGGTCTTTGCCGCCTGCCGTGGCGAAGTGGGGCTGACCGCCACCACCACCCTTGATGAGTTTGCCTGCCTCGCGGACGAGGGTGCCGGCATTCTTGCCTTCTTTCACGAGGTCGTCGGAGAAGGAGACGGTGAGGGTGGGCTTGCCGCCGAGGGCACTGCCGATGGCTACAAGGAGTCGCTCGGGGAATTGGGCACGGAGTTGGAAGGCGATGTCCTTGGCGTGTTGGGGTTCGAGGGGAAGAACACCGGCTATGACCTTGGTGCCGTTCACGTCACGTGCCTTCTCGATGAGAATCTTCTTGAATTCCTGTGCCTTCTGAGCCTTGAACTCTTCCACCTGACTTTGCAGTTCCTTGTTCTCGGCGATGGCACGCTGGATGGTTGCCATGAGGTCGGGGGCGTTGTTGAGGAGCCCGCGGAGGTCGGTCATGAAGTCCTGCATCTTGTCGAGGGTCTCTTCCACCGCCTTGCCGGTGATGGCTTCGATGCGACGCACACCTGCGGCAATGCTGCTCTCGCTGGAAATCTTCACCATGCCGAGGCGACCTGTGCTCTGGGCGTGGCAACCGCCGCAGAACTCGACCGAGGTGCCGAACTGAACGACACGCACCTTGTCGCCATACTTCTCGCCGAAGAGGGCGATGGCTCCGAGTTCCTTGGCTTTCTCGATGGGGTAGTCGCGGTACTCCTTCAGCGGAATGTCCTCACGGATGCGGGCGTTGACGATGTGCTCCACCTCACGAATCTGCTCTGGGGTGACCTTCTCAAAGTGGGAGAAGTCGAAACGCAGACCTTCGGCGGTGACGAGCGAACCTTTCTGCTCCACATGGGTGCCAAGCACCTCACGAAGAGCCTCATCGAGCAGGTGGGTACAGGTGTGGTTTGCCTCGATGGCACGACGCTTCTCCACATCGACACATGCCATGAACTCTGCTTCGGGATGCTCGGGCAACTTATCGACGATGTGAATCGCCACGCCGTTCTCCTTCTTCGTGTCGAGCACCTTGATTTCCTCGTTCTCGCTCACCAGCACACCTGAGTCGCCAATCTCACCACCCATCTCGCCATAGAACGGGGTCTTGTCGAGGATGACTTCGTAGGCGGTACGCTTCTTCTGCTGCACCTCTCTATATTTAACGATGTGGGCAGGATATTCCGTGTAGTCGTAACCCACAAACTCGCTCTCAGACCCCCTCTGTCCTACGGACATCTCCCCCTCTATGGGGAGAGAGCCGTCCGGATTGTTTTCCGATGGAGAAGCCCCTGCATGGTCACCCTCCCCATAGAGGGGGAGGGCTGGAGAGGGGGTCTGCCAGTCGCCCAACTTCACTTCGGCGGCATTGCGGGCACGGTTCTTCTGCTCCTGCATACAAGTGTCGAAACCCTTCTCATCGACCGTCAAACCTTGCTCGCGGCAAATCAGTTCGGTGAGGTCGAGGGGGAAGCCGAAGGTGTCGAACAGGGTGAACGCCTTGTCGCCAGCAATCTCGGTCTTGCCTGCTGCCTTGGTCTCGTCGATGACACCCTGGAGGAGTTTGATGCCGTTCTCCAACGTGCGGAGGAACGACGATTCCTCTTCCTGCATCACCTTCATCACCAGTTTCTGCTGGGCAGCAATCTCGGGGAAGGCATCGCCCATCTCGGCAACGAGCGTAGGCACAAGTTTGTAGATGAATGCTTCTTTCTGACCGAGGAACGTGTAGCCGTAACGCACGGCACGGCGCAGGATGCGACGAATGACATAGCCAGCCTTGGCGTTGCTGGGCAACTGACCGTCGGCAATGGCGAAGGCAATGGCACGCAGGTGGTCAACCACCACTCGCATGGCGATGTCCTTCTTCTCGTCGTCGCCATAGCGGCAACCTGCCATGTCGCCCAGCACCTTGATGAGCGGCTGGAACACGTCGGTGTCGTAGTTAGAAGTCTTGCCCTGCAAGGTGCGTACCAGACGCTCGAAGCCCATGCCGGTGTCAATCACCTTGGCTGGCAGCCCTTCGAGCGAGCCGTCTGCCTTGCGGTTGTACTGCATGAAGACGAGGTTCCAAATCTCGATGACCTGCGGATGGTCTTTGTTCACCAGTTCACGACCCGGCACCTGTGCCTTCTCGGCTTCCGGACGAGAATCCACATGAATCTCGGAGCAAGGACCGCATGGCCCCGTGTCGCCCATCTCCCAGAAGTTGTCGTGCTTGTTGCCGTTGATGATATGGTCTTTGGGCAAGAACTGCTCCCAGATGGATGCAGCCTCGTCGTCACGCTCCAAACCCTCTTCGGGGCTGCCCTCGAACACCGTGGCATAGAGGTCTTTCGGGTCAATCTTCAGCACATCGACGATGTACTCCCATGCCCATGAGATGGCTTCCTTCTTGAAGTAGTCGCCAAACGACCAGTTGCCCAGCATCTCGAACATGGTATGGTGGTAGGTGTCATGTCCCACCTCCTCCAGGTCGTTGTGCTTGCCGCTCACACGGAGGCACTTCTGCGAGTCCGCCTGTCGGCGACACTTGGGCGTGGCATTGCCCAGAATGATGTCCTTAAACTGATTCATGCCTGCATTGGTGAACATCAGCGTCGGGTCGTCCTTCACGACCATCGGAGCCGACGGCACAATCAGGTGCTCCTTGCTTTCAAAAAACTTCTTGAAAGACTCACGTATCTCTTTTGCTGTCATCATGATGATTTACGATTTGACTATTTACAATTTTACAATTCAACTTGCAAAGGTAGGAAAAAGTTAGGAATTAGAAATTAGGAATTGGGAATTATTTGCCTTTTGTCTTGTTTTTTTGTCGCAAGAGCCACAATTCCTAATTCGTAATTCCTAATTCCTAATTAAAATCCGTACCTTTGCAGCCAAATCATCCCCAAAATCATGACTTTAAATGACAAAGCAGGAGGCAGAACGCCTTCAAATACCATTTTTTGAGTACCATGTGCGGTCGGAGTGAGTATGGCGATATGGTTTTTGGGTAAGCGTTTACGTTGAAATGCCCTGAAAATTGGTAGGTTTACTTTTTTTAGAGTATTGCCGTTGCGGAGAAGACGACGTAACTTTGCACCCGAAAAATCAAAAACACCATTAAACTATTTTATATATGAAAAAGAATTTACTTTCAATTGCCTTGATGGCAACAGTATTATTGGCAGGTCTGACATCCTGCTCAAACGACGACGACGATTCACCAGCACCAGTTTTGTACACCACCTACGACGCATGGTCGGCTGTGACCTTTGTCTACTCACCCAATCCCATGTACGACGATGGGGAGACCGTCTCCATCAGCAAAGACAGCATCAAGTTCCACTCCGACACATGGGGCGACGGTAAGTTTGGCATTCAATCGGGCGAAGGCGTGCTGGCAATGGAGAACCACCGCACAGGTGGCGTTCAGGAATATGAAGCAACCATCAGCGGCACGAAAGACACCGGGTTCGTCATCACCGTGCCTTCTGTGATGGGGGGCACGACCCTTTCCGTCACCATCGGCGAGATGCCTACCGCCTGTGCCGCAGCAGGCACCTACAAGGCTGGCATCTACACCAACGCTGCCTACTTCCAGCAGTTTCAGCCAACTGCCGACCAGAGCGTCAGCATCACGGTCAACGAAGACATGGAGACCCTCACGGTCAACTTCACCAACAGCACATGGGGCACTTTCACCTACGAAGCAGTGAGCGTGACCAAGAACGAAGACGGCTCTCTGTCGCTGACGGGTGATGGCAAGTGCGCCATGCCGAACATGAGAGACCCGAGTGTGGTAAACGAATACGAGTCCAACTTCACAGGCACCATCACCGATGGCGAGTTGGTGGCAGAGTTCTCCGTACCAAGCGTGATGGGCGGTACAACGGTACTTTTCAACCCAGCCGACTTCGACGAAGTGTATCAGCCTGAATCTGAAGAAAAATAACATTCATGAATCTTAAAAAGACGACCATCATGCTGGGAATAGCCTCAACCTTGGGGTTATTCTCTGCTTGTGATATGCTGGAAGGAGTGTATGACGACACCCTCGATGTCGCTCCCGAACAGCAGGGAGACAACAGCATCAGCGAAGGGCAATACTACATCGACGCCACCAGTTACACGCAATGGGTGTACATCAACTTCCATGGTGATTCGCTCCGCATCACCACCTCCACCATCAGCCTCGAAGACGGCGCAGAGACAGGCGTGCCCGAAGCGTGGGACATTGCCCAGCACCGCTACGACGTGAAGACCAACGGAGCAGCCGTCGTGATGACCGACTTTCACTCCATCGAAGAACTGGAGGCAGCAGGACTGCCTTCAGATGCCGCATGGGTGGAAGACGAGTGGAGCGAAGAAGCCATCACCATCGACATGTCGCACATGCTCGAAGGCTACCTTGTCTATGCCCCAAGCAACAAGAACACGGAGGCAGGAAAGTGGCTCAACGTGGACACCAGCACAATGCCGCCCATCTACACGATGCACGACAATGTGATGCTCTACCGTTTCAGCGACGGCACCTATGCAGCCGTGCAACTGACCAACTTCATGAGCACCGACCGATATCAGACCAAGGGGTGGATGACGGTGAATTACAAGTACCCGATATTTGCGCAATGAGAAGATTACACATATTACTATGGATGACAGGCGTACTCTCAGCGGGAACCGCCTTTGCCGGGGATGAGCCAGTGGACACCACCGTCTGGAACAAAGACCCATTGGGATTGCAGACCGTGGTGGTGACCGCCACAAGAACCCCAAAAGCACTGAAAGACATCCCGATTGTGACCCGTGTCATCACAGCCGAAGACATTCAGAAGGTGGATGCCACCAACGTGCAGGACATGCTGCAACAGGAGGTGCCAGGCTTGGAGTTCACCTACTCCATGGGGCAGCAAGTGCTCAACATGGGCGGCTACGACGGCAACAACATCCTCTTCCTCGTCGATGGCGAACGCATGGCTGGCGAGTCGGTAGATAACATCGACTTTGCCCGTCTGGACATGTCGAGCGTGGAACGAATCGAGATTGTGAAAGGTGCGGCGACTACGCTCTATGGCTCGTCTGCCATGGGCGGCGTCATCAACATCATCACCAAAAAACCGTCGGAGAAATGGGCTGCCAATGTGCATTCACGCTACGAAGGGGCGACCAAAGAGTGGCGGCATGGAGCCAACGTGGACTTCAACGTGGGCAAGGTGAACTCACTCACCACCTTCCAGATGACCGATGCCGACTCCCTCTCACTGCGAGGCGAGACAGTATCAGCCATTCCAGCCTACGGGCATCAGTCCTACAACGTGAAGGAACGCCTCATTTGGCAACTCTCCGAGGGGCTGAAACTGACGGGACGTGCCGGGTATTTTTTCCGTGAAAGAGAAACAGGTGCCCTCTCGCATGAACGTTACCGCGACCTCAACTACGGAGTGAAAGGCAATTGGGACATCGACTCGCTGCAAAACATGGAGGTGGCATACAGTTTCGACCAGTACGACAAGTCCGACCTCGCCATGCTCACCAAGAAGGATGTGCGCGACTACTCCAACCGTCAGAACATCGGACGTGTGCTCTACAATCTGAACATGCCCGCATGGCAGTCACAACTCACCGCAGGAGCCGACTTCATGAACGACTACCTGCTCTCCTATCAGTTTGCCGACAACCAGAAAGACCGCACCCAGAACAGTTACGACGCATTCGTGCAGTGGGACTACATGCCCAACAAGCATTGGGCATTCATTGGAGGTCTGCGTTTCGACTACTTTTCTGCCGCCGACAAAGGACAACCCACATGGAAAGCGGCAGGCATGTACAAGACAGGCAGCCACTGCCTCCGCCTCTCCTACGCCAGTGGCTTCCGTGCCCCTTCGTTGAAGGAACTGTACATGGACTTCTACATGGCGGGCATCTTCATGATTTATGGCAACAAAGACCTGAAGTGTGAGACCAACCACAATTTTTCCTTCACATGGGAGAACCACGGCGACCTGGGCAATGACTTCAAGTACGGCATCACGGCAACGGGCTACTACAACTTCTTCAACAACTACATCACCACCGCCACCGTCGTGCGCGACGGAAAATATGGGCAGATGTACACCAACATTGCCGACCAGCAGATAGTGGGTGCCGATGCCAACGTGCAACTGCGCCACCGCAATGGTCTGGGTGCAAGAGTGTCCTACGCCTTCACCAAGAGCATCGTGGATAAAGGGCAGCCCGACCTCACTTCGGCACGTCCTCATTCCCTCACATGGCGACTCGACTACGACCACCAGTTCACGAAGAATTATGGACTCAACGCCGCCCTCTCGGGCAGATTCCTCTCAGCCGTGGATGTGACAGAATACACGTCGAGCCTTCTCGAAGACATGACCACACAGCACTACAACGGCTACAGCATCTGGAAACTCAGCCTCTCGCAGCGGTTCATGAAAGGCATCCGCCTCAATTGTGCCATCGACAACCTCTTCAACTACAAACCCAAGAACTACTACGCCAACTCTCCCGTCACGATAGGAACGACACTGACGGCAGGCGTATCTATCGACATCGACAAATTCTTTTAATACCCCCAAAGATGAAGATAAAAAAGAAATACATCTTTCTGATCATACTGACCGTGGTGCTCATCGTGGCAGGAGTGGCATTCTGGAACTCCATGTGCAGCACCACGAACATTGCATTCGTCAACTATCAGGTGACGAGCCTTGGCGAAATATCGAAGGCGAACGATAACCGCTTTATCAAGTTGACAGAGGAGAAACTTGACAATATTGACGATTGGGACCGATATGACGTGGTGCTCCTCAGCGGCATGGGCATCCGCATGACCGAAGAACAACGCACCAAGATTCAGGAACTGGCAGATGGAGGGTTGAAGATTCTCACCACAGCCGCTACGAACCCTGCCAACAACATCGTGAGCATTGACGAATGGGATGCCGACTCGCTGAAGCAATACATGTCGGCTGGCGGACGGAAGAACTACCGCAGTTTTCTCAACTACCTGCGCAATGAGGTGGACGGCAAACTCTTCTTCCTCGGCGAGGTGGAGCCTGTAGAGGAACGCGAAGCACAATTGCTCTACCACCCCGATGTGAAGGACAGAGAGGCAGAGGAAGTTTCATTCACCAACATCAAGGACTATGACAAGTTCTTGAAAGAGAACGGCTTGCTAAAAGCCGATGCACCACGCATCCTCATTGCTGGCATGATGGGCGACGCCACCGACCTCATCGGCAAACTGGAAGAGACGGGCAATGTGGTGTACGCCACACGAGACCTGCCTACACTAGTCAAGACACATGCCATCGACAGCATCCAACCCGCTGCCGTCATCAACATGGCGCACGGACGCATTGGCGACTACATGGTTGAGTATCTGAAGGAGCAGAACATCCCGCTGTTTTCCACCGTCAATGTGAACCGCATGACTGCCGAATGGGAGGAAGACAAGCAAGGCATGCAAGGCGGCTTCTTCTCGCAGAGCATCATCGTGCCCGAAATCGACGGCATGATTCGCCCGTTCGTGCTCTTTGCCATTCGGGAGGGAAAGGACGGATTGCCCGAGGCATACACCATTCCCGAACGTCTGGAGACGTTTGTGACGGCAGTCAACAATCATCTCGCTCTGCAAAAGAAAGCGAACAAGGAGAAGAAAGTGGCGATTGTCTATTTCAAAGGTCCCGGCTCCAACTCCCTGATTGCATCTGGATTGGAAGTGGTGCCGTCGCTGTACAACTTCTTGGTTCAGTTGAAGGAGAACGGCTATAACGTCAGTGGTCTTCCTGCATCGGCAGAAGAACTGGATGCCCTCATTCAGCAGTCGGGCAGCGTGTTTGGCACCTATGCCGAAGGAGCACAGGCGAAGTTCCTCCATGAGGGCAAGCCGCAGTTGATCAGCAAGAGCGACTTCGAGGCATGGGCAAAGGCTACGCTGACGGAGAAATCGATGCAAGAGATGAAGAAGACCAATGGCGAATACCCCGGCGAGTATCTGGCTAAGGATGAGGAGCACCTTGGCTTGCCCATCATCCATCTGGGCAATATCGTGCTGATGCCTCAGATGCCAGCAGGCACAGGCAGCGACACATTCAAGATGGTACATGGCACCGAGGCTGTACCACCCTACCCTTACTTGGCTGAATACCTGTGGATTCAGAACGCCTTCAAGGCTGACGCACTCATCCACTTTGGCACACATGGCTCGCTTGAATACACACCGGGCAAGCAGGTGGCTCTCTCCCAGAACTGCTGGAGTGACCGACTGGTGGGGGCGGTTCCTCACTTCTATTTCTACACCATCGGCAATGTGGGCGAGGCAATGATTGCCAAACGGCGCACGTATGCAGCAACGGTGTCTTATCTCACACCTCCATTCATGGAGAGCAACCTGCGCAACACATATAACAAACTGACCGATGCCATCGATGCTTACACCAAAGCACCGAACGACAAGGCATCACTTACGGTGAAGAAACTGACTGTCGAGATGGGCATCCACCGTGAACTGCATCTCGATTCGCTCATGAGCCAGCCCTACACCGAGAACGAGATTGCACGCATCGAAGCCTTTGCCGAAGAACTCTGCAATGAGAAAATCACCAGTCACTTCTACACACTGGGCATTCCCTACGAGACAGAGCGCATCAACACGTCTGTCTATGCCATGGCAACCGACCCGATTGCCTACAGTCTTCTTGCGCTCGACAAGATGCAGAAACGTGCTGCCAACGACACGGAGAAGCATCAGGCACTCTTCACGGCTCGCTACCTCAATCCTGCCAAAGCATTGGTCGGCACACTCCTGAATCGCACCTCCGAAGTGACCGACGCTGAGATTTGCCGCATAGCACATATCAGCATGGAAGACCTCCAACGCGCCCACCACATCGACAGCATCATCACTGCTCCACAGGACATGATGGCAATGATGATGAGCATGGCAAACGAAATGCCAGGAGCCAGCCCAAGCGCTGGGCGGATGTCTGCTGGCGCACAAGGGTCCCACAAGCCGAAGGGTTCTCCCCATCAAAAGGAAGACGCCCAAAAGGCAGAGAAGATGTCCAAGATGCGTGAAATGGGCAAAGGCATGGACCCCAAGAAAGCACTTGCCATAGCCAAGATGATGGGTGCCTCGCCTGAACAACTGAAGAAAATGAAAGAAGCCATGAGAAAGGGCGAGAACGGAGGTACGGAGGACAAGCACACGGAAAGCAAGATGGCGAACATGTCGCCAGCCATGCAGCAGATGATGGATAAGGTGGCAGAAGCAGGTATGCTGACCAAGGAGGACAAAGACTTCTCCCATGCTGTGCTGGAAGTGGAGCGCACCATCCGCAACGTGAGCAATTATAAACTTGCGTTGCAGGGTTCACCCCTGCAAGAACTCAATGCCATGCTCAACGCCCTCAATGGTGGCTACACCCAGCCCTCCCCGGGTGGTGATGTCATCAGCAATCCCAATGCTGTGCCGACAGGCAGAAACCTCTTCGGTGTGAATGCCGAGGCGTGCCCGTCCGAACAGGCTTGGGAGAAAGGCAAGGAACTGGCAGAAAACACCATCCGCATGTATCGCGAACGTCACCACGACAGCATTCCTCGCAAGGTGAGTTACACGCTGTGGTCGAGCGAGTTCATCGAAACCGGAGGTGCCACCATTGCCCAGTGCCTCTACATGCTGGGCGTGGAACCCATTCGTGATGCCTTCGGACGTGTGACGGACATACGGCTCATTCCCTCGAAAGAACTGGGTCGCCCACGCATTGACGTGGTGGTGCAGACCTCAGGGCAGTTGCGTGATTTGGCGGCTTCTCGACTGTTCCTCATCAACCGTGCCATCGAGATGGCTGCGGGTGCAAAGGATGACCAATACACAAACATGGTGGCTGACGGTGTGAAGGAGGCTGAACGGGTGCTGGTGGAGAAAGGTCTCTCGCCCAAAGAGGCACGGGAGATGAGCACCTACCGAGTCTTTGGCGGCGTGAATGGCAATTACGGCACAGGCATTCAGGAGATGACGATGGCAAGTGACCGCTGGGACAAGGAGGAGGAACTGGCGGAGGTGTATCTGAACAACATGGGTGCGTTCTATGGCAGCGAGAAGAACTGGGAGGAGATGCGGCAATATGCCTTCGAGGCAGCACTGAGCCGCACGGATGCCGTGATTCAGCCTCGCCAGTCGAACACGTGGGGTGCGTTGTCGCTCGACCATGTGTATGAGTTCATGGGCGGCATGAACATGGCGGTGCGCAACGTGACGGGCAAGGAGCCTGATGCCTACCTGAGCGACTACCGGAACCGCAACCGCGCGAAGATGCAGGAGGTGAAGGAAGCCATCGGCGTGGAGAGCCGCACGACGCTCTTCAACCCCACCTACATCAAGGAGAAGATGCAGGGCGGTGCCAGCGACGCGAACACGTTTGCCGAACTGGTGCAGAACACCTTCGGCTGGAACGTGATGAAGCCCGAAGCCATTGACAATGAGATGTGGGACGAGATTTACGACACCTATGTGCAGGACAAGTACCACTTGGACACTCGCCAGTTCTTCGAGCAGAAGAACCCTGCGGCTCTGCAAGAGATGACGGCTGTGATGATGGAGACGGCTCGCAAGGGCTACTGGGAGGCTTCGCCAGAACAACTGAAAGCCATCGCGACGCTCCACACGGAACTGGTGAACAAGTATGGCGCAAGCGGTTCGCGCATGGTGAGCGACAACCAGCGTTTGCAGGACTTCATTGCGGAACGTGTAGAGGATGCCACAGCCAAGGAATACAGGCAGCAAATCAATGAGGTGCGCAACGAGCAAGTGAACAGCCAAGACGGCAAGGTGCTGAAGAAGGAGGAAATAAACGGAGGCGAGGAGCAAACCACCATCATCAGCAACATCGTGGTTGTCGCCATCGTGGTGCTCATCATTGTCCTGCTCGCCGTGCTGATTCGTCGCCGCCGTCAAACCAACAAGGAATAGATGGAAGCGGTTGTTCTCATACTGATTGTACTGGTCTGCTTCAACACGGTGCTGAAGCAGACCTATCACAAACCTTGGTGGGTCATCTGCCTTGCAGCCGTGTGTGCCCTGTTCGTAGCACTCGTATGGCAATACGCCATCGAGCAGAGCAAGTCGCAACTGCACGACTGGCTGAACAATCAGCAACTGATGCTCGACACGGCGGTGGTGCTCTCCGTCGAGGTGGTCATCCAGATGGCTTACTGCCTATTGGCTACCCACCTCATGTACACAGGCAAGGTGAGAAAACGCACATTATATATTTATAAGGCACTACGCTGGTTTCCCGGTATCCTCGTCTTCCCAGTCCTCTTCCACTTGGAGACGATGCTGATGTTTACGCTGACGGGCATGGACTTCAAGACCATTGCCTACGGATTTGCAGCCGTGGTGCTGGTTGCCATCGTCGCCCTCACATGGCTCGTCCGCTGGCTCATTCCCGAGAAGGAGTTGCGCCTCGAAATCTTCTTCCTCTCCAACGCCCTCATCGCCGTGCTTGGAGTCATTGCCACCGTGAACGGACGCACCGCCGCTGTCGGCATCTCCGAGGTGAACTGGACAGCCCTTGTGGGCATCGTGGGGCTCACCCTCCTTTTTGCCCTCATCGGCTTCATCATCTATCAGGTGTACCCGAGGGGTACGGTTGGGCGTACCCGAGGGGTACGGCACATCGAACCCGAGGGGTACGTTCCCAAAGAATCGGAATAGAAACTATCATAAAGAAAGACAACATGAACTACATTTCAGACATTCTCTACTGGATTTCCACAGGACTGCTCGTGCCTGTCATCATCCTGCTCATCCTCCTCTTCGGACGTGCCCTGCTGCTCATCGGCAGTTTCTTCGGGCAGTATCTCGCTGTGCGCAAGACAGAAGCCCTGCTCAAGGCTGAGTTCGACGGTCTCAACGCCGACAACGTGGCAACCCTCGCCGAGCGTCTGCCCAAGCAGAACAAGTCGTTGGTCGTTCTGTACATCCAGCAGATGCTCGGGCACAAGGACAGCGAGCCACACCTCCAGAAACTCCTTGCCGACTTCGACATTGCAGCCTCCAAAGACCTCGCCACCAGCAAGACCCTCAGCAAGATGGGTCCCATGCTCGGACTGATGGGCACCCTCATCCCGATGGGTCCTGCCCTCGTCGGACTGGCGGCTGGCGACATTGCCTCGATGGCATACAACATGCAGGTTGCCTTTGCCACCACCGTCGTGGGACTCTTCTCCGCTGCCATTGGCTTCATCACTGGGCAGGTCAAAGCACGCTGGTACGAACATGACCGCGTCAACCTCCAGTTCCTTGCCGACCTGCTCACCGAACCTAAAAACTGACCCGCTATGTTGAAGAAAACAATGCGCACCTCCCCCTTCGGAAGCAGAGGGGCTGAAGATGACGACCCGATGTCTGTCGTTTCCAACCTCTTCGATGTGGCAATGGTCTTCGCCGTTGCTCTGATGGTGGCTCTCGTCACTCGCTACAACATGACCGAGATGTTCTCGCAGGAAGACTTCACGATGGTGAAGAACCCCGGCAAGGACAACATGGAAATCATCACCAAGGAGGGACAGAAAATCAACCGCTACACGCCCAGCGAAGACCAGTCGCAGAAGTCGGGCAACCGAGGCAAACGTGTCGGCATTGCCTACGAACTGGAAAACGGAGAAATCATTTATGTGCCGGAATAAAGAGTACAAATTGAAGAGTGAAAAAGCAAATTTTTCACTCTTCTTTTTGCACTTTTCTCCTTTTTCCCTATCTTTGCCCAACAGAACGAAACATGAGTAAAGATAAAAACTAACATTTTATGAAAGTATTGCTGATTAACGGAAGCCCTCACAAGCAGGGCAACACCTTCATCGCATTGAGCGAAATTGCCAAGACCTTGGAGAAGCATGGCATCGAGTCAGAAATCGTGCAAATCGGCGTGAAGCCCGTGCGTAGTTGCATCGCCTGTGGACAATGCAAGGTGAAGGGCAACAACAAGTGCGTGTTCGACGACGATGTGTGCAACCGCATCTCGGAGAAGATGCAGGCCGCCGATGCCCTCGTGGTCGGCTCGCCCGTCTATTACGGACAACCCAACGGAGCCGTCCTCTCCCTCGTGCAACGTATGTTCTTCTCGGCAGGAGCCTACTTTGTGCAGAAGCCAGCCGCCGCCGTCGCCATCTGCCGCCGTGGTGGTGCAACGGCTGCTTTCCAGACGCTCAACATGCCGTTCCAGATGATGAACATGCCCGTCGTCACCTCCCAATACTGGAACCTCGCCTACGGACGTGAGGAAGGTCAGGCAGCACAAGACATCGAAGGTATGCAAACCATGCGTACCCTCGCCGAAAACATGGCATGGCTCCTCCAAAAGATTCACGCCAACGGACAGCCCGACTACCCCGAGCACGAACCGTGGACACCCATGCACTTCATCCGATAGACTTTTGTAGTTAAGGAGTTAAGTAGTTATCACTTCGCTCAGTAGTCAAGCCAAATCTCATGCCACCATCCAGGTATCGGCTTAACTACTTAACTACCGACTACTTAACTACTTCGCTCAAACAGAAAAGCCCCTCATGCGAATTGCACGAGAGGCTTTTTTCTTTCTTTTTAGCCATCCTATCTACGCCATTTGGTTGTGCCGGCTAACTCGTCCACAAAGGGAAATGGGAGATGTCCCGTATTGTTGCTTGAAGATACGGCTGAAATGAGTGGGGTTTTCAAAACCAAGACTATAGGCTATGTCTGCCACCGAAAGGCTGGACGACTGAAGCATCTCGTGGGCTTTCGACAGGCGCTTCTCTCGAATCCAACGGGCTGGTGGCTCTCCATAGATGTCCTGAAACTCGCGCTTGAAACTCGACAGCGAGCGGCCTGAGAGGTAAGCCAGTTCGTCAAGTGAGATGGGTGACGTGTAGTTCTCCTCCACCACACGATGGATGTCGGTCTTCACGGGCTGACGCAACTGGAGCATCTGACGGAAGATGTTCTTCGAGCAGTCCATCACGTTGTAGAGCAGTTCCATCACCTTTAGACGCAGCAGACCGGGATTGACTTGCGACGGGTCGTTGAAGTAAGGCGACAACGACCAGCAATAGGCTACGAGTCTTTCGGACATGGGTGACACCTGCGTTCCCAATTCCTCTGCCATCTGGGGAATCTGCACCTGCTGTGAAGTGAGAAAGTCCTTCAGCAGTTCGTCGTTGATGGCAAAGAGTTGGCTCTCGAAAAGCCCCGTTTCCTCAGAGCCTTGCTTCTCGTAACTGACGCTTTGCGCCCGTCGCAGCAGAATCATCTCGTTCTTACCGACCGTCCACGTCTGCCGACCGCACGTCAGTTTCACGCTTC
The DNA here is from genome assembly GCA_017483605.1 of Bacteroidaceae bacterium. GTDB lineage: Bacteria > Bacteroidota > Bacteroidia > Bacteroidales > Bacteroidaceae > Minthosoma. The sequence goes on along the minus strand of JAFUWG010000049.1, from coordinate 2,932 downwards.
CGCCCAGCACCACGTAGAGCAGATGCTGTTCAAGGAAGAATGTGCCTCGTTCGCCAGCCGTCACGATGCACTGGTCGATGATGCTGCCGCCGTCCAACACGAGCGACGACGTGGTGCAGTCGCCGCTAATCAGAGCCGATGGAAATTTCGTTATCTTGGTCATGCGCTAAATCGGAATTTAGCTTATCTTTTTATATGTGGGCCAATAATGTTGATAAGCTGCATGTCTAAAAACTTTTTCTTGTACGGGTCAAATTGAGATACTTTTACTGCCTTGGGATTATTCTCAATGAAAGGATTCGTTGGCAATAACAAAACTGTTTTCTGCCGAGTCGTATCTGTCGCACATTTGTTACCATTGCAACATACAGAATCAGCCTTAACAGTTATGCTGTCTTGTTTAACAATTTCTGTTTTTGGACAAGTTTGTGCAACTGCAAGATAAGGTAAACCCAACAAAAAGAATGTTCCTATATATTTCTTCTGCAATACCATAAATTCCGATTTATTTATTTCGTTAATCGGCTGCAAAGATACACAATTCCCCAGAGATTCTGCCGGCTTTTAACTATATTTAAGGGGCAGACTCTGCTTTAACAGCACAAATCTGCCCCTTTTGTGATTGCTTTTACTTCACGCTGTAAATTTTGCTCACAATCTTCCACTCACCATCCTGCTCAGCCAGGGTGAACATATCGTTAAAGGTGGTCAACTTGCTGAACCAAGACGAGATGCGGACGAAAGCGATGTTGCCAGCGACGGTCACATCCTCGACGGTGTAAGTCACCTCTTCCTCGCCCGTCTGCTCCAGCACGTCAAAGAGTGCATTGATGGGTACGGTGGTTATCACGCCCTTCTCTACCCACGACATGGTGGCCTCCTTCGTGAAAGCCTTCTCACCGAGTTCACGACTTGCCTTGCGGCCTGCTTCTGCATAAAGTTCAATGGCATTCAAGATGCCCTGTACGGTTTCATTCTGTTTCATTTCTTTCTTTATTTGTTAATGGTGTTTGAATTCTGATTGTAAGCCTTTGCCACGCATTTCCACTCGCCGTCAATCTTCAACAGCAGGAGCACGTCGGTAAAGTCGATGCTGCCGCCCCAGCCCTCTTCAAGTACACGGACAACGGCAAGCGTCTCTTCCAGTTCCAGCACGTCGATGCGGGTCTTGAACTCCTCTCCGGCACCTACGGTATCAACGTTGTGATAGAACTGCTCGATGCTGCCGCGCTCCAGTTTGCCGTTCAGGAATCCGAACAGACAGGCATCCTCGGTGAACAAATCCTTTGCATACTTGCTGTTGCCCTCGGCAACGCTACGTGTAAACTTGCTTGCAGCCTCTACGACTGCATTGTAATCTGCGATGTTACTTCTCATCTTTTCCTTTGCTTTAAAATTAAACGATGTTTGAATCTGGGTGCAAAGGTACGACGATTCCGCCAAACAGACTTTTCTATTTGGCTCAACTTTTCTTTCCGTTTAGTTCAGAAGCCAAGCGTGACGCCCGCCCCAACCTCTCTGGCAGAGAGATTGCTCAGTTGTTCAAACAGATAGGGAATGTGGGCATAGGTATCATCTTTCAGCCCCAACCGCACCATCACCAGATGCTTGTAGGGATTCACATAGAGCACCTGCCCACGGATGCCCAAAGCATAATAGCCAGGGAACTCGGGCTTGTCTGCCCCGATGCAACTGGTGTTGTACCAACAGAAATGGTAGCCTTCATTTTCCCGTGAATACGCCGTCGATTGTTCAATCCAAGCCTCACTCACAATCCGCTTCCCGTTCCACACACCACGGTTCAGATACAGGCGACCTATCTTCGCGAGGTCTCGCATCGTCAACGCCAACCCGCCGAAAGCATGAGCCGTATGATGCTTCTTGCCGTCATAATTCATATATGCTGGCGACTCCATGCCGAGGGGCGTCCATATCTTCTCGCCAAGATACTCGGCATAACTCCGACCAACCGCCCGCTCAATGACCACGCCCAGCACCTCGCTGGTCATGCTGTCGTAGTTGTGCTCTGCCCCCGGCTCCGAGCGGAATTTCAACTTCTTGATTTGTGCGGGGATGTTGCGGCCATAGTTCAGTTTTGCCATCGCATGGAGGCGTTTGAGGTCTTTCGCCTTCACGCTCAGCGAATAAGTGTCGTCAAAATCAAGACCGCTCCGCATATCCAGCAAGTGCCGAATGGTCAGACGCTGCCACCTCGAATCCCTCTTCTTCAACTCGGGAAGGTAATCCGTCACCGCATCGTCAATGCTCCTGATATATCCCTCATCCACCGCAATGCCACAAAGCAGCGACGTGACGGACTTAGTGACCGAAAACACACCCGCAATCTTGTCGGGTGTCATATCGCCCGTACATTTCTCATAGACAATGCTGCCGTTTTGAACAATCAGAACGCCCTGCGTCTCCGTCTTGGGGCCAATCGCTTCCCACATCGTAGTGTTTGAATACCTCTTGCCTTGATTGAAGAAATGCAAGGTGTCAATCCAGTCAGCCCCCTTTTCAGCACGACCGAAAGTAAAGACATCCGACCGATTGACAACCGTATCCCTCAACTGCTTCTCATAACTGAAACTCGTCGGTCCGTAAGCCCCATCAGCCAAATACCCCCGCACAATCGTGCAGGAAGCCAGCAGAGGCAACACCACAAGGAAGCCCCCCAATTTTCTCATACGTAGATTCTTGCTCATAACCCGAAAAATCCGATTGACCCATTTTCGCTAATCGCCTGCAAAGTTACACAATTCTCCCGAGATAGCACCAAACTTTCAACTGTTTTAACGTGAGTTCGACGAATTCAGAACAAGGCTAATTGGTTATCCACGGCTCTCTCACATGCGATGCATGGCTTTTTTGGAAAGAAGCAATATGCAGCAAGTGCTCCCAGGGTGTTGACGATAAAGTTGTCAAATGATCT
>JAFUWG010000048.1 GCA_017483605.1 Bacteroidaceae bacterium | reverse complement strand
GGAGAGTAGGTCGCCGCCTTCTTTCAAGTGGGAGTCCCCGTGACAGGTGTCGCGGGGACTCCTTTTTTTATCTGCCGGCGTGAAATTGCCGTGCCATTTTGTGCGTTTGTCCTGATATTTTTTCTGTGTTGGAATATTTTGTGTACCTTTGTCCCTGGTAATCAATTTTAAATGGAATCGTGATGGCAAGTAATGTCGATTTTGTACAGTATGTGGTAGAACAATGTGCCGAGGCTGGTGAGATTGTCGCGAAGAAGATGTTCGGTGACTATGGCATCTATTGCAACGGAAAGATTTTCGGTTTGATATGCGATGATTGTTTCTATGTGAAACCGACAGAAGCAGGGCGTTTGGTCTTGCGTGAGGTGGTGATGCGTCCTCCATACGAAGGGGCAAAACCTTACTTCTATGTGGCAGACGTGGACGACCGGGTCTATTTGTCTCGTCTTGTCAAGGTGACTTGTGATGCTTTACCTGAACCCAAAACAAAACGAAAATGATGGAAAGCATTGATGACATTCGGCAGCGAGTGCTGGCTGCATCTCAAATCACAGAGTTTCAGCGACGTGTTTATTTGGAGTTGCTCAATGTACCTCGTGGTACGACTATTTCATACGGAGAATTGGCACGTCGTATTGGTTGTGGAAGTGCTCAAGCGGTTGGACAGGCGTTGAAGCGAAATCCTTTTGCTCCAGATGTGCCGTGCCATCGAGTCATTGCCAAAGATGGTAGCATTGGCGGTTTTGATGGGCAACGAACTGGGGAGAAGATTGAGAAAAAGAAGCGGTTGCTGGAGGCTGAACATCGGGACTCATAGGGAAACTCTACAATAAAAACGGAAACAAATCGTTATAAATAGTATGCAGATGTTTGAACGCATACGTAATATTAAATATGTGTTGGTGCTGTTTGCTGTGGTGATAGCAATCGGCTCGTTGCTTACGTCTAACTACCTGATTTCTGATTTGGAAAAAGAAGAGACAAATCGAATGGAGGTGTGGGCAGAGGCGATGCGCTCGTTGAACACGGCAGATGAAAACACCGACTTGAACTTGGTGCTGAAAGTCATCAATGGCAACCATACGATTCCTGTGATTGTCGTGGACAAAGATGGAAAGGCTTTGTCCTCCCGCAATATTGTGAAGAAGTTTTCTTCTGATGAAGATTCCATCCCTTATTTGTCAGCATTGGCAAAGGTATATAAGGCCGATGGGCGGGCTATCCGTATTGACTTGCCACAAGAGTATGACCCCAATGATTATATTAGCATCTGTTATGATGAGTCGCTGATGTTGAAACGGTTAGCCATCTATCCCTACATTCAGTTAGGCGTGGTGGTTCTGTTTGTCTTGATTGCCATTTTTGCCTTGTTCTCGGCAATGAGGGCCGAACAGAACAAGGTGTGGGTGGGCTTGTCGAAAGAGACGGCACACCAGTTGGGAACCCCCATTTCCAGTTTGATTGCTTGGCATGAAGTGCTGAAGGAAACTTATCCGGAGGATGTGTTGCTGCCTGAGATGGAAAAGGACATCAAACGTTTGGAGCGTATTGCCGAACGTTTCTCCAAAATTGGCTCCATTCCTGAACCGAAGCCAGAGGATGTGATAGAAGTGCTGGAAAGGGTGGTGACCTATATGGATAAGCGTACTTCAAGTAAGGTGCTGATTACCACACATTTCCCTGATGAACCTGTCATCGTCAGTCTGATTTCGAGTTTGTTCGAGTGGGTGGCAGAAAATCTTTGCAAGAACGCTGTCGATGCGATGGGCGGAACGGGGGCGATTGACCTGTTTGTGGATGAAGACGACAAGTTTGTCTATGTGGAAGTAAAAGACACCGGAAAAGGCATCCCGAAGTCGAATTTCAATTCGGTCTTTAAGCCTGGTTTCACGACCAAGGAACGCGGTTGGGGATTGGGACTTTCGCTGGCAAAACGAATTGTGGAGGAGTACCACAAAGGAAAAATCTATGTGAAAGATTCGGAATTGGGGGTGGGAACAACTTTCAGAATCGAATTGCCGAAAGACTCTTCCGTGGTGTAAAATGCTGCATTCGAAGAAGATTTTATTGCTATAACTGAAAAAGTTGGCAGTTTTTTATCATGGTTAACAAATAAATTTGTAACTTTGCACTTCGAATTGAGTATTATGGAAACGTTTAAGATTGATTTATTGAGTTCGCAATTGGAAGGAAAGACCTTCGACTATGAGATAGGCGATGATTTTTTTGCGAAGATTGATGGGCTCATCCAGCGTGGCAATATTCACTCGACGGTGAAATGTCTCAATGCGGGAGCAATCTTCAAGTTCCAGATACACAGCGTTGGCACAGTCATTGTTCCTTGCGACCGCTGTCTGTCAGACCTCGAATTGCGGATTGAGACGACAGACGTACTCAGTGTGAAACTTGGTGATGAGTTTGCCGATGATGGTGATTGTGTGGTAGTTCCTGAGTCGGAAGGTTATCTTGACCTCGCACAATTCATCTACGAATTTATTGTACTCAACATGCCGATTGCCTGTTGTCACGAACCTGGGAAATGTGACGACTCGATGATGCAAGAACTCAGCAGGCATCAATCCACCCGAAGTGGAGAAGAGGATGGTGAGGACGAAGATTCTGCAAGCAGTGATGATTCCGACGCAAGCGAATCGGGAGGCGAAGATTCCGTTGAACCTGTCGATAGCCGTTGGGAGGCACTGAAACAACTGAAAAACAAACAATAAAAACATAACAAGAAAATGGCACATCCTAAAAGAAGACAGTCAAAGACTCGTACAAGAAAAAGAAGAACTCATGACGTTGCAGTTGCTCCAACATTGGCAGTATGTCCAAACTGCGGCGAATTCTACGTTTATCACACAGTTTGCCCATCTTGCGGTTACTACCGTGGCAAGGTGGCTATCGAAAAAGAAGCTGCAATTTAATAAACGCTCTCTCTTATGGGAAAGATTAATGCTGTTATAACAGGTGTAGGCGGCTGGGTTCCTACTTATATCCTCGACAATGAGGAGATGTCTACCATCGTTGATACAAGCGACGAGTGGATTATGGAACGTATCGGCGTGAAGACCCGCCACATCCTTAAGCCCGAAGAGGGTACAGGCACTTCGTTCATGATGACGAAGGCTGTCAAGCAGTTGCTCGACAAGACTGGTGCCGACCCCGATTCCATCGAGGCTGTGATTGTGGCAACAACAACACCCGACTACCATTTCCCATCAACAGCATCTCTCATCATTGGCAATCTCGACTTGAAGCACGCCTTTGGCTTCGACATGGAGGCTGCATGTGCAGGTTTCCTCTATGCCTTGGAGACAGGTGCAAACTTCATCCGCAGCGGACGCTACAAGAGAATCATCATTTGTGGTGGCGACCACATGTCTTCCATGACCAACTATCAGGACCGCAACACTTGTCCCATCTTTGGCGACGGTGCAGCGTGTGTGATGTTGGAAGCTACAGAAGAAGAGGTCGGTCTTGTAGATAGTTACCTGCGTGTGGATGGCAAGGGTTACGACAACCTCCACATGGCCGCAGGTGGTTCAGCCAATATGCCAAGCCATGAGACGGTTGACCAGCGACTTCATTTCGTCTATCAGGAAGGTCGTGCCGTGTTCAAGCACGCCGTGACCGACATGTCGGATGCCGTAGAGTTGATAGCAACCCGCAACCATCTCACCAAGGACGATGTCGCTTGGATTGTTCCCCATCAGGCAAACGTGCGTATCGAAAGTGCTGTTGCCCGCCGCATCGGCGTTGAGGAAGACCACGTGATGATTAACATCGACCACATGGCAAACACCTCTGGTGGCACACTTCCCCTCTGTCTGTGGGAGTATGAGCCACAGTTGAAGAAAGGCGACAAGATTATCTTCACCGCTTTCGGTGCAGGCTTCACCTGGGGTGCAAGTTACCTCATTTGGGGTTACGACGGCAGCAAGTTTGCCGACACACCAGCCGAGTTCTACAAGGAAGGCGTGATTAGCCGCGAAGAGTGGTACGCCAAGAGAGGTCGTAAGTAATACCTAATTTATAATGTATAATATATAATACCCATTCGGGGTGTCATGCACGCTGGATAGTTTATTATATATTATACATTTTTTTTGTATATTGTTGTCATGCATAAATCTGGTTTTGTAAACATTGTAGGTAATCCCAATGTGGGCAAGTCCACGCTGATGAACCTGCTGGTCGGAGAACGCATCTCCATCGCCACCTTCAAGGCGCAGACCACTCGTCACCGCATCATGGGAATCATCAACGACGATGATGCTCAGATTGTTTTTTCCGACACGCCTGGTGTGCTGAAACCCAATTACAAGTTGCAGGAATCGATGTTGGCATTCTCTGAGAGTGCCTTGGTCGATGCCGACGTGTTGCTGTATGTGACCGACCCCCTGGAGAAGATTGACAAGAACGCCGACTTCTTGGCAAAAGTGGCACAGATGGAAGTGCCCGTATTGGTGCTCATCAACAAGATTGACCTCACCGACGAGAAGACCCTGATAGGACTTGTTGACCAGTGGCATCAAGTGCTTCCCAAGGCCGAGATACTGCCCATTTCAGCCCTCCACAAGTTCAATGTTCAGCCCGTTTTGGCACGCATCAAGGAACTTCTGCCCGAGTGTCCGCCTTACTTCGACAAAGACCAACTGACCGACAAGCCAGCCAAGTTCTTTGTCACCGAGATTATCCGTGAGAAAATCCTCCTTTACTACGACAAGGAAATACCCTATTCCGTCGAGGTCGGCGTGGAGAGTTTCAAGGAGGACAAGACCCACATCCACATCAATGCCGTCATCTACGTGGAGCGTGACAGTCAGAAAGGCATCATCATCGGGCATGGAGGAAAGGCACTCAAACGCGTCGCCACCGAAGCCCGCAAGAGCCTCGAAAAGTTCTTCGGCAAGAGCATCTATCTGGAAACCTTCGTCAAGGTGGATAAAGACTGGCGAAACTCCACCAAAGAACTGAACCTGTTCGGCTACAATCCCGAATGATTCATGAGACGATTTGGACTTTAATTAAAACAAACAAATTTTTAATCATCCCATCATTATGAAACAGGTCATCGTTAGAATCGCTATGGTTGTAGCCATGATTGCTACAACGGGTATCGAAGCAAACGCTCAGTTTGGCGGTCTGCTTAACGCAGCCAAGAACGCAGCCAAGAAAAAGGCTGTGGAAGTGGTTGAAAATGAAGTAAAAAACCAACTGGACCCCATGAAGAACCTGCCAAAGGCTGACCAGAAGGCGGGGGATGTCACCCTCTACTACACCAGCGGCAACAGACTGGGCATCTGGCATCCTAAGACACGCACGTTGGATCGTTTCGTGAAGACTCCCGACGAGAAATGGACGACGGAGACATACATTTTCAATAGCGACGGAAGCATTACATTCGGTAGTGGCAACCATGCTGGCGAGTTGAAGGCGGACGGCTCAATGAGCAGCACCAAGACGCAGGGCATCAAGTACAATCCGAGCACCAACGAGGTGACCCACAACGGCGAATGGGTCGGCAAGGTGGGTGATGACGGCAGCGTGTATATGTTCAACGAGAAGATGATTTATGCCGACACGGCTTTCGACAAGGATGTGGAGTGTTTCGTGCTCTTCAACACCATTGCCAGCGACGACCTGCTCAATGAGTACAAGGAGAAGTACAAGAACATCGTGAAGCAGAACCAGGAGCAGCGCGAGCGTCAGTTGAAAGACTTGAAGGCAGCCCAGAGCACGAACACGGAAGGCTGCAAACTCTGGAAGGGTGGCAGCGTGGTTGGCGAACTTCGTGCCAATGATGAAGTGTGGATTGGCGGTTCCCGTCGAGGCTCCTTCGAAAACGGACGAATCCGCGTGGGTGGCTCCTTCGAGGGTGAACTGCTGTCGGACGGCAGTGTGAGAAAAGGTGGCAGCATCGTCGGCAAGGTTGACGGCAACGGCAAGGTGTGGCTCGGAGGCTCCATTGTTGGCGAGGTGCGTCAGAATGGCGATGTGGTCAAGGGTGGCTCCATCATCGGAAAAGCCCAACCCGTGGGTGACCGCCGCAAGATAGCCGTCATCTACTTCTTCGGCTTCTGGGCACTTTAACGGTTCACTCGCAAAAGAGGTGCATTTGAACCTGTTCGGCTACAATCCCGAGTAGCCATTTCCCGTTTAGACAAATTACCAATCAACCCGATGTACCCCACATCGGGTTGATTGTTGTGAGGAAGTGCCAAAATGACATGCCTCGTATCCCCAGAAGTGGTCTGAGTCACACCACTTCGGCGGTCTGAGTCACACCGCTTCGGTGGTGTGACTCAGACCACTTTTGAGGCATCGAGGGAAGCCATTTTGTCATGCCTACAATGCCACTTTCAGACCGACCGTCATGGTGCTGAACTTCGGTCCATAGTCGGTGTCGAGCAAGTTGAAGGGATTGTATTTGTAGTAGACGCCCAGTCCCTGCACACAAAACTCTGCGCCGATGCCCACGGAGAACTTGTTGAAGTGCAGTTTGTTGTCCTTCAGAAATTGGTTGCCTTCCTCCGTCCGGTAGCGGGTTTTCAGGCTGGCGTGAGGCATGTAGTAGAGTTCGGGACCCACGGCGAAGAAAGTGCGGCGACCACGTCCGACCTTGTGGCAATATTTCAGCGGAAGGATGAAGCCGAACGTCTTGATGCGGCTGAATTTCGGGTCGGCACCCTCGGGATAAGGCTCGACGCTGATGCTGCCGTCGTCGTGTTTGGCAAACATTTGCCGGTTCGTCATGCGGTAGTTGCGCCAGCCGATGCCCAAGCCGGCAAGAACGATGCCGTTTCTGCCCACCGGCGTTTGTGCCGTGAGGATGTTGCCCAACTCCAGTTCGATGGACTGCCCCATATTGAGGCGCACCCCCTCGGCTTGGTTCACGCCACCGATAAAACCCACAGAGAAGTTCAGGACTTGTCGGGGGTACCAGTGTTTTGACTCCTTTTTGGGCGAGAAGATGACGTCGAAGTTCCATCCGCCGGGATGCTCATCGGGGAGTTGATGTTCTTGGGCAATCTTGTCGATGGCGGTGATGGAGTCGGTGTCTTGTGCGTTGATGTTTGCTGTGGCAATGCTTGTCAGCAAGAGGAAAAGTGCAAATCTTTTCATGTCGTTTCTTTATTTTTTCTTAAACATTCTTCTTAAATCTTGCAGCGACACCTGTCCCTCCAGACAAACCACCGTGATGCCGAACGCGCCGTGTGTCTCGGTGCTGCACTGGTAGCAGATGTAGCGGCGGTCGAAGGGCGAGTAGGGTTTCACCTCGACGATGGCATAGTAGAGGTGTCCGCCTCGGTTCTCCATCTCGCTGTTTTCCTTGCCCTTCTCTTTCTTGATGTCATTCTGCGCCATGTCGGCATAGAACGCCTTTTCAACCACGTTCCGTTCCTTCTCGGTGGCGTTGAATTTGACGCTGTGGAAGGCGGTGAGGTGATACGCTTCCAGTTGCTCGCCTCTGATGAGCGTCTCGGTGATTCGGCTCTTGTCAATCACCTTCCCCTCGAAGATGTCGTTGATGTTCAGACCCTTCTGAGCGTAGAGGCTTGCCGTGATGACCACGTTGAGTATGAGTAAAATGAGTCGTTTCATGTCTGTCTGTATCTATTCGGGATTAAAAAGTTCGTAAAGTTCTTCTTCCGTGTCGCTGTGGGCAAACACGTCGTTCATCGTGCTTTCCATCATCGCCACCACCTGCTGCTCGTCGCTCACTTTCTCGCCGTTGACGTATGCCACGGCAATGTTCTCGTCGCTGGGGGTGTGAAACATGAATCCCAAGGTGGCGACAAGGGCAATGGCGGCGGCAATGCCTGTGTATTTCCACATGGCGCGGCGTTTCCGCTGATGAATGATGCGGTCATATTCCTCCGTCTCGTCGGCGGCGAAGATGTCTTCCTCGCCCGTCGTCGTGGGCGTTGCACTCAGCATCAGCAAGAGCGCGTCTTCCTCGTCCGTTCTGTGGGCGGATGGAATGTCTTGGAGCAAGTGTCGCAACATCTGCTCTTCCTCCAAGGAGGTGTCGCCATTGAGGTATTTGTCAATCAGTGTCTGTTTCATTGTTTCAGAAGTTTTAAGAGGTTACGCCTTGCCGACGAAATCATGGTGCGGACGGAGCGGATGGGAATGCCTGTGAGGGCGGCAATTTCCTCCGACGAGAGGTCGGCGTTTTGTCTGAGCAGGATGAGCCTTTGTTCCGAACGTGGCAACCGTCGGATGGCGCTGTCGATGGCTTCCGCCTGTTCCTCGGTCAGCAGTGTCTTGTCCGCTCGCTCGTCACTCCTGATGTGTACGAGGCTGTCGTCCAATGGAATCGCCTGCCGCAATTTCTGCTTTCGCCATGTGCTGACACACAAGTTCTTCGTCGCCTTGATGGCAAGTGCCGTGAGGCCCTCGTCGCTGCTCCCTCCTCTCGTCTTCTCTCTCGTCTTCTCTCTCGTCTTCTCTCTCGTCTTCTCTCTCGTTTTCTCTCTCATCTTCTCTCTCGTCTTTTCTCTCGTATTCTCTCCCATCTTTTCTCTCATCTTCTCTCTCATCCACAGCCGCATCAGCACCTCCTGCACCACGTCCTCCGCCTCCTCCTCTCGGTGGAAGAACGCCATTGCCACGCGCATCATCTGCGGTCGCAACATTCGGGCAATATGTTCAAATTCCTGTGGTGTCATCTGTTCTGTAAACGCACAACTTCGGAAAAGTCAAGTAAAAATACAAAAAAATCGCATACGTTGTATAATTCGTATGCGATTTGATGCCTATTTCAGCAGAAAATGGTGGGATGGAGCGAATGAAATCGTCACAAACGAAGGCTGATGGCGATAATTACTTGACCTTTGACAACTCCTCCATCATCTTCTCAACGCCCGACCAGCCACTGATGGCTTTGACAATCTGACCCTCGCGGTCGTAGATGAGATAATGCGGAATGGCATTTTCATAGCCGGGGATTTGCATCTCTCCTATCTTGTCTTTAGGCACGATGTAGTGGTCGCCTGCGTGCTGAGCGACATATTTCACCCACTCATTGATGTCGCTGCTGGTATCGGCGATATAGACGAAATCGACGCCCCGTGCCATCAATTCATCCTTCACTTTCTCCATTTCCGTCATTCCCAGACGGCAGGGTCCGCACCAAGTGTCCCAGAAATCGATGAAGACGATATGGCCTTTGTGCTTTGCAACGATTTTGGACAGCCACTCCTGCGGTTCTCCTTCGGGCAGGTCTCGTTTTGTACCTTTGCTGTCGGTCGCTTCCTTCCTCATCTTTGCTTGCACCTCCCGTATTTGTGTCTGGAACTCTGGCGAAAGGGCATTCAACTCACTTTCATCCACTGGCTGATTGGCTTTCGCCCGAGTCATCACAGCCTTTGCCTCGTCCAACTCCTTGAGCCAGCGTCCTAAGGGCGACTCTTCCAGCCCATTGGCTTGAATGTAAAGTCTTCCTTCATCAAACAGATTTTTCATACAGGCGAAGAAACCGAGAATGCTGCGATAATACGTCAGTTCGGGCGCATGGGGGTCTTTGAAGGTGAATTGCTGCTCGAACATCGCCAGTGAATCCTTGTCCTGGGTTAAGCCGTAAATCTTCTTTGTGAATGCGTAGTTTCTTAGTTTATTCAAGTAATCCTGTTCTATCATCATTCTTTGGTATTCTCGTTCCTCAGGCGAAATGTCGATAGAATCCAACTGTTTCACCACATCCTGAAACTCATTCCAGCATACTTCGCGCCATTCGTCAAAGGTATCATGATAGTGAGCCGTGGCATATTCGCGACTAAAACCAAGTTTCATTCCTTTCATGTGAATGGGCAGGGGCAACTCAAAGGATGCACCTTCGATGTGGATGGCTTTCTTCCAGAGTTCTCTCAGTTTTGTCGTAGTGATGCTGTCGCGTGGTGTTTCTTTATTGTAGGCATGATATTCATTGAACGCTTTTTTGTTGAAATCAACCCTGACGGTGTCGCCCGGGAAGAGCAGGATTGACCATCCATCAAATTTATGCTGTATCGGATAGCAGATGTCCCATGTGATGGTAAACGTGCCGGCGACGGAATCGGTGGTGGTTTCTGGGAAAGAACCGCCTTTCAGCGATTCCTCATTACCCCAAAACATGGGGATTTTCTCATTATCGCTTGAATCCCTGTCAACATAACGTCCCAGAATAACAGCAGGTGCACTCTTACGCTCCCATGTCGGGAGGGATGATGTGGTTTGAGATAACACGGGAATACTTGCCACAAAGGCAAAGAGAATAGAAATGATAGTTTTCTTGTTCATTTTCATTGCTTTTAGTCATTTAACGTTTTTTGTGGCAAAGGTACAACTATTACACTATTCCAACCAAGAAAATCAGTTTGCATTTAGTTTGCATTTCTGTGCAAACTAAATGCAAACTGATTTTCTTGGTTGAAACAGATGGACTGCATGACATCAGGGTGGAGTGTTTCGTATTCCACACCGTATGCCTCAGCAATTTCTTTAATTTTCATTGTTAGTTCTCCTTATAGTGTATTCCTCGACTTCTTTCCCGATAAACAATTTGATGTTGTTCCAGTTGATGGGGGCAAACATGACAGGCATGGGCTGTGGGTCGGCATCCGCAAAATAAGTCATGCTTAATAGTGCTCGGTATTCGGAGCCATCGGGGTACTTTTCAAAATAAAAGTTCATGATGTCTTCAAAGGAAAAGTGTTGCAAAAGAAAAAAAATATCAATAAAATCTTTTTTTGTACCTCTTCCGATGACGGCATTCACTTTCATAGCAGCAATATCTTTCGGTGACGCTAATCTGATACCATCTTCAATGACTGGTTCATCAATCCACTCATAATCATAGTTCACAATATCCACCTTCACATCGTTTAGCATATATGCCTTGATGCGTTTAGTGTAGGAACCTCTCACAAGATGATGTACACATTCTTTTAATGCTTCCGTCAATTCGTCGGCATCTTCTGTCGTATGACCAAAAAAATCCAAGTCAATGGAACGTCGATGCCCATATTGTAGAGCAAGAGCCGTACCACCAACCAGTCTCATGTCGTTGAGAATAGGTTGACGCATCAGTATTCTCAAGAGTTCCAATGTGTCGGGAAGGACTGTCTGAAATGATAGCATCGGTAGTCTTCTTCTTTTGTGTGGGAAATCGTACAAATGAACGAAAGGCATACAGGGTCTAATGTCCTCATCTTTTTACATTCATCGACAATTCTGTCAAGACCGTAATAATGGTTGATAAGTCGCCAATCATTCATCTCCCCATGTTCCAGCACACGCTGAATGATATATGGCGAGTTGGCATCCATCGACAAATGTGATGAATCAGCATCCCAAAACAGATTCTTGGAAAAAAGACCTATGTATTCTCTATTGCTCATTTCTTAATGGATGTACAAAGGTAGAGATAAATATTGATATGACCAAATGTGTGGCTGAAAAAACGTTTTATAAAAGCCGTTCATGATGTTTGGATAATCTTTTGCTATAGTCGTTGTTGAAGATTTCTGTTAATATAGTTTTCAAATCTTTTATTGTCGTGCTTTTTTGGAAAAAAGGATTAGGGAAATAGGGAAATAGAGAAGGTCAATGATGAGTGACGAAAGATAAGAGACGATAACGAGAACAAGATATATGAGTAGTGGATACTTGAAACCATAAATCCAGTCGTGGAAGAGATAATAACAAAAGAAAGAGTGAATAAACCACATGTTCATGGAATGTTTTCCGAGATGGGCTAAAATGAGGTTAATCCACGGAGTTCGGGGAGTTTGCAACCAAAGCCAGATGAATGCAAGGACAAATAGATTGTGGAATGCTCCTGTTGTAATACAGCAGCGTAATATGCAAAGCACAACGAGCAGAATCCATGACCATCGGGTTAATTGGGGAGACTTCAGATTTCTCAACCATCTATGTTTGCAAGATAAGGCTCCTACCAAAAAATTGAAAAGTAAACTCCCGTATAATATGGGGTGGTATGCCCACATATGTGTATATAAATAATATTCTCCGTATCGGCTAATTAAGAAGCATGTTCCTAAATATAAGATGTAAGCCGCGACAAGAACAGATACAGCGTTTGTTTTGTCACAGAGTTTGAAGAGCCAAGGCGTTGAGATAGCAAGTAGCATATAAGGAAATAAAAACCAATGCTCCCCATTATAAGAAGTGGAGAATCCTGTCATGTTTTCCAATATCTTTATCCAGTTACCAGGATATATTGTTGGTGAGATGAAATGTCCTATCGTAACAAAGACTATCAGTATTAGCCAATAATGAAGTAGCAATTTGAAAAGTCGTGAATACTTGTGTTTGTCACCTTTTTGATATGTAGCATACAACCCATAGCCAGAAAGTATCACAAAGAAAGGCACGGGATTAGCCATTCGAGTTAATAGATGTGATAGTGGTACTCGATTAATATATACGTAGTTGAAGCAAAGACTGACTTCTTGTTCATGATTGAACAAGTGAAGAAAAAGCATCAATAAAATTGCGATGCCTTTTAGTATTTGTGATTCTTGTTTAGACATAATGAGTAAATATCTCCTTTTAGTGGCATAAGCACTTATCGGTATACGGTCATTCTCTACAACCAAACAGACACGAAAAAGCGTGGACGCTTATCCATGTCTGAGGCTGTAGGAAGAATGCCCGCATAAATGATAAGTGAAAGTCCACGCCTAAAGACGCAGACATCAGTCACTTATTCACATTTATGCACATTTTTGAAACTTCCTACATTTCAGACATGCCGAATAACTGCTAATGCTGTTATGATTAACCAATAAGGGGCTGCCACTTTCCGCTGAAAGTGTGACAACTCAAGGCAAAAGTACACATTTATTAAGAGATGGCAAAGGATTCGGACGATTATTTTGTTTCTTTAAGTTCTTTTGTGGGTGAAAGGCAATTGATGCCAGCCTTTCATCGTAATTATGTTGAAAGGTTTAACGAAATTGCGATACTCTCTATGCCGTACCCGAGGGGTACGGTGCGGTGTACCCGAGGGGTACGGCATGTCGTAGTCGAGGGGTACGATTTTCCTTCGTTCGCCGCAAAGTGGTTCGGAAAGGCGAAAAAAAGGCGATGAAGAAGGACATTTTATTCCGAGATTTGAAGTTTTTGGCAGCGGCGGATGTGTATATGGTTATTTTTCCGTACCTTTGTCCCCGATTTTTGAGCCGCCTTGGCCTTATCCGGAGGATGAGGGGAGCCATCTGGGGCGGTGAGTAGTAACCCGAAAAGGTGATAATGGCTATCAGTTCTTAGAAAAAGAATTACTGAAAAGATTATGGCAAATTTAGTAGCGATTGTGGGACGTCCCAATGTGGGAAAATCCACGCTGTTCAACAGATTGACAAAGACTCGTCATGCGATTGTGAGTGACGAGGCTGGCACGACGCGTGACCGTCAGTACGGCAAGTGTGAGTGGGGTAACAAGGAGTTTTCGGTGGTCGATACCGGCGGATGGGTGGTCAACTCAGACGATGTGTTTGAGGAGGAAATCCGTCGGCAGGTGCGGATTGCCATCGAGGAGTGTGACGTGATACTCTTCATGGTGGATGTGCGGACGGGTGTGACCGACCTCGACATGGAGGTGGCGAACATCTTGCGTCGTAGCAAACTGCCGGTGTTTGTGGTGGCGAACAAGGTCGATAGCAATGAGTTCCGCTACGATGCCGCCGAGTTCTACAGCCTCGGGCTGGGCGACCCTGTGTGTGTGAGTGCCATCACGGGCAGCGGCACGGGCGAATTGCTGGATGCGTTGGTGGCAAGTTTCACGAAGGAGATGACGGAGGCCATCGAGGAGGACATTCCGAGAATCGCCGTGGTGGGTCGTCCGAATGCGGGCAAGTCGTCGCTCATCAATGCTTTTTTGGACGACAACCGCAACGTGGTAACCGACATTGCTGGCACCACGCGTGATTCCATCTACACGAAATATGAGAAGTTCGGCTTCAACTTCTATCTGGTCGATACGGCGGGCATCCGCAAGAAGAACAAGGTGACGGAGGACTTGGAGTATTATTCGGTGATGCGCAGCATCCGTGCCATCGAGAACTCCGACGTGTGTGTGCTGATGGTGGATGCCACCCGAGGCATTGAGGGTCAGGACATCAACATCTTCCAACTGGTGCAGAAGAACCAGAAGGGACTGGTGGTGGTGGTGAACAAGTGGGACCTCGTGGAGAACAAGACCAACGAGGCGATTCGCTACTTCGAGAAGGCCATCCGCGACCGCTTCGCTCCGTTCACCGACTTCCAGATTATCTTTGTGTCGGCGGTGACGAAACAGCGTATCTTCAGGGTGCTTGAAGAGGCGAAGAAGGCTTATCAGGCACGTACCAACAAGGTCTCTACGGCGAAGTTGAACGAGGTGATGCTGCCGATTATCGAGGCCACGCCGCCGCCATCGCTGAAGGGCAAGTACATCAAGATTAAGTATGTGATGCAGATTCCCGACACGAGGGTGCCGTCTTTCATCTTCTACGCCAACCTGCCGCAGTATGTGAAGGAGCCGTACAAGCGTTTCTTGGAGAATCAAATCCGTGAGCATTGGGACTTCAAGGGTACGCCTATCAACGTGTATATCAGACAAAAATAGATTCATTTACCATTTACCATGTACAATGTACCATTTGCCATGCGGAGTGTTAGATATTTGTTTGGGATAGGCTTGCTGTGTCTCGTTTCTTGCCATGAGCCTACGGCGGAAGAGGCTGCCAAGGAAACCTTGAAGGGAGCGTTGGAGGCTCTCGACCGAGCGGACTACGACGCTTACTTGAGGTGTGTGGACTTTGGCGTGAAGATGGATTCGGCACAGGAGGCTTTCATGCGTGATGTGCTGAAGCAGCACCTCGGCTGGCGGCAGGCTCAGCGGGCAAGTGTGGTGTCTATCGACATGGTTGATGCCCAGATGCGAGGCGACTCTGTCTGTACGGTGTATTATCAGTACACGTTTGCCGACAGCACGAAGGAGGTGGCATCGCAGAAGATGGTGAAGAGTGGCGAAGAATGGAAAATGAGGTTAAGAAATTAGACATGAAAAGATTGAGCATGTTTTTCTTGGTGCTTTTTGTGACGCTGTTTGCCGCCGCACAAGGCACGGATTCCATCACGAAAGAGTGGGTGAGGAATCACTACGACAAGCGAGAGGTGAAGGTGATGATGCGTGACGGGGTGCATCTCCACACGGTCATCTACGAACCGAAAGACCGCACCGTCAGGCACCCCATCATCATGCAGCGTTCCTGCTATTCGTCTGCCCCATACGGCGAGGCGTATATGGAACTGGAGCGTCCGGCATGGCGTGAGTTCACTCGGAATAGTTACATCTTTGTCTTTCAGGATGTTCGTGGCAAGAACATGAGCGAAGGCACTTTCACCGACGTGCGTCCGTTTGTGGAAGGAAAGAAGAAACCGAAGTTCAATAAAAAAGGAGAGATTGCGAAGGCAAACCCTTCGGCTCCCGTCGATGAGGCTTCCGACACCTACGACACGGCGGAATGGCTGATTCGCAACACCAACAGCAATGGCAACATCGGCGTGTTCGGCATCTCTTACCCTGGCTTCTATTCGACGATGGCTGGCATGAGCGGCCATCCTGCCGTGAAGGCGGTGAGTCCGCAGGCTCCTGTCACCGACTGGTTCCGTGGCGACGATGCCCACCACAACGGTGCCCTGTTCCTGCTGGATATGTTCTCGTTCCAGTATTGGTTTGAGTATCGCAACACCCCCGCCTTTCACAATGCCCGCTATGGCGGCACGATGCCCAAGGTGGAACCTTCGCCAGCCGATATTGTTCGCAGCGATGTCTATACCGATTATCTGAAACGGGGAGCGGTGAAGAACTTTACGGCCCTCTTTGGCGACAGTGTGCAGGGATGGAACGACGTGGTGAACCATCCGAACCTCGACCAGTGGTGGGAAGACCGCAATGTGCTCAACCATTGCCAGAACTCCACGGCAGCCGTGATGGTCGTGGGTGGACTTTTCGATGCGGAGGATTGCTACGGAGCGTTTGCCACCTATAAGCAGTTGTGGAAGGATGCCAAAAACCGTGATGTCTTCTTGGTGGAAGGGCCTTGGTCGCACGGAGGGTGGGGCAGAGGTGCCCGTCCTTTCTTCGGACACGTCTATTTCGGCCCCGAACAGGCTTCCGACTATTATCTGACACAGATAGAATATCCCTTCTTTGCCTACTATCTGGAAGGAAAAGGCGAGAAACCTGCTGCCGTAAGGGTGTATGATTCAGGCTCTTGCCGATGGAATGTCTATTCGGAGCGTTGGCCCATCAAGAGTGACAAGACTCCTTACTGGCTCACCGAGGATGGACTTCTCGTCCATCAGGTAAAGAAGGTCATGCGGCCGCTCACGTATGTCAGCGACCCTGCTCGCCCTGTGCCGTTTAAGGGGGAGCCGACCACCTATCGCCCCACCGAGTACATGCTGGACGACCAGCGTTTTGCTGCCACTCGTCCCGATGTGTTGGTGTTTGACAGCCCTGTGCTGACCGACACCCTCCAGTTGGCTGGTGAGGTGGAGGCGGAACTGGAGGTGAGCATCAGCACCACCGATGCCGACTTCATCGTGAAACTCATCGATGTGTTCCCCGCAGATTTCGTATACCCCGACAGCCTCTATGCGGATGGTTTCCGCGACGACCGCTACCCGATGGGTGGCTACCAGATGCTGGTGCGTGGCGAGGTGATGCGTGGCAAGTATCGCAATAGTTTGAGCAATCCCGAGCCGTTTGTGCCGAACGAGAAGACCACCGTGAAGTTCCGACTGCCCGATGTGGCACACACGTTCCTGCCCGGGCATCGGCTGATGGTGCAAGTGCAAAGCACGTGGTTCCCACTCGTTGACCGCAACCCGCAGCGGTTCTGCAACATTTACGAGTGCAACGACAGCGACTTCCAGACGGCGACCATCACGGTTCACCCCGCCAGCAAGATTTGGTTGCCAGTGGTAAAGCATTAAAATTCATGAATAATTCGTGACCAATTCATGAAAATTTATGTTAAAGAAAGAAACACGAATTGCCATGAATTAACCACGAATTATCATCAATCATTTTATGGAAAAGAAGACCTCGAACACAAACATCTTTGCATCCAAGGTGGGTGCGATTCTCGCCGCAGCAGGCAGTGCGGTGGGCTTGGGCAACGTGTGGCGATTCCCCACCGAGACGGGCGAACACGGCGGTGCTGCCTTCATCCTCATTTATGTGCTCTTCATGCTCCTGCTCGGTGTGCCCATCATGGTGACGGAGTTTGCCATCGGGCGGCATGGCGGCAGCGATGTGTCGGGTGCGTTCGAGAAGATGAGCGGCGGCCGTCAAGGCTGGCGGTGGATGGGCATGATACCCGTGGTGAGCGGTTTCCTCGTGCTCAGTTACTATGCCGTGGTGGCGGGTTGGACGCTCTACTATGCGTTAGAGGCTCTGATGAATGGCTTTGCTGGCAAAACTGCCGCGGAGTTTCAATCGGACTTCGTGGCGTTCTCCTCCGACTCTCTCAACCCCGTCTTCTGGACAGCCCTCATCATTGCGCTCACTTGCGGCATCGTCGCCCTCGGTGTGCAGAAAGGCATCGAACGAGGCTCCAAGATTATGATGCCCCTGCTGTTCGTCTTCATCGTCATCTTGGTGGGTTGTTCGCTCACCCTCCCCAATGCTCATTTGGGGCTGAAGTTTCTTTTCCAGCCAGACTTTTCCAAAGTCAATAGTTCCGTGATTCTCAGTGCGATGGGGCAAGCGTTCTTCTCCCTCAGCGTGGGTTTGGGGTGTCTCTGCACCTACGCTTGCTATTTCCGCAAAGACGTGAACCTGATGAAAGACGGGCTCAGCGTTGCCTCCATCGACACACTCGTAGCCCTGCTCAGCGGACTCATCATCTTCCCAGCCGTCTATTCCATCCCCGGCTTGCAGCCCGATGCGGGACCCTCGTTGGTCTTCATCACGTTGCCCAATGTCTTTCAGCAGGTGTTTGGCAATGTTCCCGTGCTGGCATACCTTTTCTCCTTGATTTTCTATCTCTTGCTGGTCATGGCAGCCCTCACCAGCAGCATCTCCATGCTCGAAATGTCTGCCGCCTATTTCCACAAGAACCTTCGTTTGCCACGACCTCTGGCAGCCGTCGTTGTCAGCGTTGTGTGCATGTTGCTTGCCACCTTCTGCTCGTGGTCGTTCGGCGATTGGCAAGACGTCACCCTCTTCGGCATGGGCTTCTTCGACCTCTTCGACTTTCTCGTTGCCAAACTCATCATGCCCATCGGCGGTATGCTCATGTGCATCTTCCTCGGTTGGGTGGTCGATGAGAAAGTGCTCCGTGCCGAAATGACCAACAACGGCACCCTCCGCTCTCCCCTCTATCCCACCTATCGTTTCATCATCCGCTACTTCGCCCCCCTCTGCATTCTCCTCATCTTCGCCAACGAGTTAGGGCTGTTCAGACTTCATTTTTCCCTCTAAAACATCGGTGACGTTTGCGTCTCACCCTTGGAGCGTCCCCCGACACCCCTCGACACGGCCTCTCGAATAGGACAAAATGATACGCTCGTCACGTCTGAAGTGGTGTGACTCACACCGCTCGGGTGGTCTGAGTCACACCACCGAGGCGGTCTGACTCAGACCACTTTCGAGGCTTCCTGCGTGCCGTTTTAGCCAAGACGAAATTGACATGGCGAAGATGAACTAACAGTTTCTGTGGAGTAATATAACGAGGGTTTGACGAATTTTGTGGATGCTCGAATTTGTCGAACAGGTGTAATATGTGTCAACAGGCTAATGTATGTTGACCTGTGTGGCGGGTATAGGCGAACCGCTTTGGCGGGTCAAGCCCCAACAGCGTAGCCCGTCTAAATCTGAATATTGTTTTCATGGCTACAAGAATTTATCTTTTGTAGCCATTTTTTGTGTCCTGTCTGAAAAGGTGATGATTTTGGGACGATAAGTAGAAAAAGGCAGGGGTTTCCGTCAATGCAGCAAAGAACTTTTTGCGAAATTTGCATTTAGTTGACTGCAAAATTGGTCAATCGGATAAAAAGTCGTACCTTTGCAGCCGATTTTGAAGGTTTGGCGACTGATGAAGAAGGGTCAGTTGCCAACTATTGATGTGAAAATTATAAATTAAGGATTAAAAATATGAATATTTCAGTAGAGAACATTGACAAGGTGAACGCGGTCATCACAGCCGTGGTAGAACCTGCCGACTATACGGAGAAGTATGAGAAGGCTATCAAGGATGCAAAGAAGAAAATGAATATGCCGGGTTTCCGTCCGGGCATGGTGCCTGTCGGCTTGATTAAGAAGCAGTTTGGCGTTTCTATCTTGGCTGACGAGGTGAACAAACTGTTGCAGGACGGTCTGTTTGGCTACATCCGTGAGAACAAAATCAACATGCTGGGTGAGCCGCTGCCAACAGAGGATAACAACAAGGTGGAACTGAAGGAGGGCGAGACCTTTACGTTCAAGTTTGACTTGGCGATTGCTCCTGAGTTCAAGTTGGAACTGGGCAAGAAGGACAAGATTGACTACTACAACGTGGACGTGACGGATGAGATGGTGAACAATCAGGTGGAGATGTACCGTCAGCGTGGTGGCAGTTACCAGAAGGTTGACTCTTACGAGGACAACGACATGGTGAAGGGTGTCATCACAGAACTCGAAGTGGAGAACCCTGTGTCGGCTGAAGGTGTGGTGATGCTGCCCAAGTACTTCAAGAATGAAGACCAGAAGAAACTCTTCGATGGCGTGAAGGCTAACGACATCGTGACTTTCAACCCATCGGTAGCATACGACAACAACGAGGCAGAGTTGACTTCTCTCCTGAAGGTGGAGAAGGAGGATGCCTTGAACCACAAGGGCGAGTTCAACTTCCAGATTACGGAGATTACTCGTTTCGTGCCAGGCCCATTCAATCAGGAATTGTTCGACACCGTGTTCCCTGGTGGCGAGGTGAAGAGCGAGGAAGAGTTCCGTGCCAAGGTGAAGGAACTGATTGCTAACCAGTTCAAGAAGGACAGCGACTATAAGTTCATCCTCGATGTTCGCAAGTATGCAACCGAGAAGATTGGCAAACTCGAGTTCCCCGACGAGAAACTGAAGAAGATTCTTCTTGCCAACGCCAACGGCGACCAGGAGAAGGTGGATGCTCAGTATGACAAGAGCATCGAGGAACTGACTTGGCATCTCATCAAGGAGCAACTCGTGGAACAGAACGAGGTGAAGGTGGACGACGAGGATGTGAAGAACATGGCAAAGGAGGTGACTCGTATGCAGTTCGCCCAGTATGGCATGTTGAACATTCCAGACGAATACCTCGAGAACTCTGTCACAGAGATGCTGAAGAAGCGTGAGACCGTGGACAACCTCATCGACCGTTGCATTGAGGTGAAGTTGGGTGCCGCTCTGAAAGAGAAGGTGACACTGAACGAGAAGACGGTCAGCGCAGAAGAGTTCAACAAGTCCTTTGAGTAAAAAATATAAAAAACATAAAAAAAGTGGTGAGAATTTTTGTTCTTACCACTTTTTTTATACCTTTGTAGTTCAAAACATATTTTTTAGCGACATAATAGACACTTTTATGATGAACGATTTTCAGAAGTATGCTACTAAGCATTTGGGAATGAATAGCATGGTGCTGGACGATGTGATAAAGGCACAGGCAGGTTATCTGAACCCTTACATCCTTGAAGAACGACAACTGAACGTCACCCAACTTGACGTTTTCTCTCGTTTGATGATGGACAGAATCATTTTCCTCGGAACGGAAGTGAACGACTATACGGCAAATGTGCTGCAAGCGCAGATGCTCTATCTTGATAGTGTGGATAGTGCAAAGGACATCAGCATTTACATCAACTCTCCTGGTGGCAGCGTGTATGCAGGTCTTGGCATCTACGACACGATGCAGTTTATCAACAGTGACGTACAGACCATCTGTACGGGCATGGCGGCATCGATGGCTGCCGTGTTGCTCGTGGCTGGTAAGGAGGGCAAACGCAGTGCATTGCCTCACAGCCGCATCATGATTCATCAGCCGATGGGTGGCGCACAGGGTCAGGCAAGCGACATCGAGATTACTGCCCGTGAGATTCAGAAGTTGAAGAAGGAACTTTACACCATCATCAGTGACCACAGCCACCAGCCCTTCGACAAGGTGTGGGCAGACAGCGACCGCGACTACTGGATGACGGCCGAGGAGGCCAAGGAGTACGGCATGGTGGATGAAGTGCTCGTGAGAAAGGTGTAATACACATATTATATAATATATATAGAAAGATAAGAAGTGGCGAAACTAAGAAAATGCTCGTTCTGCGGACGCAGTGAAAATGAAGTGGGTCTTCTCATCACAGGGTTGGAAGGCTGCATTTGCGAGGAGTGTGCAGAACAGGCTCATAATATCGTAGTAGAAAACCAGGTGCATCGGCCTCAGCCGACCGCATTGAGCAACCTGCCCAAGCCTAAGGACATCAAGGACTATCTTGACAAGTATGTGATTGGTCAGGAATCGGCAAAGATTGCCTTGTCGGTGGCTGTGTACAACCACTATAAGCGTCTGAATCATCCAGGGGCAGAAGATGATGTGGAGATTGAAAAGTCCAACATCATCATGGTGGGCAGCACGGGTACGGGCAAGACGTTGCTTGCACGCACCATTGCCAAGATGCTGCTGGTGCCCTTTGCCATCGTCGATGCCACGGTGTTGACTGAGGCTGGTTATGTGGGCGAAGATGTGGAAAGCCTTTTGGCTCGACTGCTTCAGGCCGCCGATGGCGATGTGGCACAGGCAGAGCGAGGCATCGTCTTCATCGATGAGATAGACAAGATAGCACGAAAGGGGGATAACCCGAGCATCACCCGTGACGTGAGCGGCGAAGGTGTGCAGCAGGGATTGCTCAAACTGCTGGAGGGGAGCATTGTCAATGTGCCCCCACAGGGTGGACGCAAACATCCTGAGCAGCAGTTCATTCAGGTGAACACCCGAAACATCCTCTTCATCTGTGGAGGTGCATTCGATGGCATCGAGAAACGCATTGCTCAGCGTCTGAACACTCACGTGGTGGGTTTCGATGCCGCTCGCAATGTGGCGAAGATAGACAAGTCGAACATGATGCAGTATATCGCCCCGATGGATTTGAAGTCTTTCGGCTTGATACCCGAAATCATTGGTCGTCTGCCCATCTTGACCCATCTCGAACCGCTTGACCGCCATGCACTTCGTTCCATCCTGACAGAGCCCAAGAACTCCATTGTGAAGCAGTACATCAAGATGTTTGAGATTGACGGGGTGGAACTGACGTTTGAGGACGAAGTGTTGGATTATGTGGTGGACAAGGCCATCGAGTTCAACCTTGGTGCCCGTGGCTTGCGTTCCCTCATCGAGACCATCATGATGGAGCCGATGTTTGAGGTTCCATCCACAGGCGTGAAACAATATGTCGTGACCCTCGACTTTGCACGCAAGAAAGTGGAGAGTGCTAACATGGCAGTGCTAAAAGAAAGCACTGAAGACAAGTAAAATGAAGAAATTTGCAGTTTCTGCAATACTTTTTCCTCTTTTTCTTTGAAAATACAAAACAGATTTATAACTTTGTGCTGAAAAGCATTGTAACCACACCTATCTGTACACTCTAACATTATATGAAAAAACCGGCAACCCTTCAGCAATCGCTGAAATATTATTTTGGCTTTGACACGTTCAAAGGCGACCAAGAGGCAATCATCCAGAATCTTCTTGACCGCAAAGATACGTTTGTCTTGATGCCGACGGGTGGTGGCAAGTCACTTTGCTACCAGTTGCCTGCTTTGCTCATGGAGGGTACGGCGATTGTCATTTCTCCGCTCATCGCCTTGATGAAGAATCAGGTGGATGCCATCAAGCATATCAGCGAAGAGGATAGTGTGGCTCATTTCATCAACTCATCACTTAGCAAGGCCAATATCGACCAGGCAAAGGCTGACATCATGGCGGGCAAGACCAAGATGCTGTATGTGGCACCAGAGTCTCTGACCAAGGAGAGCAACGTGGAATTCCTTCGCCATGTCAACATCTCATTCTTTGCCATTGATGAGGCTCACTGTATCTCGGAGTGGGGACACGACTTCCGCCCCGAATATCGTAAGATACGTCCTATCATCAACTGGATTGCTATGGCTCCGATACTCGAACTTTTTGTTCCTCAAGGCTCCGATGCCTCCATCAAGGAGGCGGTCGAGTATTACAGGGAGCAGAAGACGAAGTGTGACGAGATGAACAAAGAGTTCAAGCAGTTCCCCGACCGAGTTGACAAAAAGGTGTTGGATGCACTGATTGAGAAAGTGGCTGCCCTGTCCGATTTGCTCGCCTTTATGATGGACATGAAGGAGCAGATCAAGGATAAGTCGGACAAGTGTCCTCGTTTGGATGCCAAGTTTGTCGATGCACTGGTCGGCATGATGCCTTCGTTCCGAAAGTCCTATAAGGAGTTGACCGGACGTTTGGGCAACGACCCGATTGTGGCGACATTGCCAGAGTTGCCATCCGACGATGCCATTCGGGAGGCTTCGCTGAAAATCAATAATGCTCCTGTCATTGCATTGACGGCTACAGCCACGGACAAGGTTCGCAACGATATCCGAAAGAACTTGGGCATCACCGATGCGATAGATTATAAGTCTTCCTTCAACCGTCCCAACCTCTATTATGAAGTGCGTCAGAAGACTGCCAACGTGGAGAAGGACATCATCAAGTTCATCAAGCAGAATACGGGCAAGAGTGGCATCATCTACTGCTTGAGCCGCAAGAAGGTGGAAGACTTGACCGAAGTGCTCCGTGCCAACAACATCAAGGCATCCGCTTACCATGCCGGCATGGACACGAAAGACCGCAACGAGACACAGGACGACTTCATCATGGAGCGTGTGGATGTCATCGTGGCAACCATCGCATTCGGCATGGGCATCGACAAGCCCGATGTTCGCTTCGTCATCCACTACGACATTCCCAAGAGCCTTGAAGGATATTATCAGGAGACTGGACGTGCCGGCCGAGATGGTGGAGAAGGGCAGTGCATCACGTTCTATTGCCAGAAAGATCTGGAGAAGTTGGAGAAGTTCATGAAGGACAAGACTCCTGCCGAAAAGGACATTGGCAATCACCTGTTGAGTGAGACGGCGGCTTACTGCGAATCATCTGTTTGTAGGAGGAAAATGTTGCTTCACTATTTCGGCGAGGAATACGAGCCGGAGAACTGTGGAAACTGCGACAACTGTTTGCATCCGAAAATGAAGATTGAAGCAAAAGACAACCTACTGCTGGCTTTGCAGGCCATTCAGGCAGTGAAGGAAAATTTCAGGAAGGAATACATTATCAGTATATTGCGTGGCGAAGAAAACGAGATGATTCTGAGCCACAACCACGACAAGTTGGAGGAGTTTGGTGCAGGTGCCGATGTGGAAGAATCCATGTGGAACGCCATCTTCAGTCAGGCAAGTCTCGACGGTTACATCGAAAAGGAGGTCGAAGCCTATGGCGTGCTGAAGTTGACCAAGGAAGGCAAGAAGTTCATCAAGAAGCCCGTCTCCTTCATGATTGTAGAGAACAACGACTTCGACGATGACTTCGACGACAGCAACGAGCAAGGCGGCACAGGCGTGGCAGACGAGGTACTCTACAACATGCTGGTTGACCTGCGGAAGAAGATAGCCAAGAAACACGATGTACCTCCGTATGTGGTCTTTCAGGACACTTCGCTCGAATCGATGTCAACGCTTTACCCCATTAACGAAGAGGAACTGCAAAACATTCCGGGGGTCGGAGCCGGCAAGGCGAAACGCTACGGCGAAGAGTTCTGCAAACTCATCAAGAAGCATTGTGAAGATAATGATATAGTTCGTCCCACAGACATGCGTGTCAGGACAGTTGCAAATAAGTCGAAAGTGAAAGTAAAGATTATACAAGCCATAGACCGAAAGGTCGATTTAGAGGACATCGCCAAGGCAAACGGCCTTGACTTCGATGAACTCTTGACCGAGATGGAGGCTATCGTCTATAGCGGCACGAAACTCAACATCGATTATTATTTCGAGTCCATCGAGATGGACGAGGATGTAGTGGACGAAATCTACGACTACTTCCGCGAGAGCGACACCGATGACATCGACACCGCCCTTGACAATCTCGACAGCAACATCTACGAGGAGGACATCCGCCTTGTCCGCATCAAGTTTATCAGCGAAATGGCGAACTGACACAACGTAAAAAAGTGAAAAGTGAAGAGTGAAAAGAGAAAAATTTGCTACCGCACTTGTTAGTCATTCTGTTGGCTTATTGCTACGGTAGCAAATTTTTCACTTGTCATTCATCACTTTTCACTTAATTTTTTGGTCACGTCAAAAAAAAGCCTTACCTTTGCGTGCAATAAAATCATAACACTATGTCATCATTTATTGCAGATAAAGTTGTAATGGAAGGATTGACCTATGACGATGTGCTGCTCATTCCGGCATATTCCGAAGTTCTTCCACGAGAGGTTTCACTGAGTACAAAATTTTCTCGCAACATTGAGTTGAAGATACCCTTTGTGACTGCCGCCATGGACACCGTCACCGAGGCTCCTATGGCTATTGCCATTGCCCGTGAAGGTGGTATCGGTGTGATTCACAAGAATATGAGCATCGAAGAGCAGGCACGTCAGGTGGCTATCGTCAAGCGTGCTGAGAACGGTATGATTTACGACCCCGTCACCATCAAGCGTGGCTCCACCGTGAAGGATGCACTCGATATCATGCATGAGTATCACATTGGCGGTATTCCTGTGGTGGATGACGTCAACACCCTCGTGGGCATCGTCACCAACCGCGACCTCCGTTTCCAGACCGACCTCTCTCGCAAGATTGATGAAGTGATGACCAAAGACAACCTTGTGGTCACCCATCAGCAGGCAGACCTCGACAGTGCTTCACGCATCCTGCTCGAGCACAAGATAGAGAAACTTCCCGTCGTTGACAGCGACAACAAACTCATCGGACTCATCACCTATAAGGACATCACCAAGGCAAAGGACAAGCCCATGGCATGTAAGGACTCCAAGGGTCGCCTCCGTGTGGCAGCAGGCGTGGGCGTGACAGCCGACACCTTCGAGCGTATGGAAGCCCTCGTCAAAGCAGGTGTTGATGCCATCGTCATCGACACCGCTCATGGTCACTCCAAGGGCGTGATTGACAAGGTTCGCGAAGCCAAGGCCGCCTTCCCCGATGTGGACATTGTGGTGGGCAACATCGCCACAGGCGAAGCAGCCAAGGCGCTCGTCGAGGCAGGGGCAGACGCAGTGAAAGTAGGCATCGGTCCAGGTTCCATCTGCACCACCCGTGTGGTGGCAGGCGTGGGCGTTCCTCAACTCAGTGCCGTCTATGATGTGGCACAGGCACTCGAAGGCACCGACATCCCACTCATTGCCGATGGCGGTCTCCGCTATTCGGGCGACGTGGTCAAGGCCATTGCCGCAGGCGGTTACTCCGTCATGATTGGTTCCCTCGTGGCTGGTACCGAAGAGGCTCCAGGCGAAACCATCCTGTTCAACGGACGTAAGTTCAAGAGTTACCGTGGTATGGGCTCGCTCGAAGCCATGGAGAACGGTTCCAAAGACCGCTACTTCCAGGGTGGCGTGACCGAGACCAAGAAACTCGTGCCCGAAGGCATCGCAGGTCGAGTGCCCTACAAAGGCACCGTGCAGGAAGTCATCTACCAACTCGTCGGTGGACTCCGTTCCGGTATGGGCTATTGTGGTGCAGCCAACATTCGCGAACTCCACAAGGCGAAGTTCACTCGCATCACCAACGCAGGCGTGCAGGAGAGCCACCCGCACGAGGTCATCATCACCAGCGAGGCACCCAACTACAGCCGTCCGCAGTAAGCGAAGGCTACGATTGAATACATCGGGGAGTCTTTTCCCCAGAGATAAGAGGCAGGAGAAATCCTGCCTTTTTTGTGCTTTTGCCGCAGGTGTTCTTAAAACTAAACTTAGATTTTATAAAATTCAACTTAAATTTACAAAAATTGAACTTAAATTTATATAAATCTAACTTGAATTTTATAAAATCTAAGTTTAGTTTTAAGAGCGTCTGCGGCAAAAGGAGGTAGGGGAAGGCTCGAAAGGGTGGGGGTGGAGGTGAGGAGAATCGTGGGGGATTGGTGCTTTCGGCGGTTGGGTAGGGAAGATGTTGTAGCCAATTTAAGTTAAAACTTTGGCTTTTCTTTTGTAGAGTGGCGATATAATCGTAACTTTGCACCCAAATGTGTAATAAAGAAAACGTAGAAACAATGAAGAAGATAGTATTGGCTGCGGCCTCACTTTTGATGGGTGTCTCTGCTTTTGCTCAGGCAGATGACCCTGTCATCATGAAACTGAATGGTAAGAATGTCACTCGCAGTGAGTTTGAATATTCTTTCAATAAAAACAACTCGGACGGCGTTCTGGACAAGAAGACGGTGGAGGAGTATGTGCCGCTGTTTGTGGATTTCAAACTGAAGGTGGCTGAGGCTGAAAGTCAGCGGATTGACACGATTGCAGCCATCAGGAAGGAACTGGATGGCTACAAGGAGCAGATGGTGATTCCAACATTGGTGGATTCTGCTTTCATCGAGCGTGAGGCTCGCAAGACATACGACAACACGGCTGCCCGTTTTGAGGGACAGGACTTGCTCACTGCCAGCCACATTCTGGTGCTGCTTCGTCAGGATGCCACTTCGGAACAGGAGGCGGCAGGAAAGGCTCGTATCGACTCTATCTACAATGTGTTGAAAGCGGTTCCGAAAGAACAACTCGCGGAGAAGTTTGCGGAGGTGGCAAAGGAGACGAGTGACGACAAGGGCAGTGCTCAGCGTGGCGGTGCGTTGGGGCAGTTTGGCAAGGGGATGATGATTCCCGACTTCGAGAATGCGGCATACGCCCTGCAGGCTGGCGAGATGTCGGCACCGATTAAATCGACGGTGGGTTATCACATCATTTATATGACCGACCGCCATCCGTTTGAACCCTACGAATTCCATCACGACAACATCATCAAGTTCTTGGAGCAGCGTGGCATCAAGGAGGCTTCTGCCAATGCGTATGTGGATTCAATCGCTACGCTGCAAGGGAAGACTCGTGCGGAGGTGATTGACGAACTGCACCAGCAGATTCTTGCCAACGATGCGGAACAGAAGTATCTCTCGCAGGAGTATTATGACGGCACGCTCATGTATGAGGTGACGAAGAAGGATGTGTGGGACAAGGCTCAGCAGGATGTGGCTGGCCAGGAGGCTTATTTCAACGCTCACAAGAAGGATTATGCGTGGGATGCTCCTCGTTTCTGTGGCATCGTCCTCCATGCGAAGGATGCAGCAACGATGGCGAAGGCAAAGAAACTGCTGAAGGGTGTGGCTGAGGACGATTATGCCAAGACGGTCACAGCGGCTCTGAACAATGACTCGGTGAAGTTGGTGCGTGTGGAGAAGGGCATCTTCAAACAGGGCGATAATGCCAATGTGGACAAACTGGTTTTCAAGCAGAAGACTGAACTGAAGCCCATGAAGGATTTCCCTGCAACGGATGTGTTTGGCAAGACGGCAAAGGCTCCAAGGAGCGTGAAGGATGTGCGTGGACAGGTCACGACAGACTATCAAAACATGATGGAGAAGCAGTGGGTGGATGAACTGAGGAAGAAATTCTCGGTGGAGGTGTATGAGGATGTGGTGAAGACGGTGAATAAGCATTGAAAAATTGGTAATAAGCGATATGAAAATTCGTCAGATCATTTTAGGACTCTTTTCGGCGGTGTCGCTGTGTGTGTCGGCTCAAAGTAATGACAATGTGATTGATGAGGTGATTTGGGTGGTTGGCGACGAGGCGATTCTGAAGTCGGATGTGGAAGCCGCCCGCATGGATGCTTTGCAGCAGGGCCAGCGTTGGGATGGCGACCCTTATTGTGTCATTCCTGAGCAACTTGCCGTGCAGAAGTTGTTTCTGAACCAGGCGGTCATCGACTCGGTGGAGGTGGCTGATGCCGACGTGTTTCAGGAGGTGGACCGACGCATCAATGCGATGGTGATGAACTTCGGCTCGAAGGAGAAAATGGAGGAGTATCTGGGCAAGACTACTACGCAGATTCGTGAACAGTGGTTTGACTTGGTGAAAGAAAATGAAATTATGGAGCAGGTGAAGCGTGACCTGGTGAAGAACATCAAGGTGACGCCTGCTCAGGTTCGCCGCTACTTCAAGGAGCAGCCCGAGGACAGCATCCCGTTTGTTCCGACGAAAGTGGAGTGCCAAATCATCACCCGTGAGCCGGTCATTCCTCAGACGGAGATTGACCGTGTGAAGAACGAACTGCTGAATTATACGGAACGTGTGAATAATGGCACAGCCCAGTTCTCGACGCTTGCCCTGATGTACTCGGAGGACAAGGAGTCTGCCAAGAATGGTGGTGAACTGGGTTTTGCCTACCGCAGTTCGTATGTGCCAGAATTTGCCAATGTGGCATTCAACTTGACAGACCCGAAGGCAGTGTCGAAAATCGTTGAGACGGAATTTGGTTTCCACATTCTCCAACTGATAGAGAAGCGTGGTGACATGGTGAACTGCCGCCACATCCTGCTGAAGCCCCGTGTGTCGATGGAGGCCTTGCAGCAGTGTATCAACGATTTGGATTCTATGCAGATGGAGATAAGCAAGGGACTGTACACTTTTGATGAGTTGGCGGTTGTTTCGGCAGACAAAGACACGAGAAACAACTATGGCTTGATGTTCAATCAGGAAGATGCCTCGTCGAAGTTCGAAATGAAAGACCTCCCCTCGGAGGTGGCTCGTGCTGTGGCAGGCTTGCAGGTGGGCGAAATCTCGAAGCCGTTCATCATGATTAATACGAAAGGCAAGGAAGTGGTGGCGATGGTGAAACTGAAGAGCCGCGTGAATGGTCACCGAGCAACGATGACGGACGACTATCAGGACTTGCAGGATGTACTGGTGGAAAAGTTGAGGGAGGAAAAGATTGAGAACTGGATTCGGGAGAAACAGAAGACTACGTATGTCCGCATCAACGAGGACTGGAAAAACTGCGAATTCCAATACCCCGGTTGGATCAAGTAGCAAAGGGACAAGGCGAAACATGACGAGGAAAAATAACATACGACAAAGACTATTGATAGGCACTCTGTGTCTATCTGTCTTTTGTATGCTTTTTGCCTCGGTGCCAGACAATCAGCCACGGAAAAAATCGAGCGAAGAGGTGAAGTTGATTCACAGCGATGTCCTCTACAAGACTCCGATGGATGTGAGGGCTGATGTGCTGGTGGGGCATGTGAAACTGTATCATGACGGAATGTATCTCGATTGTGACAGTGCCCGATTCTACAAGGATGACAATACGTTTAATGCCTACGGGCATGTGAAGATGGTGCAGGGCGATACGTTGACGCTGACGAGTGACACATTATTATATAATGGTCCCATGATGCAGGCTCATGCTCAAGGACACGCTGTGCTCATCCATCGAAAAACGAAGTTGGTGACTTCGGTGATTGACTATGACCGCCTGGAGGGTGTCGGCTTCTATCCTCAGCATGGCGTCTTGTATGATGGGGACAATGTGCTTAATTCGGATTACGGGCAATATACCCCGTCGTTGAGCGAGGCTATCTTCAAGGATAATGTGGTGCTTGATAACCCGAATTTTAATCTGAAAACGAACGAGTTGTATTACTATTCTGACACGGAGGTTGCCAAAATCGTTTCTGAGACAAACATCATTTCGTCGGACAGTACGTTCATTTATGCAACGCGTGGTGACTATAACACGAAGAATGGACAAGCCAGCCTGATGGATCGTTCGCATGTGTATAAGGACATGCGTGACATTGTGGGGGACAGCCTCTACAGTGACGATGCAACGGGTGTCAGCGAGGCTTTTGGCAATGTGGTTCTGACGGATGTGGAGAACAAGTGTATGCTGACGGGTGGCTATTGCCGCTATGAAGACGAGACGGGCTTGGCGGTTGCTACAGACAGTGCGGTCTGCTATGAGTTTTCGGGAGTGGATACGCTGTATGTGCATGGCGACACGCTCAAGATGATTACTTATAATCAGAGGACGGATTCGGTGTATCGGGACTTGTTTGCCTATCATAAGGTTCGTATGTTCAGAAATGATTTTCAGGGTGTTTGCGATTCGCTGGTGTCTCACGAACTGGATTCTTGTACGTATATGTATGGTCAGCCTATCTTGTGGAACGAGGGGCAGCAGGTGTTTGGAGAGGAAATCCGAATCTACAACAATGACAGTACCGTGGATTGGATACATATTATCAATCAGGCAATGACCATAGAGCAATTGGATTCCATTTCGTATAATCAGGTGTCGGCAAAGGAAATGTTCAGTTATTTTGTGAATGGCGAAATAGAACATAACAATGCCAAGGGAAATGTGTATGTCTGCTACTTCATGGAAGAAAGTGACGGAAACCGGATTGGCATGAATTATACGGAAACACCGGAGATGAATCTGTACATGGTGAATAAAAAAGTGGATAAAATCTGGATGTCCACCCCCTCGGGAACGATGTATCCTCCTTTTGCCATTCCCGAAGACAAACGCTACTTGACTGGCTTTGCGTGGTTTGATTATATACGCCCCAAAGACAAGGATGATATCTTTGAATGGCGTGGAAAATCGAAGAAACAGCAACTGCAGAAGACAGAACCCAAGGCTGTTCCTAAACAACATTTGGATGATTTGCAAACGATAAAAGAATAGAGTATGGGCATGTTCTCGGTCAGAAAACCTCGTGGTTTTCAGCACAATTACATTTATTATGACCCTCGCAAGGAGAAACTGAAGGAGATTGATGAGAGGGCAAAACGTGAACTGGGCTTGCTGCCTCCGAAGGAGTTTTCGCCAGAAGATATACGCGGGAAGTTCGTGCAGGCGACAACGCATCTGAAACGTCGTAAGGAAAGTGGCAAGAAGCCATTGTCATATGCGGTGCTTATCACCGCGATAGTGCTGCTGCTGCTATTGATGCACTATTTATATACGGGAAATCTGTTTTTGTTTCACTAAATAGGAAATATACATTGGACGATATTATACATCTTCTGCCCGATTCTGTTGCTAATCAAATTGCTGCAGGTGAGGTCGTTCAGCGCCCATCTTCTATCATCAAGGAGATGGTCGAAAACTCTATTGACGCAGGTGCCCAGAATGTGCAGGTGCTGGTGACGGACGGTGGAAAGACGGTGGTGCAGGTGATTGATGACGGCAAAGGTATGTCGGAAACGGATGCACGATTGTCTTTTGAACGTCATGCTACCTCAAAGATACAGAAGGCGGCAGACCTTTTTAACCTAACAACCATGGGCTTCCGCGGCGAAGCGTTGGCAAGTATCGCTGCTGTCGCCCAGGTGGAATTGAAAACTCGACGTCCGGAGGATGAACTTGGGACTTTTATTCAAATCTCAGGTTCGAAGATTGAGAGGCAGGAACCTGTGGTGTGTCCTGCTGGTAGCAACTTTGCGGTAAAGAATTTGTTCTTCAATGTGCCGGCTCGACGAAAGTTCTTGAAATCAAATCAAACAGAACTTTCGAATGTCGTGGCGGACTTCCAACGCATTGTGCTTGTGAATCCTGATGTGTCTTTCACATTATATAATAATAATGTAGAGATGTATAAACTGCCCAAGGCGTCGGTGAGACAGAGAATTGTTGATGTTTTTGGGAAGAAAATCAATGCGGATTTGCTGCCTGTAGAGGTGGAGACCTCATTGGTCTCAATCTCTGGATATGTGGGTAAACCTGAATCGTCGAAAAAGAAAGGCTCGCATCAGTTCTTTTTTGTCAATGGGAGATATATGCGTCATCCTTATTTCCATAGTGCGGTGATGAAAGCCTACGAAAACTTGATACCAGCAGGTGAGCATGTGTCGTATTTTCTGTATTTCTCGGTGGAAACGTCGACAATTGATGTCAATGTTCACCCAACGAAGACTGAAATTAAGTTTGACAATGAACAGCCGATATGGCAGGTGCTTTCTGCTGCGGTGAAGGAAACAATCGGCCAATTCTGCAATGTCCCAATGATCGACTTTGACGTGGAGGGACGGCCAGACATTCCCGTGATGGGGACGACGATGTCGATACCGCATCAGCCCAAGCCTGTAGAATCAACTTATAATCCGTTTAAGAGTGGTGCGGGGACTGGATATTCTCGCTCTGCGGGATGGGAAAAACTTTATGAAAAGTACGCCGCATCTTCGGCGAAAGATGATGAAGGTTTGTTGCATCCGGATAAATCTCAATTGTATCCTACAGATCTCTCTGAAGGTAATGTGCTGGGACAAGATGCGGTTCCTGAAGAATCGAACTTGCAAAGTTCTATCTGGAATGCAATTGTAAAGGGAGATGAATCGACGACGTTTGTTTTTGATTCTTCTGTCCCCAAGTTTCAGTATAAAGGGCGGTATATTGTGCTGCCATGTTCTAAGGGATTGATGGTCGTGAATCAGCATCGGGCACATGTGCGTGTGCTGTTTGAACAGAATATGCAGTGCATCAACTCTACGAATCGTCCTTCTCAGAAAGAACTTTTCCCCAGCATCATACAGTTCGATAGGGAAGAAATGCTTGTAATGGAGGACTTGATGGATGATATCTTGAGTCTTGGATTTGAATTGTCAAATCTGGGAGGCGGGGCTTATTCTGTCAACGGAGTTCCTGCTGGGATTGAAGGAATCGATGTGGATAAGTTATTGCACGAGATGCTTGCTTCGGCAAAAGACAGAACAAACAATATCCGAGTTGAGGCTCAAGAAGCACTGGCTCTCACAATGGCAGAGAATTCGGCAATTGTCTATGGACAGGTGTTGACAGTTGTGGAAATGGAGCATTTATTGCAAGAATTGTTTGCAACAAAAGCCCCAGCACGGACTCCTGAAGGGAAAATGATTTATACAATTATTGAAGATAAGCAGATAAATGACCTTTTTTGATGTCAAATGTTCTTTGATATAGATGTTTTTCGGCATAAAGTGTAAAAAAAACGGACGAAATAGTTTTTTTTTTGATTTTTTGACATTTTTTTTGATTTTTGTTGTGTGTGAATAAACTAAAATTATTACCTTTGTGCCGAGTTTAGTGAGAAAAGTGCTTTTTTAGGGGCGTTTTTTCAAGAATGCTCTTGATATGAAGGATGTTTTTAGCTATCTCCAGAATACTAATGTTTAGTATTTAGTTAAGAAGAAAATTATTAATTATTGTTTTATTAAAAATTGTATTTATGAAAAAGTTAATGATGGCGTTGGCCTTTGTAGGCCTCGGTACTGTTGCTGCTAACGCACAGTGCGACGAATTCGCAACACCTGCAACTTCAAAGTACAGCGTAGCCACAAATTCATTCTGGGCTAACTGGTATCTTCAGGTTGGTGTTGATGCAAACGTAACAAGCCTTTACAAGCAAGGTAGTTTCTTCTCGAAGGACTGGCACAATGGTCGTACTTATGGTGTTGACCTCGCTATTGGTAAGTGGTTCACTCCAGGTATTGGTACTCGTCTGAAACTCAACTGGGAGAATGGTGCATTCCACCACGCATTCCGTAATGCAGATCACGTATGGGAAGCACCAAATGGCTGCAAGGGCGGTTATGCACAACTCTATTTCGACACTGAGTTCAATCTGAGCAACATGCTTTGTGGCTACAGCGACACTCGTGTTTGGAATCTGATTGTTTACCCACGTATGGGTGTTATCCGTAACTTCGATCGTGACTCTTATTCTCCAGCTCTTGGTGCAGGTTTGGAGTCTGCATGGAAGTTCTCTAAGCGTGTAGGTCTTTATTTGGATGTGGCTTGGGTGTTCACAACAAGTGGCTATATGCCATACGTATCTGATGACAAGCCTTTTGCTGCTAACAGCATCGCTTCTATCGACCTTGGTTTGACTTTCAACCTTGGCAAGACTGGCTGGTCTAAGGCTGTTTCTCTTGACGACTACGAGGCTCTCTCTGCAGAGGCTTGTTCTAAACTCGCTGCTCTCCGTGCACAACTTAAGGCTGAGCAGGATGAGAACGCTCGTCTCCGTGCTGAACTCGCTAAGTGGGCTAACCACAAGTGCCCAACAACTCCTTCTAATGTGACTCCAGCCGCTGCTTCTGTATTCTTCGATCTGAATTCTTCTAAACTCAACTCTAAGAAGGATCTCATCAACATCGAGGCTGTTGCAACTGCTGCTAAGAACACAGGTGCTAAGGTTGTTGTAACTGGTTCTGCAGATAGCAAGACAGGTTCTTCTGCTTACAACCAGAAACTTTCTGAGGCTCGTGCTCAGGCTGTTGCTGACGAACTCGTTAACCTCGGTGTAGACCGTGCTAAGATCGAGACTAAGGGTGTTGGTGGTGTAAATGATGTTACTCCTTTCAACCTCAACCGTCGTGCAATCATCGAACTTAAGTAATTTCGATAAATAAGTAAAACGTAGGAGCCGTCTCCATAAGGAGATGGCTCTTTTTTTGTCTTTTTTCTTGACTCCTTGAAAAAAAGTCTTGTTTTGTTTTGTCAGTTCAGAAAAAAGCCGTACCTTTGCAGTGCTTTTGAGGGAAGCACCTTTTAATCAGGCTTTAAGAGACGGATTTAAGTGGACTTTTTTCAGTAAGTATCGGGATGTAGTACAGTTGGTAGTATACTTGGTTTGGGACCAAGGGGTCGCACGTTCGAGTCGTGTCATCCCGACCAACAAGGGGCGCTTAGCTCAGCTGGTTCAGAGCGTCTGCCTTACAAGCAGAGGGTCGGCGGTTCGAATCCGTCAGCGCCCACAGAGAAGACTAAAGGTCTTCTTTTTTTGTTTTATGTGGTTGTGCATGAAAGTTTCATGGTAGTAATCTGTGTTCCGTGGATTTATCATGATTCGTGAATTCGGTGGGGTAAGGATAAAGTTGCTTCTTTACCTGTACAAAAAATGTGAAAACATTGAATGTTCCACGTCTTTTGTAGTTGTTGTTCCACGGAAAATGTGTATCTTTGCAGCAGAATTGAATGATTGTACAAAAAGATTTGATATGGGAAAAATTATTGCATTAGCGAATCAGAAAGGTGGTGTTGGTAAAACGACAACGGCAATCAATCTTGCAGCAAGTCTTGCAGCCTTAGAAAAGAAGGTGCTGGTTGTAGATGCCGACCCGCAGGCAAATGCTTCTTCGGGGTTAGGAGTGGACATACAGCAAGTTGATACCTCCATTTATGATTGTATTGTAAATTCTACAGACCCTCATGAGGCTGTTTATACAACAGATATAGAAGGATTGGATGTCCTGCCGAGTCATATAGATTTGGTAGGTGCTGAAATAGAGATGTTGAACGTCAACAAACGTGAAACCGTCTTGAAGCGTATTCTCGACCCTGTTCGTTCAGAGTATGACTATATTTTGATTGACTGTTCGCCTTCGTTGGGTATTATTACCGTCAATTCTTTAACTGCGGCAGACTCCGTGATTATTCCTGTTCAGTGTGAATATTTCGCTCTTGAGGGAATCAGCAAACTGCTGAACACCATCAAGATTATCAAATCCAAGTTAAACACTCGTTTGGAGATAGAAGGTTTCCTTCTCACTATGTTTGATTCTCGTCTTCGTTTGGCGAACCAGATTTATGAGGAAGTTCGACGTCACTTCCAAGAATTGGTTTTCAAAACCGTTGTCCAGCGTAATGTGAAACTTTCCGAGGCTCCGAGTCATGGCATACCTTGTATTTTGTATGATGCCACGTCGAATGGTGCCAAAAATTACATTGCCCTTGCCAAAGAGGTCGTCAGTCGTGAAGCGGCTAAAGATGAGTAATATTCTTGCATAAATAAATTAAATAGTATGGCAGTAAGAAAGAAATTTGGTCCTGCCCTTGGCCGTGGTCTTGACGCTCTCATTTCTACCGAGGATGTCCGTACAGAGGGTTCGTCAACCATCAATGAAATAGATATCAATTTGATTGAGCGGAATCCCAATCAGCCTCGTCGTGAGTTTGAGGAGGAGGCATTGCAGGAACTCGCTGATTCTATTGCAGAAATAGGCATCATTCAGCCCATTACTTTGCGTGAACTGGATAATGGTCACTATCAAATTATTGCAGGTGAACGTCGTTGGCGTGCCTCCCAGAAAGCAGGGCTTACCACGATTCCCGCCTACATTCGCACGGCAAGCGATGAAAACGTCATGGAGATGGCTCTTGTTGAGAACATTCAACGCCAGGACCTCAACTCCATCGAAATCGCATTGGCCTATCAGCATTTGATTGATGAATACAATCTGACACAAGAGCGTTTGAGCGAGCGTGTCGGCAAGAAGCGTGCCACCGTAGCCAATTACCTTCGCCTGCTGAAGTTGCCAGCCCCCGTTCAGGTTGCTATTCAGAATCATAAGATAGACACTGGTCATGCTCGTGCCTTGTTGGCTCTTGATGATCCGAAAGACCAGGTGAAACTCTTCAAGGAGATTCAAGACAAAGGGTATTCTGTGCGTCAGGTGGAGGATATCATTAAGTATATGAATGCCGGCGAGAATGAAGTGGAGGCAAAGAAAAAGGCGACCACAACGAAGCCGCTTTCCGAAGAGTTTGAAGAGTTGCGAGGACGTTTTTCCCAACTTCTTGGCTCTGAAGTCAAGATTGCCTGTTCTTCTAAAGGCGGAGGAAAAGTCACATTCTCTTTCAAGGATGCAGACGAACTGCGTCATATTATTTCCCTCTTGCAAAAATAATCTTTCGTCTTGAGAGCCCCCTGTTCCACATATTGCCAAATTTGCATCTTTCTTTTGTCGATGCTTTTCTTTGCCGATGTCAACGCGCAAGAGGTGGAGACCGCTGCTCCTGTGCCCCATGCCCGTTCTCGTCGCGAAGGCAATATCAGGGTGAAGGTCGATTCTCTCTCCACCGATACGCTGCATCTGGACGATGCAATCTTGGATGCTCAGATAGATTCGGTGAAGAACGAAGAAGACTATGCGAAGGTGACAGGAGCGGATACATCCCGCGTGCAGTTCTCTTTTTCGACAGATCCTGCTGACATTCAGTTGAGTAAAAAGAGTGCCCGCTTCATCCCCAATCCCAAGAAAGCCCTGTGGCTTTCCATCGTCATTCCTGGTGGTGGACAAATCTATAACCGTAAGTATTGGAAATTGCCGCTTGTTTATGGCGGATTCTTGGGGTGTGCATACGCGATGACCTGGAATAATACCATGTATCGCGACTATTCCCAAGCGTATATTGACATTATGGACACCGACGACAACACGAAGAGTTATGAGAATTTCATACCCCCCAGTTACAATGTCAGTGCCAACCTCACACGTTTGCAGGAACTTTTCAAAAGAAAGAAGAATTATTATCGCCGATACCGCGACTTGAGTATGTTTTGTATGATTGGAGTGTATGCCCTTTCTATCCTCGACGCATACGTGGATGCTGAACTTTCCAGTTTTGACATTAGCAGAGATTTGTCGATGAAGGTGCATCCAACAGTCATCAACGACCGCTATTCTGCCATGCACAGCAGTGGCATGAGCAGCAACTCATACGGATTGCAATGTAGCCTTGCTTTTTAACAACGAAAAAACTATAACTATATGAATAAGAGATTTTTATTGACATGTGTATCAGCAATGTTCACCTTGTGGGCTTCCTCCCAGGAGGTGATAACCGTTGTTGAAGATAGTGGAAAAACAGAAGTGTTCGATATGCCAGAAGGTATGCTCGTCAGCGAGGAAGAGTTGATGAAAGATTACACCAACTCCACCAATCTCACGGAGGGAGTGGACAACAGTCGCACACTTTCTTACAGCGATTCCATCTTGGTGAGCCGTCTTTCTCGTATTCCCACTACGATTGAGATGCCTCTCAACGATGTGACTCGCAAGTTTATCGACACTTATAGCACCCGTATGCGAGGTTCTGTGTCCGTCATGCTGGGGGCAGCAAATTTCTACAATCCCATCTTCGAGGAGGCCCTTGAGCGTTATGGTTTGCCATTGGAACTCAAGTATTTGCCGGTTATCGAGTCAGCCCTTCGTCCTTCCGCCACCTCTCATGCCGGTGCTGCGGGTCTGTGGCAGTTTATGATTACCACAGGCAAACGCTATGGCTTGGAGGTGAATACGCTGGTTGACGAGCGTCGCGACCCTGTCAAATCCAGTGATGCCGCTGCTCGCTATCTGCGTGACCTCTACGATATGTTTGGCGACTGGGGGCTTGCCATTGCTGCTTACAACTGCGGCGAGGGCGGCATCCAGAAGGCCATCGCACGTTCTGGCAATCAGGAAGGTGCAGACTTCTGGACGGTCTATAATCGCCTTCCTCGCGAAACACGCGGCTACGTTCCCGCCTTCATCGCTGCCACCTACATCATGAACTACTATTGCGAGCACGGCATCACCCCTCGTGAGGCAACCCTGCCGATGGAGTCCGACACCGTCGTGGTGCAGCGAGAGGTGAATTTCTCTCAGATAGCATCCAAATGCAATGTTACCGTTGATGAACTTCGTGCCATCAATCCTCAGTATCGCAAGGACGTTATTCCTGCCGATTACGTGCTTCGTCTTCCCGCAGGTGCCGTTGAAGAGTTCCTTCTGAAAGAGGACAGCATCTATGGTGTCAACCCTGCCAACAGCATGGCGTTGACGGGGACGCGGCGTGCCATCACCGACGATGTTGAGGCCGCTCAACCCGTTGAGACACAGGCACGTCAGACAACTTCTCGCTATACGAGCCGCAATACCCGTTCCACTCGCAGCCGTAGTCGCAGCCGCAGCCGACAGACCTCACAGAGCGTTTCGGTCAAGAGCGGCGACACCTTGTCTGCCATTGCCAAGCGTAACGGCACCACCGTTGCCAAGATTCGTCAACTGAATGGCATCAAGGGCGATGTCATCCGTCCTGGTCAAAAAGTTCGTGTCAAGTAGTTTTTGACGTCTGTAAATTTTCCGAGAGTTCAACCACATATTTTTCATTTCGCCTATGGATACCGTACACACCAACATCGACCCTGAAGAGCAGATGGTAAATGATGAGTTTCAGCAACTTGTGGATGCTTACTTGGCCAGCAAGCATCGTAAAAAAGTGGAAATTATCACCAAGGCATTCAACTTTGCCAAACATGCCCACAAGGGTGTGCGGCGATTGTCGGGCGAGCCATACATCATGCACCCCATTGCGGTGG
This sequence comes from Bacteroidaceae bacterium, assembly GCA_017483605.1. GTDB lineage: Bacteria > Bacteroidota > Bacteroidia > Bacteroidales > Bacteroidaceae > Minthosoma. Next base: position 135,781 of record JAFUWG010000048.1, on the reverse strand, counting down.
CAAAGATTGTGTGTATCGAAATCGGTTTGGGCTCCACCTCCATCTGTTCCGCCCTTCTCCACGATGTGGTGGAAGATACGGACTATACGGTCGAGGACATCGAGAACATGTTTGGCCCCAAGATTGCCCAGATTGTCGATGGACTGACCAAGATTTCGGGCGGCATCTTTGGTGAACATGCCTCGGCGCAGGCGGAGAACTTCAAAAAGTTGCTGCTGACGATGAGCGACGACATTCGCGTCATCCTCATCAAGATTGCCGACCGCCTGCACAATATGCGTACCTTGGGCAGTCAGGCGGTGAACAAGCAGTACAAGATTGCGGGCGAAACGCTCTACATCTATGCTCCGCTGGCTAACCGACTGGGTCTCAACTCGATTAAGACGGAGTTGGAAGACTTGAGTTTCAAGTTTGAGCATCCCGACGAATATACTGCCATCGAGAAAAAACTGGAGGCGACGAAGGCGGAGCGTGACACCGTTTTCCAGGAGTTTGCGGCTCCCATCCGTGCCCAGTTGGATGGACTTGGCATCAATTATGAAATCAAGCAGCGTGTCAAGTCGCCATATTCCATCTGGCGAAAGATGCAGACCAAACACATCCCGTTCGAGGAGATCTACGACATTCTGGCGGTTCGTATCATTTTCGACCCTGTTGACATCGACACCGAACTGAACGATTGCTTCGACATCTATGTGAAACTCTGCAAAATTTACACCTCTCACCCCGACCGCACACGCGATTGGGTCAGTCATCCGAAAGCCAATGGCTATCAGGCACTTCACGTCACACTCATGTCCAAAAAGGGCGAGTGGATTGAGGTGCAGATTCGCTCCCGACGCATGGACGACATTGCCGAGAAGGGCTTTGCTGCCCATTGGAAATATAAGGATGGCGACAAGACGGAAAGTGCGTCCGAACTGGAACTGGACAAGTGGCTTGCCACCATCAAGGAGATTCTCGACGACCCCCAGCCCGATGCGATGGACTTTCTCGACACTATCAAACTCAACCTTTTCGCGTCCGAGATTTTCGTCTTCACGCCGAAGGGCGAGATACGTACCATGCCGGCAGGCAGCACCACGCTCGACTTTGCCTTCAGCATCCACACCTTCGTGGGCAGCCACTGCATCGGTGCCAAGGTCAACCACAAACTCGTGCCCATCACTTACAAGTTGAACAGTGGCGACCAGGTGGAGATTCTGACCTCCAAGTCTGTGCATCCGACCCGTGCGTGGTTGAACATCGCCACCACCGCCAAAGCCACCACCAAGATTCTCTCCATTCTTCGCAAAGAAGAGCGTGAGTCACGCAAGAAGGGCGAGGAAATGCTGGGCGAGTTCTTGAAGCAGAACGACATCGAGAAGAACACCCTCGTGGTCGATAAACTGTGCAGTTTGCACGACTTCGGCAAGCCCGATGCTCTCTATGTGGCGATAGGCGAGGGAACCGTCAAACTGTCGCAGGAAGACATCAACGTGCTGAAGGAAAAGACCGAAGAGGGGGGCTGGAAAAAACTCTTCTCGTTTGGCAAGAAGGCGAACAAGCAGGCGAAGAAAAAGGAGAAAGAGAAGGTGGGCAAAGACTTCGACCGCAAGAAGATTCTCTCGTTGACGGAGGACTCTGTGCAGAACAAATACACCCTGTGCGAGAATTGCAAGCCGATTCCGGGCGATTCCGTCATGGGCTATATCGACGACGACAACCACATTGTCATCCACAAGTTGCAGTGCTCTTTGGCTGAGCGGTTGAAAGCCAACCACGGCAACCGCGTCTTGGGTGCCAAGTGGGAGATGAACCGCCTCATCATATTCCCCGTGTCCATCCACGTGAAGGGCTTCGACAAGTTGGGGCTGCTGCACGAGATGACGCAGGTCATTTCGCAGTTGCACGGGGTCAACATCCGCAAACTCGAGGTGGAGTGCGACAACGGCATCTTCGAGTGCAACATCCAGATGTACGTTCACGACACCAAGGAGGTGAGCGATATTCTTGCCAGCCTCCGCAACATCCCCGATGTGAAAGAAGCCGCTCGTGTGTAGCGGCGTGAAACGGCGGCCACCGTTGGCATGAGGGAAGCCCCCGTTTGGTTTTCCTCTCAGCAGCATGAAAAATAGCCCCGAAAGGTTTGAACAGACCTTTCGGGGCTTTCTCTTTTGGCCCTCCTCCGTCTCTCCAATGCCCTTTTGCCGCAGGTGTTCTTAAAACTAAACTTAGATTTTATAAAATCCAACTTAAATTTTATAAAATTGAACTTAAATTTATATAAATCTAACTTGAATTTTATAAAATCTAAGTTTAGTTTTAAGAACGACACGGGCAGAAGAGGGTAGAGGAAAGCCGCTTGAGACCTTTGTCCCAAGCGGCTTGAGGTTGTGATGCCGAACAGCGTGAGGCGATGACACCCCTTTGTCGATGGCAACGATGTCCGTTTGTTGATGGCAACAACGCCTGTTTATCGCTGGCAACGATGCCACGCTGTGGTCGGCTGTTTATACCAATCCGTTCAGATTTCTGCCGATGTCCTGCAAGTCGTTGCGGAGGGAACGGAGCCGTTCAATCACCTCCACCTGCTTGTTCACACCGCCGCCCTTGTCACGCTTAATCATGTCGCGTGCACCTTGCAGGGTCATGCCACGCTCCTTCACAAGATGATGCACCAGCCGCACCTGTTCGATGTCGTCCTTCGTGTACTGCCGAATGCCACGACCCGCCTTCTGCGGCTTGATGTTAGGGAACTCTTTTTCCCAGTAGCGGAGCAGGGTTTCCGTCACATTGAATTTCTGTGCCACCTCGCTGATGCTGTAGAACATCTTGAGGTCCTTGTTCTTGTTGAGTGCCATAAGCGGTTGTTATTTTTTCTTGGGGATATTCTTCAGAATCTCAAGGGTGAAGTCGTAGAACTTCTGCACGGTGGGGATGAGGCACGCCTCGCTTGGAGTGTGAGGGCTGACCAGGGTTGGGCCATAACTTGCCATGTCCATTTCTGGATAGTTCACGCCGATAATGCCGCACTCCAGTCCTGCATGGCAGGCACCGACAATCGGCTTCTTGCCGTAGAGTTTCTCGTAGATGTCTGACATGGAGGCAACCAACGCACTCTTCGGGTTGGGCTGCCAGCCGCTGTAGCCACCCTCGAGCGACACCTTCATGCCTGCCATCGAGAAGCAGCCGACGAGGCCGTTGCAGAGGTAGAGTTTCATGCTGTCCTGTGAGGAACGTGCCAGACAGATGACCTCAGCCTTGCCATCGCCCACGTTGATGATGGCGAGGTTGCTGGACGTTTCCACCAGGTCGGGCATGGACGGTGTGTAACGCAGCACGCCGTCGTGAGCCGCCATCACGGCATTGATGAGGTTCTCCTGAATCTCCTGTGGCACAGCCTTGGCAGGGATGCGGAGGGTGGGGGTTGCGGTGAGTTGGAAACCGTTGGTCTCGATGTCCTTGAACTCTTCGGTGAAGATGGCCTTGCTCTTCTCAATCAGAGCGAGGAACTCAGCCTCCTGTGCTTTTGGCACGAGCACGGTAGCCTCGCATTCGCGTGGGATGGCGTTACGCATGTTGCCGCCATGCCAGTTGACCAGCCATGCCTGCTGGGTGTTGACCGCAGCAAAGAGGATGCGAGCCATCAGTTTGTTGGCGTTGGCACGACCCTTGAAAATCTCGATGCCCGAGTGTCCGCCCAGCAGTCCCTTGATGACGATGTTGTAGCAGAGCATATTGTCGGGATTCACGTTCAGTTCCTGATATTCCATGTTTGCCACCACATCCATGCCGCCGGCACAGCCGATGGTGATTTCGCCCTCGGTCTCAGAGTCGAGGTTGAGCAGGTACTTGCCTGAAAGTTGACCGCCTTTCAGTTGGAACGCACCGTCCATGCCCGTCTCTTCGTCGCGGGTGATGAGCACCTCGATGGGGCCGTGCTCCACGGTGTCGTCCTCGATAATCGCCATGGCGGCAGCCACGCCCATTCCGTCGTCAGCACCGAGGGTTGTGTTGCGGGCGGTTACCCATTCACCGTCGATGTACACGTCCAGCGGGTCGGTCTCAAAATTGTGGGTTGACTCCTTCGTCTTCTGTGGCACCATGTCCATGTGTGCCTGTAGCACGGTTGTCTCGCGGTCTTCATACCCAGCCGTTGCCCCCTTCTTCATAATCACGTTGCCAGCATCGTCGATGTATGCCTCGGCTCCGTTCTTCTTGGCAAAATCAACCAGGAAGTTAGCCACCTTTTCCGTGTGTCCTGATGGACGGGGAATCTGCGTCAATGCGTAGAAATTTCTCCACACGCCTTTGGGAGAGAGTTCTTCAATAGGATTCATAGTTTTTCGGTTTTTATGGATGAATAATTTGTTGTTGTATGCGTCTTTCTGAGCCCCAATGCCACCAACGAATAGATGCCCAGCAGCGGCACGAGGGCGGTTTGTATGGTGTGGACAATCAGCACGAAAGCCACGGCGTTGGCATCTGCCACGCCATACAGGATGAGGATGGTCTTGACGGCAAAATGCCAGGGACCTGCCCCGTTGGGTGTCGGCACAATCACCGAGATGCTGCCCACGATGAAACTGACAATCGCCACCGTAAATCCCAGATTCTCAGTGAAGTCGAAGCAGTTGAAGGTAATCCAGTAGTGGAGGAAGTAACTGCCCCAGATGGCAAGGGTGTAGAACCCGAACAGCCATTTGTTTTTCACGTCTTTGAGGGAAAGGATGCCCTCTCTCAGTTTGCCAACCATCTCCTTCAGTTTGGTCATGAAGGTGAACCGCTTCATGGCGACCCACAGGAAGATGATGGTGATGACGATGCAGATGGCTGTGACGATGTATCCGGTTGTCGTAAATCCTCGCAGGGTGTCCCAGAGGTTGGTGCCTGTGCGGTCAAAGAAGGAACTGAAGATGGGAATCTGCGAAAGAATCACCGCCGCCGTGATGCCGAGCAGGAGCAGCGAGTCGATGACACGCTCTGTGACCACGGTGCCCAATGCCTTCAGAAAGGAGGTGCCGTCGTACTTTGCCAGCACACCGCACCGGCTCAATTCGCCGCTGCGGGGAATGATGAGGCTGGAGGCGTAGGAGATGAAAACGGCATGGACGCAATCCATCGCCCGCGGATGTTCGCCAAGCGGTTGCAGCGTCTGTTTCCATCGGATGCCTCGGAACAGTTGGGCTGTCACGCCGAACACCAGCGAAAAAAGCATCCACCCCCAGTTCATGTCGTACAGAACTGTGTCTTTCATGGCTTTGAAGTCGGTGTCGCGATACATCCACCACAAGATACCACCTCCAAGCACGAACGGCAAGGCAATATTTAGAGCCTTTTTCAGCGTTTTATTGTTGTTCATCAAAAAAATCCGTATCTTTGCAAAGATATTTCACTTGCAAAGGTACGAAATTATTCAATAATTCATCATTCATAATTGGTAAAATTTTTGTGAACAGCGTAAAACCAAAGAAATTTTTAGGGCAACACTTCCTGACCGACCTCAGTGTAGCATCTCGCATTGCCGATACGGTGGATGCCTGTCCCGAACTTCCTGTGCTGGAAGTGGGGCCTGGCATGGGTGTGCTCACGCAGTATATCTTGAAGAAGGGTAGGGAGTTTAAGGTGGTGGAGATTGATTTCGACTCCGTGCCGTATCTCCACGAGCATTTTCCTGAGTTGGGGGACAATATCATCGAGGGTGACTTCTTGCAGATGGACTTGCAGCAGGTGTTCGGTGGTCGTCCGTTTGTCTTGACGGGCAATTATCCCTACAACATTTCCTCGCAGATTTTCTTCAAGATGGTGGAAAACAAGGCACTCATCCCCTGCTGCACGGGCATGATTCAGAAGGAGGTGGCGGAACGCATGGCTGCTGAACCCGGCAGCAAGACTTATGGGGTGCTGAGTGTGCTGATTCAGGCGTGGTACGATGTGGAGTATCTTTTCACCGTCCACGAAAATGTATTCAATCCGCCTCCGAAGGTGAAGAGTGCTGTGATTCGCCTCACCCGCAACGGTAAGCAGGACTTGGGGTGTGACGAACAATTGTTCCGTCGTATTGTGAAGACCGTCTTTACGATGCGTCGGAAGATGATGAGGAACGGAATGAAGCAGATTCTGGGCAAGGATTCGCCGATGTTGGCTGACCCGATTTTCACCAAACGGCCTGAACAACTTTCGGTTCAGGACTATATCGACTTGACCAATCGGGTAGAGGCGGAACTGAATCGGCAAAAGCAATAGGAAAGCACAAAAAAATAGGCGGGAAGGATTACTTCTCGCCTATTACTTTCCCCTGCTTGAGCAGTTCGTCCCGGATTCGGAAGAGCAGGAAAATCTGTCCAGAAAACACTCGATTTTCGTACTTGGTTCGAGCAATGTGGAGCAACTGCTTCAGGGCGGTGTCCAACTCTCGGATGTGTATTCCTCCGCCTAAGTCAATGTCTTGCTCGCATCGGTGCGTTTCAAACCAAGACACAATCTCGTCAATTTCCTCTTTGGTAAATGTGGGTTTGTATTCCATGTCGTATCGTGTTGATTGTTAATCGTTTGTTGTCAGATTTAACTTTGCGGCTTCCGGAGGAGTTGAACCATCTTTTTCGCCGCTTTCTCGCTGGCACCTGCACCACCCAACATCTGGTTCATCTCCTCGTAGTCGTTCAGCATTTGCTGCCTGCCTTTTCCGCCTGGCAATATCTCGCCGAGGCATTGCACGATGTTCTTCTTTGTCATTCGGTCAGCCACCAATTCTTGTACAATCTCGCGGTCAACAATCAGGTTGACCAGTGAGATGTACTTCACTTTCAATATCTTGCCTCTCAGCCATGAGATGAACTTTCCGACGGGTGTGTAATAGCACACCACTTGCGGCACTCTCAGAATGCCGGTCTCCAATGTGGCGGTGCCCGAGGTGACCAATGCGGCTTCCGACTCCTTCAGTATCTGGTATGTCTGCCCAAATCGCAGTTCCGCTTGGATGCCTTGGGGAATATACTTTTGATAGTATGCTTCGCTGATGTTCGGTGCTCCTGCAATGACCAGTCGATAGTCCTCGAATGTCGCTGCTGCCTCCAGCATTATGCCCAGGTTGTCCTTGATTTCCTGCTTTCTGCTTCCTGCCAAAATCGCAATCTGCTTTTTCTCCTTTTCTCCATCGTGTTGAGAGTGGCTTTTCCAGTCCTCCACCGCATCCACACAGGGATTCCCCACATAATGCACCTCCACGCCTCTGTCTCTGAACCACTTCACCTCAAACGGAAGAATCGAAAACAACTCGTCCACATCCCTTCGGATGTTTTTGATTCGATACTCCTTCCATGCCCAAATCTTGGGGCTGATGTAGTAAAACACCTTGCAAATTCCCTGCCGATGCACATACTTGGCGATGTCGAGATTAAAGCCCGGATAGTCAACCAATATCACAACGTCGGGTTTCCAAGCGGCGATATCTGCTTTGCACAATTCCATGTTTTTTAGGATGGTTGGCAAATGCGTCAGCACAGGAATGAACCCCATATAAGCCAATTCCCGATAGTGCTTCACCAGCGTTCCGCCTACGGCAGCCATCTTGTCGCCGCCGTAAAAACGGAAGGTCGCCATTGGGTCTTCCGCCTTCAATGCCGCCATCAGATTCGACGCGTGAAGGTCGCCCGAAGCCTCGCCTGCGATGAGGTAATACTTCATTCCAATCCTTTCTTTAACTGTTCCATCGCCGTGTATGCCGTCATGTCGAGTTGTATCGGCGTAACTGCCACATACCCATGCTCGTATGCCCAGGTGTCACTCTCATGGTCGTTCTCGTCATGCGGGGCATAATAGCCTGCAATCCAGTAGTATTTTCCTCCTCTCGGATGGTCTCTCTCCTGCCACTCCTCATGCCAGTCGCCCATGCCCATCTTACAGATTTTCAAGCCTTTCAGTTCGTTCGTGTCAGGCACGTTCACATTCAGACAGACTCCGATGGGTAACCCTTCTTTCAGCACCATCTTCACCACCTTCTGTACGACTTCTCTCATATAACTGAAATCTGCGTCGCAAGCCGTCTTCCCACTTGAAAACGCGATGGAAGGCACATGCTTGATGCACCCCTCTAAAGCGATGGACATCGTGCCTGAATAGTGAGCATTCACCGCACAATTGTCACCATGATTGATGCCACCCAACACGAGGTCAGGACGGCGAGGCAGCAACTTCTCAAATGCCATCTTGGCACAGTCGTCAGGCGTACCCGTACAAGCCCACACCGTCAGGCTTCCTTTCTCCTCCGTCCCATCTTCGTGGCAGATAAAAGTGTTCCTCACGGGGTTGTGGCTGCTGATGCTCATGCCCGCACCGCTCCTGCCGCTGTCGGGGGCAACGATGAATACATCACCATACCCTCTGACCATCTCCGCCAGTTGTTTGATGCCTTCTGCCGAGTAGCCGTCGTCATTACTAATAAATATCAGTTTTTCCATTTTCCTTGCTTTTTCTTGTGGCAAATTTACGCATTTTCTCTGTCTTTCTCACTGAAAAAAGAGAAAAATCCACTTTCCGAGAAAAAAAACGTCCAAACCTTTTGCCAGTTTCCGAAAAAGCACTACCTTTGCATCGCAATTCCGAAAGAGGGGTACTCATTTGGTGGTTGCTGAAACAAAAATTGGGATATGGTGTAATTGGCAACACAACAGATTCTGGTCCTGTTATTCCTGGTTCGAGCCCGGGTATCCCAACCACAGAAAAGGCTTCAGAGATAGACTCCGAAGCCCTTTTTGTTGTTGGATGGTGTCTTCATTATGATGCCACATTTTTCTCCTGTTATCATACTAAATGACAGTTTTATTTTCTCTAATTACGCTCTATGCTCAATTTTTTACTAAAAGTTTTTGACTTTCAATAGAAAACTCTTACCTTTGTAGTCGGCTAACTACATAATCTATGGAGATTTTATTGGAAACCGAAAGTGAACAAGCAGCGGCATCATTGGCTGCTGACATCCTTGATGATGTTGCTGGAAAACTGATAGATACCTGGCATCATTGTCTGAGGGCTGTGGGTAATGACCCTGAATGCCCTTGTATCTTTCACTATACGGAAAAAGACTATAACGACGATAACAAACGCATCAAATTCTATGTTCATGAGTCGGGCACCCATGTCTGCCTCAAACAAATCTGGCGACATGGTTATACCCCTGGTCGCCAAACCAAACTATACCTCGCCTCCACCCTCATCAACGTGCTCTTCATGCGTTATCCCACTCGGTTTAACGCCATCAATATAGATTGGAAATAGAAAGAAAAAGTGAGTGTGTCAAATAGCCATCGCCTCGACACCTCAAAATCGACCACGTCGTGGTCGGCGAACCGATGACGACGTGGTCGGCACATCGACCACGACGTGGTCGATTCAGAGGTTGCTACAGCACGCTTTTAAAGTGAACCCCGAAAGTTAGACAAAAAACTTTCGGGGTTCACTTCATTCTTATATAAACAACCTTTATTACCTTATTAGATAGACAAGTTATGCAAAATCTCCAGCAGGTTGCGGTCTATGGCACGATTGTCTTTGATTGCACGAGAGAAGGGAACATAGACAATTTCGTCGTTGTCGATGCCGACCATGACGTTGCGGAGTCCTTTCAGAAGTGCCTGAATGCTGGCAGCACCCATACGGCTGGCGATAATACGGTCGTGGGCAGTGGGGTGGCCTCCACGTTGTGCATGTCCGATGATGGAGATGCGTACGTCGAGTTCGGGGTATTGGCTCTTCACCAGTTCTGCATAGTGCATGGCACCTCCCGTTTGTTCGTTGGCTGCCACGAGCACGATAGAACTGCCTTTGGTCTTTCGGAAACCTTTCTGGATGAAGTGGTTGAGTTGTTCGTCTTCAATCTCGATGGTTGGCACGATGGCTTCTTCCACTCCTGCGGCGATGCCACCATTGAGGGCAAGGAACCCTGCTCCATCACCCATCACCTCGACGAAGAAAAGTCGCTCGTGACTGGTGGCTGTGTCGCGGATTTTATCGACCGTCTGCATAATGGTGTTGAGAGCCGTGTCATAGCCGATGGTTGTATCGGTGCCACAGAGGTTGTTGTCGATGGTTGCAGGGATTGCAATGCACGGAAAATCAAATTCTTGTGCAAAGATGCGTGCACCTTGAATGGTGCCGTCGCCGCCAATCACCACAAGTGCATCAATCTCCTCTTTGACGAGGTTCTCGTAGGCTTTCTTCCGACCTTCGGCACTCTTGAAGTCCTTTGAAGGTGAGGACTTGAGGATGGTGCCTCCATATTGCAGGATATTGCTCACGTTTTGGGTCTGAAACTCCACAATTTCGCCGTCTATCAAGCCTTTGTAGCCACGATAGACAGCCTTGACTCTCAGCCCGTTGTAGATAGCAGAACGGGTGACGGCACGTATGGCACAATTCATGCCTGGTGCGTCATTTCCTGAAGTGATGATGCCGATACATTTGATTTCAGCCATAGTATTTCGTTTTATACGTTTGTCTCTTTCTGGTTGCAAAATTATACATTTTCTGCAATTTCTCAAAACTTTTTGAAAGAATTTATTGTCGATACTACATATCTTGCCTCTGCCTCCGTCATGACTTGATTCAATGGCAGGCTCAATTCCTGCCGAGCAAGTTTCTCCGTGACTGGCAACTGCAAGTGGTTATACGTCGCATAGCATTGTTGCTGATGAGGTGGGATAGGGTAGTGGATGAGCGTCTGTATCCCTTGCTTTTGTAGATAGGTCTGTAGTTCGTCCCGATGTTCCGTGAAGACAGGGAAAATGTGATAGACGTTGTTCTTTTCATCCATCTTTTGTGGCAACCGAACCAGCGGATTGTCAATATAGTTATAATATGTACGCGCGAGGTCTTGCCTTTTCCGGTTGTCCTCATCCAGATATTGCAGTTTCACGTCCAACACGGCTGCTTGTACCTCGTCCAGACGGCTGTTTCTTCCTTGATACCGAGCCACATATTTCTTCTCAAAGCCATAATTCGCCATCGCACGAAGTGTCTCTGCCAGTTCTTCGTCATCCGTCGTCACGGCACCTCCATCTCCCAATGCCCCAAGGTTTTTCCCAGGGTAGAAACTATGGCACCCCACATTTCCCAGCGACCCCGTCTTTCGTTCCTGATACTTGCATCCATGTGCCTGTGCATTGTCCTCGATGAGCAAGATGCCATGCTCTTGACAAAGCGTAGCCACTTGCTCATTGTAGGTGCAACGCCCATACAGATGCACCATCATCAAGGCACCAGTTTGCCGATTCATCGCCTTCTCCACCGCCTCCGCTGGCATCTCCAGCGTCTCTTCGTCCACATCCACAAATACCGGCTTCATTCCATTCTCTGTGATGGCTAACACCGTTGCAATGAACGTGTTGGCTGGCACTATCACTTCCGCACCTTCCTTGATTCTTCCTAATGTCTTGTAGATTTTCAGCGTCAGCGTCAAAGCGTCCAGCCCATTTGCCACGCCGATGCTGTATGGTGTACCGATATACTCCGCAAAGTGCTGCTCAAACCGTTTCACAGCCTCCCCTTGTAGGTACCATCCGCTACCCACCACTTCCGCCACAGCCCTTTGGATTTCCTCCTCATGCTGGGCCGTCACCGCCTTCAAGTCAAGATATGGTATATTCATACGTGTCGTAGCAGATGCCTCTGCCTCCAAATCCTTCCTTCTGGAAAATCAGTTTTTCATTCAGGTATTGCCCTCCGTTTTCTGTCGAGATGCCAAAGTCAAAATATTGGGCATTCATTTTCAGCACCTCATACATGATGGCATCCACCGCACCCACCGTCTTGCCCTCTTCTGTCGCTGAGATGTATTGCGAATGCACCACCTGTTTCGTCAGGTACAGCAAGATGCCTGCCAGCAGTTTCCCTTCACGGCTTTTGGCTACCAATAGCACAATATTCTTCGGAAATCGGCTCTGAAGCAGTTGCATTTCTTCCACACGATGTACTGGCACCACTCCGTGCACCTGCATCAGGTTCTTCGTCAGAATCTCCCAGAATCCTTTCAAGTCGTTCGACCGCTTTACCGTCACTCCCTCCGTCATTGCCTTGTTCAACGCAGTCCTGCGGTTTTGCTTCCACTTTGGCAAGTCCGTCAGGTCGATGCTCGACGAAAGTCCCCTTGCCACCAGCCGTGCTCCGCATCGAAACAATGCATACAAGTCCTCTTCTGATGGCAACGTGCTGTAAACGTGCGGGATAGGCTTATATACCACCTTCTTCACCTCCTTGCTTTTCAGCCATTCGTTCATCTCCTCAAACACCTTCAGCACCTTGGCTGCCGTACACCTTTCGTTCATGATGAGCCCTCCGTATGTCAGCCCTTGATGCGAGTAGAACACCTCTTGACAGACGTTGGCAGGCATCACAGCATACAACTTCCCCTTCAGATAAAACATCAGCGAGCAGTCCACGAATCTATCTGCGTGATAATCCATGTACCCTCGCTTCATCAGGAAAGTGCCGTTCTTGCTCTTCTCCACAAAGGCATCCCATTCCGCCTGTCTGTCTGTTGTGTATCTAACGATGTCGAACATACTTCAGGAAATCTTCATACTCATAGATATAGTCGTCTAAATCAAAGAGTTCGCTTGCCAACACCATACACACCGCACCACTTGAAAAGTCGTCCAAAGTCCTCCAGGTGTTCGGCTTGATGAGCAATCCCTGCCACGGATGATTCAGCAGCACCGTCTCTCTTTCCTCCCCGTTGTCCAGCGTCACTGTGAAACTGCCACTCATCGCCACCACCAACTGATAGAGGTTCTTGTGGGCATGTCCCCCACGGCTCTCGCCACCAGGCACGTCGTAGGTCCAATACACCCTCTTGATGTCGAATGGCACATTCTTCATCTGCTCAGCCACCGTCAGATTCCCACGGGGATCTGTTATCTTGGGCAATTCAATCAATTCATAATCAAGCGTTTTCATTCTCAATCCTCTTTTTGCATTCTTCCATCAGCCACTTTGGCGTGCTTGTTGCACCACAGATGCCCACGCTCTTCACCTCCTCAAACCACTGGAAATCAATTTCTGAGGGGTCGTCAATCATATACGTGTGCGGGTTCACCGACAGGCACTCGTTGTACAGCACCTTCCCGTTTGAACTTTTCTTGCCACACACAAACAGAATCACATCATGCTTCTCGGCAAAGTTGCGGATGTTCGGGATGCGGTTTGCCACCCGTCGGCAGATGGTGTCGAAGTAGTGGAACTGTGCCCCGTCCTTCATGTTCTGTTCGATGTAGCCCACAATCTCCCTGAATCCCTCCAGCGATTTTGTCGTCTGAGAAAACAGTTGGATGTCATGGCTGAAATCCAGCCTCTTCGCATCCTCCAGATTCTCAATCACGATAGCCGTGCCGTCCGTCTGACCCACCAGCCCCACCACTTCGGCGTGGCCATTCTTTCCGTAGATGACGATTTGTCCGCCTTCTTCGTAAGCCTTTCGGATGCGTTTCTGCAGGTTCAGCACCACAGGACACGTGGCGTCTATCAGGCTGATATTCTGTTCTTTCGCCTTCTGATAGGTGAGGGGAGGCTCCCCATGAGCCCTGAGCAGCATCTTTGTGTTCCTCAGCGTGTTGAGGTCAGCATGTCCCACCGTCATCAGCCCCATCTTCTTCAGCCTCTCCACCTCACGCCCATTGTGTACAATGTCGCCCAGACAATAGAGGGACTCGCTCTTCGCCAGTTCCTCCTCCGCCTTTCGGATGGCAGTCGTCACCCCAAAGCAGAATCCCGAACCCTCGTCAATCTCTATCAGCATATCTTGTCTTGCGTGCAGCGGCATTGTCGCTGTTTTTTTTATTGAACTCTCTCCTTAAACCTCTCCAGCAGCCACGCACTCTGCTCCTCTCTCGTCAGTTCCGAATTGTCCAGCACAATGGCATCCTCCGCCTGTCTCAGCGGAGCCACCTCTCTGTGCGAGTCGATGTAATCTCTCTCCTCCACATTTTTCAGAATCTCCTCATAATTCAGAGCGTCCTTCTCCTCCTGCGTCTGAGCCTTGCCCATCAGTTCGTCATAGCGACGTTGAGCCCTCACACGAGCCGAAGCCGTCACAAACACCTTCAGTTCCGCCTGTGGGAACACAGCCGTGCCGATGTCTCTGCCGTCCATCACGATGCCTTTCTCCTTGCCCATCGCTTGCTGCTGTTCCGTCAGCAATGCCCTCACGAAGGGCAATGCCGCAATCGGGCTGACGCGGTTGCTCACCGCCATCTGGCGGATTTCGTCCTCCACCTTCTCCCCGTTCAGGTAGGTGTCAGGGCGCCCCGTCTCAGGATTGAACTTGAAGCCAATCTGAATCTTTCCTGCATCAATCGCCTCCTTCAGTTCCTCCTCCTTGATGCCCTCGTCGGGGAACATTCCGTTCCTCATGGAAAACAGCGTCACGGCACGATACATCGCACCCGTGTCCACATACACATAGCCAATCTCCTTTGCCAATTGTTTCGCCATCGTGCTCTTTCCGCAACTCGAATGGCCATCTATCGCAATGATAATTTTCTTCATAATGAAAAACCTGCATTGATGATTACCGAAGATGCAGCCACATGGTACTTGCCGTAAGCCACACCCACCTTGAATTTCTTTACATTCAGTCCTGCGCCGATGCTGAACCCTGCCCAATGGCTGCTGTCTGCCACCTTCATCTCGTGGGCACGGCGGAAGTTGTAGCCCAAGCCCACCCACGTGTTCTTCGACGGCAGGATGTCCACACCCAACACAAAGTGCTGGATGAACTTCACATCGTCCCAGTGCGTCACGTCGTCAGCCGTCAGCGAGATTCGCAGCGGGGCGTTGGCAAAGTCCTTGCTCAAGCCGAACGCCAGATTGAACGGCAGCGACTCGCGGTCACCGTCGTCGTAGAGCGACGTGATTTGGCCACCCAAGTTCCTGCCCACCGCCGAGAACGAGAAGCCATGCTCTTGGTCGAAGTAGTTCAGTGCCAAGTCCGCACCCAGTGCCGTGCTCGAAAACTCCGCATAGTTGCTCAGTAGCACCTTCGCCGTGATGGCACCGCTCCAACGGTCGCTCAGCAGGTAGGAGTACGACGCCTGAAAGTTCAGGTCGTTCGCCTTGAAACTGCCCACCACGTTGCCCGTCTCGTCCGTCTCGTCCATCGTGCCATACGTCAGCACCTGAGCACCCACGCCCAACGTGCCCCGTTCGCCAATCGCCTTCACGAAGCCCGCCGACATCAGGTTGCTCGAGTTGATGTAGGAGTTATATCCCAGCAGGATGCTCTTGTCCGACACATTGGTCAGCATCGCCGCGTTTGTCCACATGATGCTGGCATCGTCCTCCACAATGCTCACATTCGCACCGCCCAAGGCAGCCGAATGGGCACTCACAGGGATGTTCAGAAACTGATACCCCACCTTGCCGTCTTGTGCCTTCATTGTAGCCGCCACAAGCAGGAATGCCAACAAGAAAAATGTCCTATTTAAGTGTCTCATAATAAGCGTCCAATAACTTTTTGGCTGCCACAAACGAAGTCACTTGTCCGCCCAGCACATCGTTCTCCATCTGCTCAATCATGCCCTTCACCACCTTGTTTTGGTAGAAACTGCTCTTCAGGTGCTCGTTGATGCTCTCATACATCCAGTATTTCGACTGCTCGTTCCGCCTGTACTGGAAGTAGCCCGTCTCCTTCACCTTGTCGATGTATCGGAACACCATCTTCAGCACCTCGTCGATGTTCAGTTCGTAGAAGCCCGAATAGCACATCACCTCGGGCACGATGCCGCTGTCGGGCAGGGGGAACAGGTGCAAGGCGTTCCGGAAGTGTGTCGCCGCCAGTTGAGCCTTGTCCACATTGTTGCCATCCGCCTTGTTGATGACGATGCCGTCGGCAATCTCCATGATGCCACGCTTGATGCCCTGCAGTTCGTCGCCCGTGCCTGCCAACTGAATCAGCAGGAAGTAATCCACCATCGAGTGGCACGCCGTCTCGCTCTGACCCACACCCACCGTCTCCACGAAGATGTTGTCATAGCCAGCCGCTTCACACAGGATGATGGTCTCCCTCGTCTTCCGTGCCACGCCGCCCAGGCTACCAGCCGTGGGGCTGGGGCGGATGAACGACTTCGGATGCACAGCCAGTTTCTCCATTCTCGTCTTGTCGCCCAGAATGCTGCCCTTGGTCTTCTCCGACGAGGGGTCGATGGCGAGCACCGCCAGTTTGCCGCCATAGTTCTCCAGCAGATGCACACCAAAGGCATCGATGCTGGTCGATTTGCCAGCACCAGGCACACCGCTGATGCCGATTCTCACCGAGTTGCCAGAGTAGGGCAGGCACTTCTCAATCACCTCCTGTGCAATCACCTGATGTTCAGGCAGCACGCTCTCAATCAGCGTCACCGCTTGGCTCAGCATACTCACATTGCCCTTCAGGATGCCCTCCACATACTCGCCGGGAGTGAACAACTTCTGCCGCTTCTTCCTCATCTGGCTCAGGTAGGGGTTCACGATGGATGGCTGTGCCACCCCCGCATTCACCTGCAAACCAGCATATTCAGCACTATTCTCCGGATGTTCCATAGTTTATCTTTGTTTTCCGTGCTGCAACGATGTTGCAGCCCTTTACTTCTCAAAATGCACGTTCACCACCTCCTTAGGCCTCTTCGGGTCGTTCGTGATAATCAGCACCCTCGGTTCCGTCTTCGACATGCCCAGGAATCTTGCGTCCACCGTCACCTTCATCGCCACTTCCTCGCCAGGCTGCAACTCCGTTTTCGCCAGAGCCACCGTAATCGCCTGGTTGAACGCCTGAATCTTGCTCAGTTTCAGCACACCCGTGCCCTTGTTGCTCAACTTCACCTGACCCGTCAGTTTCGTCTTCTTTCCCAACTTGCCAATGTTCAGTTCTGTGGTCGAAATCTGGAAGTTCGGCTTCCTGGTGAACGTCTCCGCATAGTGCAGGTCGGGCAGCAGCACCGCCGACACCGCAATCTCGTTGTTCGTGCCCACCTTGTCGCCGGCGTAGCGAGCCAGATAGATGCTCGTCTGGTTCAGACCCAGGTCGGGCAACTTGTCGCTGTGCAGCGTCAGTTGAATCTTTCCACGCCTGCCACGGGCAATCATCTCCGGCTGATACGTCGCCGTGATGTAAGGCGGCAGATGCATCAGCGATGGCGTGTACACCTCGCTACTGTTGTTCAGAATCTCAATCTCCACCGAGGCTGAGTCGCCCGCGTTCACGTCTGGGAACTCCACGTTGTTCGCACTCATCAGGATGTCATCCACGCTGTAAGGATACAGTTCCTCCACCGTCTTCTTCTCCACCTCCGTCACCAGCGCCTTCATGCGGATGCGTACCGGCTTCTCGCCCGCGTTCGTATAGACATCGATGTACCGGTCGAAGTGTCCCAGCAGTTTTGCGTCATACGTCACGCTGATTTCGCCGTCGTCGCCCTTCATCAGCGGAGCCGATGACCATTTCGGCATCAGACAGCCGCACCCCGCATCAACCTCCCGCACAATCAGCGGTTCCCTGTCCTTGTTCGTAAACTTGAACACTGCCGTCACTGGCTTCTTCCACAAGGTCGAACCCGCATTCACCGTTGTCCTTTCAAACGAGATTTTCTGAGCCGACGCAACCGCCGAAGCCATGCCCATCACTACCATTATAACGTATTTCCTCATCATATTATTATCTTTACACATTAAATATTATTATAAATCTTTGGCAAAGATACGCTTTTTTCTCCAAACCACCACGCTAAATTACAAAATTTAATATATTCCGCCCCTCCAAAGCCCCTTTTCTGCGGGCGTTCTTAAAACTAAACTTAGATTTTATAAAATCCAACTTAAATTTTATAAAATTGAACTTAAATTTATATAAATCTAACTTGAATTTTATAAAATCTAAGTTTAGTTTTAAGACCCCTCCCCGCCAACCCACTTTCCCGTCCCCTCACATCGCTCCTTTTCCTCCTGCCATCTCATCCCCTCGTTTCCCTCCTTTTGTTGCAATCTGCACTTTGCAATCAGAACATTCAAACAAAAAACCACCAAAAATTGCCACCCCGAAAGGCTAAAAAATCCTAAAATCTCTTTTCCACCTCCCCCAGATTACATATCTTTGCCCTAATTAAGTTTCTCGTAGCCACTCGCTGCGGAAACATCTCCTACCATATCGGAAATAATATCCAACAAATTACCCACAATATACAACAGAACTACTAATCGCAAATCAAAACAAAAACAACATTATAATATGAAAAAGATTTACAAACTGTTTATGTTGTCACTCCTCATGGCGATAGGAGGGACAATGAGTAGTGTCTGGGCACAGACAGAAATCACACAATTAAGTTATGTGGGCGGCTGTGAAACACGTTATGTGAACCACAATATGGGTTATCTGAACGCCTATTATGGTAATAATAGCCCTTCGTCAAGTACTTATGTGGATTTGTCTAATTATGGCATCCTTCGTCTGGAAGGTCAACAGGGTACTTATCGTGTCTTTTTCAATGACGGAACAGAGTATCACGCAACGATTGGCGTAGATGGATTTGTGGATATCGACCTCGCTAATTTCCGGGTTGATAATGTTGTCCATCTGAATGGTCTCAAATCTTTCGGTTCTGGAGCAGTCCCACGCTTGTATCACATTTATGTGTTAGGCGGACGCACCACCTCAAGTTCCAATGATAAGACGGTGGAGACATGGGATTTCACGAATAGTTGGTCAACAACACGCAGTGTGTTGGTACAAGGTGGCGATTGGGTTACCAAAAGCACAACGATAGTTTATCATGATGGTTACAACAATGAAGCAATAACTTATCGAGGAACGGTGGTGCCAGAAACAAATGGCTTGAAGGCTACAGGTACCATTCGTACAGATGCTGCGACACAACTCCAAGTGATGTCAGGTGCAACGCTCTACATTCCTGTGACAAAAGGTGCCTATGTGAAGGTGACAGGTTCGGTAAATAACGGCAATTCGGGCGAAGGAAGAACATTCCAGTGGCGAAATGTAGCAGTGGAACCTGCCGGATCGTTTTATTGTGGCTCTGTGAGCACAATGGTGGCTCGGGCTTTGGGCGACGGATATGTGGCAATTGATACATCTGACAATGATGGCCGCTATCTGGTGGTTTACACCATTGAGGTGTACTCGCCAAAGGCTATCAGTTTTGCTTCGAGGTCATATGAAATGTCAAATGAGACAAGCACCCAATTGACTGTGTCGGACGGAACGAATGTGACTTACTCCATTGAAGGTAAGGGCGATATGTCGGCATCCATCAATAGTGCGACGGGCGAAATTTACAACATCAGTGGCGAAGGTGGTGCTCTTGTGGTGACGGCACAGGAAGCGTCTGTGGGTTATTTGACAGACAAAAACGATAGTTATTATTATCAGAGCCCTATCATGAGTGTGGCACAGACGGTTATCACCAAACCTTATTCTACCCATGTGTGGAATTTCTATAACACGGAGACAAAGGCAGATCTTTATGCCAATACAGCATACGGCAACGATTGGAAGTTAGAATGGAAAGTGCGTCATTTTGACACAGCGACCAATTCGAAGTTGGAGTATCTGAATCACCCCGTCTTCTCTAATGCTATAGCGGTGTCGGGCGACAACGCACGATACATTGATGCTACAGCAGGTTTGATGTTCTATAGCGAACCGCTTCATTTTGGCACCAATACGACTGTAACCCCTGAATATACGACGGATGGATTGTCACAAGATGAGGCAGATGTGTTGTTGCGCCGAATCAGAGAGACTTACACGTTGCCGAACAATGTGGAGTCTTCCACGATGTCTGCTGCTATCACCATCCAGAACGGTGCTTCGTTCGTCATTCCGAAGTTGAAGAAGGGGCAGCATATCCGTATCCGTTGGAATCGTCACGAGGAAGCAACTGGTGATAGGTTTATGGCATGGAATGTGACGGATTTGGATGGCACGAGCATGACCGGTAAATATTTTTATATAGGCTCTGGTGCTAATTTGACAACGCAGGGACACCAGCAGTTTGTGGTGGAGAATGATGGTGATGTGACATTCCAAGTTACGGAAACCGGTTGGGCGAACATCTACGAAATCAAGGTGGGGTCTGTAGATGAGTTCCTCGACACACACATGAAATCGAAATACTATAGTGGAACAGCGTTTGACCGAGAACTGAACGATACAAACGAAAGTGATATTGCTCATCCACATGCCATGATTTATACTTACCTGCGTAAGGCTGGCACTGGTAATATCTCAACCACGTTGTGGAGAAACAAAGGTCAGATTCACACTCAGAGTAGTCAGATTGACAAGTATTACATTTTGGACGGCTCACGCACGGGTACACTGACGGAAAGCAACTGTACACTGACCGACGGCGAAACGTTGAACATAGCTCCGAATGCTCACGGTAGTTTCACGCTGGTGCTGGAGTCGCGTCAGAATGTGTGGGGCAGTTGTGAATATGGCTATCTGCTCGACAGTTGCCATGTGCGTGTGAAGGTTTATGAATATGACTACAACGTAAAGCCTTACCCTTACACTTGGGCAATGGAGCACTTCACAACCGACACGGGCAACAACACCTTGGCAGAACTGAATGCCGATGCCAATATGGGCAGTAATGACCAGCACTATTGGTCTTATGCCTCTGGCAACAACAAGTACTTCAATGTGGGATACCCAGAGAACATGATTGCTCTGAAGAAGAAGGCGGTTGGCAGTGGCTTGTCGAACACGGTGAAGTATGCACTCTCGAATGGCGACTCTTTCACTTCGGGACAGACAGTGAACGTGGGAGGTGGTGTGGCTACCATCACGTATGGTGAAAGCGGCGGTGCTGATTTTAAGGCTGCTACAGAAGATGGCAGCATCAGTGGCTATACGGCTTATACCGCAGGTAACGGAGAGAATGGCAACAAGCAGGGTGGAACATTCTACACCATCCAACCCAACTATAGTGGTTCTGTTACCGTGGCTGTCCGCATCGCTAATAACAAAGCGTTGTCGGTGGATGAAAACGGTAGCAACATCTACACGAGTGCTACCACGACGAGCACGACTAATACCACCTACACATTCAACGTGAAAGTGGGTAATTCTTATAAGGTTTATGCTTCTGGTTCTAAACTCGGCTTCTATGGCTTTACTTACACTTATAGTGCTTCGGGTGGTGAAGTTTCTGAAAATTTCGTACCAGAAACTGATGGTCTTGGCTTCATCCCTGTGGCATATTGGGATGAGAATGATCGAAAAGTGCAGTTGCAACCCGACCAGAATGGTCTGACACTCAGCAACGATAGTGTATATCAACTCATTGTGCCTAACGTGCAGTATGGCCAGACGGTTTACTTGGCTGTAACGGGCGACACGAACAATTCCAGCGTGGCTCTTGGCAGCATCGACAACCCCATCAGTCGAGAAAACTACACGGGTCGTGTGTATGTGGACAGTTACAACCCATCCAACAGCAACGACTTCAACTATGGCAATGGCTACTACCATTCTACCCCGCTGAATGTCTATAAGATTGCAGGTTCTGGCGGCGATGTCAACCTCTTCCTGAAGAATATTCAGGTTCACAAGGTGGCTGTATCTGTCGATACGAAGAATGTGACAAGATATGGTTATGCAACGGAGGCACGTGAATATCCACTTGACTTTACATTGGCATACACTTTCCTCGGCGAAGAGCAGAAGGCATTTAAGGTGATGAGCGTGAAAGACACGGAATATTCAGGCACAGCATATGACGAAACAGGCAAGGTGACACTCTCTGAGGTTCGCTACATTCCTGCAACGTTGGCAGTTCCTAATCAGTCGGGTGTGCTGATTACGGGTGACTATCTCTACAAGCAGAACGCAACCACTTGGCCATTGTTCACGACGGACATCGACCGTGCTCCTTCCGATATGTCGAACAATAAGTTGATTGGTGTGGCATTCCAGAGCCAGTTAGCTGCTGCTACGGGTGAGTTGACACGCAACACGGCTTACAACAACGACTATGTGCTTGACCAGAGAACCCAAAAGAATGGCTTGGATTATTGGAATTACGTTTTGGCTGTTAATGGATATCTTGTGAAATTTGATGAGAATGACTATTCTAAGCAAGATGAAATCCAAAGTTATGTGGAAGGTTTAGGATTCTATTTGCTTATGAAGCAGGGTACTCCAGACCCAACTGAGCCAAAGGGATATTATGAAGGCGAGTTGCTGGGTGACCATGTGGCTTATATGCAGTTGTGTGGTGTCAGAGAGCGTAGAAATCAAGATGTGGAATCTAAACGTCGTAATGCGGAGGAAGGTGCTTCTGTTTATGACACAGAATCCATCAAGCAGGTTTATTTCATCGATGATGGAGATTTGGTGACCAGCATTGTAGATGTGCAGGCAAAGGACGGCGAAGGGATGACAACGGAGAATCTCTCACGTGCCATCAATAACGGTACTTTCTACACCCTGCAAGGTGTGCCAGTGAAGGCCCCAACGAAGGGCTTCTACATCCTTAATGGTAAAAAAGTGTATGTAAAATAAATGTATAACGATAAAAACAGACAAGAAAATGAAAAAGGTTTATATGGCACCCGTGACGAAAGTTCGTCAGACTCGTGTTAAGACTTACATTCTTAGCAGCTCTGGTTCAATAGGAGGTGGTTCTACACCAGGAGTTGAAGATTCTGGTGATGACATTTGGGGAACAAATACCGTCACTAAAGGACGAGATGCAATGTAACACTCTGTTAAACGATAGCCGCATTCTTGGGAGTGTGGCTATCGTTTTTTATGGATGACGACATGATATGTCCTCAATTCATAGAACTGATGCGTGTTGCCTTGGGCAATGCGAAGCGTCTGGATGTCACCCCCACGCCGAAAGAGTGGGAGGAGTTGTTTGCCATGTCCGTGAGGCAGGGGCTTGTGGGGGTGATGTTTGATGGGGTGGAACGGCTGCCGAAGGAGCAGATGCCACCTGTGGAGATGATTATGGATTGGGCGGCTGCGGAGGATTATCTGGCAAAGGAGAATCGGCGGCTGAACAAGGCGTGTGTGGAGGTGTGTGAGCGGTTTGAACAGGATGGGGTGCGTGTGTGCATCCTGAAGGGGCAGGGGATGAGCGTGTTGTACCCGAAACCGTTGAGAAGGGCGACGGGGGATATTGATGTGTGGATGCAGGGTGGAAAGGAGCAGGTGGTGGAGTATATGAGGTCGCACTATGAGCAGGTGGAAGGTCCGAATATGTACCACGTGGCGACAATGCTGAAGAATGGAGTGGAGATGGAAGTGCATTACAGGCCAGTGCGGCTGTCGTCGCCAAAGCGTGATGAGCGTTTGAGGAAATGGATGGAGGAGATGGAGCCAAAGCAGTGGAACCATTGGGCGGAACTGCCT
Organism: Bacteroidaceae bacterium; assembly: GCA_017483605.1. GTDB lineage: Bacteria > Bacteroidota > Bacteroidia > Bacteroidales > Bacteroidaceae > Minthosoma. The sequence goes on along the minus strand of JAFUWG010000048.1, from coordinate 112,395 downwards.
GAGGGAGTGGGGAAGATTCGGGTGCCCTCGAAGAATTTTGACCTTGTGTTCATCTTGTTGCATCTGCTGCACCACTGGGCGTTTGAGGGGTGCGGCATGAAGCAGTTGGTGGATTATTATTGGCTGATGATGAGTGCATCGGCGGATGAACGGAGGGAGGCAATGGAAACGCTAAGTGTGTTAGGGCTGGGAAACTTTGTGGCTGCTGTGATGTATATTTTCAGTTTGTGGGGGATGGAGGATGGTGTGTTGCTCTGTCCGCCCAGCAAATGGCTGGGAACGTTGCTGCTGGACGATATTATGAAGGTGGGAGTGGTGAGTGCAGATGACTTGTCAGTCGGCGTGTATGGGCAGGAAAAGAAGGTGAGGAAGTTCTGGCGGCGTTTGACAAGGATGTGCCGCTTGATGCCTTTGGCTCCGCATGAGTTGCCACGTGTGTGGTGGGATAATGTGTGGTGGTGGATGGTCAGAAAAATGAAGTAGCAGCACGAGGTGCTGCTACTTCTGGTTTTAGGGTCTATTGATTCTATAGGTTTCTATAGGGACTCAATCATTTTATGCATCATTAGTTGTTCTCCTCGAGTGCGGCGATTTTAGCCTTCACTTCCTCCATGTCTGCACGGAGTTTGTCCATCTTGCGATTGAGTTCTTCGACAAGGGCGTTGCTCTGCTTAGATTTGTTGGAGATGTTGAGGAAGCCGAGGTTGTTCTCGTAGGTCTTAATCTCGTTTTTCAGGATGTCGAGTTGACGCATGAGGCGTGAGCGGATATCGTTGCCGTTGCCTCCCTTGATGCTCTCCTTGAAGCGGTCGATGCGACGCTTTGTGGCGTTCTGGTTGGCGAAGCCGTAAAGTCTGTCCATCTGCTCGCGGAGGAGTTTGTAGAGTTTATCTTTTTCCTTGAATGGCACGTGGCCAATCTGGTTCCACTCTTCCTGTGCAGCACGGAGTTTGGCACGAAGGTCACCCTCGAACTCTTCTGGCACGATGGCTGCCAATTCATCGATGATGCTCTTCTTCTTTTCCATGTTCTCTGTCTGCTCGGCATGAGCACCTTGGTTTGCCTCTTTCTTGGCGGCAAAGAAGGCGTCGCAAGCAGCATTGAAACGCTCCCAAATCTGGTCGCTGAACTTCTTGGGCACAGTGCCGATTTCCTTCCACTTCTTCTGCAACTCAACAAGTGCATCGGTGGTTTTCTTCCATTCGGTGCTGTCCTTCAGTGCCTCGGCTTTCTCCACGAGGTCGAGTTTGAGGGCGTAGTTCTGGTTGAGGTTGTCGCGAACGGATTGGAAGTATTCGCTCTTGCGAGTGAAGAAGTTGTCGCAAGCGGCACGGAAACGCTCGAAAATCTTGGTGTTCATCTTCTGCGGAGCGAAGCCGATGGTCTTCCACTCTGCTTGCAGGGCGGTAATCTTGTCGGAGATGGCGTTCCACTCGGCAAAGGTCTTCAGTTCGTCGAGGTTGAAGCCTTCGATGGTCTCGCAGATGGCTGTCTTCTTGGTGAGGTTCTCCTCTTCTTGCTGCTTGCGAGCCTCGAAATACTCCTGGTGACGCTTGTTGATGACGGTGGAAGCGTCCTTGAAGCGTGTCCAAATCTGCTCACGAAGGTCGCTAGCGACAGGACCTGTCTCGCGGAACTCCTGATGGAGTTGCTGTAACTTGCGGAAGGCGGAGATGATGTCTGTCTCGTCTGCTAACTTCTCGGCTGCCTCGCAGAGTGCTGTCTTGCGTTCGAGGTTCTTCTTGAAGTCGTAGGCACGCAGTTCGTTGCTCAGTTTCAGAGTGTCGTAGAATGCTTCTACTGCCTGCTGGTAGTTCTTCCAGAGAGATGTTGCCTTTTCGGCAGGAACGTCCTTGATGTCGTTCCACTGCTGCTGCAACTCCTTGAAGTCGTTGTAGGCACGATTGATTTCGTCTGGATTTTCTGTCAGCGTCTTTATTTTGTCAATGATTTCTGTCTTCTTTTGGAAGTTTGCCTCGCGTTCCTGCTCAAGAGCGGCAGCGGCAGCCGCACGCTTCTCGCGGATGAGTGTCATCTGCTCCTTGAAATCTGCTTCTTCAAGGTTGGGGGCAGGGGTGTACTCTTCGGCATTTCCGCCTTCTTCGATGAACTTCTTGTAGGCAGCATCAGCCTCCTGATGGTGGATGCGGTAGAAGTTGCTCTTCAGGCTGTCGAGTTCTTGACGTGTTACTTCTTCGTCGCTTGCAACAAGCGCTTTCAGCCGTTCAACGACCTGGGCTTTTGTCTCATAAGTGGCGATAGGAGTCGTTGAGTTTTCTGCCTGAGGCTCTTCGGCTGCTTCTGTAGCGGCTGGTTCTTCAACAGCAGGCTCCTCAACAGCAGGAGTTTCTTCTTCAACAGCGGGAGTTTCTTCTTCAACAGCAGGTGCTGCTGGCTCTTCGGCTGCTGGCACTGTCTCCTGGACAGGTGCAGTTGCTGTTTCAACTGTAGGTTCTACTACAGGTTCCTCAGTGGGGTTCTGAATTTCAGTCATAGTTAGTTTTGTTTAAGAGGTTGTTATTACGGTTACAAAAAGTGGCAAGCCACTTCAAACTATTTTATTGTATGATGTTCAACATGATGGTGTAGATGTAGATGACAGCAGCAGGGATGGCAAGCAGAGAACTGTCGAAGCGGTCGAGCATTCCTCCGTGTCCTGGCAGGATGTTGCCAGAATCCTTGATGCCTAATTTGCGTTTAAGGAGCGATTCTACAAGGTCGCCCCATGTGCCAAAGATGACCGTGAGCACAGCCAATCCTGCCCACAGCAGACGGCTGAGTGTGGGTGTCAGATTTTCTGCAAACGGGATGAACGTGGCAAGGACTTGAGAGGCGATGATGGCCACGATGCCTCCTCCGATGCTGCCTTCCCAAGACTTCTTGGGTGAGATGCGTGGGAAAAGTCGATGCTTGCCAAGCCATGAGCCGATGAGGTAAGCCCCAGAATCGTTTGCCCACAGGAAAATGAACACGGACAGGGCATACCAAAAGTAGTAACTCACGCCAGTAGGGGTGCTGATAAAGCACAATGTGTTGAATGAGGCGAACGGCAGGGCGATGTACAATTGTGCCATCAGTGCCATTGCCCAGTTTTGGATGGTGTCGGAGCGGTCGAAGTAAATTTCTGACACTAACAGATAGATGATGGAGATGAGGTAGGGAATGAAGACCTCGGAACCCATGATGTTGGTGTTGAACGCCCACACCGCCACAAATAGGTAGGCTGCTGCCACCGTTGTGATGAAGCGGTTGACATGCAGGTGCATGTTGTGGTTGATGATAGTGGTGAACTCCCACACCGTCAAGGCTGTGATGACGGTGAAGAGTAGAAGGAGAGAGTAGGGATTCCATACGATGCCGCCAACGAGGACGACGACGAAAAGAATGCCTGTGATGGTGCGGATAATGAGATTTTTCACTTTTCTTTGGGTTTATCAGATTCTGCTTGCTTTGCCTTTTCTGCTTTTTCAGCCTTTTCTGCTTTTTCAGCCTTTTCCAGCACTGCCTGTACGATTTTCTGACGGATAAACTCTTCGTTTTCCTTCTTGTGGTCAGTCGTATCTGGCTGCTTGTCCTCTTCTTTTTCCTCATTCTCGGCATTGGCTGCCAAAATTTCGTCCGTTCGTGATGTCCAAGGACGTTTGCCAAAGATGTTCTCAAGGTCTTCGGCAAAGATGACTTCACGCTCAACCAGCAATTGTGCCAATTGTGCATGTCCCTCCTTGTGCTCGGTGAGGACACGCTTTGCCCGTTCATATTCTGTGGCAATCAGTTTGCGAACTTCCTCGTCGATGGTCTCGGCGGTCTTGTCGCTGTAAGGCTTGCTGAATTGGTATTCCTGGTTGTCGTAGTAGCAGAGGTTGGGCAGTTTTTCGCCCATACCAGCGTAGGCAATCATGCCATAGGCACGTTTGGTCACTTTCTCGAGGTCGTTCATGGCACCTGTAGAGATGCGGCCGACACAAAGTTCCTCGGCTGCACGTCCACCCAGAGTGGCACAGATTTCGTCAAGAATTTCCTCCTTCGTGGAGATTTGACGCTCTTCAGGCATATACCATGCGGCACCTAAAGCCTGTCCGCGTGGCACGATGGTCACTTTCACAAGCGGGTTGGCGTATTCGAGGAACCAGGAGATAGTGGCGTGGCCCGCTTCGTGGAGGGCGATAGTCTTCTTCTCGTTCGCCGTGAGTAGTTTAGTCTTCTTTTCCAAACCTCCGATGATGCGGTCAACGGCATCGAGGAAGCACTGCTTGTCCACCCATTCCTTGTTGTTGCGGGCGGCAATGAGGGCTGCCTCGTTGCAGACATTGGCGATGTCGGCACCTGAGAATCCGGGTGTCTGACGTGCCAACTGTGCCACATCAACAGTCTCGTCTATCTTGAGGGGCTTCAGATGCACCATGAAGATTTCTTTACGTTCGCTCAGGTCGGGAAGGTCCACGTGAATCTGACGGTCGAAACGTCCTGCACGGAGCAATGCCCCATCGAGGATGTCGGCACGGTTGGTGGCAGCCATGATGATGATACCGCTGTTGGTGCCGAAACCGTCCATCTCTGTCAAGAGTTGGTTCAGGGTGCTTTCACGTTCGTCATTGCCACCCATGGCGGCAGTCTTGCTGCGAGCACGTCCGATGGCATCAATTTCGTCGATGAAGATAATGCAGGGGGCTTTCGCCTTTGCCTGTTGGAAGAGGTCACGTACACGGCTGGCACCCACACCCACAAACATTTCGACAAATTCAGAACCTGACAAAGAGAAGAACGGCACTCCTGCTTCGCCTGCTACGGCCTTGGCAAGCAATGTCTTACCTGTTCCTGGAGGACCTACCAACAAGGCTCCTTTCGGAATCTTACCACCCAGATTGGTGTATTTTTCTGGCTTCTTCAAGAAATCCACAATTTCTTGAACTTCCTGTTTGGCACCAGCCTGGCCTGCCACATCCTTGAAGGTGATTTGAGGCGTGTTCTTATCGTCTTTGTCAAAGAGTTGTGCCTTCGAACGTCCCACAGAGAAAATGCTGGAAGCACCTCCCATGATGCCGCCGCCCATGCCTCGCATGAGGAACATCCAGATGAAGATGATGATCAATAGGGGTGCAAGATTCCAAAACAGATTGCTGATGAAGTCATTTTCGCGTTCATAGGTGATCTTTCCGTTGAAGTTTCCTGCTTCCGTTTGTTCGTCGAGGAAAGTCTCCAGATTGTCGATGGAGCCAAATTCGACCTTGATGCGATTGGGCGATTTGTCCTTTTGAACGGTGCCAAACACCTGCTTGTTGTATTTGGCATCAATCCCAAGCGTCAAAGTGTATTGGTCTTTGTTGACCTTCACGTCCGACACATATCCATTGGTCACCAGTTCCTTGAAGGTGGTGTAATCTACCGTTCTGGAGGCAGATACGTCGTGACGCGTTAAAATCATGTATGCAAGCCCTCCGATGAGGAGCAGATAAAGCCATGTGAAGTTGAATCTTGGCTTTTGCATCCGATTGTTCGTATTCTTGTTTTCAGTCGTTTCCATTCAGTTGGTCAATAAGGTTTGCAAAAGGCTTTGCAACCGTACATTGTAGAGGGTTAATCTAAATCTGGAATGTCCGTGATTTCTGCGTCTTCCCAGAGGTTGTCAACATCGTAAAACTCACGAGCGTCAGGCACGAAGAGGTGAACCACCACGTCAATATAGTCGAGTGCCACCCACAGGTTGTTGCGAGTGCCATCCACTGCTGATGGACGTGCATTTGCTTGTTTGCGAGCAAATTCACGCACCGATTCGGTCAGTGCCGACACCTGACTGGGCGAGTTGCCTTCGCCAATGACGAGGTATTTGGTGATGGTGTCGTCGATGCCTTCAAGATTGACGACTCGGATTTTTCTTCCCTTCTTTTCTTGGATGCCTGCAATGCAAGCCTGTACTAACTTTTCGGTTTCTGTCATGTATAATAAATAATGTGTATTTTTAGTTTTCTTCGGCTTCTCTCAATTTCTTTTCCTCAATCATCTGGAAGTTCTTCGGACGGAGGACAAAGTTGCTGCCGAGGTATTTTTCTTTCACAATGGTGTTGTTTGCCAGTTCCTGCGGAGTGCCTTTGAAGAGAATGCGTCCCTCGAAGAGCAGGTAGGCACGGTCGGTGATACAGAGCGTTTCCTGCACGTTGTGGTCGGTGATGAGGATGCCGATGTTTCGGTCTTTCAGTTTCCACACCACATACTGAATGTCCTCCACGGCGATAGGGTCAACGCCTGCAAACGGCTCGTCAAGCATGATAAACTTCGGGTCGATGGCAAGGCAACGGGCAATTTCGCAACGGCGACGTTCACCACCGGAGAGTTGGTTGCCTCGATTGCGACGCACCTTTTGTAAATTGAATTCATCCAGCAGTTTCTCCAGATGCATCTTTTGCTCGTCCGTCGATTTGTATTTCATCTCCAGCACCGTCATGATGTTGTCTTCCACACTCATGGTGCGGAACACGCTCGCCTCTTGAGCCAGATAGCCCACACCTTTTTTGGCACGGGTGGACACAGGGTCGTTGGTGATTTCCATGTCGTTGATGAACACCCTGCCGCTGTTGGGCACCACCAGTCCTGTGGTCATATAGAAAGAGGTAGTCTTCCCTGCTCCGTTAGGACCCAGGAGCCCGACAATCTCTCCCTGTCGCACACTGATGGACACGTCGTTTGCCACTGTGCGTTTTCCGTATGTCTTCACCAGGTTGCGAGTATAGAGCGTATTCCTGTCATCGGAGTACTCTGGTATCTCGGCATCGCCGGCATTTGTGGTTGCTGATAGCGTTTTTATTTCCATACGTTACGTCAAATTAGTTACAAAAGTACGAATTGTTTGTTGATTAGTCACTTTCTAAATTAAAAAACTATGTTAAAAGCCTCTCTTTTGAACAAAAATTGCTAATTTTGCGAAGTTTTTGCTATTTATAAATCATTAAAAACGACAAACAAGTGCTTTCAATCAAAAGTGGATTAACACATCTGGGTAAGTATGTGATGCTGATGGGGCGGGTCTTGTCTCAGCCCGACCGGTGGAGAATGTTCTTTAAGCAATACGTGACCGAGATGTATCAGTTAGGCTATAACTCGATAGGCATCGTGTTGATTATCTCTTTTTTCATTGGTGCCGTGATTTGCCTCCAAATCAAATTGAACATTCAGAGTCCCTGGATGCCTCGCATGGTGGTGGGTTACACCACCCGTGAGATTATGCTGCTGGAGTTCTCATCCAGTATCATGTGTCTCATCTTGGCAGGTAAGGTGGGCTCCAACATCGCCTCGGAGATTGGCACGATGCGTATCACTCAGCAGATTGATGCCCTCGACATCATGGGCGTCAATTCTGCCAATTACCTGATTCTTCCGAAAATCGTGGGCTTGATGACCATCATGCCGATACTTGTCACGTTGAGCGTCTTTGCCGGCATCCTCGGAGCATACGCCACCTCTCTGCTCGGCACCACCACCGTGCCCGAACTGACGGAGGGATTCCGCTACCAGTTCAACCAGTGGTTCTTCTGGTGTGGTATGATTAAGGCGATTGTGTATGCCTTCATCATCACCAGTGTGTCCGCCTACAAGGGCTACACCGTCGAGGGAGGCAGCGTGGAAGTGGGCAAGTCAAGCACCGATGCCGTGGTGCTGAGTAGCATCCTCGTGCTCTTCTCCGACATTTTCTTGACCAATATGCTGACATAGAACATGATAAAAGTAGAACATTTATATAAGAGTTTTGAGGACAAGGATGTGCTCAAAGACATCAATACCGTCTTTCGTGATGGCGAGGTGAATCTGATTATTGGACAAAGTGGTAGTGGTAAGACGGTGCTGATGAAGAATATCGTGGGTTTGCTCACCCCCACCAGTGGCTCCATCTTCTACGATGACCGCGATTTTGTGTCGCTCAGCAAGCGGGAGAAGATTCTGCTGCGCCGTGAGATGGGCATGATTTTCCAGAGTGCAGCATTGTTTGACTCCATGACGGTGCTCGACAACGTGATGTTTCCGCTCAACATGTTCTCCTACGATGCCTACGAGGACCGCAAGAAGCGTGCCCTCGATTGTTTGGCACGTGTGAATCTGGCAGGGGCAGAGATGAAATTTCCTGGCGAAATCTCGGGTGGTATGCAGAAGCGTGTGGCGATTGCCCGTGCCATTGTGCTGGAACCCAAATACTTGTTCTGCGACGAGCCAAACTCAGGTCTTGATCCCAAGACGAGCATTGTCATCGACGAACTCATTGCTGGCATCACTCATGAGGACAACATCACCACCATCGTCAACACCCACGATATGAACTCCGTGATGGGTATTGGCGAGAACATCACGTTCATCTGCGAGGGAAAAGCCGAGTGGCAGGGAAGTAATAAGGAGATTATGGATGCCGCCAACAAGAAATTGGAGGACTTCATTTTTGCCAGCGACATCTTGCGGCAGGCAAAGGAACTGCACGACCAACAGAAGAAATGATTGTTTGTATAGCAGAGAAACCGAGTGTGGCTCGCGACATTGCCAACGTGTTGGGTGCCAGAGAGACCAGGCAGGGATACATCGAGGGAAATGGCTATCAGGTCACTTGGACGTTCGGACACCTGTGCGAACTGAAGGAACCTGATGAGTACAATCCCCGTTGGAAACGTTGGGACCTGTGGGATTTGCCGATGATTCCTCCCCGTTTTGGCATTCGTCTGAAGGATGATGACGGCATCAAAAAGCAGTTTGCCACCATCGAGAAGTTGATGCAGGCGGCTGATGGCATCATCAACTGCGGCGATGCAGGGCAGGAGGGTGAACTGATTCAGCGATGGGTGATGCAGAAGGCGGGGGCGAAGTGTCCCGTCAGGCGGTTGTGGATTTCTTCGCTGACCGAAGAGGCGATTCGTGAGGGATTCAACCAATTGAAAGACCAAATTGAATATCAGTCACTTTACGAGGCGGGACTCTGTCGTGCCATTGGCGACTGGACACTCGGCATGAATGCCACTCGCCTCTACACGCTCAAATATGGGCAGAACCGTCAGGTGCTTTCCATCGGACGAGTGCAGACCCCAACGTTGGCACTGATTGTTCGCCGCCAACAGGAGATAGAAAGTTTTGTCCCGAAGCAGAGTTGGGTGCTTTCCACCCTCTATCGGGACACCAAATTTATGGCGATTGCCCATGATGAAGAGGCGGAGGCGGAAGATGCCGCAGAGGTGAAAGCGGCAGCCGAACAGGGCAAGACCATCAAGAGCAAGGGACCGATTTACAGGCAGATAGAGTATCTGACGGAGGCGGAAGGAAAAGCGGTGCTCGATGCCATCACCGACCAGCCGTTCACCGTGACGGACATTCAGAAGAAGAAGGGGACGGAAGCACCGCCTCGTCTGTACGACTTGACCTCTTTGCAGGTCGATTGCAACCGAAAGTTTGGCTATTCGGCAGAGCAGACGCTGCAACTCATCCAGAGTCTTTACGAAAAGAAGTTCACCACCTATCCGCGTGTGGACACGACTTTTCTGAGCGACGATATCTATGCCAAGTGTCCGCAGACGCTGGCAGGGCTGAAGGGTTACGAACAATTCACTCAGCCATTGGCAGGAAAGCCCCTGCCGAAATCGAAGAAAGTGTTTGATTCTTCGAAAGTTACCGACCACCACGCCATTATCCCAACGGGTGTGCTGGCCATCAGTTTGACGGATATGGAACGCCGTGTGTACGACCTCGTCACCCGTGCTTTCATTGCCGTGTTCTATCCCGATTGCAAGTTTGAGACGACAACCGTCTTTGGAGAGGTTGTTCCCCAGCCCTCGTCAGAGGTAGGAGGACCTGTCCTCTTCCGCACCAGTGGGCGAACCATCATCGATGAGGGCTGGAAAGTGATTTACAAAAAGACGACAGCAGACAGCGACGGTGATGACGAAAAGAATGCGGCAGACGATGACCGTTCTCTGCCTCTTTTCGCCAAGAAAGAAAGTGGACCGCACCTTCCGATGCTTTCCGAGAAGTGGACACAGCCGCCAAAGCCATACACCGAGGCGACCTTGCTCCGTGCGATGGAAACCGCGGGTAAGTTCGTTGACAATGAAGAACTTCGGGATGCGATGAAGGAGAACGGCATTGGTCGTCCTTCTACCCGTGCTGCCATCATCGAGACCCTCTTCAAGCGTCGCTACATTCGCAAAGAACGCAAGAATCTCATCGCCACCCCAACAGGTGTGGAACTCATCGGCATCATCCACGAGGAACTCCTCAAAAGTGCCGAACTCACGGGCATTTGGGAGAAGAAACTTCGCGAGATAGAGAAGCGGCAGTACGATGCCAAAACCTTCATCGAAGAGTTGAAACAGATGGTGGTGGAACTGGTTAACACCGTGCGTAATGACAATTCCAACCGTCATGTCGCCATCACCACCGAGGAAGACTTAAAGAAAAAGAAAGCCCCTAAAGCGGTTTCCGCTGCCAATGCACCCGCAGGTTTCCAACCCAAGAAAAGAACCTCCTCTAAGAAACCCGCCTCTTCATCAGAACCGGCAAAGTCTATCGAAGAAGTGAAAGCCGCCCACAACCCCGACGAACTCATCGGTCTTCCTTGCCCCGTCTGCAAGCAAGGGCACATCATCAAAGGCAACACCGCCTATGGCTGCTCTCGCTGGCGTGAGGGCTGCACGTATCGTTTGCCATTTGATAAGGCGTGAGGATGTGAGCCTGCCGCTTAGAGCCCTTTGAGGGCTCTTTTTTTTGCCTTTACCCGTTACGTTCTTAAAACTAAACTTAGATTTTATAAAATCAAACTTAAATTTTATAAAATTGAACTTAAATTTATATAAATCTAACTTGAATTTTATAAAATCTAAGTTTAGTTTTAAGACGATATGCGGCAACGGCAGTTGGACGTTGCTTGGGAAGGGGAAAAGAGGAATGCCAGAAAAGGTGGGTGTGGAGTACAATAAAACGGTTTTAGGTACGTTATATATAATATGGAACGTAAAATTCACGATATGCTGAAGCGGGCAATGGTGTTGATGCTTGTTGCCTTCTTTGTGTGTGCCTGTTCCAATGAGGGCATTGCCTTCAAGAAGGCGGAGCAGAGTTATGCCATTGGTGAATATTATACTGCCTCGATTCATTATAAGAAGTCTTATTCGCGAACGCCGCCTAAGGACAAGGCGAAGCGTGCGGTGAGGGCGTTCAAGATGGGGGAGTGCTATCGGCGTATCGGTTACACGCAGAAGGCGATGGCGGCGTATGCGAATGCTGTCCGTTATCATGTGGAAGACAGCACGGTCTATCTGCATCTGGCTCGGCAGCAGTTGAAGGCGGGGCAATATAAGCAGGCGGCACAGAACTTCAACCAATATCTGGAGTTCGACCCTGGCAATGAACTGGCTCGCAGTGGACTGATTTCGTGTGAATTAGGACCGCAATGGAAGGCGAAACCTAATCAGTATAAGGTGAAGAAAGAGGCGATTTTTAATTCTCGCCGTTCGGATTATAGCCCCATGCTGGTGGGGGACGATGCCGACCAACTGGTGCTTTCGTCCACTCGCAAGGAGGCGACGGGTGACGATATTTCTGGCATCACGGGCTTGAAGTTTGGTGACCTCTTCTTCTCTCGAAAGAATGAGCAGGGGAAGTGGCAGCCGGTGGATGTGATAGAAGGTGAGGTGAATACGGAGTATGACGAGGGTGCCTCTTGTCTGAGTCCTGATGGTAAAACGATGTACTTCACCCGTTGCAGCAGCGACCCCGACTATCCCCGATACGCCGAGATTTGGAAGTCGCAGCGAAGCGATGCCTCGTGGAGCAAACCGACCAAGTGTGACATCTCTCGTGACACGCTGACATCCTTTGCCCATCCTGCTGTGAGTCCCGATGGTCAGTGGCTCTATTTTGTCAGCGACTCGCCTGGCGGAGAGGGTGGTTTGGACATCTGGCGAACTCGCATCTTGGACAGCGGATTTGGCGGCATGGAGAATCTGGGTCGGCCTATCAATACGGCTGGCGACGAGATGTTTCCGTCGTTCCGTCCTAACGGCGACCTCTATTTCTCCAGCGATGGTCATCCTGGTATGGGCGGTTTGGACATTTTTCGTGCATACGAAGACTCTATACGAGGTTTAATCGTTGAGAATCAGCAGTTTCCGCTAAACTCCCCGATGGACGATTTTGGCATGACCTTTGAGGGCGTACACCATCGTGGCTACTTCTGTTCGTCCAGAAATGATGGCAAAGGATGGGAGCACATCTTCTCGTTTGAGTGTCCCGAGATTTTGCAGACGGTGACGGGTTGGGTGTATGAAAAGGATGGTTATGAGTTGCCGGCAGCATTGGTTTACATGGTGGGCAATGACGGAACGAACCTGAAACTTTCGGTCAAGGGTGATGGCTCTTTCACGCAGGTGCTGAAGCCTGGTGTGGATTATGTGTTCCTTGGCACCTGCAAAGGTTATCTGAACGTGAAAAATGAAATCCGTGTGGAGGAATCGGAGGAAAGCGAGGAATACACTTTGCAATTTCCGCTGCCGCCCATCAATGTGCCGGTGCTGATAGACAATATTTTCTATGAGTTTGACCGTGCCGACCTCACGCCCGAATCGACTGAGGCGTTGGACAAACTGGTGGCGATGATGAACGAGAATCCGAATATCACCATCGAACTTTCTGCCCACTGCGACTATCGTGGCAACGACGCTTACAACCAGCGGCTGTCTCAGCGGCGTGCGGAGTCGGTGGTTCGCTATCTGATTCAGCATGACGTGGCAAAAGACCGACTCACCGCTGTCGGCTATGGTGAGTCGCGTCCGAAGGTCATCACGAAGAAGTTGGCAGAAACGCTGATGGCTGGCACGCCGAAGGTGGAAGTGAAGGAAAATGATACGCTGACGGAGAGTTACATCCTCAGTTTCAAGGACAACGATGCTCAGGAAGTGCTCAATGCCCTCAACCGACGCACGGAATTCCGTGTGCTCCGCACCACTTATGGCACCACGCTGAACGAGTACAAGCCCGAAGAGGAGGAGAAAAAGGCTGCTGCCCGAAAGCACGATGACGAGGAAGAGGACGGGTTTATCTTTTGAGGACTAAAAGGATGAAAAACAGAAAGTTCCCAACTGTCTCACAAGACGGTTGGGAACTTTTTGTTTGTTGTATATTTGGAGTGGTCTATCAGCGTCGTTATGCCTCTTCTCCTTCTGGCTCAATGAATGTGTATTCGAAGTTTGGACTCTTGGCAGATGGGAACTGCGAGCGAGGATCAATCTCGGGGCGATTTTTCAAGTGGTCAACAATGCGGGTGTAAGCATCCATTGCGCTGTTGGCCTTGAGGCGTACACGGAAACGGGTGTCGATGTACTTGCACTTGCCGGTCTCGGGCAGGGTAATCACACGCTTGAAGAGAAGTCCTGCTTCCCACCATCCGGATTTCTGTTCGTTGAGGGCATCGAGAATCGTCTTTTTCCGTTCTGCCATCGTGGAAACACGGTCGGTCTTCTGCTCCTTGCGACGAGCCTCTTCCTCTTTGAAATCCTCAAGGCTTTCAGCCTCAGTTTTGAGGAACAGGACATAGTTGGAGTAACTCACCTTCAGACGGAAAGGGTAGAGATTGGAAGAATTGAGAAAAGTTGTGATGCGACTGGCGGCATTGCTTTCAAGTTTAATCTCTTCTATGCCTTTCAGGAAATCGATGGCCTCATCTACACTTTTGGCCAAACATTCGTGGTCAAAATATCTAACGTATAAATTCATGAGTTGTTATTCTGATTTGTTTTTCTGTTTGCAAAGTTACGAAAAAGAATTGAAGAATGGAAAGATTGAAGGATTGAAAAGTGAAAAGTCTTATTAAAAAGACTTCAATCTTCCCTTTTTTCAGTTTTTCAATTCTTTTCTGATTCTCCATTCCGAGGGATAGAGGTTGTTGGCTCGGCTGCCAATGTTTTTGGCGAAACCGAGTGGATGCCCTTGATGGGTGATAAGCACGTAGCCTGTGGGGATGTTGGCTGGCAGTTGTATTGCCTCGGTGCGGAGATAGGCAATGGCTTGCTGCTCATCCACTTCTGCCTGCGGAAAAATGCCAGGGTTGAGATGGTTGCTGAGTGCCAAACTGTGGCAGGGTTGTAGGTTTTTGCCTTTTGTGGTGGCGAGGTCAATGCCTGCATGAAGGACTTTCAGGTGTTGTTGGGCTTGTTGCAGGATGGGGTAGTAGGCTGATGGAAACGCCCGGAACGTACCGAGGTCTTCATAGGATGTGAAATCTTGGTTATTAAGCAGCCATGAGGAGATTTCGGCAGGCACTTTTGAGACGGGTTTCCTGTTTTTCTCTTTCTTTTTGTGGGCATTTGGGGTTCGTAGGGTGTCTTCTTCGTCGGAAGGGTGCTTGCGAAGAACGCTGATGAAGAAGCCCTCGCCCTTGGTTTTGTGAGGAAAAAAGTGGGTGTTTTGTTCGGTTAGTCCCCAGGCTGGGTCGGGGTGGCAAGACAGGAGGTCTGCACTCAAGTTTTCGGCAATCCACTGCACCGTTTCTTCATCTTCGTGGGGATTGTAAGTGCATGTGCTATAGATAAATAGCCCTCCATCTTTGAGGGTCGGCCAAATGTCTTTGGCGATGCCTCGCTGTCGCTTCCAGCACGTTTCCACATTGGCAAGGTTCCATTCATCGATAGAGGCAGGGTCTTTTCGGAACATTCCTTCGCCAGAGCATGGGGCATCGCAGATGATAAGGTCGAACGATGAGCCAAGTGGCTGAAAATCTTCGGCATAATTGTTGGTGACGATGCTGTAAGGATTGCCCCATTTCGTGATGTTTTCGGCAAGGATATTGGCTCGTTGACGCACCACTTCGTTGGCAATCAGTAAGGAGCCTTGGGGAAGGGTAGAGAGGGCGAGTGTGGACTTTCCGCCAGGGGCTGCACAGAGGTCGAGTGCCACAACGGGCTCATTCACAAACTGTTTCAAGAGATGTGACAGAAACATGGAAGAGGCTTCCTGCACATAGTAACAGCCCGCATGGAAAAGGGGGTCGAAGGTGAAGGCGGGGCGTTCGTTGAGGTAAAAACCTGTGTCGCACCACGGCACCCTTTCTGCGTCATTCAAGAAGCCAAGTTCTTCTTTCTCAACCTTTTCTGTGTTGATGCGGATGCTGGTTGGTGCTGGCAAAGAAAGAGCCTCGGCAAGTCGGGTGAACTCTTCTTTGCCGAGGTAGTCAGTCATGGCTTGTACGAAGTCAACGGGCAGATTCATGCTTTCCTTTCCAAGTTGATAAATGCGTACCGATAGTTGTGCTTCTCGTCGAGGTCATGTTCCTCTCTGAAGGTCTCAACCCATTCATCTGCATCGATTTGCGGGAAGAAGGTGTCAGCCTTTTCGGGGGTGTCGTAAATGTAGGTGAGACACAGGCGGTCGGCGATTGGGAGTGCCTCTTTGTAAACGGATGCCCCACCGATGATGTACACGTCGCCCTCGCAGGAAGCCAGGGCTTTGTTGAGGTTGGGGTAGAGGTCAGCTCCCGGAAAATCTTCCGCCTTGCCACGTCGTGAGAGAACGATGTTGCGACGATTGGGCAATGCACCTTTGGGCAGGCTCTCGAAGGTGCGTCTGCCCATGATGATGGTGTTGCCAGTGGTCAATGCCTTGAAGCGTTTCAAGTCGTTGGGCAACCAATAGATGAGTTTGTTGTCGGAACCGATGGCATTGTTCTCGGCGATGGCTACAATGATGGAAATCATACGCTTACCGTTGCTTTGATATGTGGATGTGGGTCGTAGTCGGTCAGTTCGAAGTCCTCATACTGGAAGTCGAAGATGCTCTTCACGTTGGGATTGATTTTCATCTTCGGCAGTGGGCGAGGTTCGCGAGTCAACTGTAGTTTTGCCTGTTCGATGTGGTCGAGGTAGAGGTGGGTGTCGCCCGTCGTATAGACGAAATCGCCTGGCTGGAGGTCACAAACCTGTGCTACCATCATCGTGAGCAGGGCGTATGAGGCGATGTTGAACGGCACACCGAGGAAGGTGTCGGCACTACGCTGATAGAGTTGACAACTGAGTTTTCCGTCTGCCACATAGAACTGGAAGAGGATGTGGCATGGGGGCAGGTTCATGTTTCCGAGGTCTGCCACGTTCCACGCTGACACAATCAGTCGGCGAGAGTTGGGATTGTTCTTGATTTGGTCGATAACCTCGCGGATTTGGTCAACGTGTCCGCCGTTGTAGTCGGGCCAACTTCGCCATTGATAGCCATAGATGTGTCCCAGGTTGCCGTCTTCGTCCGCCCATTCGTTCCAGATGCGTACACCTCTCTCTTGCAGCCACTTGGCGTTGGTGTTGCCTTGCAGGAACCAGAGCAGTTCGTAGATGATGGACTTGAGGTGCAGTTTCTTGGTTGTCAGCAGGGGGAATCCTTCTGACAGGTTGAACCGCATCTGATTGCCAAAAACGGAGATGGTGCCCGTGCCTGTGCGGTCGCCTTTCTGAACACCTTCCGTCAGGATGCGGTCTAATAAGTTGAGGTATTGTTTCATGTCTTCACTAATTTGTTGGCAAAGATACAAAAAAAGAGCGACTCGGGAAAGAGTCGCTCCTTTTTATTTTGATAAAATTACGTTTAGTCCTGTTTCTTGTTAGCCGAGTAAACAATCTTGAGGGCATAAGCCTTACGGAGTACCTGCTTCACGTCGGTGATGATACCCATTGGAGTGTGGTGGTCAACCTTGAGTGAAACGGTGTAGAAAGGCTTGTCAGACTCTGCAAGTTCGGCACGATCTTCCATCACGTAGTCGTAGATTTCGGGTGCCTCTGCATACTTGTCGTTCAACTGGATACGGTGAGCAGAACCGAACTGGCCTCTCAACGCATCAGTAGGCTGGCCGATGTAGATGAATGAAGTACAAGACTTACGAGCCAATTTCTCAAGTTGTGTTCCGACTGGCTTCTCGAATTTCACCTTCAGTGTCACCTCACGCATGGTGGTTACCATCATGAAGAAGAACAGGATGGTGAAGATCAAGTCAGGGAGAGATGAGGTGTTCATCTCAGGCATTTCTCTGCCTCCGCCTTTGTTAAATCTACTCATTATTTTTGTCCTCCATATTTCTTTGGTTCAGCCTCAGAAATCTTCTGTGGATAAACTTCGCGGATGGCTTTCTGCTGGTCTTCTGTGAGGAATTCGTACTTGAATCCGAACTCTGCTTTTGCCAGTTCGTCACGAAGTTCGTTGTAGGCAGTCACAAGAGCGTCCTGCACGGCAAAGTAAACTCCGTAGTCTGTTCCGCGGTCTGTCTGAACGGAGATGACGTGGTTTTCTGTCACCATCATCGTCTTGCCCAACCCCTTGATCTTCTTTGGTTTCAGTTCAGGAAGGTTGGGGCGGTTTTCTTCGTTCTTGATAAACTCTTTAGCCCTCTCCTTTATGTCAGCAAGTGTGGCGTAGTCGTCGCCAATCATGACATAGTTGTCCTTGTTGATACGAATGTTCAGGATATTACGTTCCTTCACCTTGATTTCGTTGTTTGCTTGGTCATCCTCTGGGGGTTTAGGCAGTGTACGTGCCAGACCCTGGTCGGTGTCCATTGACGTTGTCACAAGGAAGAAGATGAGCAACATGAATGAGATGTCGGCTGTAGAACTGGTGTTCAGTCCTGGCATTTTTCTTTTCTTTCCCATATTATTTGCTCTGAGTTAAAGATGTTTTTACTTCTTGTTGGTTACCATGCTGAAGACAGTGGCAGCAACGGTTACAATCGTCAGGATGAGGATAGAAACCATTGATGTGTCAGTCAGAACGATGTCTGTTGGGTCGTTCCAATCCTTACCGTTGATAAGGAGCACTTCGCTCTTGTTGGCAAAGCCGACGATGAGACCGATGATGATAGATACAACGAATGTACCCCATGCGATGACACCTGCCTTGCCTGCCATGCCTTTTTCTTCGTGCTTAGACTTGTTGCTTCCGTTCACAAAGCCGTAGATAACTGCTGCGATAGTTGCAACAGCAGTGGCTACGATGAGAATGTAAGTCCAGACGAGAAGGAGGTCGGTAAGTTTTGGGTCGTTGAAGTTTGGATTCTCCTCGTAAGGAGTATCGTAGCCGATGAGGAGGAAGAGCGCCATAACCACCAGTGAGATGCCGATGAGCACCCAAAGGACGATTTTGGAAATCTTCTCGACCTTATCCTGTGCGCTTATTACTTGAATATTCTCCATGTTATTTTTCTCCTTTTTAATTAGTTGATGACTGAATCGGGTTCGTCCTTAGGATATCGAGTCCGCTAATTACTTCTTGTTGCTGTACTTTGCAACGATGTCAAGGAGAGAAATAGTAGAGTCTTCCATCTTAGCGGTAAGACCTTCGATTTCAGCAAGAATGTAGTTGTAGAATACCTGAAGAATGAGGGCAACGACGATACCGAAGATAGTTGTCAAAAGGGCCACCTTCATACCACCTGCAACGACTGTTGGAGAGATGTCACCTGCAGCCTGGATATCATCGAATGCCTGCACCATACCGATCACAGTTCCCAAGAATCCGAGAGATGGAGCCATACCGATGAAGAGGGTAATCCAAGAGCAACCGCTTTCGAGTTTAGAAGCCTGCACTGCACCGTAAGCAACTACTGACTTTTCTACTGCGTCAGCACCGTCGTTCAGACGAGTCAGACCCTGATAGAAGATAGAAGCGATAGGACCGCGAGTGTCGCGTGCGATAGCCTTAGCACCTTCGAGGTCACCCTTGTTGAGAAGTGCGTCTTCAACGTCCTCAACGAGTTTCACAGCGTTTACCTTTGAGAGAGAGAGGTAGATGATACGCTCGATACAGAAAGCAAGACCGAGGATGAGGGCGATAGCAACGAGTGCCATGAAGCCTGCAGAACCTTCGATGAACTTAGTCTTGATTGTCTTGTACATACCAGTCTCAACTGGCTCAGACTCAACTGGAGCCTCGTCCACAACAGGAGCGGCTGCTGTGTCCACTGCTGCTGAATCAACCTGCTCAACTGCGGCAGAGTCTGCCTCGTCCTGAGCGGAAACTGACTGTGTCATACCGAATGTAAACACACCCATCAATGCAATGATTGCAAATACTTTTTTCATTGTGTTGAAAATTTTAAGATTAATAAATTATTTAATTTTTTTACTTTTTTCTCTTTCTATGTTGTTAAATATATTGCGGAGAGACGGGGATTGATTTTGTCATCTATCCTCCTTTCTCATCCTTGCGGAGAGACGGGGATTCGAACCCCGGATACGCTTTTGACGTATACACGCTTTCCAGGCGTGCCTCTTCAGCCACTCGAGCATCTCTCCAATGTTAAAAATAGGGTCTTTCACCGCATAAAAGTGGCGTATTTTATCGCAAAAAACGATGGTACACCCCTAATTCGAGACAAAAATAATGATTTTTTTCTTACCAATAAACCTAAAAGGGTGGAAACTTTTAATTTTTATTGAAAAAAGTCACTTTTTTGAATACTTTGCCTGCATTTTTTGTGGTTTGAAGCACAATTTCGTCAAAATCTACCTCAAAAACCTCTGCCAACTTTTCTGCCACCGATTTTACGTATGCACTTTCGTTCCTTTTTCCCCGATTTGGCACGGGTGCCATGTAGGGAGAATCGGTTTCGAGCACGATTCTGGAGAGGGGAATGGCATTTTTCACCACTTCGGGCAGGGTGGATTTCTTGAACGTCAACACGCCGCCGATGCCCAGCATGAAATTGGGGAAGGTGAGCAGGTCGCGTGCCTCCTCTTCGGTGCCTGTGAAACAGTGGAACACGCCGCTGAGGTTGCTGCCTCGGTGCCGTTCCATCGTTTCCATCAGTTCGGCATGGGCATTGCGGGAGTGAATCATCAGCGGAAGGTCGTATTTCTCCGCCCACCGAATCTGCTGCTCGAACACCTCCAACTGCTCCTGCCTGTGGGTAGCATCCCAATAGAGGTCCAGCCCCACTTCGCCGATGGCGATGATGGGCGATGCCGACGAGGGGAGGGGTGGGGTGGCGGCTTGCGGATGTGGTGAGTCCAACCTTTGGACGAGGATTTTTTCCAACTCGGCGAGTGCGTGGTGGTAGTCTTCGTCCATGATGTTTTCGGGGTGAAGCCCAATCATGGGGTAGAGGTAGCCAGGGTGTGCGTTGCAGACTTCCAGCAGATGCGGCGTGTCCTTCAGGCAGATGCCCGGCACGAAGATTTTATCCACGCCGGCATCTTGTGCCCTTTGGAGCACGTCTTCGAGGTCTTCCGCAAACTCTTCTCCGTCGAGGTGTGAGTGGGTGTCAATCATCGGTTCGATGCTTTCGTTAGTATTTTCTGCCCAGCAGTTTGTTGGCGAAGGCTCGCAGTTCCGCCTTCTTCTCATCCGCTACCTTCACTTTGTCGAGGCTCTGGAGCGAGATGGCGAAGAGTTCTTCAATCTTCTGTTGGGCAAGTCGGTCGATGCCTAATATATTATATATATGTGTAACGGCAGCGATTTTCTGCTCCGCGTCGAACTCCTTGGCGGCAATCCAGCGGTCGAGTTCTGCCTTCTGCTCGGCATTTGCCAACTGGAGGGCATTGATGAGCATGAAGGTCTTCTTGTTGTCCACGATGTCGCCACCCAGTTTCTTCTTGAACACTTCGGGGTTGCCGTACACGTCCAGCAGGTCGTCTTGCAACTGGAAGGCGAGTCCCATCTTTTCGCCAAAGGTGTAGAGATGTTCCACGTCCGCCTCGTCTGCACCGCCCAGCAGGGCACCGATTTTCAGGGCATACCCCAGAAGCAGGGAGGTCTTCATACGAATCATCTCCATATATTCCGCTTCAGTCACGTCGTTGCGAGTCTCGAAGTCGATGTCGTATTGCTGACCCTCGCACACGCCCAGTGTGGCGTCGATGAAAGCGGTCAGAGCCTGCTCGTTCCGCACCCCCTTGTTGAACAGTTGGTAGGCAAGTATCAGCATCGTGTCGCCCGACAGGATGGCGGTGTTGTCGTTCCACTTCTTGTGTACCGTCGGGTTGCCGCGACGCATGTCGCTCTTGTCCATCAGGTCGTCGTGCAGCAGCGTGAAGTTGTGGTACGTCTCCAGAGCAAGGGCGTTGTCGATGATGGCATCCACGTCGTCCTTGTAGAGATTGTAGCCCATCATCATCAGCACGGGGCGAATGCGTTTGCCGCCGATGGAGAGGATGTAGCGGATGGGGTCGTAGAGGTTTTTCGGTTCAGCGTTGTACTGAATATGGTCAATTGCGTTGTTGACTTTTTGGATAAGTTCTTCTATCTTATACATATTTTATGATGATAAGCACGCCATTCGGGGTATCAGCCCCTGGGCTGTCGGTGGGTTGTGGAGGCTCTGAAACAGGCGAAAACCCGAGATGTTCTTAAAATTAAACTTAGATTTTATAAAATCCAAGTTAGATTTATATAAATTTAAGTTCAATTTTATAAAATTTAAGTTTGATTTTATAAAATCTAAGTTTAGTTTTAAGAACACTTCGGGCATTTCCGTCTCGGAGGTGTTCCTGTCGTGAGGTGACAGCCTGCGTTGGGTGGTTAAAAAATGCCGCACAATGTGAGTGTTGTGCGGCATGTGCTTTATCAGGACCGGTCTGTCCTGTGTGAGACTCGGAGGTCTCTTCGTCAGAATGTCTTATTACTGGAGACGGAAGGTGACAGGGAGTGTGTAGCGTACACGCACAGTCTTGCCACGCTGCTTACCAGGAGTCCACTTAGGCATGGCTGATACCACACGCATGGCTTCCTTGTCGAGTGCGGGGTCTGCACCACGGAGCACCTTGGGGTCAACGATTGAACCGTCTTTGTTCACCACGAACTGCACGAGCACACGGCCCTGGATGTTGTTCTCCTGTGCAGATGCTGGGTACTTCAGGTTTTTGGTGAGCCAAGCCATGAGTGCCTTGTCGCCGCCTGGGAAGGATGGGTTCTGTTCTACCACCTCGAAGATTTCACCTTCGTCGCTCTCTTCCTGCACGGGCGCTGGAGGACCAGCCATCACAGGACCAGAAACGGGAGCCGATGGACCGCTGACAGCCTCGTGAGTGTCCTCGGTAGATTCAATCTTCTCTTCCTCGATGTCCTGGTTGTTGTCCACGATGTCAAGAATTTCAGCCACGGCAGGAGTCTCTGCTGGTGGTGGTGGAGCAGCCGCAAAGATAGGCTGTGTGATTGGAATGACTTCCTCCTCTGACACGAATGTTGCTACGGAGTAGACTTGGTCTGTCTCCTCATACGTGCGGGTGGTGTACTCGAAGCAAGCGAACATTGCAGCCAATGCCACAATGTAGCCAATGAGCAGGCCGGTGCCTTTCTGACCCTCGAGATCTGCTTTTTTTGATTTTTTTACTTCCATAGATTATATTTATTTTTTAGTTAATTCACTGTTTTTACACGCTGAAAAGTCACCTTCCCGCAGGGGGCTGGCACACAATTTCATCGTTTGGGAGACAAAAGTAATACTTTTTTTTGTTTCGTCAGCAACGAATGGCGTTTTTTTTATCAAAAGAGTGTTATTTTTTTATTTTTAACGGTCGTTCTACTCATTTTTTGCCAAACTTCTGATATAAACATCCTGTTGCGGGAACGGAATCTCAATGTGGTTGTCGTTGAGCACCTGATAAATCTTTTCCTTGGCTTTTGCGGTGAAACTGATTTTCTGGTCAACGAGCACCCAAACAACCAATTTCAGGTCAACGCTGCTGTCGCCGAAGTCGGCAAAAATGACGGAAACGGGGTTCTTGGGGTTGACGATGTGTCTGCCGTCTGCCGTCTTCTGACAGAGTGGCTGCACTCCTTCGACAATCAAGCGGCGAACTTCCTCCACGTTGGTGCCGTATGCCACGCCGAACGGGATGGTGAGCAGTTCGTACTGGTGGTTGCGGGTCAAATTCTTGAAGTGCTTGCCGAACAACTCGGAGTTGAGGATGGCGACGACGCTACCGTCGAGCGTGGTAATCTGGGTGCTCTGGTAGGTGATGCTCTCCACCTTGCCGGTGATGCCGTCACATTCAATATAATCGCCCACACGCACGCGACCCGTCATGAGGGAAATGCCGTAGAAGAAGTTCTCCAGCAGGCTCTTGGATGCGAAACCCAAACCCGTGGACAAGCCGCCGGTCACAATGGCGATGCCCTTGCTGGGCACTTCGAGCATGAGGAAGACGACGATGGTGTAGATGCCCCAGATGACGATGGCGATGAGGTTTTTGGCAAGGGTGGCGTTGAAGTTTTTGTCGTCTTTCTTCCTGCGATAGCGGAACCAGGCGGAACGCACCAGATAGTTGACATATTGGAAGATGAAGAACAATGCCACCACCAGGCAGAGTTTGAACAAAGAGGCGGAGAAGAGCCCATCGACGGAGAGGGTCTTGAGGAACCAACTCATGCAGAGGTGTCGCAAGTCGAAAATCTCTGCCGCCATATAGACGCTGAACAGCAGGGAATATACGGCACAAACGGGGAGCAGGGCGCGATTGACAAAGTCGTACACCCAGGTCTTGTCGACAAAATCGCCACGCTTCATGCGGAACTCAATCTCGCTGTCGGTCAGGCTGTTGCCGTATGCCCGCTTGATGCGTTTCTCCAAGAATCGGGTTTCGTACATCTCCATCAGGTCGTAGCAGCAGGTGATGGTGGCGATGGCTGCCAACTGGAACATCCACCACACCAGGATTTGTACTGCCATCAGCGTGAAACCTATCCATGAGAGCACGCACGACGTCAACATGGCGAGCAAGGAGATGGAGCAATACAGTTCGTCGCTTGACGGTATCTTGTTGTGGCATTGCTTCATGCGGATGGCCTGCCAGAAGGTGAAAATAAACAGGATAGGGGGAAAGATGAGGTTGACCAGCGTGTTGGGAATCAAGATGATGCGGAAGCATATCACGATGAGCGACATCAGCAGGAAGGGGACATAGGTCTTGGCTGCTTCTTTGATTTGGCTGCCGTTCAGGCGGATGATGAGCGACACGCAGATGGCTTCTATCAACCATGCCATCTCAATCATCAGGCTGGTCGCCATCAGCATGAGGTTGTGTCTGATGAAGGTGCGGGCAATCATCACGGCAATGGCGAAAATGAGCACGGCAAGTGCCATGATGAGCATGGGTCGTTTCTGACGGAACTTCTCTGTGCGGAATCGTTTCGGAAGCAGCCAGCGGAGCAGCACATTGCTGAGCACGGCACCACCGAAGATGTAAACAAGCATGAAGATGCTGACAAACAGCACGATAGGTCCTCGCCATTCCGACATGTATGGACGGAACTGACCGTTGCTGCCTTTCTCTTCCAGCGGTTTGTATTTGGTGTTGAAGTCTTCCTGCGTCCGCCTCCACTGCATGGGGATGCGTGACAGGAGGGTAAAGTAGTTGGAGCCAGGGTTGAGGAAGATGCTTTGCTGCAAGTCTGTGTACTTTTTCTGGGCATAGGCGTTCATCTTCTCCACGCGGTTGGTCAAATCCACATAATGCTGATTGTCTTCTTCGAGGCGATTGAGGATGGTCTTCATGTTGTTACGCAGGGTGGTGGCATAGACGATACACATCTTCCGGTCCTGAATGCCTTGGGTGTCAAGCGAGAAGGGCTTTTTGTTCTTCTCTTTGCCTTCTTCGACGAAACGTGCCTTCCTCTGGCTTCTTTTTTCCTCTCGGTCAGCCTTTGCCTTGCCGACGGCTGGCGGAATCTGCTCCAAGGAGTAAATCAGGCTGTCGTAACTGGCAATCTCATTCTCGATGTAACGCTTGATTTGGTCAAACGGCATCGTGTTGTTCTTCAACTCATGATAGAGTGTCGTCGCCTCTTGACAAGCGTAGGTCATGTCGAAGGTGAAGTCTTGTCCCTGAGAGTAGAGGATGAGGCTGGTTGTCTCGCTCCGCTTCATGATGTCAACCAGTTTTTCGTGCTGCGCCTCTCGGCGGGCATCCATCTGCTTCATCTTTTCTTTCTGCTTCATCCACTTGTTGTAGAGTTCGAGACGAAGCACGTGCAGTGTCTGGCTGAGGTTACGTTCTTTCAGCACCGCTTGGCTCTGCTGGCTCACTGCCATCAGAAGTAATAATGTAAAGAGTACTTTTTTCACTTTATCTTGTGTTGATAATCGTTTATTCCACATCCATGAAATCTTTGGCTCGCGTGAGGAATGACTTGCCAATTTGTACCGACTTTCTGCCTTCGTTGGCTCTTTCTTCCAGGGCTTCTTCCATGATGTCGTCCTCGGTCACGGCATCGGGGGCAGCCTCTTCCTGATCTTCTTCCATGAACATCTGGATGCCGTTCTTGATGCTTCGGGTCGTGTCAATCATCATGCCTTTCACACCGCCGTTGCGACGGAAGGCTTCGTAGGCTCGTTTCCGTCTGATGCGTGACAGTTTCATGCCGCGTCGGCACCGCTTGAGCCATGCCCAGAAGCCTTTGGCACCTTTGACGATGAGTTGGCCGATTTTCTTGATGGTCGGTCGCAGGTGGATAATGCCTTGCACGGTGGCTTTGATGCCGATGATGATGCCTCGATAGGTGGCTCGGATGGCGACTTTAATGCCGTGCCAAGTGGCTTGGGCTCCGATGGCGATGCCTTTTAGGATGGCTTTGCCGGCAATGATGCTCCATTCGCCCGCTTTTCGGGTTGCCATCTTCAGCCACGCCTTGGTCTTGGCGACTTTTTCTTGGGTATTGTTGTCGTGCCACCATGCATTGAGCCTGTCCCAGCCTTTTTCGCCAGTGCGGATGCACCACAGCACACCTTTCAGGAACTTTCGGATGAGCCAAAGGAGGATTTTCCACAGGAGTACAAGAATGAGTCGCAGCAGTTCACGCCCCAGTTGGGCGGCACTTCTGCCCGAATATTCGTCCTGCCGGTGTTGTCTTTCTTCTTCTTGTCTTTCTTCTTCAGTCATGTTGGTCTGAATGTCCTGTCTGTTTAATTTTGTGTGCGAAGTTAATGTAAAAAAATAACTTTTTGCTACTTTGTTGTATTAAAAGTATTTAATTCCTCATTTTTCTATCAGCAAGAGCACGGCAATGGCGACGAAAAGCACTCCTGTTACCCCGTTCAGCCATTGCTGGAAGTGTTCGAATCCTCGGCTTAGCCGTTCCGCCCCATTCACGGCTTTGTTCATGAGCCATGCAATCACGACCACGGGCAGGCTGGCGGCAAGGGCAAACACGAGCGGGACGATGGCTCCCACATGGCTCGAAAGGCTGAGTGGAATCATCATGCCGAAATAGAAGATGGCACTTTCGGGGCAAAAAGCGAGTGCCAGAGTCATGCCGAGTACCAACGAGCCAAACGGACCGTTACGTTTGATGATTTTTCCGCTGTTGTGGCAATTCTCCCCGTCGTGGTGATGATGGTGGAAGGCTCTGTAGATGAGGTAGATGCCTAAAGCAATCAGCACGTAAGGCACGGCGATTTCTGCCCACGAGAGGACTTGTTGCAGGCCTTCGACGTTCTTGCCTCCACCAATCAGGCACATGGTTATCCAACCTAAGAGGGTGTAGGTGACCGTCCTGCCGAGGGCATACACGATGCCGTCTGTCAGCCCCTTGCCGTTACGGTACTCGTAAGCCAATGCTGACACGCTGATGGCGAGTTGGCAGGGATTGAGTGCCACCAGTACACCAAGCACAAATGCAGCCAACAGAGGAAGGTCTGCTGACTGCAAGAGTGCATCTGTTATGTCGTTGATATTTAACTGCATAAGAGTAAGATGATGACTTGCGCAGTGATGATTCGGAGGAACATGGACAGCGGATAAACGGTCGAATAGCCCACCGATGGGATGCCGTTGTTGGCTGTTGCAGTGCTGAATGCCAATGCTGGTGGGTCGGTCGTGGCACCACTTATGATACCCATGATGAGGAAGTAGTTCATCTTCCATTTGATGCGGGCAAAGATGCCCATGATGACCAGTGGAATGACGGTGATGAGGAAGCCCATCCACACATAGTGGATACCGCCATTCAGCACGGTATCGACGAAGTTCCCACCTGCCTTGATGCCCACGCTGGCAAGGAAGAGAACCAGACCTATGTCTCGTATCATCAACGAAGCGGAGTTGGTGGTGTATGCCACCAGTTTCAGTTTGTAGCCAAAGCGACCCAGCAGGATGGCAATGATGAGCGGACCACCTGCCAAACCGAGTTTCACTGGCATGGACATGCCAGGAATGTTGATGGGTAGCATACCGAAGATGATACCGACCAAGATGCCCACAAAGAGGGTCAGGAGGTTGGGCTTGTCAAGTTGCTGCTTCTTGTCGCCAATCTTGTTAGCAAAACGGTCAACGGCATCCTCGGGACCAACCACAGTAAGGATGTCGCCCACCTGAAGAATCACGCTCGGGCTTGCAAATAGTTCAATACCAGAACGATAAAGACGGGTAACATTCACGCCGTACATCGAACTTGGGTGCAGACTTCCGAGCGTCTTTCCGTTGATGCTATCTTTGGTCACTGTGTGTTTTCGTGAAGCCATAGGCACATCTTGCTTGTCCCATTCCACCTCGACTACAGGGCCAATGAATGCCACAATTGCATCGGCATCTTCTTCGGCACAAACAATGTAGAGTTTGTCATCAACATTCAACAGGGTCTCCTTGTTGGGAACAATGACGTGCCCATTGTGGAGCATACGAGAGCAGACGAAATCGCGTCCGATGAACCCTCTCACTTGCAGGATGGTCTTCCCTGAGATGGCAGGGTTGAAGACGTTCACCGTCATCAAGTGTGGCTTGATGGCTTCATTGTTGTTCCTCTTGTTGAAATGCTCTTCTTCTGTCTTGAAGTTGACCTTGAAAAGATAGCGGATAAGGATGATGCTGCCGATGATGCCCACCACGCCGAGAGGGTAGGCACAGGCATAACCGTTGGCAATCACGGGCACACCGCCTACAAACGGATGAATCTGGTTGATTTGTTCCAATGCGGCATTGGCGGCACCAAGTCCGGGAGTGTTCGTCACCGCTCCACAGAGTGTGCCGACCATCATCGGCAGGTTGTTGGCGGCAGGGATGATATTTCTAAGAGCGTAATAAAGCACGAGCATCACTGCGATGTTCAGTGCCACAATGCCTGCTGCCACCCCGTTTGCTTTCAAACCGCCCTGTTTCAGCGAAGTGAAGAACGATGGACCGACCTGCAGACCGATGCTGAACACGAACAGAATGAGTCCGAAGTCTTGAATGAAATTGAGCACAGCCGTATTCTCTTTGATGCCGCCACGCATGAGCAGGTCACCCGCCAAAATGCCGACAAAGAGAATCCACGTCACACCCAGTGAAACGCTGCCAAACTTGATTCTGTTGCCAAGAAAGACACCTAAAGAGATGACCAGTGCGTACAGAATCACTGTGTGTGCAACGCCACCCCCTGCTGTAAACAGTTCAATCAACCAATCCATATTGTGATGTTATCATTTTTTTTCGGAGTACAAAGTTATCACTTTTTTTCGGCTTTCACGTTCTTCACGGTGAAATTTTCCACATATTCTGTGTGGAAATCGGTATTCTTGGCACGAATTGTCAAGTTTTCAAAGGTGAAGTTGCTAAGATGGTACTGGTCTTCCTGTTGTTTCACGTTGAAAAAAGCGTTGCAATCGAAAGTGATGTTCCGCATCGAAATGTGGTCAGAGTAGGACATGGGGACGCTCTCTCTGCCTTTTAGATCGTAAAACTGTGTCCACGGAGCAACCAGAATGAAGTTTTTGCCGTTGCCCTCGATATCTTCAACCGTAACGTATTCATACCGTTGAGGTGTGTCTGGACGCATCTTCAGCCACAGCAGGTTGTTTGCTTCATCTACTTTGATGCGACGCAGAATGATGTTGTGGTCATAGTTCGACTCGCTGCCCAAGGTCAAACAGCCGTGGCAGAAGCCGTACTCGCAGTCTTCGATGATGATGTTCTCATTGCCTCCGTCGCCCACCATTTCGGGGAACTTGTTGATGTCTATGCCATCGTAGTTTGTCCGCCAGTAGTCAGCGTATGGCCCCTTGCCGCCCTTGATGGCTACGGCATCGTCGTTCACACTCATGTAGCAGTCTTTCACCAGCACATTCTTCACCACGTCGAGGTCGATAGCATCGGTGCTGGGGGCTTTCACGGGTTTGGCTGGTGAATAAATGTGCAGACGCAACAGTTTGATGTTCTCGCTGTTATAAATGTGCGTGGTCCAGAATGGCGAATTTTGGAGTTTCACGCCATCAATCTGCACGTTCTTGCAGTTGCTCACATAGACCAATCGAGGGCGTTGCTCGTCCTTGTTCGTGCATCGGGGATTCCACGAACGACGCTCCCAGAAGTGTTTCCAGAAGGTGTAGCCGTTGCCGTCGATGGTGCCCTTGCCCGAAATAGTGAATCCATCCAGCCCGTCCGCATTGATGAGGGCAGCGTAGTAGAGACAGGTTTCACCTTCAATGCGTGTCTTCAAGATGGGGTAGTCGCTCGGATTGTTGCTGCCCATCAGGGTTCCGCCATCGTAGAGATGCAGATGAACGCCCTGCTTGAAGAAGATTGCTCCCGTCAGGTAGGTGCCTTCGGGCACAACCACCACACCGCCCCCATCGGCCGCCACCTTGTCGATGAGTGCCTGCAGTTCGGCGGTGTGCAACTGTCCGTCGTTCACCACGCCGAAATCCGTGATGCGGTATTGCTTGCCCAGTGTGTTGACGTTGACAGGGTCGGTCTGTCTGAACCACTCGCCAATCTCTGTGCCGTCGGGCCAGAGGTCGGCAGACTTTTTGGCGAAAGATGGCATGCACAGGAGTGCACATGCCATCAGTGTTAAGAGTCTGTTTTTCATGCTATTTCACATAAATTTTCTTACTTGTTCCGTCGCTGTACTTGATGATGTTGAAGCCCTTTTGGGTCTCGTGCAGTTGTACACCGCCTGTCGAGTAGATGCCCACAACGGTCTTTGACCCATCCATGGTTGAGTCGTCCACGGCGATGGTACGGATGCCTACAGCCACTGCAGCCGCTTCATACGCTTCCAGTTCATCTTCGCTAAAGATGATCCATTGCTGTTGGGTAGCGAAGTCGCTGTAGTCGAAACTTGCCTGATTGATGTTGCCAGTATTCAGCACTTTGCCGAGGTCATTTGCAGTCATCGCTCTGTTCTGTGAACCGTAGTACCAGGTGAACCAATAGCCGTGAGTGGTTATCTTGTTGCGTCCAGTGCCGATGGTCACGTCCGTTCGGTCTGGCATCAACTGGAAGTATTCGGTCGTGCCTGGTTTGCTGGATTCGGCAATGGTCTTCATCGATATGCCTACGTTGTTGGTGTTGTGAGAGATGTACTTGCCTGATGCCACATTCTTGAACATATAGTAGCCGCTGGTTGGGTTATACTCGATGTACCAAGCCGCAGAGTCGTTCACTTCCTCGTGTGCCAGGAATGGTCGCCAGTTGACGCCTGTTCCAGCACGCTGATACACAAGCCCTTCGCCCAGACCACGTTCCGCATCCTTGTTCATGATATAGTACTTCTTCGAGTCGTCAAAGTTGTAGGTGTAGCCGGCGATGCCGTTCGGGTCGTTGTCGGTAGGGCAGAGACCGTCGATGAAGAGTCCGTGAAGGATGCACATACCGCCAATGTATTGCAATTCAGTATGTTTGTCCTTGTCGGCTCCGTTCACCAGCCAGTCGTAGGAGATGGAGGCATTGCCCTTTGCTCCAGAGGCTGTTGTTCCCCAGCCATGCACGGCGTCTCCTGTGAAGTAAACTTCGTCTCCATAGTAGTTCTCCAAGAAATGCAGCACATCGTTTGCCTCACGTCCGAGCCACTTGCCGTATTTGCTCTCGCGTTCGCGGGTGTCGCTACAGTTGTACCATCTCCAGTGAGTGCCTACACCCACGCCGTGACCTGTCTCGTGCAGTACCGTTCCGATGGCCTGGTATGAGGCGTTCGGACCGATACGCATCCAACCACCATAAGAGCAGTCAGCAGTCGGGGTCTGTGCTCCATAGTGGCCAGACAGATGGAATCCCTTGATGCCGGTCCATTCGTTGAAGTAGGCAATGGTCTCTTCCATCGCCTTGCGGCAACGGGCGTTGGCAGCCTCGGTGGGTGCACCTTCGTCCCAACTCCAGGTGCAGGTGCCTTTGGGGTGGGTGACAATTTTCAGTTCGTCGCCATATGCCACCGTGTAGGTTTTGTTCATCACGTATGGACGAACATAATAGACGGTGGCAGGCTTCAAGCCCTTGATGTGGAAGATGGTGCCTTTCAGCGAGAACGACTTGGTGGTGCGGTTGTCCAACACCGTCGGCTCGTGCTCCGTGCTCCAGCACACACCGCGTTCCAGCAAATCGCCGCTGGTCATCGTGGCACGTACCAATGCCTCCGTCGCACCCGTCGCAACGTATGTCTGCGTTTCGGTCACCTTCGGAGCCGTGCCTGTTCCAGCGGTTGCGTTGGCAAGATGGAACGCCAGCAGTGCCTTTGCCAATGCGTCCGTTTCGTTCGTCACATCTTCTGATGCAGCCTCGGCGTTCTCCAGCATTGCTTTGGCCTTGTCGATTTCCGTTTTCAGGTCGGCTGCACCTTCCTTGCTCTCGTCGTAACCGGCTTCTGCCTCCTTGATTTGTTCGTCGAGTGCTTGATACACAGCAATGGAGGTCTGTGCATCGACGATGGCGGCCGTCAGAGCCTCTGTTGCCGTCTGAACCTCGGTGTCGGTCGATGCCGAAGAGATGAGTTTGGCGGCATCAAGTGCAGACTTGAGGGTGGCGGCAGTCGCATTGGACATCATGTTGGTTTGCAGCGGCTCGGCAGTTGCCACCAGAGTTTGCAACGTCTTGTACTCCGCAATCGATGTTTCGGCATGAGCGATGGCTGCCCGCAGATTCTGCGAAGCGGTCTGTATGTCGGCATCTGCCGATTCTGTGTTGATGAGTTTGGCTGCATCGATGGCGGTCTTCAGTTCTTCGGATGCGTTCCTCGACATCGTGCTGGTTTGCAACGCCTCGGCTTCGCTGATGATGCGGTTGAGTTCTGCAATGACGGTCTCTGCATCCACATAGCCGATGAAGTAGAGTCGGAAGTTATCCACCGCAATCCAGTTACCAGTTGCGTTTTCTGCCACGAAACCGATTTCCACATCGCCCGAAATGCTGGTGAATTTCACGGAGTAATCGTCGGGGGTATAGACCGTTTCCTTTTCCTCGCCCGCAAAGATGTAGGCTCCGGTGTTCTTCTTCGTTGTGTTGCTTTGGCTGTAGTTCATGGCGGCAACCGTCAGTTTATAGATGCCGTTGGGCAGGTTGGTGAGGGTCTGTTTCACCAACGCATTGCCCACATTGCCAGAGCCTGTCCACTTTTCCACGTAGGTTCCACCAGCCTTCTTCGGGAAGTCCGAATTGGTTTGGGTCTGCAGGTTGGTCTGTGTCCACTTGTTGAACCCGTCTTCAAAACTCGGGTTTTGGATGTAGGAAGTGCAGTCTTTGGGATTCTCTTCGCTGATGTTTTGGCTGCGGAAGGTCTCGATGGCATCGTTCAGTGTCTGGGTGGCTTCCAGCACTGTGATGAGGTCAGCACCTTCGTCGTCCACCACGCTTTGTGCGGCATCAATAGCAGCCTTCAGGTCGGCGGCACCATTGCCTTTTCCGTCAGCGTAGTAGGTGGTGGCGGAGGTAATGGTCGCTTCGAGCACCGATTTGTCCACCGTCATGTTCTCACCCAGCAACTGTACATAATCCACCAGCAGTTTGGCAGAGTTGGCAGAGCCGTTGGAGGCGGCTTTCATGCCGAACTGAATCTTGCCCGTGGTGGTCTTGGTCAGCGTGAAGGTGATTTGGTCGAGTGTCCACTCGCCGATGGGGTAACTGGTGATTTTCGACCTCACGGCAGTGCCGCTCGACGGAATCCATGCCACCTGCGAGGTGGCAGCCGTCCTGTCGGAACCGTTGTAGGTAGGCACATTGATGGTGTAGGTGCCGGCTGGCAGGGTGACAGTCTGGTAGAAGATGAAGGTCTGGGCCCACCCCGTCGAGATGGCAAGGCCGCCTCCCGCTTCACCGTCATAGCCTTTGGCTGGCACGGTGGCTGTGTTGTAGGTGCCCTGGAAACCAAACTCATACGTGCCCACAATGGTGTAGCCGGCACTGAGGTCGGCTGTCCAGCCTGCCACCTCCTTGATTTCCTCTTTCACCGTGGTCCATTGGTCGGCGGTATAGTCGAATTTTTCGTCAAACCCATAGTTCGACAAGTAATATCGGGTGATGTCCATCTGTGCGTTCATCCACACAGCGGTTGACATCATCAGAAGAGTTAGCAACACTTTTTTCATGTCAGATTCGTTCAGATGATAGGGTTATTCTTTTGATGGTTAGTTGATGGATGGGTTACAATTTGATGGCTGTCTCGAGTGCCAGCGTCATCATTTCGGTGAACGAGTTTTGACGCTCCTCGGAGGTCAGTTCCACGTGGCTGACAAACGAGTCGCTGATGGTGAGCAGACAGGCGGCACGCTTGCCGAGCATGTTGGCGTTGTGGAAGAGGGCGAAACTCTCCATCTCCACACAGTCGCTTCCGGTGCGTTCTGCCAGTTCCTGCCATGTGCCCTGCGACGGGTCTGCATAGAAGACATCGCTGGAGTGTACTACGCTCATTTTCAGTTCAATGCCCAGTTCTTTGGCTTCCTGCTTGATGGCGGCATTCAGTTCTGCATTGGGCAGGATGCGGTTGCTCTTGCAGCCACCCTGGATGAGTGCGAAACTGGAGTCGCTCACGGCACTCTCTGCCAGCGTCACATCCATCACTTTCAGCCAGTCCTTGTAACTTCCAGCCGAACCGATGCGGATGATGTTTTCCACGCCGTAGAACTTGAACAACTCGTAGGAGTAGATGCCGATGCTGGGCATACCCATGCCGCTTGCCATCACCGACACAGGCACACCCCTGTAGGTGCCCGTGTAACCGAGCACGTTGCGAACGGAAGTGACCAGTTTGGGGTCGGTCAAGAATGTCTCTGCAATGAACTTTGCTCTCAGGGGGTCGCCTGGCATCAGAAGTGTCTTGGCGAAAGCACCTTCAGGTGCTGAAATGTGAGGTGTTGCCATAATATCAAAAGTTTGATAGGTTTTGTTAGTTGAATTGTCGTTGCAAAGATACACAATTTTTTTTATTTCCAACAACAATTCCTATTAAAAAGTATTTATCTTTCCACCTTCGCCTTCGTCATCTTCCAGCCTGCACCATCATCTTCTTCCTATCTCTACCTTCATCATATTCCTGCCTGTACCTTCATCACCTTCCTATCTCCTCCGCTTTCCTCTCTCCATCTTCGCCGCCTTCTTCTCTCCACATTCTCAGCCTTTTTCTTTCCACCCTTACCGCTTTCCCCTTTCCATCTTCACCGCCTTTGTTTTCCTGCTTTTGCCGCAAGCGTTCTTAAAACTAAACTTGGATTTTATAAAATTCAAGTTAGATTTATATAAATTCAAGTTCAATTTTATAAAATTTAAGTTTAATTTTATAAGAGATAACTTTAGTTTTAAGAACGCATACAAAAAAACCTCGAAGACCCTTTCGAGCCTTCGAGGTTTCCCAATATTTGTAAGAGTAAAAGCGGTTCGTTCTGAATCGGCTTCGACTACTTTCCCGTCCATGCAGGCAGGGCAAAGTACCAATGGCTGGTGTCCTGCAACTTGGCATAGATGGACGCATCGAAGTTCTCCACAGCGGCAGCCGTGCTGGTGGCAGCCTTCGAGCCACGGTTGGCAATCTTGTTGGCAAGCCAATCGGTGCCGTTGTAGCCAGAAGCATTCTTGTGCTCAGCAATGCGGACGAGGTCGGTGAAGCGGTTGCCTTCGAAGGCTGTCTCCAATGCCAACTCGTCAACGATGATGTTTTCGACAGCATTGATGATGGCCTCTTGGCTGGCTGTGCCGACGTTGATGCCCTGGGCGAGCAGCAACTTCGAGTAGTCGTAGTAAACGGAGTCGCGATAGCCAGCGATGCTGGTGGCGATGGCTCCCTCGTCGGCTGATGACCAGAGAACTGCGTTGTTGCCTTGTGTGTAGCGTGCCAGACCTGTTCCCTTGGCGTGGATGCCGTAGGTGGAGTTCCAGATTTCGTCCTTGAAATTAAGGAGCGAATTGAACTTCTGCAGGCGTGTGGAGTCGGTCACGTAGTACATGGCACCATAGGTTCCGTAGTCGAGACGATGGAAGTAGGTGGTGTCTTGCACGAAGCCAGTGACACGCGTGGAGTCGCGGTTCCAGGTCCAGATGGTGTCGCCCTGCTCGTCGAGATGTGCGGAAGTGGTGTAGTCTTCAACTACCTCGGGGAGGGTGTACTGATTGATACCATCCTTCAGGACTGCGAAGGCGAACTCTGGATAGCCAGCACGGTTGATGGCTTCAGCCAGTCGGAGCCAGATGAGTGACTTGCGGTAGATAGGGATGGTGTAGTAGAAGTTGTTTCCACGGGATGCTTTGCTACAGAGTGGGTAACCTTCTCCTTCGTAGGTGAGGTCTTCTACCGATGAACCGTAGCGGGCATCGCAGTTCTGGATGTAGGATGGGGTAGGGGTAGTGGTCTGAAGACCAGAGTAGTAAACATAGGTCTGACCATTCACGACATCCTGGTAGGCATTGGAAGGACCATACTGGCGACGGTAGTTGCGAGTGACGGTGATGGCACCTGACGACTCGAAAATTTCGTTGCCGTTGGCATCGGTCTTGTTCGTCTGTTCGCCATCGTCATTGGTCTCTGTGCTGTTCTCAGAAGACTGTGAAGAAGACGGAGTGTAGCCAAAGATGTCAGCCACGCGGGTGAGCATCTTGCCAAGTCCGGCATTGGCAGAGCCAGGGATGACGGAAATGACATCGGAGTTGCTGGCTGCCGTGTAGGAGGCTGCCCAGCGACCCCAGTTGCCGAATGCGGAATAACTGTTGGCACCGCTGCGGAGTGTCTGTGCGGTACAATACTGGGTGCCAAGTGGCGTGGTTTCGTTCTTCAGATAGTCGTAGTAGTATTGTGCGGCTTTCTCGTAGTCGCTGGTGGAGGCACCACGCAGGAGGTAGAGGTCGCCAAGCACGAGGCGGATAGGAATGAAGAGGAGGCGTGACTCAATGTCAGTGTTACCGTTGTTCCACTTGCCGATAGGGTCGGAGGCAGAGCCATACTGTGGATATTGGGTATCGACAAAATTGAGCAAACCGTCTTCGATGAGTTTGTCCACGAGGTTGTCTTTGTTGACAAGGTTGGCGGAGTAGTTGAAGTTCTCGATGATGCCGAGGTTGCTGATAGGCTCGGTGATGTAGGGCACCTCCTTGTAGTTCTTGACGAGTTGGAGGTATGCCCACGCACGAACGGCTTTCACTTGGGCGTACTCGGGCACCATGTACTTAATGTTGGACTTCACAGCAGAAGTGTCGGCATTGTAGAGGTAGAAGTTGCAGTTGTTGATGACGTTATAATAGTCAGACACTTGCAGCATGGAGCACGACTGATCCTGTGGGTTGTCGAAGTTGGAGATGGCGTAGAGGGTGTCGGTGGTGTAGTCGGTGGAAACCACAAGGTCGCCACGGATTTCACCAAGGATGACCTGACGCTCTGCCACATCCTGCATGGCTCGCATGATACCCAGGTAGGAATAGAGCGTGTCTTGTGCATTCACGTATGCCTTGTCACCGGTGTCTACTGTCATCATGTCCTCGCAGGAGGTTGCCACAAGTCCTGTGGCAACGACGGATGCGATGGCTATATTTCTAAATATATTCTTCATGATTGTTCTGAATTACAAGTTGATTTTAAGACCGAGGTTGAAAGAACGGTTGCTGGGGAGCAAACCTGCATCGATGCCCTGATAGAGCACACTGTTGCCACAAGAGAACTCTGGGTCCTTGCCTGTGTACTTGGTGAGGGTGACGAGGTTGTTTGCCTCTGCCCAGATGGTGAGTCCCTGAATCCATGAGGCGTTGAGAGGCAACTCGTAGGAGAGACGTACCTTCTTCAGTTTGAGGTATGAGCCGTCTTCAATCCAGCGGTCGGAGAAACGCTCGTTATCTACCCAACTCTCAGAGTCTTTCGACATGACACGTGGCAGGAGAGCGTTGTCGCCTTCGTATGTCCAGCGGTTGACAGCCGCAGTGGTCTGGTTGTAGAAGGTGTTGAGCGACTCGAGTTGTGAACGCTGGTAGTTGTAGATGTCGTTGCCCAGCGAGTACTTGAAGTTGATGTCGAGACTCCAGCGCTTGTAACTGAGATTGGTGTAGATGGTACCGTAAATGTCGGGGTTGGGGTCACCAATAATGGTCTTGTCGCTCTCATTGATGATGCCGTCGCCGTTCTGGTCAATGAAGTGAACGTCTCCAGCGGAGAAGTTGCGATAAGGATTCTTGGTGATGCCGGTAGGATACTTGAGGTAGCCGTCTGCGGTGGCGGTGGTGGCAGAAGATGCCTCACCATCAGTTGAGAAGACACCTGCGGTCTTGTAACCGTAGAACACTCCGACAGGGTTGCCCACAGCAGTGAGCACTTCGGCTCCGTAAATCTTCTGGGTGTAGTCGCCCTCAGGTAAGGAGGTCAGTTTGTTCTTGTAGTGACCCAACGAGAGACCCAACTGCCACTTGAAGTCCTTGGTGTTGACGAGGATGGCGTTTGCTTTCACGTCCACACCTGTGTTGCGGAGCGAGCCGTCGTTGCTGAGGTAGCCTGCCAAGCCAGAAAGGTAGTTGATGGTCTTGTAGGTGACAAGATTGTCGGTGTTGGCGATGTAGAAGTCAACACCTGCCTGAAGACGGTTGTTGAGGAATGAACCGTTCAGACCAATGTTCCAACGACGAGTGGTTTCCCATTGGATGGCGGGATTCTCGATGTTAGCAAGTTGGAGGGCTGTAGCGGTCTTGAGGTAGGTGTAGGACTTGAAGTAGGTACGTGCTGCAGCATAGTCGATGTTGTCGTTACCTGACTCGTCGTAACCCACGGTGAATTTCAGGTTGTTGATGCCACGGAGTTTCTGCATCCACTTTTCGTTGGAGATAACCCATCCGGCCTGAAGGCTTGGGAAAAGACCCCACTTGACGCCGAACAACTTCAAGCCTTCTTCGGTCTTGTCGCCGAAGCGTGAAGAGGTCTCGGCAGAGAAGGTGCCTTCGAGGAAGTAGGTGTTCTTGATTGCCCAACGTGCATGGAGGTAATAGGCAAGATTGTTCCAAGAATCCTGGTCTCCTTCCACAGAACGGAAAGCGTTGGAGTTCTTCTGGTCAGGCATCTTGTCGTTGCCTGCATTGTAAGAACGCATGTAGGAGTCGGAGAAACTGTTGCTGGTGAAGCGTACACCACCGAAGGCGAGCACGTCATGCTGACCGTAGTTGGCTGACCAGTTGATGCGGAAGTCTTCATAGATGGAGGTCTCTTTAGAGAAAAGGGACTTCACCACCGAAGTCACATCGCCGTAACCCTCGTAGTTGAAAACTGGAATACCTGCTTCTGGCAGATAGTACTTCTCATTCGAGCGGTTCAACTGATAGGCAAAGCGGTTGGTCAGGTTGAGGTGCTTGTTGATTTCCCACTTGGGCATGATGTTGAGGTTGAACTGCGTCACTTCCTGATGGTTCTTGTTGTTGCCGTCGCCGTTTTGTAGAATCCAATAGGGGTTGGCAAGAGCGGCGTTGGTGCCATAGGCAGAAGCGTAGTTAAAGGGGTAGTTGGCGTCGTCCACATACTTGCCTGCATAGACTGACGAGAGGTGTAGTTGACCGTCGTCGCCTGTGTAGTAGCCATACCTCGAAAGGAAGGGCGACTGGATGAGACCGAGCACGTTGGGGGAAGAAACGGTGCTGGTGGCATAGGACTCTGCCCATCCGTTGTCTCTCAGATTGTTGGAGAACTTGGAGTAGGAGAGGTCAAGTTGTGTGGAGAGGTTCTTGATGAGGTTGATGTCGGTGTTGAAACGGATGTTCAAACGGTCGAAATCATTCTCCTTGGCAGTTGACTGTGAGTTGGTGTAACCCAATGAGAGATTATACATCGCCACGTCATCACCACCTTGCACATTCACCTTGTAGTTCTGTGTGGCTGCTGTGCGATAGAGGCCATCAGACCAGTCGGTATCATTGTGGTACATGGGATACCAGTAGTAGGATGGATTGTTGTTGAGGAATGGGATGGACGTACTGGATGTGGAGTGCAGGGAACCGTACTCGGTCGTACCGATGAGGTCGCTGACATAAGTGCGGTACTGGCTGGCGTTCATCATGTCGGGATAAGATGGAGCCACCTCAAAGCCGGCATTGGCACTCACATTGATTTTGGTTGCCATGGAACGACCACGCTTGGTGTTGATGATGACAACACCATTGCCGCCTCGGGCGCCATAAAGAGCGGTGGCGTTCTTCAGTACTTCAATAGATTCAACATCCTCAGGGTCGATGCCAGCAAGGATATTGTTGAAGAATCCGTCGTGAATGCTGGTACGGTCGAGTTGTGGATCCATCATCATTCCATCGAGGATGATGAGTGGTTGAGCGTTGATGTTGAGCGAATTAAGACCACGGATGAACATCGCCACGCCTTGACCGCGCTGACCTCCACGGTTGATGGCATGAAGGTCGCCAGCAAGTTTAGCGTCTATCTCTTCGTCAATGATGATGGCTGACGAGTTGTTCAGTTCGGCTTTACCTTTGGCGGTGATGTCCGTGGTAGTTGAATAAACAGCGTTGAATTTGCTGCTATAGAGTCCAACAGCAGGTGCCGTCGGTCCGTCGAAACTGACTTGCACATCGTTGTACTCTGGTACGGTTACATAGAGAGAATTGATGAAAACTGGCACTTGCAGCGTGTATTTGCCGTCTTCGCCTGTCATGACAGAATAGCGGTTGTTGCCGTATGCCTGCACTTTGGCACCGTCGAGAGGTGTCTTGGTAGCAGCATCATAGACGTAGCCGCTCACCTCCTTCATCTCATATTTAGGAGCCGTCTCAACCCTTGCTCGAGTTGGTTTGGCTGGTGCTTCTTCTGCTTCTTGTGCAATGAGGACGGTCGCTCCTGATAACATCATGAGACCTATACCGAGGCGGAAGAAGCCTGTGTGAATATTATGATTTTTCATGTTCTTGTTATTTTGGAGTTTTTACCATTCTTTTGCTTTCAAGATGATGGCGTTGACCCAGATTTCACGAGAGTAGTAACTACGTTCAGAAGAGGTGAAGTTACTCTTAATCTGAATGACTGGATATGCCTTGTCTGAGAGTCCGTAGTAAGAAACAGGGAACTCGAAGTCCTTGGCAATGCAGATGGTGTCGGTGTAGTTGACCGTCAAATCGGCATTGATAGTGGCAGGCTTGTTGACAAAATAGTTGCCTCCGAAGAGTGATTCTCCTTTGGCATCAACGGCATCCTCGTTGGGATTCTTCAAAGCATCGTTGGAGATACGCTTGTCCTCTGTGTCGTAGGAAATGTAAGCACGGAACTTGTTCTGCATGTTGTAATCAGTGTTGTAACCGATGACCACGTAGATGTCGTACTTGCATGAGAGTGTGTTAGGGATACGGAAGAAAGCACCAGGATGAGAGGTGGATGTGCGGTTACCCATTACGAAGTAAGTGTAATTGTAGGTGCTGTCGCGTGAAGCAATCGTGTTGCCTAAAGAGTCAGTCAAGACAGCGTGGCTGTCCCACGTCCATGTTCTGACAGATGCCTCGCACTGGTTGTCTGCCGACTCGAAAGCGGTAAATCCATCCAAGTCTCTGTTGGCAGCGTAAACTGTAGATGGGAAGGCAAAATCGTTCACGATATAGGCGTATCCGTTGCTGACTTCCACAGGGTCTGCATTACCAAACATGGTGGCGAAGTTGTCCACCTCCACCGTGCGGTTCTTGTTGGTCTGGTTGAGAGTGCCTGTCTTCTTGAACTTTGTGAGTGCAGTGGACTGGAGCGAGTCGAAGCGGGCATCGGCGGCACGGATGTCGGCAATGCTGGTGATAGGAATCTGCTCATATTGCCAGTTGGCGTTGAACGTGAGGTTCTCGCAGATGGCGTTCTTCGAGTAGAGGTTCACCAAAGAGTCGATTTCTTCAGAGGTGAAAGTGGTCTCTACACCCGTGATGGTGGTGTCGGCACCAGTCTCTGTCTGTGTATTGATGTCCTGCTTGTAGGAAGGCTTGAAGTGGAAATACTTCTTCGTTTTCTCCAATGTATTACGCCAAGTGTCGTTGGTGGGGATAATCATCACATAGTTGGAGTCCTCACGGTCGAGGTAGGCGTTCATGTAGTAGTTCGTGTAGTCGTTGGCCACATAAGTGATGGAGTCAACCCATGTGATTTGTCCGTCGATGGTAGGACCTTGGGTTGATGCGTTCTCGTTGAACTCGATGGTCTGGAAACTCTTGATGAAAGCGTTGATTGAGTCGAGATCGTGGCGAGAAGCAAGATACTCGTAGAGGTTGGGCTGGTACTCTACAGGCCCTGCCGTCACGTGGAGCACACCGTTGGAGGCACCTACGTTTGGCTGAGTCACAGCCACACCTTTGATGGTCTGCTTCCTGTTGTTGAGCCATGCCGACTTACTGTTGAAGAGATCGAGTTTGATCGAGTCTGAACCATTGATGACATGACGGTAACGAGTCATGTTGTTGCGAATCAACTCTTTTTCTACTTTGTAGATACTGTCACGATTTCCTGTATTGAGCAAATCCTTGTAGTAACTGTAGCGGAACGAGCCGTTGACTGGAGCCCACACTGTGAAAGTCTGGTCGCCATCAAAAAGGTTGGCGTATGTTTCAGGGGTGGTCTTCTCTTCGGTCTGTGAGTAGTAAACGCTCTGCAGGATGTCGGCATACTCGCTGAGTTGGCTGTTCGACTGGATGTTCTGCCAGATGGTCTGCTTGCCAGCGGCATCAGACGAGATGTCGAAATGGTCATCGGAGCAGGCACTGATGCCAGCGGCAAGTGCCGCTGTCATCACAGACCCTGTTAACCATTTATAGATTTTATTTTTGTTCATTTTTGTTCTGTTTTAATAGTTTACCACTTGTCTTCGGCTTCGTCGCCTGCATAGATAGACTTAGGCACAAGTTCCAGATAGTCGTAGAAGAACTCGTAGTTGGTACCAGCAAGTACTGACTTGAAGCGGATGTAGTAGGTCTTTCCAGCCTCGAACTGACCTGTGTAGATAATCTTGCGGAGGGCGTTCTGCTCATCACGGTTTGTCGAACTTGCCAACTGTACGTATTTAGGACCTTTCATGAAGCCTAGGTTACGCATGGCTTTGTCGTTCTCGTTGATGGCATCATCATCGCCCAGGCTGGTGTCGCTCACCCATCCTGTTGCAGTTGGGTTCGTACCGGAACTGGAGCGGAGGTCGAGTGGGATTCCGATAGCGGGCAGGTTGTCCTTGTTGGTACCGACATACACCTGTGCCATGCCTCGGTTGTTGTTGGCATTAATGCCGTAACGAAGTTCGTAAGTACCAGTGTAAGGTACAGGAGGCAACTTCATAGTGAAGTCGAAGATTCCCTGGATGTTGAACTCGTCAATCTGGTAGTTCATCCATGAACCGCTCGCACCAGAGTAACCCTGGTTTGGCAAGTAGATGAACTCAGTCTCGTTAGACATCGCCACCACATTGTCAATGTA
Source organism: Bacteroidaceae bacterium (assembly GCA_017483605.1). Lineage (GTDB taxonomy): Bacteria > Bacteroidota > Bacteroidia > Bacteroidales > Bacteroidaceae > Minthosoma. The sequence continues at coordinate 69,843 of JAFUWG010000048.1, read as the reverse complement.
GTCGGTGGTGAAGTACCAGTAGCCGTCGCCACATTCGTCACGGTTACGGTTTTGGCGAATACCATTGGTCAGCAGTTCTGGGAAGAGGGAGGTCACGTCGTAACGCATACGCTCGTTGAGCACCTTGGTGGGGACATCTTGATTCCATACGAGAATGTCGTCGATGGGGTAGTAGTAGCCATTCAGTGCCTGATTGTTGTAAGAACCATTGTTGGCATTAATCTTGATGCCAGGGATGGTAATCTCGGAAGTACGTTCACGATAGGTCGTCAGGTTGTAAACCGACACACGGTTGATTCGCTTTTCGCCACGGATGCCTGTCACCTTGACAGAGCGGCGCTGCTTGCCCATCGTCTCCCAGTATTCCCAGACGTTCACATAGAACTGGGTGGCTGTACGTGAACTCATCATGCCGGCAGAGCAACCGTACTCGTTGGCGAATGTCACCAACTTGTCGAACGTGAGTCGTTCTGGCAACAGGTGGTAACTGACAAACTGGTTTACAGCGTTATCCTCGCTATCATAGTCGTCGCCATAACTGGGTTCGGTGTGACCGCTGGTGTCATCGTTGTAGTAGGCATTTTCTCTCAGCCAGTTCTTTAGGCTTTCCACATCGGTGATACCATGCTGAGCGAAGACAGAGTCAGTCTCCACAAAGACGGTATAGCCGAGGTAACGGTGGTTAGGGTACATTCCGTTCCAACTTCCGTGTGTATAAGGGGCTCCACGGATGTCGTCATACTTTTCCTCCCACACTTCGTCCTTGTAGGCTTGGAGTTTCACATCCCAGCCTGTCAACTGGAGCAGGCTACCGAAGAACTTGGTGTTTTCGGCATTGATGACAAGGTCGGCAACTGACACATTAGAAGGAGAGAGCACCTTGTCAATCGTGTGGATGAAACCGTTCTCCACCTCAATGTCACCGTCGATGATTTGTGAGTGTACATTCACATAGATAATGGTGTTGTTGAGGGAGTCCACGCCATATGAGATGTCGATGTAGCGGTCATTCATGTTGGTCGTGCCCAGGGCACCTTCTTCAAAGTCGGTCGTAGCGTATGCTTCGTTTTCACCATTCTGTACAATGGAGTTGAACACGATGGCTTCTGCCACTGAGTCGCTAATCTGGTCGAGTTGGTTGCTTGTTAACTGACCAATAGAGTAGAGGGAGTCGAGGTAGAACTGAATCGCCTCGTTAGTGGGGGCAAAGCAAGTGTAGTGTCCACGGGCAGCGAGCAGTTCTTTCATTGTGGAAGAGGAACGCTTGCTGGGGTGTACCTTGCCAAGTATGGTGAGGTAACTGCTGAAAGTTTCGGGGTTATTCTCGAAGTGGTCAATCATCATCTCGCCAGTAAAGGTGTAGAGGTCTGACTCATCGATTTTTTCCGAACAAGAGTTCAGCGTTACTGCGGCGGCTGCACCGATAAGCAGTGCTGCACCACAATATTTCTTGATGTTATTAAAGAGTTTCATTGTCTTTGGAAATTACATTTCATCAGTTCTTGAAGAAGTCTCATTGACGGACCATACACCATTTTGGTAGAGCCAACTGTTGTTCTTAATCTCGTTGTTGTAAACGGGAGAGAAGAGTGCCTGCATGTCTGCCAGTTTTGCCTGTACAGACTTACTGTTGGTGTATTTGCGAGACAGGATAGAAAGCATGTCTGATGTGCTACCACGGCGGAGGGCGAAACGCACGAGGTCGTACCAACGCTTGCCTTCACCGATAAATTCACGCTGACGTTCGGACATCACTAAACGTTCCATGTTCTCTGCTGTGTTGAAGTTGTCAAACTTGAGAGAGTCTGTGCTGGCGGTGGAGTTATTTGCCTGGTAAGCGTAGGGATTGCTACGTTTGAACACTTCGCGTACATACTGGTAAGCGTCCTCCAGGTGTTCTTCATCGTCATACAGTTGCGTCATTGCCTCTGCCTTGAACAGGTAGATTTCCGACATGCGGTAAACAATCCAGTTGGCATCGAGGTTGCTGGTGGTTCGCATTGCTGATACAACCTGAAGGCTGGTTGACGAGTTGTCTGTCATATAGATAGATGTTGTTCCCACACGCTGTGTCACGCTGCGATTGATGTACTTGCCAATATCGAAGGCTGTCTGACCCACTTGGTCGAACTTGAGACTCTCCCAGCGGCGATAGTCGGTCTTGGTGAAGACGGATGCGGGCGTTGGTGTGTTCGGAGTGTTCTCAATGCCCTCAAAGAGTGCAGTAGAACCTGTCAGAGAACCCGACTTCGAATCCTTGATGCTCCAGAATTGGCTGGTAATCATGTTGTTCCCGTATGTGATACCATCCACCTGTAGTTCAAAGATAGACTCGTCTGAGTTTCCTCTGCCGAAGAGTGAACCATAGGCATCGCCACCCGAGGTGGAGTAGTTGTTGCCCGACTGATCGTTCGTTTCGAGCAGGTCTTCCAGGTCAATCTCAATTTCCGTGCCACCGATGTTCAAACCGTACTTGTTCAGATAATCAATCTTTTCTTGCTTAGCCATATCGATGATGAGGTCGCAATAGTCGATGCATTTCTGATAGTCAGACTCGGCTGAAGTGCCGTAGTCTTCGTGGCGGGAACTCAGTTCGGCTTCGGTCTGTGGACCGTCGTAACTGCTGGCAAGTGTTACCTTGGTGAAAGGCTGGTTGCCACCTGCCTTGTAAGATGCACGCCACAGGTACACGTCTGCCAAGAGTGCATACACCGCTTTCTTGGTGATGCGACCCTTGTTCTCTACTGTGTTGCCGTACTCTACCATGGCATCGTTCTTGATTGATTCAAGGTCGTTGACGATGCTGTCGAGCACTGCCAGTTGTGTAGATTGTACTGCACGAAGTTCTTGAGAGTCGTTGTTGTAGTCCTCTGTAATGTAAGGCACTTCGCCGAATGTACGTACAAGGTAGAAGTGAGCGAGGGCACGCAAAGTGATGATTTCAGCCCTGATGGGACGCCAGTCGTTAGCAGAAAAACTTTCGTCTGACTCAATCACTTCGGGGCCATGTGCCAGCACTTTGTTACAGTAGTTGATGGCATTGTACATGCTGGTCCAACTGAATTGCCAGTAGGTAGGCAGGAGGTTGGCATTGGTGATGTTGGCCACAGCACTGGTGGCTGCCACGCTGCTCGAACGCTCTACGTTGTCAGAACGCATCTCACCCCAATTGATGTAATTGTTGAGAATCTCGTCGGAGACCATTCTTTTGTAACAAGCCATGACAGCGTTGTTCAGGTCGCTCTTGTCCTGCCAGAATTCTTCCTCCACGATGGACGAGGTGGGGGTGATGGTCAGAAAGTCCTCGCAAGAGGAAAGCCCCATGCCCGCACCGACCACAACCAGTCCGCAGAGTGTTATATTCTTAATGATATTTTTCATTTTCTTCTTGATGTTTTAGAATCCGAGGTTAGCACTAATTGTGAATGACTTCGAACGTGGAGTCTTCGATTTGTCGTAGCAGACACCCCATGCACCGTAAGAAACCTCAGGGTCGATACCTGTGTACTTGGTCAGGCAGAAGAGGTTCTGGGCTGAAATGTTGAGACGGAAACTCTGGATGCCGAGGTCTTTGCACAACTTGTTAGGGAACGAGTAGCCCAACTGCATATATTGCAGACGGAGGAAGTCGCCTTTCTCCACATAGCGATCGTTGGCGAGGGCGTTGTATGAAGCACCGATGTTGGCATTCATGGCACGAGGAATTTCGGTGATGTCACTATTCTTGCGCCAGCGCCAAGCCACGGCTTGCGACTGGTTGATGTTGCTACGCATTGACTCGTTGTTCTGACGGGCAAGGTTGACAATCTTGTTGCCCATACGGTAGTTGAACGAGAGTTTCAACGACCATTGTCCGTAGTTGAAGTTGAGGCCGAAACCACCGTTTACCTTTGGGTTAGAGTTACCCAAATAGACGATGTCGAGTTCGTTGATTTGACCATCGTGGTTGATGTCTTCGTAGATGACATCGCCACCCTTGAACTCGTAGTTCTTGCCACCATAGTTGAAGTACATGTGGAGTGGATTGCCTTTAGCATCGTAGAGGATTTCACCAGCGGCATCGCGTGCCACAGGCACCGTGGCGTTCTCGCCTCGTGCGGCAGCAGCGGCGGCTGTGTTTTCGCCGTAGGTCTGTGCAGAAAGGTCTGTGTAGCCGTTGTGGTCGTAGTCATAACGATAGACACCCTTGTAGCGGAAACCGTAGATGGAACCTACAGCGTTGCCGATTTGGATACGCTGGAGGTAGCCTGAGTTACCGTTCACGTTGTTGTAGGAATATTCACCGTTCATGCTATTCAGAACGGTGATGTCCATGTCGGTGATGGTGTTCACGTTCTGAGCGATGTTGAAGTTGAGAGACATGGAGAATTTGCCAGCCTTGACAATCTTTCCAGTGTTCAAGTAGAGTTCCCAACCACGGTTACGCAAGCCACCTACGTTCTTCCAACTGAGAGAGCCGAATCCCGTTGAACCAGGGATGCCGACACCTTCCATGAGGAGGTCTTTGGTCTGCTTGTTATAATAGTTGAAGTCGAACTGCAGCAAATCGTTGAAGAGGTTCAAGTTGGCACCAAGGTTCCAAGATGAAGTGGTCTCCCATTTGAGGTCTGTCAGACGAAGGTTGTCGGGCGAGATGGCTGCTTGAGTCCTGTTGCCAGAGCCATACACACCATAACTGCTGTAACTATTGTACATCAGGTATTCGTTGCGAGGCTGGCGACCCACCTTACCCCAACCAGGGCGGAAAGAGAGGAGGGAGACGACTTTGTCGATGTGCAGTTTCTCGAAGAATGGCTCCTGGTTGATGTTCCATCGTGCAGAAATGCCAGGGAAAGAACCCCATTTGCGACCGGCACCAAACTTGGTTGAACCGTCGCGGCGAAGCGTTGCGTCGAAGGAGTAGCGACCGTCGAAGAAAGCGACGTGGGCACTACCCAAGAATGCTGCGTTACGCCACTGGCTGGTGCCAGAAGTAGAGGAGGTGAGGTAGGCGTCAGCAATCGAAGAGTCAAGGCCTGTAGGCAGACCGCTGTGGGCGATGTACTGGCTGGTACCGTTACCTGTGGTAAACTCAAATTGTCCCATGGCACTCACTGTCACCCAGTCCACGTTGAAGTGGGGAATGAAGATGAGTTTTTCACGATTGGTCAGAGCGAGTGACTTATATTCATTGTTGGTCGTTGCGTTCACACCTGCCGACCATGCGTCTGTGGTGAGCGTAGAGGGGTAGTAGGTGTTGTCCGATTCGTTGAAGATGTCCATGTACACCTCGGCATTCAGATTCAACTGAGTCTGATCAGCGTCTTTGCCCAGCAGTTTGTATTGGAGGTTGAACTGTGGGTTGATGCGGTAAGTTGACTGGTTGTTGAACGCATGGTGGGCAATGGCGACAGGGTTGCCGATACCCTTCATGTCAGAGAGGTAATAGGACGAGTAGTAGTTGTTACCACCAGCGTAGCGAGTTGGGTTGGTAGGCAGCATCTTGTAGAAGTCACCTGTCAGTTCGCCGTACTGGTCGTACTCGTAGATTGACATGTTTGGCATGGCGTTGTATGCCTTGTTAAGAATCGTTGTAGTCGAATTTCCGTCCCAGTTGCGGTGGTTGTCCGTGTAAGCCAATGCAAAGTTGGTCGAGAAGGTGATGCGGTCAGACACGTCGTAGTCGAGCACCAGGCGAGTGGTGAACTGGTCGAGGGTCTGCTTGATGATGGTACCTGTTGCGTGGTTGTAGTTGCCTGAGATACGGAAACGGGCCTTTTCGCCACCACCCGAAAGGGTGATTCCGTAGTCGTGCTTCTGACCAAACTGCTTCACTGCATCCACCCAGTCGGTGTTGCGGTTGAAGTTGTAGTACTGAATAGGATATGATTGGTCGTAGTTCAATTCGACCATGTCGGCAGTGGCCGTGTTCTGCTTGGGGTTGAAGTAGGCTTCCTTGAGCATCATGGTGTAGCCATCACCATCGAGCATGTTCAGGCCTGCTGGCATCCAAGAGCCGGTGAACTTGTAAGAGAAGTTAATTTTGGTCTTACCCTTCACACCTCGGCGAGTCGTGATTTCGATAACACCGTTAGCACCTCTGGAACCCCAGATAGCGGTGGCGGCGGCATCCTTCAGCACCTTGATGTCTTGGATGTCCTCGGTGTTGACAGAGAGGAGGGTCGCAAACTGTTCCTCGTTGTCGAGATCCTCGAAGTTCACTTCCGAAACGTCGTCTGGCAGGTCGAAGATATTGCCGTTCACCACGATGAGTGGTTCGGCTGAACCGTTAATGGTGCTCACACCACGCATACGCATGGAAGTACCGGCACCCAAGTTACCAGAGTTGGCGATGATGTCGAGACCGGCAATCTTACCTTGCAGGGCTTCGTCTGCAGAGGTGAAGGAGAGACCTTCCACATCGTCCATGTTCATGGTCTGTGTGGCGACAGAGATTTCCTTGAGCGGGATGGACATACCGTTGCTGCGGGTCATAGGCTTTGCTTTCACCACCACTTCTTGCAACTGAGTGTTGTCCTGCATGTGGATGTTGAACTTGGTATTGTTGCCTATCACCTGGCTCCATTTCTTGTAGCCAATATAACTGACTTCGAGACGGTCTTTCGGATTCTTGACGACCATCGAGAAGTTACCATTGATGTCGGTCACAGATGCCTCGACGATACGGTTGTTGTTGTCACGCTCCACAACGTTTGCCATCATGATAGGACCCAGATCGTCGTAAACGTTACCGGTGATGCGTCGTTGCTGTGCCATGGCTGAACTTACACAGAAGAACAGCACGAGAGAGGAGATAATGAATTTAATCTTGTTCATAATGTTTGTTCTTGATGTAAGTTATTAGTCAAAAAGTTGATATTTTTTCAGATAAGCACGTGCTTTGGCTGTGGTTGCCCAATCAGAGTCGTAGCGGTTGCCTTCGTACTTCTTGTAGTCGAGCACACCGTCGATGCCGTGCAGCACTGCTGAAGAACTTGCCTGAACAGTGATGCTGATGGGGCTGCTGTTACCGTTTGTGACATAGTCGCGTGCGATGATGTTCTTGTTGCTGGTCACGTTGCAGGTCTTGCCATTGGCATCGGTCACAGAAAGTGTGCCATTACCATTGCTTGATACGTTGACCTTGCAGTAAACGCCTGTTTCGCTGTTGATGGTTGCCGTCTCATACTGTGTTGGCTGGATGGCGGCAGCATCGGCGAAGATGGAGTTATCCTGGAAGTGGTTCTTCACAAAGTTCACAATGGCAGTCACCATCGCCTTTGCCTTCAAGTTGCGTGCATCGAGTTCTTCCTGTGTGAGATCAGCCTGTTGGTCTTCGTCCACATCGAGTTGGAGGTAGTTGCGGATGTCCTGCCAAGAGGGAAGGCCTGCAGCCTCGGCAGCCTCGATGGCAGCGTTGGTGGGCACGTAAACCGTGTAGCGATAGTTGTTGAAGAAACGTACGTTGGTTGCCGAGTTCACCATGGTACCAGTTGCTTTGTCGTAGCAGGGCAGACCCTTGTTGTTCACAAAGATGTTATACTTCGACTGCTCGGTGGTGGAGGTGATGCCAATTTCTTGCAGCACTTCGGCATCTGTCTGGCAGAGTTCGAAGAACTTAGAAAAGTCAGGGTTGTTGTACATGGCTGAGTAGATAGACTCAATCGTCGGGATGAGAGGACGGTTAATCATGTAGGCGAAACCATTACCGTAGCCGTTAGTCTGGGCTGACTTGTCGTCGAAACCTGTGACGGTACGTTCCTCGTCATTGGCGATCTGCCATCCACCCTTCACGGTCATTCCGTTGGTGCGGCGTTCAGCATTGTCCACATATACCACGGCGTTGTTCTTCGTGATGAAGTAATGCTGTGCACATTCCACACCCGTCTGAGTTTCGTCGATGCCTGTAATCTCACTGTTGTCCTCGTGGATGATAGTGTGTGTCTCCAGCATATCTTTCAGACGGTTGCCGTAAGTCGTCTCACCTACATTTTCTGTTGCAACGATGTCGCCCACCTCGCCTTTGCCTGTGGTGATGTCGTAGCGGTAGCGGTAGGAAGCCACACGGGGACGGTTGTTGTTAGCATCCCATGTGTAGTTGTAGGCACGGCCCACAAGAATTGTACCGTCTGAACTTGTTTCCACAGTTGGGTTGTAGAACGACAGTGGATCTACATACCAGAAGTCATCATCGCTGGGCACGAAGAAGGAGAAGCGTGAACTCATGGCGAGCAGATAAGCATAGTAGTTCGTCGGGATGCCACCCAGCGAAGCACTTTGTACTGCCCAGTTGAAAATGCGCTTGTCGGTCTCTACATAGGCAGGAGCCGATACGGCTGCATATTCAGCAGGAGTGGTCACCTCGTCCATCAGGTAGATGATACCGTTGTTGGCAAGCAGTACCTTGAGGATGTTGTCGCGGTGGTAGTCATTGTTCTCATCGAACATAGCATCCTGTGCGGAGTTCTTGATGGTCTCGAACTTGCTGGGCACAGAACTGATGAACGACTCCTTCATCAGGTTGTTAAGCAGTGCTCGGATGGTCTGACGTGGAATCTGGTCGATGGCTTTGTAAACGAGTTGAAGGTCAGTAGTGTTCTCTGTGATTTTGTCGAGCATGTCGGGGGCATACGCTTTCACGAGGAAGCGACCACCGCCTTCGCTGCTGAAGAAATATTCCATCAGTTTCTGGTCTGATGGGGCGAAAATCACACCCATATCTTGCTCCTCGGTGGTCTTGGCATCAGCCACGTAGGTGTTCCATCCGGGGTCGAAGGGGAGTGGCTTGTTGGAGTTGGCATCGAAGACAGTGTTACCGTTCGGGTTGCCAACGGGGTCGGTGCCGGCATCGCTGTAGAGGGCTGCATTGCCCTGTGAGCGGATGGCAAAGTATCGCTTCTGGAACACTGAGTCAACATCGTTGCCGTAGATGAGACGGTAACGGTTGGTCAGGTCGCTGCTGTAGAATGGAGCGGAGAAGCGGTCAATGAGGTGGCTGAAAATCTTGGTGTCGCCATTGGTGCGGAGCACTTCAGCCATGTTCTGCGGATTGAGCAGCACCTTGTCCAGTCGGTTGATGTAACCATTCTGGCAAGTGATGTCCTGTTCCAACACTTTGCTGCTGTAGATGTGGGCATCGGTCTTCTCGCGAGTTTCTCCAGTGATAATGTGGAAGTCCTCGTCAGTGATGTTCTTGTTCGACATCTGTGCAGCCAAGAAGTGGGTAATCATTGGAGTGGTGGCATCAAGTGCCATGTAAATACCCTTGTCGTTGTTGCGGAAACGTGCCCAATAGTCCACATCATCGGGATTGTAACTGATGGGCAGGTCGTCGGCAAAGAGGTGAGGCACCGAGTCGGTCACGTCCGATGCTGTCACGCGCCGTAATGCCTGACCCTTGTCGGGCTGAGCATTTTCGTCACTGCCTGCCGGTGTGCTCGACATCATTTCGAGCAGGTAGGCATTGTTAATCATGGCGGTGTTCAGCAGCAGTTTCTTTTGGCTCCGGGTCAGTTGGTCGTAACTGCGAACGCCCCATGCGTTGGTCTGGTAGAAGGTGGCGAAGGCATCGTCGTCGGCAACGAAGAGTGTCTTCGAACCTGTACGAGCCAACACTTCCTTGTAGTCAAGGTCGTTGATGAGCTTGACAAAGTTTGTGTAATTGCCTTGGCTTTCGAGATACTCGTAGATGCTTGAACCGAGCCACGAAGGATTGGAGTCGTCCAACGTGTAATCGTCCTTACATGAGTAAGTCGCTCCGCACATGGCAAATAGGAAGAATGCCTTCGCAGCATACTGTCCTAATTTACAAAAGCGTTTGTTCATAAAGGTTAAGATATTGTTTATATGATTAATTGTTGTTGATTAGCATATTTTTTATTAGGTTAGGCTGCTTCCTTTTTGAGGTTAGTAGGCCTTATTATATAAATAATGTGTATTCCCGAATGCCGCGTCTGCCTGTGAGCCGTAGCCGCAGATGCTCATGAGCCTTAGCGGCGTAGCCCCGTGAGCCTTGCCCGCTACTGCTCTGAGGGGCATACAATGACTGCTCGACCCCGCAGAGGCGAATCGGAAATTATTTGCAAATATAATATAAGTTAACAAAAGGAGTCTCCTAAATCATGATTTAAATCATCGTTCTTAACAAAAATTAACCACTAAAAAGTTAAAATCTCTTTAAGAGCCAAGTTTTGCAAATTCTAAACAAACAAAAAGGGGCATCGTGGCTGAATGCCAAAATGCCCCTTTTAAGATATGGGTTGTTCAGATTATCTGACAAGCACCTTGGTGGTTTTTCCTTGGTGTTTTACTACGTAAATACCTGAAGTAAGGGTGCTGGTTGATGGAACTTTTACACCGCTGATGTTGTAGAGGTCAAATGCAGAAGTGCCGTCAATGTAGATGCGACCATTCACAACTTGTGGCGTATGCTGGTTCCCAGACTTCTCCATAGTCATCGAGCGGATGCCTGTATCGATAGAAGCGCCTTTGATTGCCGTTGTGATGGCAACCCATCCGAGATTGTCACGATAAGCATTGTCCCTGTCAGAAGTGGAGGATTGACGAATCGTTGTTCCGTCCACGGTGATGTCATGGTCAAGTTGGCGTTTCACTCTCGTACCCGTGGTCCATGTTGTGCCCTCGTCATCCTTCTCTGTCACGTCAGTGCGGCGAAGCATACAGAGGGCAGGGTAGTTGTTGGTTTGCAGGGCAGTCAGGAGGGTGGGTTGGTAGAGATACAGTTGCTCATTCTTGATGGAATCGCCCGTTTCGTCATACGATTGCAGGTAGAATGAGTTTTCGCGTTGGGTAGAACCATACAATTGGCTGTCCACGCCTTGTCCTGCCGCAATGAAAATGCTATTTTCTGCATCCACCGTGCCGACACCTGGGGTGATGGCAAAGTAGCACACTTTCTTTTGTAAGGAGATTTTGCGTCCAGAGGCATCCTCGGAATAGATGATGAACTTGAAGCCCGTGTTGGTGACATCGAAGACGCGTGTGCCAATGGTTGTCTTAGGGTCCGCACTGATGTAGCCCGGATTGCGAATTTCGGTCAGGACGATAGGGGTGACACCAGCAGGGAAAGGCTGATTGAAAGTCACTTCCGTCACGTCTGTCCAAGTGTTGTCTGATGCTTTGTTTGCGTCAATCACTCCTGCCTCACAAGCGAGGTCGCCATACTGGTAGTTGCCGGCTTTCAATGCCAAGAATGGGACTTCCTCATTGTTCTTCATTTCCGTCGATTTGGTGGTTTGCCAGGGGTAAAGTTGATAAGTGAAATATCCCTTGTTGTTGGTCTTGGCAGTGATGTTGCCTGCATAGAGTTGAGTGTTCTTGTTGGTCAGGGTTCCAATGAATACACATGGGTTTTCCGAGAAAGATTCAGAGTAATAGATGGTGTTCTCGTCGAGGTTGTCGAGCGAGAGACGTCCATATTGGAACTCGCTGGTGCCCTGTGCTGGAGCCACATTCACAGTGGCATCCTCTGTGGTTATCGCTTTGTCTTTGTAAGAGACCGCTCTGATTCGGTAAGTGTACACGCCCGGATCTGCCACGGTGTCGGTGTAGGCATAAGTGACACCGCCTGCTGAGTTTTTGTCCTTCGGAGTGATGGTGGCAAGGTTAGTGTACGCTGTTGCTCCGGGGAGTTTGCACTGCACGGTGATGGTTTCCATCAGGTCGCCATTCGGGTCTGTCCACGAAAGGGCAACCGTGCCTTTAGTGCGAGTGTATGTGTAGGCAAAATCTGTCAAGCCCTCCAAACGAGATTCTTTGGGAATAAATTCGTTGGATGCCTTGTATCCGAGACCGACATCCATTGTGGAATAATACTTGCCGAGGTCCGTCAATGCCCCATTTTCATAGATGTGTGCCTTGCTTTCGCTGTTCCAATAGGCATAACGCTCCACACAATCCATTGAGTTGAGATTTTCGAGAATCTGTTTGGTGGTGTTGAGAATCTGTGTGTTGTTCACGCCGTTGCCAAAGGCACCGCTGCCACCGCTCCACGATGCACCCCAAATCCATTCAGAAATCCAGATAGGGCGGTGCATGTTGGGATACCAGTAGTTCTTCAGGTTCACAAAGTTACCCTCTGTCCAGTAGCAGTGAGCATCCACAATGTCGCATCGCCAACCGCGAGCATCGATGGAATCGAGGAAAGTCTTGATGAAACCTGTACCGTTCCAGTAGTCGCTGCCATCCCATGAAGAGGGAGAACAAAGACGCATACCGGTACGCATGATGTTCTGCCAGTTGTCGAGGATGGTGGACAGTTCTTGTGGATGGTCGTCAGATTGGTTGCGTGGCTCGTTGTTGTTCTTCATGTGGCATGATGCTGTCACACCGCCACACGTAGCAGGTGATGGCCAGTCCTCATAGATGTGGTTAGGCACCCACTCGGTGTCGGGCATGTTGTTGGCATTGCCCTGTGCCCAGTCGTAGCACCAAGAGGTGTTGAGTGCTTGGTTGGCGGTGTAATCTCCGTTGCTTGCCAGACCTGCCTTGTGGGCATTGTGCCATTTGAAAAGGCGGTAGGATGAAATGCGGTGGTCCAGAATATTGGGAAGTGTGGCAAACTCCAGATCTTCCTGGTCGGCAATGAAACAACGGCTATAGCCCCAGCCACCCGTGCCAATGGCAAACGTGACCATGTAGCCACGCTTCAGTTTGAAGGAACGAATCTGATTGTTGAGGGTGGCATCACTCAATGACTTCATGAAGCCACCGCTGCTGCCCTCGCTGTAATTGCTGCACGCCTCGCCACCATAGTTTTGTTCCGTGTAGCACGTGAGTGGTTGAAAATCTTTGCCATAAGGGAAGATGATGGCACCACGACCGTACATCTTCACTTGGCAGTTTTCGCCGTCAACAGCCTGTTCGCCATTGATGTAGATGTTTGCCATCCAGTTGCTCAGCACCTTGCTCGGTTTTATTTTCGAGATGATGAGCACTGCATGTTCAGTGTTGACAATGTTCACGCTGCCTGCCGTGGCAAACGGTGTGTCTCCAGTGACGATGTAGTCCACGTCTGTGGTCAGTTCTACCGCATCCGTCACCTGTTCAATGGTCGTTTTCTCATTGGCAGCATGAATAGACATTGCCAAAGAGAACAGCAGGGAAAAAGTTAACGTTTTAAGTTTCATATCGATAGGGTTTGGTTAAAATCTTATTTTGCAGTGTAAAAGTCTGTGATTCTGATGATGGCACGGGTGCAGACAGGACAGAAGTCCTCCACCTCGTTGATTTTCATGCGGCATTCCTGTGCCGGACGGTAACAGCCTTTGCTCTGATAGCCAGCACCTTCAAACACACCCACCACCTGTGTCGCTTTGTTCAGGGCTTCCATTGCCTTGGCATCATCCTTGCTGATGGCTCTGAAGTTTGGCACTTTGGGGTCGAGTGGGGTAGGGATGGGTTGTTTCTTCGGCATGAGGTCTGCCCATTTGGCATTGAAGTCTTTCAGCGTAGTGATGTTCGGTTCCCAAGGTTCCGTGTCGGCAGGATACCACTCGCTGTCCATGTCGTCGTATGCATATTCGTCAGCCAAACCTGCATAACTGTGTCCGAACTCATGCACAAAGACTTCCTTGAACGTGGGGTGGTCGCTGGTGGAGAACGTCACCTGATTGTAGATGCCGCCACCGCCGTAAGTGTCGCTGTTCACCAGCACCATGATATGTTCAAAAGGAACGCCCGACAGGAGGTCGTAAATCTTGTGCATCTCCTGCGACATCAAATAGCGGTCAGAGTAGAATGTGTCATAATGGCTACCAGCAGGAGTGTTGTGCCACACGTCCTGATGGGGTACTGTAGGGCCCGCCTCTTTCGAGGGAGCAGCGACAGCCACCACATTGAATCGATTTTTCAGCGATTTGAACGGTTCCCATGTGAACAAGGCATCTACTGCTCTCTGGCAGTCGTGGTAGAATTTGCCCATCTGTGCTTCCGTGTATCCCTCTGCCACGATGGCGAGGTCGATGCAATCGGTAATATTTACATCCTTGAATGGGTCGTAATCAGAGGCGATGTAGTTCCTCCCTTTTCCGCTGCGGGGTTCATCCTTGACATTGGTCGCACTTTGTGCATCAGTGTTTTGTCCCTTCCAGATGTAATGGAACGGAATCCCGTTCTTTCCAATCTTCCGAATCAAAATATCCTTGGGGTCCACCGTGTGTGTCATCTCTGTGACGACAGCCTGATGATTGTTCGTCAGCGTCACGGTGATGTCCACCGACTTCTTTGGGAAAGGTACATTGTAAGATGTCTCAAATGCCTTGTCCACCTTTTTCGCTTCATCATATTGCAGCCACTCTTGAAACAGCGTCGAGAAAGTGGTCACATAAATGACCGCCTGGGTGTCGTGGTCTCTCACCGTCACCTGTCCGTTGCCGTTCAGGAACTTCTCCGCCAGTCGGCTTTTTCTGCCAGCCCATTTGTCCTGCTTTTTCAGTTCTTGCAGGTAGATGTGCTGCTCACGGTCGTTGCCGGCAAAGATGTAGTCAAGACGCAATGTGGCATCCTCAAAGTATTCATCGAAGTTCTGTGCATGGGTCGTCATGGCACAGCAGAAACAAATCATCAGAGTCAAATAGGTTTTCATATCTCTTCAGTTAGTTTTAGGTTTTCGCCACAAAGGTACAAAAAAAAAATAATGTGTAAGAAGAATGGGCACAATTTTCTTACACATTATTTATATATTACCGCAATTTGTCTTGCAAAAATTGTCCCGTGTAACTGTAGGCACACTTTGCCACTTCCTCGGGTGTGCCTGTCGCCACCACGTTTCCACCCGCCTGTCCACCTTCGGGTCCCAAGTCGATGATGTGGTCGGCACATTTGATGATGTCCATGTTGTGCTCGATGATGATGATGGTGTGCCCTCTGGCAATCAACGCATTGAAAGCGTCGAGCAACTTGCGGATGTCGTGAAAGTGCAATCCTGTGGTGGGCTCGTCGAAAATGAACAGCGTCGGCACCGCCTTTTCTTGACTGAGGTAGTACGCCAACTTGATACGCTGATTCTCGCCGCCCGAAAGGGTGGAAGAAGTCTGTCCCAGTTTGATGTAGCCCAATCCCACATCCTGCAAAGGTTTCATCTTCTCCACAATCTTCATCTGCTTGTGCTTTGTGAAAAACTCTATCGCTTGATTGATGGTCATTTCCAGCACGTCGTAAGCATTCATCCCCTGATATTTCACCTCCAGAATGTCGCTCTTGAACCGCTTCCCGTGACACGCCTCACACTCCAGTACCAAGTCGTTCATGAACTGCATCTCCACCGTCACCGTGCCTTCTCCCTTGCATTCCTCGCAGCGTCCACCCTCCGTGTTGAACG
This sequence comes from Bacteroidaceae bacterium, assembly GCA_017483605.1. GTDB lineage: Bacteria > Bacteroidota > Bacteroidia > Bacteroidales > Bacteroidaceae > Minthosoma. Next base: position 54,524 of record JAFUWG010000048.1, on the reverse strand, counting down.
AGAAGTAAGCGGGCGAATACCCCATCTGCTTCGCCAATTGCTGATTGGCAAACAGTTTTCGGATTTCGTCCCACGCTCCGATGTACGTCACAGGATTTGAGCGTGAGGATGTGCCGATAGGGTTCTGATTCACAAAGTCCACGTGTTGAATCATGTCCATGTCGCCCTCCAAACCTGAATGCAGCCCGGGTTTGTCTCCCGTCTCTCCTAAATGTCGCTTCAGGGCACAGAACAGAATGTCTCTCACCAGCGTCGATTTGCCCGAGCCAGACACTCCCGTGACACACGTCATCACATTCAGCGGAAACTTCACGTCGATACCCTTCAGGTTGTTAGCCCTTGCATTCTTCACCAAGATGTAGTTGTTCCAAGGTCGGCGGCTCTCGGGAATGGCAATCGTCTCAAAACCAGTCAGATAGTCTAAAGTGTGGGACTTCACTCCCTTCACCTCCTTGGGGTCAGGATTCGGCACTCCTGCATACACAATCTCGCCTCCCAATCGTCCCGCGTCAGGGCCGATATCGACAATGTAATCCGCTGCCCGCATGATTTCCTCGTCGTGTTCTACCACAATCACTGTATTGCCCAACTGCTGCAATTGCCGCAACACTCGAATGAGCCGTTGCGTGTCTCTCGAATGCAGTCCGATGCTTGGCTCGTCCAGAATGTACATGCTGCCCACCAGCGATGAGCCCAAACTGGTTGCCAAGTTGATGCGTTGGCTTTCTCCGCCCGACAGCGAGTTGCTCAGTCGCGACAGCGTCAGATAACTCAACCCCACATCCACCAAGAACTGCAATCGGCTCCGAATCTCCGTCAGCAGTCGCTTTGCCACCTTTGCCTCATGCTCCGTCACACGCAGCGTGCGGAAAAACTCATTCAGTTCGTCAATCGACAGTTCGCACAACTCCGTGATGCTCTTTCCGCCCACTTTCACATATTCCGCCTCCTTCTTCAATCGCCTTCCGTGGCACGTCGGACACGTCGTCTTGCCCCTGTATCGAGCCAGCATCACCCGATACTGAATCTTATACTGATTCTCCCTCAGCATCCTGAAAAACTCGTCGATGCAGATGGAATGGTTGCTCCATTCATTCTCTTCATACATTCCGCGCCAAAGCATATCCTTCTGTTGTTGAGTCAGTTGGCTGTAAGGCGTGAACACGGGGAAATGCTCATATTTGTCAGCCCGTCTCACAAACTCACGCTTCCATTCGCCCATCTTCTCGCCCTTCCACGGAGCCACACAGCCGTCATATACCGACAGGTCAGGGTTCGGAATCACCAGACTCTCATCGATGCCGATAATTCGTCCATATCCCTCACACTCGGGACATGCCCCCACAGGCGAGTTGAACGAAAACATCTGGTCGGTCGGCTCTTCAAATTCGATGCCGTCCGCCTCAAACTTCAACGAAAACTCCTTCACGTCCCCATTCTCAAACTTCAGCACACATCGTCCATCTCCCTCATACAATGCCGTGTTTGCCGAGTCCACAAGCCTGTTCACCGTCGCCTTCTCGTCCCCCACTTTCAGGCGGTCAATCACCAGCATCATCCGCTGCGTGTGCTGCGATTCAGTCGCAGCGGAAGTCAGCAGGTCGCTAATCCTCACGACCTCTCCATCCACTTCCACCCGCTGAAATCCACTCTTGTAGTACACATCCAACTGCTCCTCCAGCGTTCTTCCTTTCCTCACCTTCAGTGTCGTCAGCACCATCAGTTTCATGCCCGTCTCATGCTCCAGCATACACTGCACGATGTCGTCCGTCGTGTTCTTCTTCACCTCCACGCCGCTCACAGGCGAATACGTCCGTCCAATCCTCGCATACAGCATACGCAGGTAATCGTAAATCTCCGTGCTCGTCCCCACCGTTGACCTTGGGTTTCTGCTGCTCACCTTCTGCTCAATCGCAATCGCAGGCGAGATGCCCTCGATGAAGTCGCACTCTGGCTTCCGCAGCCTGCCCAGAAACTGTCTCGCATACGTTGACAGGCTCTCCACATATCGTCGCTGCCCTTCGGCGTACAGCGTGTCGAACGCCAGCGACGACTTGCCACTGCCCGACACCCCCGTCACCACCACCAACTGGTCATGCGGAATCCTCACGTCCACATTCTTTAGGTTATTCACCCTCACACCCCTCGCCGTGATGTACTCCCTCAGGTCATATTTTTTCAGTTTGTTCATTGTGTCAATCCTTTCTTCATTGATTTCAAACGACAAAGGTACACATTTTTCCTCACATGGGCAAAAAAATGAGGAAGGAGTTTTGAACGAATGGATGCTTAGGAATAGGACAAAATTGCACGCCCGAAGCCTCAAAGGTGGTCTGAGTCACACCGGTATGGGCGGTGTGACTCAGACCGCCTCGGTGGTGTGACTCAGACCACCTCAGAGGTGCACGGTGCCCCGTTTTAGGGTAAGACAAAATTGACATCAGGAATGGTTTCGTGTGGAAGTGCCCACCTCTCTTATCGCTGGTAGCAGAAATAGTGTTTTCGGACTTTCTTCGAGGCGAGCGAAGTGCTGAGCATGTCGCTCGCTTCTGTGATGTCCTGCGTGGTGCCATCGTTGAAGCGGATTTCTATCTGGTCATCGTCGAGGCTGTACATGTCCTTGCCCACTTCGATGCTGGCAATGAGATAGTTGGCATCGGAGAGATGAATGTTGTAGCGTTGGGCAAGTTCGTCGAGTTTCTGCTGTTTCCGCTCCTTGCTGACGGGTTCGTCGAGGGTCTCCACCTTGAAGATGCGGCGGTTGACGAAGTCGCTGCTCAGCATGGAGAGGACGGGGTCGGGGTGGCAGCACCACGCTTTCATGGCCGACCAGATGTCGTTGTCGTCGAGGGCAAGATAGTTCTGCAGGCAGTCAGGATTGTGCAGGAACATGTCTCGGTCCACATCGTTGGTCAAGAAAAACGACAAGGAGGGGGTGGCAAAGAGGTTGCCGCCTTGACGAACAAGGTGCTTGGCTCGTTGGAGGGCGTTAATCATCACGTGCTCGGCAGCGACAGAGGTCTTGTGTAAGTACACTTGCCAGTACATCAGACGACGGTTGAAAAGGTAGTTCTCAATGGAGTAGATGCCTTTCTTGTCCACCGCCAACTGGTCGTCCACCACGTCGAGCATATCGATGATGCGAGAGGAGCCGATGTTGGCTTCGTTCACGCCGGAGAAGAAAGCGTCTCGCTTCAGGTAGTCGAGACGGTCCATGTCGAGTTGGGAGGAGATGAGTTGATGGAGGAAGCGTTTGGGGTATTCGTCCTTGAAAATCTTGATGGCAAGCCCTAACTGTCCACGAAACGCCTCGTTCATCTGCTCCATCACCATGAGGGAGATTTCTTCGTGGTCAACGCCTCGGATGAGGGTGTGTTCCAGCACATGACTGAAAGGACCATGCCCGATGTCATGCAACAGGATGGCTGCCTGCACTGCCTCTGCTTCGCTGTCGAAGATGAAGTGCCCCTTCATCTGGAGCGATTGGATGGCTTTCCCCATCAGATGGAAGGCTCCGAGGGAATGTTGGAAACGGGTGTGCTGTGCACCAGGATAGACGATGTTGGCACCGCCCAACTGCTTGATGCGGCTGAGGCGGTAGAAGGCTGGGTGACGAACGATGTCAAGCAGCAAGCCACGGGGCACACGAATGAAACCAAAGACGGGGTCGTTGATGATTTTGGCGTCTTGCATGGTGACCATAAAATTCATGAATAATTCGTGGTTAATTTCTGATAATTTATGTTTTATTTTTTAACATGAATTTCCACAAATTAACCACGAATTATTCATGAATTATTTTATAGATTCAAGAACTGTTTTCATTTGTTTTGCCACTTTTTGGGCTTCCTCACCTGCCACTTCCGCAAATCGTTCGGTCTTGTCTGCATAGATGATGGCACGGGAAGAGTTGACGATGAGGCCGCAGTCTTTGGTCATGCCGTACTTGCATACCTCTTCGAGGCTGCCACCCTGTGCACCGATGCCTGGGACGAGCAGGAAGTGGTCGGGGGCAACCTTGCGGATGTCCTCAAACATCTTGCCTTGCGTGGCACCTACCACGTACATCATGTTGTCGGCATTGCCCCATTCTTGGCTCTTTCTCAATACCTTCTCAAAGAGACGCTCACCCTCAGCATCGGTAGTCAACTGGAAGTCGTGGCTACCTTTGTTGGATGTGAGTGCCAAGAGGATGACCCACTTGCCGTCGTACTGGAGGAACGGGGTCACGCTGTCCTCGCCCATGTAGGGAGCCACGGTGAGGGCATCGAGGCTCATTTCCTCAAAGAACGTGCGTGCATACATAGCACTTGTGTTGCCAATGTCGCCACGTTTCGCATCGGCGATGATGAAATGCAGCGGATAACTCTCGTTCAGATACGCAATGGTCTTCTCGAACGAAATCCAGCCCTTCACGCCCATGCTCTCATAGAAGGCGAGGTTCGGCTTATAAGCCACGCAATAAGGAGCCGTAGCGTCAATAATCGCCTTGTTGAAGGCAAAAATGGGGTCTTCCTCCTTCAAAAGGTGCTCTGGAATCTTCTTGATGTCTGTATCGAGACCCACGCAGAGGAAGGTCTTCTTCGTGAAAATCTGATTGATAAGTTCTTTTCGTGTCATATTGCTGCTGATGATTTTACAATTCCGCTTCCTTCAGTCTTTCTGCATTTTCAGCCACAATCAGGTGGTCGATGCAGTCTTGGATGTCGCCGTCCATAAAGGCGGAGAGGTTGTAGATGGTGTAGTTGATGCGGTGGTCGGTGATGCGGCCCTGAGGATAGTTGTAAGTGCGGATTTTGGCGGAGCGGTCACCGGTGGAGACGAGGGTCTTGCGGCGAGAGGCGATGTCGTCGATGTACTTTTGGTGCTCGCGGTCGTAGATGTAAGTGCGGAGACGAGCGAGGGCACGTTCCTTGTTCTTCGGCTGGTCGCGGGTTTCGGTACATTCCACGAGGATTTCCTCTGTTTCACCTGTGTTCGGATTCTTCCACATATAGCGGGCACGAACACCCGATTCCACTTTGTTCACGTTCTGACCGCCGGCACCCGACGAACGGAAGGTATCCCACTTGATTTCGCCTTCATTGATTTGAACATCAAAGGGTTCTGCTTCGGGCAGCACAGCCACGGTGGCGGCTGAGGTGTGCACACGGCCTTGTGTCTCGGTGACCGGCACACGTTGTACCCGATGCACGCCCGACTCGTACTTCATCGTGCCGTACACGTTCTCGCCTGTCACACTCACGATGATTTCCTTGTAGCCTCCTGCGGCACCCTCCGAGAACGATGACACCGCCATGTGCCAACCTTTCGTCTCGCAATACTTAGAGTACATGCGGAACAGATCGCCTGCAAAAAGGGCAGCCTCGTCGCCACCTGTGCCGCCACGGATTTCGAGCGTCACATTTTTGCTGTCCTCGGGGTCGGCAGGGATGAGCAGCAGTTTGATTTCCTCCTCCAGTTCGGGGATGCGTTTTTCGTTGGCGGCAATCTCCTCACGTGCCATCTCCTTCATCTCGGGGTCATCCTCCAGCGTCAGCATCTCCTTGGCCTCCTCCAGCCCCTTGAGGGCATTGATGTACTCCTTTCGGGCATTCACGATGTCTTCCAGATTCTTATACTCCTTCGTCAGTTGCACATACCGCTTTTGGTCGGCAATGACGCTTGGGTCAGTAATCAAGGTTGATACCTCTTCAAACCGAGGCACCAACCCATCCAGTTTTTCCAGTAATGTATTGTTTTCCGTTGCCATTTGTTTACGTTAATTCTGTTTTTTCAGTCTTGTTTTCTGGCCGTTCTTTTACCTCCCTCATGAAACGGAGGTAATGGAGAATCCAACCGACGAAACCAAGGATGCCGGCAAAGGTAGTCCAGTTGAGCCAGCCGTTTTCGCGGATAAAGATAAATGTCCCTTGGAAGATGAACATTGCCGCCAACAGATATGCGAATGCGATGCAGTAGTCTTTGGTTGTGAAATTTCTCATACAACAGTGTTATTAGTAGTTGAATTCTCCAAATTCAGACTTGATAGTCAGGCTCTTCTTGCCCTCTTCGATGTGTCCAACAATCTGAGCGTCAATGTTGAACGACTTGCTGATGGCAATCACCTTCTCGGCATGTTCGGGGGAGAGATAGACTTCGAGGCGGTGCCCCATGTTGAAGACCTTGTACATCTCCGCCCAGTCGGTGCAGGACTCTTTGGCAATCGCCTTGAAGAGTGGAGGAACAGGGAACATGTTGTCTTTGATGACACGGCAGTTGTCACCCACGAAATGCAGCACTTTCGTCTGGGCACCGCCCGTGCAATGCACCATGCCGTGGATGTCGGCACGCATCTCGTCCAACAGTTTCTTTACCACGGGGGCATACGTTCGAGTGGGCGAGAGCACCAGTTTTCCTGCATTGACAGGGGCACCTTCCACGGGGTCGGTCAGCCTGTACGAACCTGAATACACCAACTCTTCAGGCACGGCCTTGTCGAACGATTCTGGGTATTTCTCTGCCAAATATTTGGCAAACACGTCGTGGCGAGCCGAGGTCAGTCCGTTGCTGCCCATGCCACCATTGTACTCCTTCTCGTAAGTGGCTTGTCCACAAGATGATAGACCTACGATGACATCCCCGGGACGAATGTTCGCGTTGTCAATCACGTCGCTCCGTTTCATGCGGCAGGTGACCGTGCTGTCCACGATGATGGTACGCACCAAGTCGCCTACATCGGCGGTTTCGCCTCCCGTGGCATAGATGCCGATGCCCATGTTCCGCATCTCCGCCAGCAGTTCGTCCGTGCCGTTGATGATGGCGGAAATCACTTCGCCCGGAATCAGCATTTTGTTGCGCCCAATGGTACTGGAAACGAGAATGTTATCGACCGCACCCACACACAGCAGGTCGTCTGTGTTCATAATGAGTGCATCCTGTGCGATGCCTTTCCACACCGAAAGGTCGCCCGTTTCCTTCCAGTACATATATGCTAAACTGGACTTTGTGCCAGCCCCGTCAGCGTGCATGATATTGCAATACTCAGGGTCGCCTCCGAGAATGTCGGGGATAATCTTGCAGAACGCTTGTGGAAAGATTCCTTTATCGATATTTTTGATGGCATTATGCACATCTTCCTTTGCGGCACTTACGCCACGCATCATGTACCTCTGCTTGTTGTCGATAGCCATATTTGTCAAGTTTTTTTGTCTATTTGGAAGTTTTATGGTGCAAAGGTAGTGAAAAAATGGAAGAAATTGCCGTTATGTCGAAAATCTTTCCTAAATTTGCAAGCATATTACGTAATTAAAGAGAAAATAGATGGTATTTACCGCACAGCAGATTGCAGGTTTTACAGGCGGAACAGTGGAGGGTAATCCTGAAACTGTCATCAGCACATTCGCAAAAATTGAAGAAGGTGTTGAAGGAGCATTGTCATTTCTTGCAAATCTACAATACGAACATTATATTTACGAGACAAAATCAAGCATTGTTCTGGTTAACAAGGATTTTCAACCTTCTCATCCCGTGGCTGCCACGTTGGTGAGGGTGGACAATGCTTACGAATCGGTGGCGAAACTTCTGCAACTCTATCAGAGTATGCAGCAGAAGCGTGTTGGCATAGACTCTTTGGCGTTCATTGACAAATCGGCAAAAATTGGTAAGGATTGTTACATCGGACCGTTTGTTGCGATTGCCGAGGGAGTCGAAATTGGCGATGGAGTGGTACTTCATCCTCACGTTACCATCGGACGAAATGCTAAAGTGGGCAGTAACACCGAAATCTATAGCAATGCAGTTGTTTACCACGATTGTATCGTTGGCAGCAACTGCATTCTTCATGCAGGCTGTGTGATTGGTGCTGACGGCTTTGGTTTTGCACCGACAGCAGAGGGCTACGATAAGATTCCGCAGATTGGCATTGTGACCATCGAGGACAATGTGGAGATTGGTGCCAACACCTGTATCGACCGTTCAACGATGGGAAGCACCATTGTCCGCAAGGGCGTGAAACTCGACAATCTGGTACAAATTGCCCATAACGTGGAAGTGGGACAGAACACAGTCATGTCTGCTCAGGTGGGTGTGGCTGGCAGTTCGAAAGTGGGTGAATGGTGCGTGTTTGCAGGGCAAGTAGGCATTGCAGGTCACTTGAAAGTGGGTGACCACACTACGATTGGTGCACAAGCAGGTCTTGCTGGCGGCAACCTTGCCAAGAAGGGTGGTGCAACGCTGATGGGCTATCCTGCTGTGGAACACAGGAAATTTGCCAAGAATATGGCGGCACTTAACTCCTTGCCCGACCTGCTGAAAGAGGTGGCACAACTGAAAAAGGAAATAGCCGAACTGAAAGGAAATAATTAACTAACGACTTAACGTTAAAACAACTCAATAGAAGCAATGCAAAAGCAACAAACCCCGAAAGCGTCTTTCACGGTAGAAGGCAAAGGGCTTCACACGGGACAGTTTATTACTGCCGTGTTCAACCCTGCAGAAGAAAATTACGGATATAAGATTCAGCGAACAGATATAGAAGGCCAGCCTATCGTGGACTGTAATGCCGACTTTGTGGGTGACACACAGCGCGGCACTGTTTTGGTGAAGGGTGACATTAAGATTAGCACCATTGAACATGCGATGGCGGCACTCTATGCAAGCGGTATCGACAATTGTTTGATTCAGTTGGATGGTCCAGAAATGCCGATTTTGGATGGCAGTGCCTATCCTTTTGTGGAAGAAATTCAAAAAGTTGGCTTGCAGGAACAGGAAGCCAAGAAGGACTTCTACGTGGTGAAACATAAAATGGAAGTGAAAGGTGAGAATGGGGAACACTTGATTCTCTTGCCAGACGACCATTTCTGTGTCAACGCACAAATCGCTTTCGACTCGAAAATTCTTGACAACCAGTTTGCTAATCTTGACGATATCGCCGACTTCCCTACAGAGATTGCATCGGCACGTACATTTGTCTTTGTGCGTGAAATTGAGCCTCTCTTGAATCTTGGACTCATTAAAGGTGGTGACCTCGACAACGCGATTGTTATCTATGAGCGTGAGTTGCCACAGGAGCGTTACGACAAGTTGGCTGATACATTGGGTATTCCTCACATGGATGCCACCCGTCTGGGTTACATCAACCATAAGCCACTCATGTGGGACAATGAGACTGCTCGTCATAAGTTGCTTGACATTATTGGTGATCTTGCATTGGTGGGCAAGCCTATTCTTGGCCGTGTCATCGCCACCAAACCTGGTCATACTATAAATAATAAGTTCGCGCGTGCGATAAAGAAGGACATCAAGAAGCATGAGGTGCAGAGTCCTGCATACGACCCGAACAATGAGCCTTTGATGGATGTGAACAAGATTCGTCATTTGCTTCCTCATCGCTATCCAATGCAGTTGGTGGACAAGGTGATTTCTGTGGATGAGGCTGAAATTGTGGCTGTTAAGAATGTGACCAGCAATGAACCTTTCTTCACAGGACACTTCCCAGAGGAGCCTGTTATGCCAGGCGTTCTCATTGTGGAGGCGATGGCACAGGCTGGTGGCCTGTTGGTGCTGAGCAACGTGGAGGAGCCCGAACGCTGGTCCACTTACTTTCTGAAAATAGACAATGTGAAGTTCCGTCGCAAGGTGGTGCCTGGCGACACACTCATCTTCAAGGTGAAGATGATGGGACCTCTGCGTCGTGGCATAGCAACGATGGCGGGTCTTGTCTTCGTGGGAGAGACCGTGGCTGCAGAGGCGGAATTTACTGCACAAATTGTTAAGAATAAATAAGATACGAGATATGGCAAAAATTAGTCCATTAGCATTTGTCGACCCCGAAGCAAAGATTGGTGAGAATTGCGAGATTGGTCCTTTCTGTTTCATTGATAAGAATGTGACAGTTGGCGACAACAACGTATTGATGAACAGTGTGACACTGCTTTCTGGTACTCGCCTCGGCAATGGCAACACGCTGTTTCCTGGTGCAGTGATAGGTGCAGTGCCTCAGGACTTGAAGTTCAAGGGTGAAGAGACAACAGCGGAGATTGGTGATAATAATAAGATTCGTGAGAATGTGACCATCCATCGTGGCACAGCCAGCAAGGGCAAAACGATTGTGGGCAGCAACAACCTCATCATGGAGAATGCCCACATTGCACATGACTGCGTGTTTGGCAATGGCATCATTATGGGCAATTCTACGAAGTTGGCTGGTGAGGTGATTATCGATGACAATGCCATTATCTCTGCCGTGGTACTGGTGCATCAGTTCTGCCGCATTGGTGGTTATGTGATGGTGCAGGGCGGTACTCGCACCAGCAAAGATATTCCGCCTTTTGTGATGGCTGGCCGTGAACCTGTGGCGTTTGCTGGTTTGAATATTATTGGTCTGCGTCGCCGTGGTTTTAGTCGTGAGGTGGTGGACAACATCAGCCATGCCTACCGTTTGATTTATCAGTGCAATCTTACAGTCAACGAGGCGATTGCCGCCATCCGGAGCGAAGTGCCGATGAGCAAGGAGATTGAATATATCATCGATTTTGTTTCTAATTCTCAAAGAGGTATTATCAGATAATTCTCAACTATGATTTACAGATTCACCCTCATCTCTGATGAAGTGGATGGCTTCATGAGAGAAATTCAGATTGACGCAGAAGCTAAGTTTCTGGAATTACATAAGTTGATTCTGGAGTCGTGTGGCTATGAGGATAATCAAATGACCTCCTTCACCATTTGTGAAAACGGATGGGAAAAGGGGCAGGAGATTACATTGGAGGAGATGGACACCGATGCCGATGAGGATAACTACATCATGGCAGAAACTGAGTTAAGCGAGTTCTTGGAGGACGAAAAGCAGCATCTTCTTTATACGTTTGACCCTCTGGCCGACCGTGTGTTTTTCATTGAATTGTCTGAAATCAAGACGGGTAAGTCGTTGGCTCATGGCAAGGTGACGCGTTCGTTGGGTGAGCCGCCTGTACAAGCCTTGGATTTTGATGAGATGTTTGCTCGCAATCCTATCATTGAGCCCTCTTCTGTGATGGATGACGAGGATATGTTTGGTGATGAGGTAGATAGTAGCGAGATTGATTTGGAAGGTTTTGACATCAGTGACGAATTCTGATAGAATACATGCGAATGATGAACTTGTTAAAAGTCAATTGAAGAATGAAAAAACTGGGTATATTGATTGTTGCCATGCTGTTGGTGAGTATATCTGTCAATGCGCAGGAATATACAAAAAGCAAGGTCGAGGAAATTGCCAACGGCTTCATCTCTACACTACTGATGGAGAAAAATCTGAAAGGCACATTGGTTTTTTTTGACCTCAGTTATGTGGCAGAGCAGCATGACAACTTCCTCGAAGGTCGTACAGAGCAGTTTGTGGCAGAGTTTTTGTCGGGAACAGTCAAGAAAGGTTATTATGATATGACGCCAGAACTTCACCGAATCAAGTCTATGAAAGTGAAGAAAGTTTGTTGTAATCCGAAAAAGGAGGAATTTTATGCAGACGTCCAGATACTGATGGATTATGGTGTCAAATACACTGTGAGGCTTGACCTGCATGTTACAGAATCAGGCGAACTTCGTTTCATCGGTGCTGTAGGATAGGAGGCATGAAAACCCTTCTTGTGTTGTTGGGACCCACAGGTGTGGGGAAGACTGAGTTAAGTCTTCTGTTGGCAGAACACTTTGGGTGTCCTATCATTAATGCCGATTCTCGCCAGATTTACAAGGACATCAAGATTGGTACGGCTGCTCCTACTGCAGAGGAGTTGGCACGTGTGAAACACTATTTTGTGCATACGCTTCAGTTGGATGAGTATTACAGTGCGGCAGAATATGAAAAGGATGTACTTCGTCTGCTTGACGACCTCTTCAAAGAATACGATACGGTGCTTCTCTCTGGTGGCAGTATGATGTACATAGATGCGGTGACCAAAGGCTTTGACGATATCCCGACGGTAGATGAGGTGACGAGAATGGAACTGAAACAGCGGTTTGAAACCGAAGGACTTGACCAACTGCTGGCAGAACTGAAACTGCTCGACCCCGCTTATTATGATATTGTGGACAAGAAGAACCACAAGCGAGTTGTTCACGCTTTGGAAATCTGCTACATGACAGGGAAACCCTACACGTCCTTTCGTACCAACAGCCAGAAAAACCGACCCTTCCGTATCGTCAAGTTTGGCTTGAAGCGGGAACGTGAAAATCTCTTCAGTCGTATCAATCAGCGTGTGGAGCAGATGATGAAAGATGGCTTCTTAGACGAAGTGAGGCGAGTGTATTCGTTGCGACATCTCAATTCTCTCAATACGGTTGGGTACAAGGAACTGTTCAAGGTGCTGGATGGAGAATGGGAACTGTCGATGGCGGTGGAGCGAATCAAAAAGAACACAAGAGTGTATGCAAAGAAACAGATGACATGGTATAAGCATGATGCTGATATTCATTGGCTTGACGCAGACAAAATGAGTTCGGCAGAAATGTTAAAAGTAATAGGACATGAAATCGATGTTGAATAAGACATGGCATTCTATCAAGGTGGTATGGGCTTGGTATGTGAGCCAGTACAAAGGTAGATGGTATCAGAGGTTTGTCACTCCGATAGCCTCTTTTTTTGTTCTCTTTTTTCTTTATCTGGGTGCAGTCGATGTTAACTTCCTCGGGCTTTTTGGCGTGTCCCCAACGATGGAAGTCATTCAGAATCCGATTACCAATGAGGCTTCCTATATCTACAGTGCCGATAGTGTGCTGATGGGTAAGTTCTTCAATGAGAATCGTTCGCCTGTGAAGTTTGAAGACATCTCTCCTTATGTGGTGGATGCCCTTATCTCGACTGAAGATGAACGTTTCTATCTGCATCATGGCATTGATTATCAAGGACTTTTTGCAGCATTTAAAGATATTGCTCGGGGCAATCCACGTGGTGCCAGCACCATCACACAGCAGTTGGTGAAAAATCTCTTCAAGATTCGTTCCCAATATTCAACGGGGTTGTTGGGCAAGGTGCCAGGACTTCGTATCCTCATCATGAAATCGAAGGAATGGATTACTGCCATTAAGATAGAGAACATGTACAGCAAGGAGGACATCCTGACCCTCTATCTGAACACGGTAGATTTTGGCTCCAACGCATACGGTATCAAGACCGCAGCCAAAACATACTTTAAGACCACTCCTCAGAACCTTACCGCAGAGCAGGCGGCTGTGTTGGTCGGACTGTTGAAAGCGACGACCACCTACAATCCTAAAGTGCATCCAGACAAGAGTTTTGAACGTCGCAATGTCGTGTTGAACAATATGTTTACCCATGACAAGTTGACTCGTCACGAATTAGACTCCCTCACTCAGATACCTATCAACCTGAATTACAATGTGGAGAAAACCTATGATGGGGAGGCTCAGTATTTCCGTGAGGCCATCAAGGATTATTTGGAGGATTGGTGTGAGGAAAATCACATTGACCTGTATTCTGATGGACTGAAAATCTATACGACTATCGACACCCGAATGCAGCGATATGCCGAACAGGCGGTGCAGAAGCAAATGCGTGTCATTCAGCAGCGCTTCAATCAGCATTGGGGCACCAAATCTCCTTGGCGTGATGAGCGTGGACAGGAGATTCCTAATTTCATTGAAGATATTGCCAAGCGGACAGAATATTATAAGATTTTATCAGAAAAGTTCGATGGCGATGCCGATTCCATTGATTACTATATGAATCAGCCCCATCTGGTGAAGGTGTTCGATTACAACAATCCGAAACACTTGACCGAAATGGAGATGAGCACGATGGATTCCATCCGTTATATGGTGAAGTTCATGCATTGTGGTTTTGTAGCGATGGAACCTCAAACGAGTTATGTGCGTGCTTGGGTGGGGGATATTGATTTCAATAGTTGGAAGTATGACAAGGTGAAGGCGATGCGTCAACCTGGCTCAACCTTCAAGTTGTTCGTTTATGCTTCAGCCTTTGAGGGTAATGATGACATTACACCGACTTCCTATTATCGCGACGAACCGATTTCCATCCAAGTGCCTGACGCCCAGAATCCCGGCAAGACGAAGACTTGGACACCTCATAACTCCAGTGGACATTGTACGGGTGTCATGATGCCGCTGAAGTCGGCTTTTGCTCAGTCTATCAATACGATAGCGGTCAAACTGGGACAGGAAACAGGAATCGACAATGTGGTTAGCATTGCCCATAAAATGGGTATAGAAAGTAAACTTGACCCTACACCCGCCTTGGCACTTGGCTCGTCTGATGTAAACTTATTGGAGTTGGTGGACGGGTATTGTACCGCAATGAATGACGGTAAGCAGCGGCGGCCAATTTTGGTCACGAAGGTCATTGACCGCGATGGCACAGTTGTTTATGATTGTGACCGTGATGAACCAGCAGCCCAGCAAGCCATACGTTACAAAACGGCTTTCTATCTGCAACGGATTCTTTATGCCGGAATGCACGAGCCTGGTGGTACGTCGCAAGCATTGTGGGAGTATGTGCATTGCTACGACACCGAGTTGGGTGGTAAGACGGGAACGTCAAGCAACCATTCCGATGCGTGGTTTGTGGGCTGCGCTCCAGGTCTTGTGGGTGGAGCGTGGGTTGGCGGTGAGTACCGCTGCATCCATTTCCGCACAGGGGCTTTGGGGCAGGGTAGCCGCACGGCACTTCCTGTGTTTGGCTATTTCATAGATAAGGTGTTGGCAGACAAGAACTTCCCGCAATATCATGGGAAGTATCCGTCTGCCAAAGAAGATATTCCTCGCAACACCTACATTGGCTCCTCTGTCTATGTGTCTCATTCGTCGAGTCAAGACGATGACGAGAGTGAAGACGCTGCTGATGGAGGTGAGGGTGGTGATGCTGCTCCGGCAGTTGAAGCACAACCAGAAAGTGCAGAATCCGAATAGGGTTCTGCACTTTTGTTTTTATAAAGAATCTGGATTTATTCTCCATTTCCCCAGAACTCCCACGAAGCAAGGGCTTGCAGATGCAGCATTTCAAGCCCATTCTTCACGGTGGCTCCTTGTTCCGCCCCTTTCTTCATGAAAAGTGTTTCTTCTGGATTGTAAACGAGGTCATACAGTAGGTTCGCCTCGCTCATGGCTTCGTAGGGGAGGGCTGGGCGTTCATCCACATGGGGAAACATCCCCACAGGCGAACAATTCACAATCACTTCATATTCTTTGAGCGTGTCGGGCGTGATGTCGTTGTAGGTAATCACTCCGTCTCGTGCCGAACGGCTGACAAACAACGTTTCCATCCCCAACTTCTTCGTCAACCCATAATGAATCGCCTTCGATGCACCGCCAGTGCCGAGGATGAGTGCTTTCCTATGATGCGGTTTCAACAAAGGGCGTATGCTGTTGACAAAGCCAATCACATCGCTGTTGTAACCAATCAAACCTTCTTTCGAGACCTTCACCACATTCACCGCACCAATCGCTTTTGCCTCCTCGCTGATGCCTTCCAGATACGGCATCACCTGCTGCTTGTAAGGGATCGTGACATTCAAACCCCTCAATTCGGGGTTGTTCTTCACCACATCGGGAAACTCCTCAATGTTTGGAATCTCAAAGTTCAAATACTGTGCCTCTCGTCCTTCCTTTGCGAATTTTTCCGTGAAGAACTTGCGAGAGAACGAATGTCCCAATGGGTAACCAATCAATCCGTATGTTTCCATATCTGTTTATTTTTTTGCTGTATAGAGGATGCACATGCCGAAGGGGAGACGTTTGAAATTTACGTGATGGAAACCTGCCTGTTGGATGATGTGCTGCATGTGCTCGGCTTGGGGAATGGCATCCATCGTGTCGGGCAGGTAGGTGTAGGCGGTGGAGTCGTGGGAGAGGAGTTTGCCGAGGATGGGCATCACCGCTTTTTTGTAGAGCCAGAAGAGTTGCTTCATGGGGAAGGAGACGGGTGTGCAGAGGTCGATGACGGAGAGGTGTCCGTCAGGGGAGAGCACTCGGTGCATCTCTTTCAGACACTCGTCGAGGTTCTGGAAGTTGCGGAGGGCGAAGGCAGAAATGACGGCATCGAAGGTGTTGTCGGAGAAAGGCATCTTCGAGCAGTCCTCGTTCTGAAATGTGATACGGTCGGAAAGCCCGAGTTTCGCCACTTTCTCACGTCCAATTGCCATCATCCCTTCGCTGATGTCGATGCCGACGATGCGTTGTGGTTGTAGTTTTTGAAAAGCAAGGATAGCGAAATCGCCAGTGCCCGTGGCAATGTCGAGTACAGACCCCCTCCCTGGCCCTCCCCCTCTATGGGGAGGGAGGCCGTTTGGGGTGTTTGCTTTTTGGGGGAAGAAAGGTCGCAGATAGTTGATGGCGGCGTTTCGCCAGAGGCGGTCAACACCGAAACTGAGGGTATGGTTAAGTGTGTCGTAGGAGTGGGCGATGTTGTCAAACATCTGCTCCACCTGCTCACGCTTCGTGCCTTGGTCGCCGTAGGGCTTAATCTGCTCCTGTTCGTACATTATTTCTTTGCGAGATATGCCAAGACGTTCTTTTCGATGCGGGCAGCGATGTCCTCATCGCCTTCAGCCTTCACGAATTTTTCGCCGATGATATGTTCGTACAGTTCGATGTAGCGTTCGCTGACCGATTCGGCGTATTCGTCCGTGATTTCGGGCATCACCTGTCCGGGCTGGTTCATGAAGTTGTGGTCGATGAGCCACTGACGTACAAACTCCTTGGAGAGTTGCTTTTGTGGTTCACCTTTCTCGAATTTCTCTTGATAGCCTTCGGCATAGAAGTAGCGGCTGGAGTCGGGGGTGTGTACCTCGTCAATCAGATAGACCTTGCCGTCACGCTTGCCAAACTCGTACTTGGTGTCCACAAGGATGAGTCCTTTCTCGGCGGCAATCTTGGTGCCGAGGTCGAAGAGGGCACGGGTATATTTCTCCATCACCTCGTAGTCTTCCTTGCTCACAATGCCCTGTGCGATGATTTCTTCCTTCGAGATGTTCTCGTCGTGACCCTCGTCTGCCTTGGTGGTGGGGGTGATGATGGGCTCAGGGAACTTCTCGTTCTCACGCATTCCCTCGGGCAGAGTGATGCCACAAAGAGTGCGGTTGCCAGCCTTGTACTCACGCCATGCCGAACCGGTCAGGTAGCCACGGATAATCATTTCCACACGGAAGCCTTCGCACTTCAAGCCCACGGTCACCATCGGGTCGGGAGTGGCGAGTTTCCAGTTGGGGACGATGTCTGCCGATGCGTCGAGGAACTTGGCTGCAATCTGGTTGAGCACCTGACCCTTGAAAGGGATGCCTTTGGGCAGCACCACGTCGAATGCCGAGATGCGGTCGGTAGCGACCATCACCATAAGGTCGTCGTTGATGTTGTACACGTCACGGACTTTGCCGTGATACACTTCCTTCTGTCCGGGGAAGTTGAAATCAGTCCTTGTTAAAGAGTTCATATTGTTGAATTTTAGATTGTTCGTACTTATGATAAGCATTCACGATTCTTGTCACCAACTTGTGACGCACGATGTCGCGTTCGTCCATCTGCACAAAACTGATGCCCTTCACGTTGTTCAGCACCTCGGTGGCTTCCTTCAGGCCGCTCTTCACGTTGCGTGGCAGGTCAATCTGCGTCATGTCGCCCGTGATAATCATCTTCGTGTTCTGTCCCATGCGGGTGAGGAACATCTTGATTTGTTGGGTGGTCGTGTTCTGTGCCTCGTCCAGAATGACGACCGCATCGTTCAGTGTGCGTCCACGCATGAATGCCAACGGGGCAATCTGAATCACGTTCTGTTCCATGTATTCCGTCAGTTTCTGTGCCGGAATCATGTCCTGCAAGGCGTCGTAGAGCGGTTGCAGATAGGGGTCTATCTTGTCCCTCATGTCGCCAGGCAGGAACCCCAGTTTCTCGCCAGCCTCTACAGCCGGGCGCGACAGGATGATTTTGCGTATCTCCTTGTTCTTCAGTGCTCTCACCGCCAAGGCGATGCTCACGTAGGTCTTGCCCGAACCGGCGGGCCCCACCGCAAAAATCATATCGTTCTCTTGGTAGGCTTCCACCAGCAGCCGCTGATTTTCCGACCGAGGTGCAATCGGCTTGCCCGTCACGCTGTAGCAGATGGCGGTGCCGTCGGTCAGATGTCCCGACGGGCTTTCTCCTTTCACAATTTGCAGAATCGCCTCCTCGTTCAGCGAGTTGTATTTGGCACAATGCTGCTGCATCTTCGCCACGTTCTCCTCGAAGGCGCACATTTCTTCCTCGTCGCCCATCACCTTAATGATGTTGCCACGAGCCACGATGCGCAACTTCGGATAGAGCGCCTTTATCATTTGCAGATGGACATTGTTCACCCCGTAGAACGTCACGAGGTCAATGTCCTCCAAAACTATATGCTTTTCAATCATGCCACAAAGATACGACTAAAATCTGACATACACGTGAGTTTTGGGTCATAAAATTCATTTTTGGCAAAAGAAAAGCCGGGCAAAACGCTGAATCGTTTTGCCCGGCTTTGTTTTATGGGATGCTCCACTGCCGCTTGACCTTCATCTCCGCAACCTCTTCTGGGTTTTCCCCGTTGGCGAAGTCGTTCGTCGTCGTTGAATAATTGTTCGTCGTCGTTGAATATTTGTTCATCGACGTTGAATAATTGTTCATCGACGACGAACAACGCTCAGTTCATGTCGTGATTCATCAGCCGATAGTTCGCCATCTCTTCGTATTTTGTGCCGGGGCGGCCATAGTTGGCAAAAGGATAGATGCTGATGCCGCCGCGTGGCGTGAAGATGCCCGCCACCTCGATGTACTTCGGATCCATCAGCCGGATGAGGTCTTTCATGATGATGTTCACGCAGTCCTCGTGGAAGTCGCCGTGGTTGCGGAACGAGAACAGGTAGAGTTTCAGCGATTTGCTCTCCACCATGCGGCGGTCGGGCAAGTAGGAGATGCGAATCTCTGCAAAATCGGGCTGACCAGTGATGGGGCAGAGAGAAGTGAACTCGGGGCAGTTGAAGCGTACCCAATAATCGTTGTCGGGATGCTTGTTCTCGAAACTTTCCAACACCTCGGGGGCATAGTCTTGGCGATACTCTGTCTTCTTGCCGAGGGATTGCAGCCCCTCCTTTTCACGTAAATTGTTCATGTTATATTTCACTGATTTTGAATGCACTGTAACTGATGTGCTCATCGTACACGTCCGTATCTTCCACACGCTTCACGAATTTCACCACACGGATGGTCAGCGGCAGCACGATGATTTCATACGCCGTCTTTGCCACCACTTGTGTGACCATCAGTCCCAGCATGATGTCGAACGTCAACACGGGCTGTCCCGACACGATGAGCGGAAACAGATAGAAAGCCAGAGGGAAGAAGATGAGGCTGTCGGCACTTTCGCCTGCCAAGGTGGAGAGGATGGCACGCATGGAGAAATGGTAGTCGAAGTGTCCCTTATTGCGGTCTGCCATCTTCATCTTGCTCATCACCAGTGCGTTGAGGAACGAACCGACGATGAAGGCGATGAGGCTTGCCACGACAATCTGTGGCGCGAAGGTGAACACCTGCTTGAAGGCTTCGTCAGCACCTGCTTCGATGGGGGGCAGGATGCAAGCGATGCCGCCCAATGCCATGACGAAGAAGTTCATGGCGAAGCCTACCCAGATGATGAGTCGGGCCTTGCGGTAGCCCCACACTTCGGCAATGACGTCGTTGAGAATGTAAGAGATGGGAAACACGATGAAACCGCAGGTCAGGGAAATGTTACCCCATACACGGAAGACTTTGGTTTCGAGAAGATTGGCTGCCACGAGGCAGATGCAGAAAAGAATTCCTGCGAGCATGAAGAACACGCTCACTTGTTTGTTTGTTTTCATTGTTTTCTTGTTTTTAACGAGGTGGTCAAGCACTCGCTGGTTTTTTACGTGGTTGAACTAGTACACGCCTGTTTTTACGAGGTAGTCAGGCACTCGGATTTTTGTAAATCGGCTGCAAAGGTAAGAAAAAAGAATGAATAAGCACCCATTTGGATGGAAAAAGAACAGAAAAGATTTTTTTCTTTCACAGATATTGCCTAACTTTGCATTTGTAATGAGTCGAAAATCTTGCTGATGACGAAAAGTGAGACTTGTGGAATGAGAACTGAAAAAAATGATTAGGTAACCTTAGTAATCCAACAATATGAAAAAAGGCATAGACTGTTTTGTCACGTATGCTGACGCGGAAACAACCTTGGTGACACTGAAGCAACTGAAGGATGAACCGTTGGTGAATAATATATATGTCATGATGAAGGGAGACGACGCTTGCCCCTTTGTCGGGTGTGAAGTGATTCGGGTGGAAGGGTTTGGTTGTTCTTCAACCGTGCGGCAAATCGCCGAGGCACTGGACTCTCCCTACGCACTTTTCTGCTCCAAGAAGACCCCCATCACCTTTGGCTATCAAGCCATCAAGCGGCTCTACTCGGTGGCAGAGAGCGTTGACCCCGCTGTGGTTTATGCCGACCATTATGCCGTGAAGGGTGGTAAGACCGTGGCGTGTCCCACGATGGACTTCTACTATGGCAGTGTGCGTGACGACTTTGATTTTGGCAGCGTCGTGCTGTTTTCTGCTTCCACGCTGAAAGATTATGTGGCAGAAAAGCCTGAGGCAAATTACCGCTTTTCCGCATGGTATGACCTCCAACTGTATGCCCTGCGTCGGAAGCGTCAGGCATCGCTGTTCCACCTGCGTGAATACCTTTACACCGAGGAGGAACGTGACCTGCGGAGAAGTGGCGAGAAGCAGTTTGACTACGTTGACCCTCGCAATCGGGAGGTGCAGAAGGAAAGGGAGTTGGTTTGTACCGAACACCTGAAAGAGATTGGTGCCTACATCGACCCCGACAGCATCGTGGAAGTGTCGGTTGACCGCTTCGAGTTCGACAAAGAGGCTTCGGTCATCATTCCGGTGCGAAACCGCGTGAAGACCATCGCCGATGCCATCAAGAGTGCCCTCTCTCAGCGAACCACCTTCGAGTTCAATGTGATAGTGGTCGATAACCTCTCTACCGATGGCACCACCGAAGCCATCGATGCATTGGTGGCGACCGACAACCGTGTCGTCCATATCATCCCCGACCGCAACGACCTCGGCATTGGCGGCTGCTGGAGCCTTGCCTTCAACGACTCTCGATGCGGACGTTTCGCTGTGCAACTCGACAGCGACGACCTCTATAGTGGGACGGACACGCTGCAACGCATTGTTGATAAGTTCTATCAGGAGCATTGTGGCATGGTGATTGGCTCTTATCGTATGTGTAACTTCCAGTTGGAGACCCTGCCTCCTGGCATCATTGACCATCGCGAGTGGACACCTGAAAACGGGCATAACAACGCTTTGCGTATCAACGGATTGGGTGCTCCTCGTGCTTTCTTCACCCCATTGCTCCGCAAGATAGGAATGCCGAACTCTTCCTATGGTGAGGACTATGCCGTGGGCTTGGCGTTCAGCCGCAAGTATAAGATAGGCAGAATCTACGATGAACTTTATCTCTGCCGCCGATGGGAGGGCAACAGCGATGCTGCCTTGACGCCCGAGCAGGTCAACCGCAACAATATCTACAAGGACAGTCTCCGCACGATGGAGATTATTGACCGCCGTCGTCTGAACGAATACTGGCTCAAGGGAGCCACCAGCGAGTCGGTGAATGAGTTCTTCGACCAGCAAATCAAGCAGTGGCAGGAAGCCCGTGAACGCTACGGCCAGTTGGAGAACGTGACGACCACCAACTTCATTCTGGAGGGCTGCCGTCTGGCTGCACAGTACAACCCCGCACGAATCGTCTCGACTGGTGCGAAAGTGGATGCACTCACCATCAGTCGCCGCCCCTGCTTCTTGTGCGATGTCAATCGCCCCGGGGAGCAAATCAGCAATCCGATGTTGCAAAAGTATCACTTGCTGGTCAATCCCAACCCGATTCTTCCCCGACACTTTACGATTCCGTTACGTCACCACCGCAACCAACAGATTCTCAACCATTATGAGGATATGATGGAAATCACGACGCTGCTGGACGATATGTTTGTCTTCTACAACGGTCCTCAGTGTGGAGCCAGTGCCCCCGACCACATGCACTTTCAGGCAGGCAGTCGAGGTGCTGTGCCGTTGGAGCGTGACTGGCGAGAACTTTACCACGACAACCGCTCTCGCCTCTGGCCTATCAGCGAGGAAGAATATCTGGAGGCGGTGAGCCTTGAAGATGTGGCAGACAACACGGGTGTGTTCAGTTTGCGTGGATATGTGTGTCCGGGCATCATCATCATCACCCGCACCCCACATGCCAACAAGGTGCTTTTCGATAAAATCTACCGTGCGATGCCGGTGCCCGAAGGACAGTATGAGCCAATGATGAACATCTTGGCGTGGACACAACCCAGTTCTTCAGACGGCTCTCAACGCATCATCAGTGTCATCATTCCTCGTTCCAAGCATCGCCCCGACTGCTATTTCATGGAAGGTAAGGCGAAAGTGCTGGTCAGTCCTGGGGCTCTCGATATGGGTGGACTCCTCATTACGCCTCGCGAAGAGGACTTCAAAAAAATGACAGTCGCCCTTGCCAAAAACATCATTCAGGAGTGTGGAATCTCTCGCGACGAAGAACTCGAAATGGTGATGAAATTCAAGGGGGGGGGATTAGAGCAGGCCGATGAGAAGTGGCTTTAAAACGCCCCGCAAGGGGCAAGAACGAGACGTCAGGGTCGGCATAGTGAAGGCCGAAAAACTGCGTGTGGTTTTCCATTCTGCGTATGAGCAGGATGGAAAGTCCTTTGTTGGCGACTACACCTTCGACACCGCCGATGGTGACCCTCTTTTCGTCCCCGTTTCTCCCGATGCTACTTTCACCCTGAAAGATGTGCTCATTGGCATCGGCTTCCATTGGGAACGTCGGGAGGAACAGACCTTTCGGGGTGCCTTGCAACTGGTGGCGGAAGACGGCATGGTGAGGGCGGTGAATGTGCTGCCCGTCGAGACCTACTTGACCAGTGTCATTAGCAGCGAAATGAGTGCCAATGCCTCGCTCGAACTCCTGAAAGCCCATGCTGTCATTTCCCGCAGTTGGCTGTTGGCGATGATGCAGAAGTCGGCTCGGCGGGAGAAGACTGTCTCGCTGCATGAGCAGGTAGGCGAGGGGAGTGTCATTCGTTGGTATGACAGCGAGGCACATCACCTGTTTGATGTCTGTGCCGACGACCACTGCCAGCGTTATCAGGGCATCATTCGTCAATCCAATCCTCGGGTGGTGGAAGCCATCGATGCCACTCGCGGGCAGGTGCTCACCTACGCCGGCGAGATTTGCGATGCCCGTTTCTCCAAGTGTTGTGGCGGCATGACCGAACGCTTCGAAACCTGCTGGGAGCCTGTTCCCCATCCCTATCTGGTGGCAAAGCCAGATCCTTATTGCCACACCTCCGACCGTCGAGTGCTCAGTCAGGTTCTGAACAACTACGACCAGGAGACGCAGGATTTCTACCGATGGACCGTCCGTTTCACCGCCGACGAACTCAGCGAGTTGGTCGCTCGAAAGTCAGGCATCGATTTCGGTCGCATCCTCGACCTCATCCCTCTTGAGCGAGGTGCCTCGGGACGTATTTCCTTGCTACAGATTGTTGGAGAGAAACGTCAAGTGAAGGTTGGCAAAGAACTGGAAATCAGAAAGTGGCTGAGCGAATCCCATCTCTATTCTTCCGCCTTCGAAGTGGAGAAGACTCCCGATGACTTTATCCTCCACGGCAGAGGGTGGGGGCACGGTGTCGGTCTATGCCAAATCGGTGCTGCCGTGATGGGTGAACAAGGCATTCCCTACTCCGACATCCTCCAGTTTTATTATCCCCAAGCACAACTCACCCCGCTGTGGTGACCTCATAAATGGTACATCGTCAATGGTTCAATCATAAATCGCAATAGATTGTTAACTCGTAAATTATACACTCCTTGGCTCTGGATTCCCAGCCTCTTCGTGGCAGAAGAAATACCTTCCGCCGTGGTGATATATGTTGCCCTCATCATGTTCTTGCAGTTCGGGGCAGACGAGACGATGGCAGCCGTTTACAGCGGACTGCTCTTCCTCCCTTGGGTGTTCAAATCCTACCTCTACACCAAGGTGCAGAAAGCCTCCACCTTCAAGTGGCGTATCCATGTGGTCGAACTGCTCATGTTTGTCTGCCTGATGAGCATTGCTGTCTATCTGACTGAATACCGAGTGAAAGCAGCGGTGCTGTTTCTCTTCATGTTTGTGCTTTCCTTCTTTTGTGCGTGGCACGAATTGCTCTCCCGCATCTACTATAGCCGTATGCTCACCCGTCGGGAACAGGACATCTACGGCAACACCAAGATGATTTCCTCGCAGATTTCCCTCGTGGTCACTTACGGTCTGCTCATCATCGTTGCAGGATTCTTCGAGGTGTTTTTCCGCAGTTACCAGAAAGCGTGGGCGATGGAAAGTTCCCTCGTGGCAGGCGGTTTTCTTCTCTTCTGCATTGCCAATGCCTTTTTCTTGCAGAATCCCCATCGCCAGCCTCATTACCGCTATGAGAGTTTAGCCGATGCTGTCAAGAACGAACTTCATGTCCTCGACCGCATCCGTCAGAAACCCCACGTCTTTCCTGTCCTCGTCAGCCTCTTCTTCCTCCTTTTCCCTCAGGCGCTCATGTTCAACACCCGCGTCTTCTTCCTCTTCGCTTCTGCCGACGAGGGAGGACTCGACTGCTCTGTGCAGGATGTGGGTTTTGCCCAAGGCACCATTGGCGTCATCGCCTTCTCTCTCGGATTAGGATTGGGACGGGCACTTTTGCGACGTCTTGGCGAACAGAAAACACTCTGGGGCTTGGCCTGCACCCTCACCCTTTCGCCTGCATTCTATCTGCTCATGGCGATGCATCCACAGCCAGGACGTTTGTGGCTCATCTGTCTCGTCACCTTCTTTGCCCAACTCTTCTTCGGCATCGGTCTGAATGTCTGCACCCCCTTTGTCCGCTACATCTCCGAATACCGCTACCGCAACACCCTCAACTACCTCTACGTGCCTTTGGTTGCCACCGCCATGATGCTGCCCATGATGGCGTCGGGATGGCTCGCCACCACCTTGGGCTATCCCCATTTCTTCCTCCTCAACACCCTCATGGCACCGATCGCATGGGGCGTGATGGCGATTTGCCGCATTCAGCATATCCTCCTCAAACCCTCCAATCAACACACACTTCCTACAGACAATGAAGACACTGAACAATAACCCCAAACCCTATGCGTGGGTGCCTTCCCTCTATCTCGGCGAGGCACTTCCTTTTTCAGCCGTCATGCTCATCTCCGTCATCATGTTCAAGGAGTTGGGACTTTCCGACGGACAAATCACCCTCTACACTGGCTGGCTCGGGCTTCCGTGGGTCATCAAGCCCATCTGGAGTCCCCTTATTGACAACCTGAAGACCAAACGCTGGTGGATTGTGTCTATGCAGTTCCTCATGGGCATCGCCTTGGCACTCGTGGCATTCACCCTCCCCACCGCCTTTTGGCTACAAGGCTCCCTTGCCATCTTCATGCTCATCGCCTTCGCCAGTGCCACCCACGACATTTCTGCCGACGGCTTCTACATCATTGGACTGCCCGAAAAAGACCAGGAACTCTATGTAGGCGTCCGCAACACGTTCTACCGCATTGGTATGGTAATTGGACAGGGTGGGCTGGTGCTTTTGGCTGGTTTCTTGCAAGAAAGAATGAAAGAGACGGGTGCCTTAGATTTTTCACTTTTCACTTTTCACTTTTCGCTTCAATCGGTGGTCGCCTCGTGGATGGTCGTTTTCGTCATTATAGGGGTGCTGATGTTTCTGTTAGGGCTTTACCATGCCTTTATCCTGCCGCGAGTTGAAACTTCCCTGCATGACCGCTTCAATCTGATGGAGCAGATGCAGGAATTTGTCCAGACCCTCAAGGTCTTCATCACCAAGCCCCACATCATTTCAGCCCTCTGCTTCATCCTCCTGTTTCGTTTGCCCGAAGGACTCCTCACCAAAATAGTACCCCTTTTCCTCACCCGCAGCACCGCCGAAGGAGGGCTTGGCATGAGCGATGTGGATTTTGGTTTCATCTATGGCACTCTGGGTGTCATCGGCCTTCTCCTCGGTGGCATCATCGGTGGATGGGTCGTATCGAAATGGGGCTTGAAAAAATGCCTTTGGCCGCTTGTCCTCTGCATCACGCTGCCTGACATCGTCTATGTCTATCTCAGTTATTTCCCCACCGACAGCCTCTGGCTCGTTGGCACCTGTGTTTGTATCGAGCAGATTGGCTATGGACTTGGCTTTGCTGCCTACACCCTCTATCTCGTCACCTTCTCCCGTGGCGAACGCTCCACAGCCGTCTTCTCCATCTGCACCGCAGGGCAGTACCTCGGCGGCGTGATGATTCCTGGCATGGTGTCCGGTCTTATCTCCGAAAACATCGGCTATCAAAGTTTCTTCTGGCTCGTCATGGCGTTCTGCCTCGTCACCTTCACCGTCACCGCATTCGTGAAGATTGAAAATCCTAAATAAAGGTGCATCTTTCTCGAACTTGTTAAGTAAGGAAAATCCATGCTTCTTTTTTCATACACACACATCCCTCGCTTTCAGGAAGAGAGCGAGGGGTGCTATTCAATATCGTATTTTAGGTGCTTATTTGTTCAAATAAGTGTTGATACGGTCTTTCGCATTTTTGCGAATATTCATATAGTAAAGACCGTAGTCGTGGCCGTGGAATGACTCGGGACCGAAGAGATGTGCTACGAAGGCTGGCAGACCATACTTCGCGGGGTTGGCAGTGGTGCAGACCACCACACCACGTTCTGTGTTGAGCGTGGCATCGGCAATGCCGGGCGTGACGATGCCCTCTTCTACGGAGGTCAGCGAGCCGAGGTTCTGCTCCGCCGTGGCGGGCGTCTCGTCGATTTGCCAATTCAGAGGGTTGATGCTGTGGGCGTGGGGTTTTACGACTGCGTTATGCTGCCCCTTGTTGCCTGGGCCTTCGGTGTTCCACGACACGATGCAGCCCGTGTCGAAGGCACTCTTGGCGAAGGGCACGTCGGGGTTGCGTTGCAGATACTCGTCGGTCACGCTGAAGCCGATGGCGTAGGCCACGACCATGCGGCTAAGCAGTGTCTTGTGGGCGTCATCCTTGTGGAAGTAGTCTTGCAGCAGGGCCAGCAGGTTCTCGGAGCCTTGGGAGTGTCCGGCAAGAATGAAAGGTTTGCCCTGGTTCCAGTGCTCGAAGTAGTAGTCGAGTGCACGGGTCAGGTCTTGCGAAGCCTGATAGCGAATGAGACTCCATTCATCTTCGGAGGTCAACTGCAGACAGTAGGAGCCGTCCACCTGTCGGTAGTAGGGGGCATAGATGTTGCAGCAGGTCTCGAAAGCCGTTGCCTGCCGCTGGTAGATGGCCTGTGCACCTTGGTGCATCCCCGCATTGTCGATGTCGGAGATGGCAGGGTCGCCTTCGCCAGGGGTGTAGTTTGAGGGATAGATGTAGAACACATCCACGTCGTACTCACCCTCAGTTTCGGCCGTCAGCCAATTCTCCGCCTTTGAGTAGTCGGTCTGTGTCTGCTGGTATTTTTCGATGCCAGGCACGGTTCTCACGAAGTCGGTCAAGAGTTCGTTCACAGCGGGATTGTCCTCTGGCTGTGGCACTTCTGGGTCGTCATTGCTTGAGCAGGCGGATAGCAGCAGGGCTGCAGCCAGCAGTTGTATCAATCTATTTGTTTTCATCATTATTTAATCATTTTATTGCCATTCTGAATGATGACGCCCTTGGTGGCCTCGGTGGCGGGCTGGCCGCTCAGTGTGTAGGCCTTGGTGCTCTCGGCGGCTTTGGTGCGGACGCTCTCAACCTGCGTCGGTACGAGGTTGTCGAAGTCGGACAGCCAGCAACAGCGGAAGAGCCAGTATTGTTCGTGAACGGTCGGGCACTTCCTTCCGCTTCCACAAGAGCAGTATGCCGCATACGAGATTTGCCGTCACATTGAGCAGTGCCACTGCAAACACAATCAGCGTGGTGAAACTGTATGCCATCGTCGTTTTTTTATAAGAAGTGCGGCGATAGTGCAAGCCCATCGTCGCCCTTCTTGTTGTATATAAATAATATGTGTGTGAATGAGATGTTTCTATCAGATGCCGAGTTTGCCCTTCACGGCGTTGGCTGCATTGTCGATGGCTTTGCCTGCCTCTTCCTTGCCTTTGTCAACGGCTGCGTTGGCTGCGTCGTTCACAGCATCCTTAGCGTCGTTGGCTGCATTGGTGGCAACGTCCTTCACGCCTTCTGCTGCGTCGGTAGCGGCATTGGCAACATCGGTTGGGATGGCCTTAACGGCAGAAACGAGGTTGGCCACGGTCTCATTGCCACCAGCGAGGGTGTTGATTTTCTCTTCGTTGTTGGCAACGAATTCCTGCAACTTGGCGATGTATGCCTTAGCCTCTTCGAGTTTGCCTTCTGCCTGAAGTTTGGCAATGTACTCCTGAGCCTGCTGGAGAAGGGTCTTTGCCTGCTCTGCATCAGATGCCTCGAGGGCAGAAGAGAGGGCGGTGATGGTCTCGTCCACATTGGCTGCGGGCTCTTCAATCACGATGGAATCAGCGTTTGCTGCTTCGATGTCTGCTTTGGAAGCGTTGTTGCATGCCGAGAATGAGATGGCTGCAACTGCCATGATGGCAAGGAAAATCTTTTTCATTTTGCTTTTGTTTTTAGTGTTAAACAATTTATTTGACTAAACCGTGGCAAAGGTAAATAAAAAATGTGTATCTTTGCAAATTGAAATTAAAATTTCTTCGGATGAAAAGTATTTTAACACATATTGTTGCCATTTGTGGTTTGCTGTTGACAATTTCGTGTGGCGAAGACCGCACCTATGAATACGAGGAGAAGACGCAGCACAACCAGTGGATGTATGATGTGATGGTGGACAAATATCTGTGGGCGGACACCCTGTCGGCATACGAACCGACGTGGAAGAATTTCTTTGCCACACCTGCCGAGTTCCTCGCCACGCTTGCCTCGAAGACGGGGCACACGGATTCGTGGTCGTATGTGGAGGTGGACACGGTGAGCAGCGACAGCCACGAACGGGGAAACTTCAACCACATCAACTCATACGGCTTCGACTTCACGCTGATGACTGACCCCACGGGACAGACCACCAAGTCGGTGCTGCGAGTGCTGACGGTCTATGGTGGAAGTCCTGCGGACAGGGCTGGGCTGATGAGGGGCGACTTCATTTGCTCTTTCGACTCTTACAAGATTTCGAGCAGCAATATGGCTCGGTTGCAGAAGGGAGTGGCACGCTCGTTGGAGGTGTGCCACTTGGGTGTTGATGAACTGGAAGGCGAGTTCTATTGGGAAGATACGGTCAGCGTGTCACTTCCTGCATCCGAGTATGTAGAGGACGGCGCCTTCCCGGTCTATCAGGTCATCAATGTGAACGATACGCTGGTGGGCTACCTGATGTGTAACCGTCTGTTGGCTTACCCCGTCGAACAGGGCGAAGGGAGGACGAGCAGCACGGTCTATCAGGATGAACTTGACCAAATCATGGCACAACTGAAGGGCGTTGGCGTGACGGAACTGGTGCTCGACCTCCGTCTGTGCAATTTCGGCACCCTCGACATGGCTGTGCGATTGGCAAGTTATGTGGTGGCTCCACAGTATCTCGGAACCTCTTTCGCCAAGACTTTCCATAATGAGAAATATGCTTCGGAAGACACAGATTTGTTTTACGATTCCTCTTTGGGCAATCTGGGGTTGAGCCGTGTTTACATCCTCACCAGTTCCTACACCCAGGGGGCTGCCGAGTGGCTGATTCATGGGTTGCAGACGACGATGGGGGAGGAAAACGTCATCCTCGTTGGGCAAAGCACCAATGGTCAGTATGTGATGACCGAAGAGGTGGGGCATGAGTATTATGTGCGTCTGTTCCCTGTGGTGGCATACGTGGCTGACGGCAATGGCGACTACGATTATGGTAGCCTTTCGCCCACGCTCAACATCAACGAGTTCGACTACGTTTCGTTGGCTGACTATGGCTCTCCCTCTGAGATTCTTCTTTACACCGCCATCCAACATATTCGCGGCTTAATCAGCCAAAATGACAGCGAAGACGAGGAAAATTCTGACGAAACGGCAGACGACGAGGGCGGAGAAGAGGACGAAACCGACGAATCGGCAGAGGAAGAGACGGTGGAATGAATGTTGCAAATGGGTTTAGTGAGAACTTAAGAACTTAAAAACTCAAAAACTTAAGAACTCAAGAACTCAAAAACTAAACTCAATTGCAACTATGAACAATAACTATCAGAATCAGAATGGGCAGCAACCGTCTGCCAAGGAGGTTCTTGAACTATATGCAACGAACCTCGTGGAGCGTGCTAAGAACGGCAAACTCGACCCCGTCATCGGACGTGATGAGGAGATTCGTCGAATCTTGCAGATTCTTAGCCGTCGAACTAAAAACAACCCTATCTTGATAGGTGAACCGGGTACGGGTAAGACCGCCATCGTGGAAGGTCTGGCAAGACGTATCGTGCGTGGCGATGTGCCTGAAAACCTGAAGGATAAGCAACTCTACTCCTTGGATATGGGTGCCTTGATTGCAGGTGCCAAGTATCAGGGAGAGTTTGAGGAGCGACTCAAAGCCGTGGTGAAGGCTGTGGTGGAGAGCAACGGGCAGATTGTCCTCTTCATCGACGAAATCCACACCCTCGTGGGTGCGGGTCAGACGAGCGGTGCGATGGATGCCGCCAACATCCTCAAGCCTGCCCTGGCACGTGGCGAGTTGAGGGCTATCGGAGCCACCACGCTGGACGAGTACCAGAAGTACTTCGAGAAGGACAAGGCGCTGGAACGCCGATTCCAGACCGTGATGGTGGATGAGCCCGATGTGCCGTCTTCCATCTCCATCCTCCGAGGCTTGAAGGAGCGTTATGAGAACCACCACAAGGTGCGTATCAAGGACGAGGCAATCATCGCTGCCGTCGAACTCAGCAACCGTTACATCACCGACCGTTTCCTGCCCGACAAGGCGATTGACCTGATGGACGAGGCGGCTGCCAAACTCCGTATGGAACGTGACTCCGTGCCTGAGGAAATCGACGAACTGAGCCGTCGGCTCAAGCAGATGGAGATTGAACGCGAAGCCATCAAGCGGGAAGGCGACAAGGAAAAACTCGCCGAACTGAACAAAATCATCGACACCCTCCGTGCCGACGAGCAGAAGCAGCGGGCGAAGTGGGAAGGCGAGAAGGCGCTCCTCAACCAAATCCAGAGCGACAAGCAGCAAATCGAGCAACTGAAGTTCGAGGCTGACAAGGCAGAACGTGAGGGCAACTACGGCAAGGTGGCTGAAATCCGCTACGGCAAACTCCAGCATCTGGAGGAGGACATCAAGGCGGTGCAGAGCAAACTTGCCGAGGCTCAAGGGGCTTCTGCCCTCGTGAAGGAAGAGGTCGATAGCGACGACATCGCCGATGTGGTGAGCCGCTGGACAGGCATCCCCGTGAGCAAGATGCAGACCTCCGAACGCACCAAACTCATCCATCTGGAAGAGGAACTGCACAAGCGTGTCATCGGTCAAGACGAGGCAATCCGTGCCGTCAGCGATGCCGTGCGTCGCAGCCGTGCAGGGCTCCAAGACCCGAAGCGACCCATCGGCTCCTTCATCTTCCTCGGCACCACGGGTGTGGGCAAGACGGAACTCGCCAAGGCATTGGCAGACTACCTCTTCGACGACGAGACGATGATGACCCGTATCGACATGAGCGAGTATCAGGAGAAGTTCAGCGTCACCCGACTCATCGGTGCGCCTCCGGGCTACATCGGTTATGAAGAGGGCGGACAACTCACCGAGGCTGTGCGGCGCAAACCCTACTCGGTGGTGCTCTTCGACGAAATCGAGAAAGCCCATCCCGATGTGTTCAACACCCTCCTGCAGGTGCTCGACGATGGCCGTCTGACCGACAACAAGGGTCGTGTGGTGAACTTCAAGAACACCATCATCATCATGACCAGCAATGCCCAGCGTGAGCAACTCCGCAGCATCTTCCGCCCCGAGTTCCTCAACCGAATCGACGACATCATCACCTTCTCGCCCCTCAACGAGGCAGAAATCAAGCAGATAGTCCGTCTGCAAGTCGACAAGGTGGTGGGGATGGTCGCTCAGAACGGCATCACGCTCAACGTGACCGACGAAGCCATCAACCTGATTGCCAAGGCAGGCTACGACCCGCAGTTCGGTGCCCGTCCTGTCAAGCGAGCCATCCAGGACAAACTGCTCAACGAACTCAGCAAGCGCATCATCAGCGGCGAAATCAACCACGAGCAGCCCGTCACCGTCACCACCCAAGGCGACGCACTAAGGTTTGAACAATAAAAATGCAATCCGACTTCACTTAGAAAAAGTCACCATCGAAGGACTACGGATAACGTAGTCCTTTTTTTGTTTCGTGCTCTTGCCTATCTCTATTGACGGGGAGGTGTCCAAATGCTTCCCTCGATACCTCAAAAGTGGTCTGAGTCACACCGCCCAAGTGGTGTGACTCAGACCGCCGAGGCGGTGTGACTCACACCACTTTTGAGGCTTCCAGCACACCATTTTAGGGGTGACGAAAAAGAGATGGTGACAAAGACGAGAAGATGAAAATAGATGTCATACGCACCTGTGCGATGACGGGAAAAAACAAGAACCGTGGGCGTATCGACATTGATACGCCCACGGTTGCTGTTTGGGATAGCCGCTAAGGCTCGCGAGGGTTAGCCGAAGAGGCTCGTAAGCATTCACGGCGGAGGCTCACAGGCGAGTGCGGCTTGCACTGGGAGCCTCTGTGGGTGAGTTTACTTGACGTACACTTTTTTGCCGTCCACGATGTAGATGCCGCTCTGGGTGATGGCACGTACCTTCTGACCAGAGAGGGTGAAGATGGTCTTTGGTGCAGCGGGCTGAGCGGTGGCAATGTTGGAGATGGCAGTTGTAGTGCCGTCCCATGAGTAGTCGCTGGTGTTCTTGAGACCTGCTACGCCGCAGTATTTGATGACGTCGCCGTAGAGGTAGATGGTCTTGCCGACGTTGTCAGGGTTATCAACAATGTTGACGACGGCACGAACGGATGTTTCGCTGTCGGCTACGTAGGGAAGTTGCACAGGGATGATGATGGTGCCATCTTCGGTGCCGAGGGCGATGTTGGAGTTAACGGGGTCGTTAGTGGAGAGGGTGTTACCACGGCTGGTGTTGACACATCCGAGGATGGTGCCTTTCACCCAAACGCCTGTGATGGTGTCACCTTCTACGTAGATGCCCTTCACGATGTCCTCGATGGTGTATGGGTTGGAGAGGCTGCCGTTGCCTGCCAGTTCGTATGGAGGTTCTGGTGCTGCTTCGCCCTTCACAACGGAGACGAACTGGGCATTCTTGATTTGTGGCTCGTCTTTGTAGAGGGAGTACACGCCTGTGATGGTGAGGGTGTCGCCCTTCTCAACGTTGAGCGATTCGAAGTTCTTGGATGCACCGTCGGCATCGAGCACTCCGTAGATGTAGATGGTGGCGTCCCCTTCCTGGATGTAGAGGTTTCCGTATGTGGTGTTGACGATTTCTGTCACCACACCTGTCAGTTCGTAAGTGGTGTTGGTATCCGCATTGCTAAGGAATTCGGCAATGGTGATGTGGGTGATTTCCTTTGGCTCTTCTGGCTCGGTGGAACGTCCGCTCTTGTCTTGCGATACGATGTAGGAGCCTGTGGTGTATTCTGGCGTGGTGTCTTTGAAGAGGACGAGTTTGCCACAAACAATGACTACGTCACCTACCGCGATGTCGTCGGCGGCTGTGAACTTCTCGTTGTTCAGACCATAGCCACGATAGACTTCGAGGGTGTCTGTTTCGTTGGCGATGTAGTAGGTGGCATTGCCAAAACTGGTGCTGAGTTCGTCAATCTTGCAGATGGTGCCCTTGGTGTAAACATTGCGGTCGAGTCCTTCTCCCTTGGCGATGAAGGCAAGTGCCTCGGTCACGGTGAGGGCTGTTTCGGCAGTGTTGTAGGCCGTGATGATGGTGTAGGTGGCAGACTTCACCGAAGAGCAGTTGTCTGGGTCGTCGTTATCTACGGTAATCGCCTTGACGGTGGTTGTCTCAGAGAGTGTGATGGTCACGGTGTTCTCTTCTACGTATGTGCCGTTACCTTCCACAGGAGTGGAGTCGTCGGTGGTGTAGATGATGCCGTAGCCTTCTGGTGCGGTGATGGTCAGTTGCTGTGCCTCGTTGTAGGTGCCTGATTCGAGCGAGAAGGTTGGGGCAGCGATAGTGTTAGCAGATGCAGAGCCTTTGATGATTTCGTGCAGGTAGCATCCGGCATTGAATTCGTAAATCTGGCGGTTATTCTTCGTGTCGTTGTAGATGGTGGTTGAACCTTTCACGACGATGGTATCGCCTACTACCACTTTGTTTTCGTCGGTGAACTTCTCTCCGTTCAAATCAAAACAACGGAATGCTTCGATAGAGTCTGTATCTTCTGTCTTATCTTTCATCCAGAAGGTTGCGTTGCCATATTGTACTGTTTCGATATCTGCAAAAACAACAACGCCTTTCACGTAAATCTCATCTTTGAGGACTGCTTTGTTCTCGGTGAAATACTTCTCGATGAGTGCTCTTGCTTCTGCCACGGTATAAGCCGTTTCAGGTGTGTTTGCAATGGATGGATTCACAACGGGCTCTTCAGGCTCGTCATCAGTTCCAATCTTTTTGTAGAAGGCAAGAACCGTCTCTTTAATATTTGTGTGTACGGTCGTGTAGCAACGCCAGTCTTGGTTGTTGTAAACGCCGATGTAACGATTTTTTACTGTGCTATGTAAATAACCGTCTTTGATTTCGAACGTATTAGCATCGTTGGTGCCCACACGAAGTCCGTTGTTCGTATCGGTGCAGTAGAGATAGTGTGAGGTGTTGGCAATGCCAAATTGGAGACTTGAGCCGCTGACAGTTACCACCCATTGTAGTGTTGCATCGACTTTTGAGGTGATTTCAGATTGATCTTCGTTCAGTGTGACCGCAGTAGCAGCAGGGGCTGCACTGGTACCGTTGTCGTTTGGCATGGCCATAGATGAGGTGACATCTACGATTGCCACCACGTCGCCTGTGGTGAGACTGGAGGCATCGGTTCTGACCCATGTGGCTGCATGTGCCATGCTGAACACGGAAAGGAACAATGCCGTCAGTGATAAGCGTAAAGTTTTTTTCATAAGTGTTGAGTTTTTAGTTTGTATGTTTTTAGTTTGTATGTTTTGAGTTTTTGAGTTTTTAAGTTTTTAAGTTTTTAAGTTTTTGGGTTCTTAAGTTTTTAGGTTTTGAGAGGGGTTAGAGTCCGCTCCATTGGCTGATGTTGTAGTTGGCTTCCACCAGTTCTTCGGCGTTGTCGGGAACGTTGCAGAAGAAGTCGAGACCTGTCTTCTCTTCGAGTTCGTCGATGGAACAAGCGTGGTTGCGGGCGAAAGTGGAGAGGAAGGATGTGGAGGTGTTGTTGTAGTTCTTGTGCTCCACCCAGAAGCCGATGGCTTTCATCGTTCCCGTGGAGGACACGAAAAGGCAGGCTATCCAGTAGTATTTGGGTACTGCCATCTGCACGTTGTCGCCCAGTGTGTTCTTGACGGTGATGGTCGTGTTGAGTTGGTCGAGTGTGCCGCCTTTCACCACATAGAGTGTGCCTCCATAGAAGTCGCTCTTCTGGTTGATGACGCCACGCCCCCAGTTGTCACGCACAAGGTCTTCCACCTCGCCCCAATAGGTGTCGTTGAACGCACCAATCATGGGGGACATGTTGCTCATGTAGAAGGTCTGTTCGTTGGCTTCCTGCGAGTAATAACGCTCGGCGGAACCGACGATGTGTCCTCGCTGATAGCCCTTGAAGGTCTGCACCGTGACTTGATACTGCATCAGTCCGTCGTAGAAGGGCTCACCGTCCCACGCATTGGTGCGGGTGGAATAGTTCTTCTGGGCATTCTTGGTGTCGTAGGTGTAAGCCACCCACCGTGCGTGAAGCTTCGACCTGTCGTACTCCAAGGTGTAGTTCACGTCGCCGTTGGAGAGTTTGTGACAGATGTAGTCGTGTTGCGAGTTGAGGTGAGGCATCTCGATGCGTGCCACCGTCTCGTCGGCACCGACCAGATTGGCGTTCTTGTTGGTCACATTCGTTTGGGACGAACCGTTTTTGTCGTCCTCGTCCTTGTCGCCGCAAGAAGTGAAAAAGGTGGCACCGAAAGTCAGTGCCACCATAAGGTATGAAAGTTTCTTATTGAGCATACGTGATGGTAATGGTCTGTACACGAAGTTGTGTGCCTGCGTCGGCACTTGCGTTGGTATAGACGAGTGTGTTGCCTGATGCCGAGATGGTAGCCGTGGCGTTACCTACATAGTCAGTGCCGTTGTAGGAGTCGCAAGTCATGACGATGGTTGCAATGGCACTCTTACCGTTGAAGGTGATGGTGTTGTTGGCATAGACGCGGGCACCCTTGGTTGCCGAGTAGAACTTAGGAGCGTTCTTGTTGCTACCTGCATCGAACACGATGGTTGTGCCATCGTTGAGGGTGACAGTACCCATGTCAGCAGCATTTTCGTAGCCGAGCGTGTTCAGGTCGATGGTGATAGACTCGTTGCCAGGGGTTGCGGCTGCGTTGGTGAGGGTGACTGTCGTTCCGCTGATGCTGACACCGTCAGAGCCACCAGATGGTGTGTCTGGATTGTCGTTGTTGCCACCTCCTTCGGTCGAGCCGTTGAGTATAATAATCTTACTTCCATATTTGAATTCATGTGTTCCGTTGTAGGTAACGACTTGCCCAGCAACAAGTACCTCATCACCAACTTTGAGGTAGTCGGAGGAAGTGATTTTTTCTCCATTTAATCCATAGCCCCCGTAAATGAAAAATTCGTTTCCTGTCGTTCCGTCATCAGAAATATAGTAATCAAGTTCACCATATTTGTCTTGTAATTTTCCGATATTGGAAACAATGCCTTTTACATATACTGTTGCAGAAGGATTGTCGTTGGAGTAGTTTCCTGCTTTTGCAAAGGATATTATCGCAGCCACGTTGTAGGGGTCGCTCTTTGTACCTGAACCGCTACCTTCTGTTGGGGTTGGGTTAGGATTGTCGGGTGTAATGCCTGCCTCACCTTCGAGCATGTTGAAGTTCTCCAGTTCCCATGTAGTGGATGCACTGGCTGGTGCATGGAACCAAAAGGCTACATATATGGAGTCTTGCCCAACGTAGGCATCGGGTATCTGAATGTCACCAGAGTTGTAGAGTGTCCAGTCTGTGTAGGGCGATGCTTCGGGTTTGTAGGGTAACTCTTCCCAAGTGGCGGCATCGAATTTCTGTCCGTCGTAGTTGCCAGAGATGTAGACCTTGTGGTTATTTTCCCATCCCGACACGTTGTTGGTGTAACGGATAGTCTGGTCAAAATTAATTTTTACCTTTCCACTTTCACATTTCGTGTTTATGGCAGGAGAAATGAGATAGCCATCCACCTCTTTGTTATATTTGCTGCCTGTACCATCCCAGTTTTGGTATCCTGTGGCTTGGGTATAAGAAGAACCTTGTGACCAAGGATTATTTTCAGTGGTACTGTAAATGGTCCAATCGGCATTGAGGTTACTACTGAGGTATGGAAGTGTTTTCTCAGAAGAAGGTGTGTTGTTATTTTCTGCTTCACCTTCGAGAATGAAGAAGTTCTCAAGTTCCCATGTGGTGGAAGCACTGGCTGGTGCATAGAACCAGAAAGCCACGTAAACGGAATCGTGGTTGACGTATGCGTCTGGAATCTGAATGTCACCAGAGGTGTAGAGCGTCCAGTCAGAGTAGGGAGATGCCTCTGGCGTGAAAGGCAGTTCTTCCCAAGTGGCAGCATCGAAGTCCATGCCGTCGTAGTCCTTGGAGATGAAGATCTTGTGGTTGTTTGCCCATCCCGACACGTTGTTGGTGTAGCGGATGGTCTGGTCGAAGTTGAACTTCACCTTCCCGCTCTCACACTTCAAGTTGAGGGCAGGGGAGATGAGGTAAGACTCTACCTCGTGGTTGACTTTGCTGCCTGTACCGTCCCAGTCCTGGTAGCCGGTTGCCTGTGTGTAGGAAGAACCTTGGCTCCAAGGCTCGTCGGCTGTGATGGTGTGGGTGGTCCAACCGGTGTTGAGACTTGCACTTTTGTAGGGAAGTGTTTTGCCATAGGAGGCATTTCCATTGGCATAGATGTCGTATGGTGCTGGCACATCAGAGCAGGAAGTGGTGAAGCCGAGTGCCGTTGCTGCAAGGAGCAGTATGTTGAAAATCTTTTTCATGATTTATCTTTAATTATTGAGTTCTATAATATCGTCGATTGAACGGAGTGAAAGTTGTGGAGAGCCAGAGTACATGTTGAGCAGTCCGTAGATGGTCTTCTTGCCTGCCTGAATGGTATCACCCGCAAACTGTGCCGAGGTGCTGGTGTAGAGCAACTGCTTGACCGTGCTGCCATTGATGGTGATGTCGTGGTACTCTGAGTAGGTGTCGCCACCGACTTCCCAGTGTGCGTAAGGCCAGCCTGCATCGCTGATTTCAGCATTTTTCAGCACGACAAGCATCGGAGCCAACGTGGCGATATTGTTCTTGATCTCGTTGGCAGAGCATTCGCGAGCCACCACCAGTTCGGGGCTGGGCTTGCCCACCTTCTCGATGTGGGTCTTCATCATTTCGAGGGTCATGGGTCCCATTCGCATGGCACCGTTGGTGTTGATGTATGGCATACCGATGCGAGGGGATTTGCCATAGCCACCGACGTAGAGCCCTTTGAGGTTGATGCGGATTTTCTGACCCACAGGATAGAGCGTGTAGAGTGCCCCCATTCCCTTGATGCCCACGCCGATGCCGCCACGATTGATGTCGAGCGTGCCGTCGTCGTTGAGTCCTTGGATATAGATGAACTGATAGATGTTGCCCGAAATGTCGTTTGCCACCACAACACCTTCCACCACTTCGTCGGTCGTAATCTGCTCGTAACTGGAATTGCTGATGGTCGAGGCAAATTTTGAACGCAGTTGTGCGATGGTGGTTGTGGGTTCGCCGATGTTTTGGGCTGAATAGAGGTCGTTGTCAACGTCTTCGCTGTCGAAGTCGTTCATGCAAGATGTCATGGTGAGCAGTCCTGCAACTATCATGATTAAATACTTTTTCATGGCTGGATTAGAATTTAAGTGATACATTGAGGAATGCGTTGAATGCGTAAGCATAGTAGTAGAAGTTGTTCTTCGAGAAGATGTAGTCGTAAGGACGGTCGGCACGGTTCTGCTCATATCCGCCCGTCTTCAAGTTCCGGTTGTTGGTGATGTTCTGGAACGAAAGGTTGATGGAGAGACGGCGACCGTGTGGCAGGTAGATGTTCTTGCCGATGGAGGCGTCAAGCATGAAGCCGCCCTTGAACTTCTCCTGCTCGGGAGAGTAGCCGTTGAGCAGTTCGCCTGTGGTGGCATCGTAAACGTATGCGGCAGTTCCGTTGGCTGCGGCTTGCTTGGCATAATCCCATGCCGTGGTGTAAGTTCCGTTGATGTTGATGTCCTGAATGTTGCTTGCATAGCCCGTCACACCGCACTCCTGGGCGTTGCCCAAACGGCGGTAGGCACTGGCACCGATGTGTACACGGTCGTAATAGTTGAGTTTCAGATCGTAGTACCATCCGTGGAGGTTGTAGGAAAGACCCACGCTGGCAGCGGTGAGTGGGGTAGAGTCCACCTTCACATTCTTCATAAACACTTTGAGGTCGCGGTTGCCGCCTGTCACTTCGTTGGTCCAGGTGTTGATGGCTGTCACCGTCTCTGCGTCTGAACCTTCGTATGCCAACTGAGCGTTAGGGTTGTTCAGGTATTTGGCATCAGAGATAGTGCCCATCAGTCTCAGTTTGAGGGTGCTGACCAGTTTCACGTTGATGGCTGCTTCCAGACCTTTGTATTCCTTCTCGATGCCTGTCATGGTCAGATAAGTGAGGTAGGAGGCATCGTCGTTGTAGAAGGCGGTCTGCTGTGTGACATCATTGAAGCGGGTGTAGTAGCCGCTGATTTTACCGCTGATGGGACCGAAATACCATTGGTAACCTGCTTCAAAGTTGTAGAACAGTTCGTTCTTCAGGTTGTTTGCGAAGTCGTTGCTGATGCGGGGAGCCACAAATGAGTTGTAGGCAAGCGGTGCCTGACTCTCGATGGATGCTCCGACATAGACGTTCGATGTGGCAATCTGCTGAGAGAGGATGACTTTCCCGCCACCGCCAAGGAACTTAGCCACACCGCTCTTGCCTTTGGAGTGCTCGGCGGCACGCCCGTTTCTCATCAAGCCTTCACGCTCCATGAAGGTGCCTTCGATGTCGCCACCGTAAGACACCGTGAAGTCGCCATATTTCCATGTGTTGGTGGCGAAAGCCTTGAGTTTGTTCACATAAACATTATAATTATAGCCGAACTTGTCGCCTTCCTTGATGCTGGCACCACGCAGTTTGCCGTTCTCGTAGTGGAGGTTGTCGAGGTCGTTGAAATATTCGTTGGACGTAGAGCCATACTTGTTGAGCGAATAGTTGTCTTCGTCGTGGAAGGTTGCAGCACCCAACAGGTCTGCCATGGTCTTGTAGTGCATACCTTTGGTAGAGTTCACATTGACGCCGAAGATGTATTTGCCGTGCATGTTGAACTTGCCGTCGAGGATGCTGGAGAAGTTGAATGCCAACTGATTGTTGTGACGCTTCTCCTGATA
Source organism: Bacteroidaceae bacterium (assembly GCA_017483605.1). GTDB lineage: Bacteria > Bacteroidota > Bacteroidia > Bacteroidales > Bacteroidaceae > Minthosoma. The sequence goes on along the minus strand of JAFUWG010000048.1, from coordinate 13,763 downwards.
GTAGAGCGCATCCTTGCCCGTCTCGTTGTTTGCCTCGTTCTGTGCGTAGAGTTGATCCCACTTCACCTGACGGTTGGCCTTTGATTCTGTCCAGTAGTCGTAAAGGTTCTGCCAAGTATCCAACACGCCAGGGTTCTCGCTGAGCCACTCTGGGTTGTTGTAGTTCTCGTTATAGACATTGAACACCGACGATGGCAGGTTCTTGTAGTAGTCAGGACGAGGGTTGTAGGCATTGTTGTAGGACAGGGCAGTCGATGCGTAGTTCATCCATGTGAGTGCTGCCGTCGTGGTGAGTTTCGTCTTGTCGTTGATGTCCCAGTCCCAAGTGAAGAGGGCAGAAGGGGAGAATTCTGTGACGACGCGTGAATTGCGGCGATGTCCGTTCTGGTATCCCCAGTAGGGGTTGTAGTAGTGAGAGTTTGCCAAGTGGTAAGCCTCTTCGGTGGATGCACCTTGCTGGCCACGCTCCGTGGGGGCACCCCAGATGTTGAACGAAATGGCATGGCTGTCGCCCAGTCGTTTCTCGACTCCGAGCATGAAGGAGAAACTGTTGTAGAACGTACCCTCAATGTTGCCTCGGTCGGCGTAGCGATAGGCGACACTTCCCATGAAAGCCCATCCGCTCGGAAGCAGTCCTGTGGCGTAAGTGTACCCCAGACGGGCATAGTAGTTGCGGTTGGTCAGCGAGAAGATGGCTTTGCTGCCAGGGGCATAGTGGCTTGCTCGCAGGTCTGTGTTGGTGGCACCTCCGAGCGGTGAGTACGAGAAGTTGTTGTCGTCATAGAGCGACACGCCTTCCTTGTTGCGAGTGGCGTCGTTGAGACCGCCGGTGATGCCAGAGAAACTGAATCTGCCGTTTTCCACATTGTTCAGTTTGACGCCATTGAAGTAGTTGCCCACATACGCATTGTCGAGTGCACGATACTTGAAGCGCATCGCACTCCATGTGTATCCTACTTCGTTCAGGTAGGGGTCTTTCTTGCTTGACACCAATGTGACGGTATTGGCAGCTTCGGCATCTTCGTCAATCTGACCTTCGGTGAGCGAGAAGTCGAAATCATCTCCTGCACTCAGCGTGTCAGTCTTGACTTCCTGCGCCATTGCACCTGCTGAGATGCAAAGGGCAGCAGCCATAAGTTTTACACCTTTACTCATAGTTGTGTGTGAAGTTGTTTTTATTTTTTGATTATTTAGTATTCGTTACAAATCTACTACTTTTTTTAACGATTCCCATGACATTTTCAAGAAAAAATAGTTTTTCTGGCAAAACTTGCTGTTCAACTCGTTTTTTTTTATGATATTTGCAAGAACTAAAAACAAAAAAGAAAGACAACCATGAGAAAAACTATCCTTACCGCAGTAGCAGTGTTGATGGCACTTGTGCTGATGACCGCATCACGTCCAGAGGGCGATTTCCGCACCGTTTATGCAGGCATTGCCTTCTATAATCTCGAAAACCTTTTCGACACCATCGACGACCCCACCAAGAACGACGAAGACTTCACACCGAATGGCTCCTACCATTGGGGCACCATGCAGTACACGCACAAACTGCACAACCTGTCGGCTGTGCTCTCTCGACTGTGTACCGACCGTGTCAGGGGTGGTGCCGCTTTCATCGGATTGGCAGAGGTGGAGAACGCCACCGTGCTGGAAGACCTGTGCAATGAACCCGAACTGAAAGAGAAGGGTCTGCAGTTTATTCACTACGAAGGCGAAGACGGAAGAGGTATAGATGTGGCAGCACTTTATAACCCCAAAATGTTCAAGCCCAAGCACAGCGAACTGATTCCCGCAACGGGCTATCGGGCATTGAGCGGCGGATATGCCACACGTGGTGTCTTGCACATCGAAGGCAACATGCTGGGCGAGAATTTCCACTTCTTGGTCAATCACTGGCCAAGCCGCAGGTCGGAAAGTCCTGCCCGTGAATTTCTCGGACGCATCGTGCGTCAGATTGTTGACTCCATCCAGCAGGTGGAGCCCGATGCCCGCATCGTCATCATGGGGGACCTGAACGACGACCCCGACAACAAGTCCATCACAAAGGCACTGGGGGCGAAACTGAACAAAAATAAGATTTCCTCGCCTCAAGACCTCTACGACCCGTGGTACAAAATCCTCCGCAAGAAAGGACAGGGCACCCTGATGTATGATGGAATGTGGAATCTCTTCGACCAGATTATCTTCACCGCCAACATTTTCAACGGGAACCGCTCGTCCTTCACCTTCTTCAAGAACGAAATTTTCCGTCCCGAATGGATTACCAACACCTCCGGCAAATTGAAGGGTGCCCCCAAACGCACCACCGACTCTGGTGTTTGGAAAGACGGCTACAGCGACCACTTCCCCACACAGATTTATTTGGTGAAGGAGATGAAATAACCCTCTTCCCAACTTCATCGCAACAAAGTTATCGCGTTTTCGAGTCAACAACAGAAAAATGACTACAAAATGTAAATCTTTGTAGCCGTGTAAACAATATTCACATCTACACCCGCCACGCTGTTTGGTCGTGACCCGTGAAAGTGGTTCGTTTATATTAGGCACACCAGTCAACATACATTAGGGATGTCTGTTGATGTGTTTTAGCGGTGTAAACACCTCTTGTTTCCGCTCGCATCAACATTTCAGTTGGTTAACAGACCTGGTGAAGCGAAGTATTGGAGTGGATGAGGATAAAAGCAAAGCCTTGATGCGATTGCACCAAGGCTTTGTTTACAGTATTACCAAAGAAAATCGTCTAAAATTTGCTCGGTAGGGTCATCTATTCGTTCCTTACTATCGAATACATCGGTATCGACACCCTGACTCACAACACATATTGATGTTGGTGGCATCTCTATTACCTGCATCTTAGGGGCATCATATTTCTTTTTTCCCATTTTTTTCATTGTTTTGATTATTTAATGTAAACTTTGCGAACCTCGCCATTCTTAAACTTCACGATGTTCACTCCTTTGGCAAGAGTGTTCAACCGTGTGCCGTTCAGCGAGTAGTAGCCCTCCACATCTTCAACCATATTGATGACATGGGCGATACCTGTTGCATCCTCTTCTTCCTCGTCTGTGATGACGAAACGCAACTTGGAGTAATCGGCATTGCCATCTCGTGAAGTCAATGTAATGTACCAACGATAGGCACCAAGAGTTGCACTTGCACTGGCATTCCAGCATATCTGACCACCGTTCATACCAAGGAATTCGTGTGCTACGGTCGCATTTTTGGTGTCATACGTGCCATAGAAATTATAGGTATTCTTAGCGGTACTCATATCCAGGCGGCTGTCATCAGCCTTGGCAAGCAATTGCTTGCTGGCAGGCGTAAAGGTCATCGTTTCAGCGGCTGTAGGAACGATGAGATATGGACGATTGCCTTTCAATGTTGTGCCGGATGTCAATGCCGTTACATAGAGATATACGGCATTTTCATCAGCCACCACACCTTCTTCTCCTGCTGCAGCAATAAAACTGATGCGATAGAATGTGGCATTCTCGCTGCCTGTGATGGTGTAGTCGAACGGAACGAACCATGCCTGATATTTGTCCTTCTGGCTGTCACTGAAAGTACGGTTGTAAGTGATGCTGTTGACGGTCGTGTTGGCATCAATCTGGTAAACAGAAGTGCCGTCTGTCAAAGTGACATCAGATGCTGTAGAAAGGCCTGCAGAGATGATAAATTCACTGAAGGAAGAAACCTGGAAGGTCATTGTTATTATCTTACCGTTATCCACAGTTGTTGATGTTGGAGTGATGTTTTCTGTTGTACCATCAGCATGTTTATGTGTAACAGTATATGTTGCACCTTCTGCAATATTCAGACTTGACACGTCCAATGTGAAAGTGAAAGTCTGTGAAGTCTGCAAATCATCGTTGGTAAGTTCTACGGTAGATTCGGTAACTTTAGTTTCACCCTGCTTCACCGTAATAACTGCTTCAGGCTTCACTTCAAAGGAAAGTTGAACACCTTCGCTTGAAGTGCTGCTCTCTGGCTCGCTTGCACTAATCATGAGTGCCAAATCAACCGTGACATCATTAGTTGTTCCAAGGTCTTCTGTATCAATCGATTCAATTGCAGCATTAATGACCTCACTAACTTTGACTTGAGCGGGTTCCACAGTTCCCACGGCTTTAGCCTCCTCTTCGGTATCTGTGGCAGCCACAGCAACGGTTACAGTTTGGGTATAGATTTCAGTATCGCCATCCGTCACACTCTTTTTGGCAGTGTAGGTGTTCTCTTGACCTTCTACAGCGGCAATTGCAAGAGCCTCCACTTTACCGACTTGCCAGGTGTCAACATTCTCTACAGTCTTCTTGATTGCCTCGTAACTCTCTGTATCGCTTACATAACACAGACCGTTTACATCGCTGCTGAATGTGCCGCCCTTGATGAAACTGGTGACAGCCTCGTTGTCGCCATACGCATAACTTGCAACAGCCGCAGCGTTGGTACTGGTGAATGTACCACCTGTGATGGAAACAGTTGGTGCCCCACCAGGATATCCGCAGTTGTCAATCACTAAAGCGTCACCGGTCGGATTGGCACCATTGCCATTGTAAGTGTATTCGGCTACAGCACCATTACCGTTTATAGTGCCACCCGTGATGTTCAAAGTGCCAGACTTCTGATAGACACCAGTAGTACCTGTGATTGTACCTCCAGAAATGGTTGTAGTGGTCACGCCTGGCAGATACATTGCCACGGTGTTTGAAGTCAAAACTGCTCCTTCGTTGATGTTAATAGTACCACCTGTAGTCGTAGAACCATTAGTGACTACCGCAAAGTAATCCCCACCGTTGATGGTGCCAGAAACATTGAGAGTGTTGCCTGAATTAAATAGGGCAATACAACCTTCAATAGTCACTTTCTCCCCAACTGTAAGGGTTCCATTGGTTGAATTGAAAGCAACAGCAGCACTGGCATTGCCTTGTACTATCTTACCCCCACCATCTGTTGAAGTATCAACGATGCTAAGAGTAACACCAGTTTTGTTAATATTGAATGCACTCCAACTATTGCTTTCAGTTGATGTAAATGTATGGCCATTCAAATCAATGGTAATGGTCGAATTGTTTGCACTAATCGGCAAACGTGCTCTTGAAACATCTTTTAAGAGTTTATATGTCCCTGCTTTGAGTTGGGAATCAAAGTCTATCATTTTGCTAACTTGATCGTTAGTGCCTGTGTATTCTATAGTAGGAGTGTCAAGATAATAAGTTGTCACGCCTCCATCGATACTGGAATATAACAGATTCTCACCAGTAGGAGCATTGACTGTGACTGTGTAATTATGCGGTGTTTCCCCTATTGTGTACCCTGATTTCTGTACTTTCAATGTCTTTCCTTCTGAAAGGGTATAAGAATCTGCAATATTTCTCATCAAAACCACAACGTCATCTGCATTTGCAGCATTAGCGGCCGCGGCAAAGGTTTCATATTCTGTTTCACCAATTTTTGCTTCTTTTGAATATAAAGGTTGGTAACGATAAGGGTAAGTTGCGGTACCGGCAAGAGTGTTTAGCGTACAGCCAGTGTCTTCTTCGCTCGCTGCAAACAAGTTAGTTACTTCTTTATCTGTACCACCAATGACATCACGCCTCAGGTAAATCTTATGATTATTGGCAGTCAGAGTGTAATCACCCTGTTTGATGTATAAAGCAGAAGCCGTAGCAATTCCTGGAGCAACGACGTCAGAAGAAAGAGAGGCATTTTGCAATAATGTAATTGTTGTCTGGCTCGTGGAAGTCGCGTAATAGGTGATGGCATCTTCCACGGTTTCAAAGAAATAGGTATTCTTTGCCACGGCTGCTGCCACATGATAGGAATAACCTGATTCAAGGCGTTTGTAGCAAACCTGTTTACCTTCTACAGCCGTAGAAAAGATTGTTGCACTCTTGCTGGTTGTTACCGTTACATCGTCAGCCAAAACAATAGAGTAACTGCCCTTGGTGATGCTGTATGTGCCAAGGTTCAGCGTAAAACTTTTACTGGCAGTGATGTTTTCCGTCAACGTAATCTTTGTTCCAAGGGTAATGGATTGATTGTCTTCCGTCAATCCTTCAATGGCGGTTTTCAACTCGGCAGCAGAGGTGATATCATCTGCCCATGCCACACTCACACCTAAGCACAGCAATACGCTGAGCCATAAGTGTCTGAATTTGTTAATCGTAAATTTTTTCATTGTCTTACATTTTTTAGTTGTTAATAAAAAGGATTAAATAAAAGAGTCTCAGTGATCAGCATAAAGACTTAGGTACGCACACGTACATGTAAGCACCCCGTCACTAAGCCTCCGAATGTGACAATGAAAAGTTTTGGAGTTTTCCAGATACGAAAAAAGCGTGAGACTTGTTTGACTCATCAATATCGAGGCTCTGGAATAACCTTAGGAAGAATGAATGAAACAACTATGTACTCACGCTGCGTGTATATATGACACAACGCAACAGCACATAGTTGTCGCCGTGAGTATATACATACATGTGAGCGTCTTTGTCGTCTCTATCCCCTTCCAAAATTTTCCAGATTTTCGATATTAGGATAAAGCAAAAACGCCTTTTCAACTCTCGGATAGGAGCGGACTCCGCCCGAAAATCGTGGCAAACATACGAAAAAAGCAGAAAACGGCAAAATAAAAAGCCTCAAAAATTTCTTTAGAGGATGAAATCTGTTAAACATTCTTTATTTTTCCATCAAATCGCTCCCACGATATCACATTATCGAACATTGAACAGGAAAGGCCCTCAATGTTCACTCAACTCTCTCACCCATGTCCTTCGGAAACGATGTCCAATGCCTTCGATGCCAAATCAGTTCAATCTGCTTAATCGTGCCGTAGGCACTTGTCGGGATAAAAAACGACATATCGCTTCGCGATGATTTAGCAGATTTAGATTTTTCACAAGTCATGCGGAGGTTCATCTTTGTCCCTTTTTTTTGGGGGGGGGGATGTCAATTTCGTCTTGGCAAAAATGACACGCAGAGAGCGTCGAAAGTGGTCTGAGTCAGACCGCCTCGGTGGTGTGACTCAGACCACCTGGGCGGTGTGAGTCACACCACTTCGGAGGTATCGAGTGTGTCATTTTGTCCTATTGCGGGGTATGTGGTGATGCGGTTGCGGAGTGTGTGGTGGGATGTTTGCTGTTTGTGGTGGTGAGGGGTGAAAAAGAAAGTCCCCCGTTTGGCATTGGAGTGCCGAACGGGGGACTGTTTTTGTGATGGAACGGAAGAAGTGTTATGCTTTTTTCAGTTGCTCAGGGGCAGCGGCTTCTTCTGTTTCTTGTTTTTCTTGTGCGGGTGTCTCGTCTTTCAATTCGAAATTGTCGATGCCGTTGGTGATGAGGATGTTGTACCAAGAGAGGACTTTACGCATGTCGGAAACGCGGACACGGTCGGTGTCGTAGTTGGGGAGGACTTTGGCGAAGAAGGCGATGATGTCGTCTTGGTCGGCTTTCTTGGGGGAGAGGTCAACGGCTTTCCCGTCGTAGTTGTCCTTGATGGATTGGAAGACGGAGGCGAGGGAGACTTCGTTGTCGTCGTTGGTGTAGATGGAGATGTCGCCGAGGGATACCACGCGGTCGGTTCCGAAGGCGGGGATACGCTTTTTCTGTTCATCTATGGTTTCGACGATGAGGCTCTTGTTGCCTCGTGAAATGAGCATGTATAGCCCTGGTTTGCCTGAGATGGCGAGAACTTTCTTAATCATATTTTAAGTTTTTAAGTTCTTAAGTTTTTAAGTTTTTAAGTTTTTGAGTTTTTGGGGTCTTGGGTTGATTGACTTCGTCGAGCGGAAGATTCTTCCTTCTTCACTCTTCATTCTTCCTTCATTTTATAAAGGATGGTGTCGATTTGGGACGGGAGGTCTTGGATGCCGTCGTTGCGGATGATGAAGTCGGCAAGTTGGCGTTTCTTCCGTTCGTCCATCTGCTGTGCCATGCGTGCTTCGATTTGTTTGCGTGTGGCACGGTCGCGTTGCATGGCTCGTCTGAGCCGGATGGCTTTGGGTGCGAAGACCTCGATGGTTTTATCGACGGTGGTATGGAAGCCTGACTCAAAGAGGATGGCACTTTCCTGAACCACGATGTCGGTGGGTTGCGATGCTGCCCATTGGAGGAAGTCCTGCTTGACGACGGGATGGACGATGCGGTTGATGCGGGCGGTGTTGTCGGCGTTGGCAAAGAGGAAGCGGGCGACGGCAGGTTTGTTCAACACATTATTTATATATGCGTCTTCGCCTATCAGTTGGCTGAGTTGCTGCCGGATGGTGGCACTCTCCACCATGAGCCGCTTGGCTTCTTCGTCGCAGTTGTAAACGGGTATGCCTCTCTGCCTGAGCAGGTTGCACACGTAGGACTTGCCGCTGCCAATCCCTCCTGTGATACCGATTCGCATCATTCTGTTTCTTGTTCTATGACATATTCCACATATTCTGGCGACACACGCAGGTGGCGTATGTTCTCTGGCTGCTGACGCACGTAGAGTTTGCAACGCTTGGAGTCTTTCTTGGTGTCGTTGTAATCGACCACCAAGAGGAAACTTTCGGCGTTGATTTCGTCGTAGAGGGTGGAACTGACCAAGAAGGTGACCGTCGCTTTCAGCGGGAACATACGCATGATTTTGTTGTTGGGTACGTTCTCGCTGTAGATGGGCACTTGGATGGTCTTGTCGGTGAAGATGTCCACGCACAGGGTGGCATCGATGGAGTCGGGTATCACTTTCATGCCGTTGGGCACTTGGAGTGCCAACTTGCAGAAGGTCGTGTCTTCCAGATTCTCGAAGGCAATTTCTTCGGTCTCGACGCTGTTGATTCTCCTGAAGAGGCTGCTGGGTGCATAGACATCGACGGAGTCGGGTGTCAGGATGGTGCCGCACAGATAGCGTCCGGCGGTTGTCGTCACCTTTCCGCCGAAGACCACAGGAACCCGCTTCCGCAAGCCGTTGGAGTAGTAAACCTCCACTTTGCTCGGGACGGTGGACTTGTAGGTCAACTCCTTGGGCTTCTTCTTCATGGCTGCCCGCCGGAAGGTGTTGGCATCGATGATGATTTTGCCCGATTTGGCATTGACGTCCTTGTAGTTGACGACCAGTTCGTGGGGTTCGTTCTTCATGAACTTGTAGTAGAACGCATCCCAGCCTTTTCCGGAGTAGTTGACGCTGATTTCGGAGGGCATCTCGCTGGTGTAGATGATGTTCCTGGGGACGTCCTCTATTTTCAGGACATAGTTGATGCTCACCTCGGTCGTCTCCTTGATGGATTGCATGAACCAAAAGACGATGGACACGGCGAGGAACACCAGAAACACCAAAAAATTGCGGTTGATTTTTACCAACCGCAATCTTCTGAGTATGACCTTTGCGAAGTCGGCAACCATACAGATTCGATTACAGCGTGTGGAGAGAAATGGAGATTATTGCTGTTGTTGCTGGCTACCTTCTGCGTAAACATAGTTGCGGTCAATCTGAACCGTAACTCCCTTGGCAATTTCGAGCGTGATGTATGGCTCGCCCTCGTTGAGCGACTTGACGGTGCCATAGACACCGCTGGCTGTGATGACTTTGCTGCCGATGGTGAGACCCTTGCGGAAGTTCTCGATTTCCTTCTGACGCTTGCGCTGTGGCTTAATCATGAAGAAATATACAATGGCGAACATGGCGACAATCATGATGATCATGCTCCAGTCGAAACCGCCTCTTGCAGCACCTGCTGCTTGAATCAAGTTGAACATAGTCTTATTTTCTTTTATTTAATAATGAATGTGAATTTCTTGTTGGGTGTGTCGGGGGTGGGGCTTACTGTGCCTTGGTGAGTTTGTTCTCTTTCTGCAAGGTCTTTGCCACCGCGTCGATGATGCCGTTGACGTAGCCGGCACTCTTGGGGGTGCTGTACCACTTGGCGATTTCCACATACTCGTTGATGGTAACGGAGATGGGAATCTGTGGGAAACTGAGCAGTTCTGCCACGGCAATCTGCATGATGATGACATCCATGTAGGCAAGGCGGTTGAACTCCCAGTTCTTGATGCACTTGCCGATGAGCGAGCGGTAGTATTCGTCGTTGAGGATGGTGCGACGGAACAGGCGAGTGGCAAACTCGCGGTCTTCCAAGTCCTTGTACTCGGGCACCAACTCCTGGTCGGCACCGTTCTTTGCCTCGAAACGCTTGATGGTCTTCAGCACGAACGTGTCGATGATTTCGCGGTCGTCGTTCCAGTAGAGGCTCTGGTCCTCCAGAATGTCGTCGATACGCTCATCCTTCATGATGATGTTCTTGTAAATCTTACGCCACACCTCGCGGTCGTCGGCATAGGTGACGCTTTCCTGAGCCATGTACTCTTTATAATACTCGCTCTCAACGATATCGGCGTACAGTTTCTTGATGTAGTCGATGTCGTTGTCCCAGGTCTTCTTCTTCGTCTCAACAAACTCTTGCAGTTGTTTGTTGTTCTCAAGTTGAGTGGTGAATTGGTTGTCGGCAAACCTGTGGCTGACAGGCTCGTCGATGTGGGCAACCTTGTTGAGTTGCTCTTTATGTTCTACCTGCTGGAAAGCGTAACGCGAAACGCTGACCATGAGGAGAAGCATATAGTTGTAGAGGTCGTATGCTTTAGATAGACTGAACAGCAGTTCTTTTTCTGCTGTCTCAATGTTTTTTCCACTGTTCTGATAGTAGGCGTACATGAGTTGTACGATTTTCAGACGTATGAGTGTGCGGTTTATCATAATTCAAAAAACTCTTTTTTTGCAAGTTATTTAAGGATGTTGAGGTTGACTCACCTGATGTTACTTTGCTTTTACCTTGGTTTTCATAATTTGGGTGCAAATTTAGTGATTTTCTTTGAAAAATCCGCCTTTTTTGTGGAATGATTGTGTTAAAACGAAAAAAATGGACGAAAATCTTGTGTAAAAGAAAAATAATTGACAATTTTGTAGCAAATTTTGAAAAAGCAACTCAAAAAGCAAACAAATATAAACAATAATATCATCATGAACGAAACAGACAAAGACTTGATTTTCTCGGAAAGTGTCAAGGCTGGTAAGCGCATCTACTACTTCGATGTGAAGCAGAGTAGAAATGGCGACAGATACATAGCCATCACGGAGAGTAAGAAGATTAATGAGGGCACTTTTGAGAATCCTCGTTTTGTATTTGAAAAGCATAAGTTGTTCCTCTACAAGGAAGACTATGATAAGTTTGTTGAAGCGCTGGGCAAGACACTGGACGTTGCAAAGGGCAACATCTCTGTGGCAGAGGCAAATGCTGCAAAGGAAGAGGCTTATGCTGAGCAGGCTGAGGCTGCCGCACCAGAGGTAGAGGCTGCACCTGCTCCCGCACCAGAGGCTGAGGCAGATTCGGAAGACAAAGTGGAGAAGAAGAGTTTCCTGGATAAAGTGAAAGACATCTTCTGATGCTCTCAGGGAGCGTCAAAACGCTTTGTTTGACGACGGCAATTCGACTAAATCACTGAAAAGATAGAAAAATAAAGGTAAAACTTTTGTGGTTTCCTGCAAAAGTTGTACCTTTGTGCCGCTTTTTTGGGCAACACATAGGCTCACTCCCCTAAAAGTGGGTCATCGTGTGATGGCGAATTAAGCTTGTACAAAAACTTAATTTATAGTAACACAACAAAAAAAATGAAAGAAATTACACTCAACGCTCAGACTCGTACTGAGTATGGCAAGAAGGCCAGCCGTGACCTTCGTCGCGCTGGTCAGATTCCAGCAGTATTTTATGGTGTAGAGAAGGACGAGAATGGCCTTCCAGTAGCAAAGCCAATCAAAATCTCTGAGAAAGAGTTGGCAAAACTCCTCTACACTCCTAACGTGTACATCGTGAACCTCGTGGTTGACGGTAAGGCTGTAAAGGCTATCCTGAAGGACCTCCAGTGCGATTTCGTGACTGACCGTCCAGTACACGTTGACTTCTATCAGATTACAGAGGACAAGCCAGTTGTATTTGAGATTCCAGTGAAACTCAATGGTCTTGCTGAAGGTGTACGTGCCGGTGGTAAACTCACTCTCAACGTTCGCAAGTTGGCTGTGAAGGCTCCATACACGAAGTTCCCAGACACACTCGACATCGACGTGACGAACCTCGGTCTTGGCAAGGCAATGAAGGTAGAGGCTCTTTCTTACGAAGGTCTTGAAATCATCACCTCTAAGGAAGTGGTCGTTTGTGCCGTTCGCATGACTCGTGCCGCTCGTGCTGCACAGGCAGAGGCTGAGGCTAACCAGTAATCTGCTGTTGAATGACAGTGTAACACTTACAGGAGCCACCGTTGTGTGGTTCCTTTTATTTTTATCTTATGTGGTTGTTCAATTTGTTCCGTCGGAAACCTTCGGAACCAGTAGATTATAGCATGAAATATTTGATAGTGGGGCTTGGAAATATCGGCGACGAGTATGTGGGTACTCGCCACAATATCGGTTTCCGCACCGTCGATGCCTTTGCCAAGAAGCAGGGCGTGGAATGGGCGGACAAACGCTATGGTGCCATTGCCAAAACCCGTGTGAAGAATGCGGAACTGACCCTTTTGAAGCCGTCCACCTACATGAACCTTTCGGGGCAGGCGGTGCGGTATTGGGTGCAGCAGGAGAAGATTCCGTTGGAAAACCTCTTGGTCATTGTTGACGACCTGAGCCTGCCTGTCGGCAAGGTGCGGATGCGTGGCAACGGAAGTGCTGGCGGTCATAACGGATTGAAAAACATCGAGTCGTGCATGATGACCCAGAACTATGCCCGCATCAAGTTTGGCATCGGAAACGACTTCCCCAAAGGCACGCAGGTGGACTTTGTGCTCGGGCAGTTCAGCGACGAGGACAACAAAATCATCGACGAGAAAGTGGAGTACGTGGGCGAGATGATTAAGAGTTTCTGTCTGCAAGGGCTGGAACGCACGATGAACCAGTATAACAAGAAATAGTCGGAAACAAATGATACCGTTGTACAGGGTAAATTGTACATGATAAGATGGAAGCAAGACTTGACAAATGGCTCTGGGCATCTCGCATCTTCAAGACGCGAACCATTGCCGCCGATGCCTGCAAAAATGGGCGTATCACCATTGGCGGGGTGAAGCAGAAAGCCTCGAAAATGATTAAGGAGGGTGACGTGATAGAGGTGCGTAAACCGCCCATCACTTACTCCTTCAAGGTGCTGAAAGCCATCCAGAACCGTGTGGGGGCAAAACTCGTTCCCGAAGTGCTCGAAAACGTCACTGCCAAAGAGCAACTGGAACTGTTGGAAATGAATCGCATCAGCGGTTTTGTCGGCAGGGCACGAGGCACGGGACGACCCACCAAAAAGGAACGCCGCGAACTCGACGACTTCATCCAGCCCGCTTTCTTTGGCGATTTCGACTTCGATTTCGATTTTGATGACGAAGACGACGAGGACGGTTTTGAAGAGTTCGAAGCGTAAGAAAAGAACCTAAAAAGACAGCAGAGAGGCTTGGTTATTTGCCAAGCCTCTCTGCTGTTGCTGTTCTCAAAAAGGTTTCGTATTTTCTTATAATAATAAGATGTGCATTTGTTATTGTTGTATGCTTAAATCATTTGTTTTTGTCCGGGAAATGAGTTTTTTTTCAAAAAAAACGTTTTTTTTTTGGAAAAAATAATATAAAATGATACCTGTTGGTTGAATTAAATTTGTAAAACATTTATGCTTAAAAAGTTGTACATATCGCAGATAATTAGTAACTTAGTGGTGTCCAATTCATCAAGTCCAATTATCATTGTTATGCACAACTTCGTTACAAAGTTCCGAG
>JAFUWG010000006.1 GCA_017483605.1 Bacteroidaceae bacterium | reverse complement strand
TGCAAAGCAGCCAGATGGACTCTTTGCGAGAATGGCTGCCAAAGTGGCGGCTTTCACAATGTTGCAGTATTTCAACTTTCTCAACCATCGCCCTATAGGACAAGTTAAGTATGCATTTTTTTAATTCAACCAACAGGTATTTATTATAAAAATTTGTGACCAAAATTATTCATATTATTCAAATTTGTTTCCTCCCTATCAATGATGAGAAAATACATTTCTTTCTGTTTCTTATTGGCTTCCACGGTCTTCGCCCAAGCGCAATTGAAGATCGTGCATCCTGCCATCGGCACCCAAGCCTACTCTGCCGACAGCACCTTCTGTATCGAACTGATTGCCAAGAAGCAATATTTCGACCCTGCCGACACACAGACCGCCGACAAGGACATCAACTCGCCCAAGTCGGTCAACATGCACCCCAACAGCACCAAATACTACGTCAATTCGCTGGAGGGTGCCACCACGGTCGTGTATGACTTCAAGACCAACCAGAAACTGAAGGTGATTCGTCACGAATTCACAGAGGCAGACACCGTTCTCCTTATGGGTGCCAAACCTTACTACAAGTTCACCCACCATCTGCCCGACGCCAAGCATCCCGTCTCAGGATTCGGCGGCTGGGGAGCCTTCTATGGCAAGCCCGTGGAGAGCGCTTTCACACATGGCGGTCGCTACCTCTGGATTCCCTACTACCGCCGTTCCTACGACCTGAATGCCCAAGACCCCTCAGCAGTCGCCATCATCGACACAGAGACCGATTCCATCATCCGATTGATGGACACAGGTCCCCTGCCCAAGATGATTGCCCCCTCACCCGATGGAAAACTGCTCGCCATCACCCATTGGGGCGACAATACCGTGGGCATCATCGACATCAGCAGTCCCCACCCTGCCGACTGGCATCACCTCACCCTCGCCATCGTCGACCAGCAATTGAAACTCAATTATAGCCTCACCAAGCAGGTTGACCGCGACAACGACAGCGGCTACTGCCTGCGTGGCACGGCTTTCACGCCCGACAACCATTACCTACTCGTGGGTTGCATGGGAGGTGCCAATGGTGGCGGCATTGCCATCATCGACCTCCAGCCTTCTTCTCTCCCCCAGGCTGGAGAGTCAGAGGGGGCTCCCCGCTATCTCGGCCGTGTGCTCGGCAACATGTACAACCTACGCCACATCATCATCCGCGACGGTTATCTCTACCTGAGCATCAACCGCGACGGCTACATCCAACGGATGCCTCTCGCCCAGTTCCTCGATGCCGTTCCTGCCCTCAAAGCCTCTTCCACCAAGACCACAACCCTCTCTGGATGGCAGAACTGTCAGGTGGGAGCAGGCGCACGCACCATCGAGACCTCACCCGACGGCCGCTACATCTATGCTGCCTGCAACGCCAGCAGCACCCTCTATGTGGTGGATACTCAGACCTTTCAGGTCATCGCCCACATGAACGACGACAGTTATCCCGTCGGTCTTGAAGTATCCCAAGACGGCAAGTACGTCTTCACCACCTCCCAAGGTCGCTCCAACGGTGGCGGCAACTGCGTGGACATCTTCGAAGTGAAAACAAAAAAATAAAGACTTTTATATTTTTATGGAAACTAATTTGAATAATATGAATAATTTTATCCACAAATAAGCATGAATATTATTATAAAAATTTGTGACCAAAATTATTCATATTATTCAAATTTGTTTCCTCTAAAAACAGACCAACATGAAAAAATACATTTCATTCTTTGCAGCCCTAACCGTCTCGCTGGGACTGTCGGCACAAACCTACACCAACCACTACCCCAAGGAACTGAACAAATTGGCTGAGAAATGGGCGAAGAAAGGTGAGTGGCGCAACGGCTTCACCAAAGCCTCACCTGCCCCCACCGTCAATCTGGTGGAGTTCTACCTCCAATATCAGAAGAACTCCGAACAATGGAACGCCCTGTTCAAATGGCTGCAAGAGACAGATTTGCTTGCCATCCCCGCAGGTCGCACCCCCATTCCAGGCACCACGCTGACCGTAAGTGTCGAGGATGGCGACAACTGGTGCTCGCAAGATGACCTCCGTGCAGGCAAAGGTTCCGAGAGCCATTATCAGAAGATAGACTTCATGTATGTCGTGCGAGGTACTGAAGGTTTCTGCCGACTCGACCACGAAACCTCCACCCCACGTTCTGACTACAAGCCCGACCGCCTCGACTACCACTTCCAGTACGACCGTCTGGAGCAATTCACCTCCATCCCGGGCACATTCAACATCATGTTTCCCTGCGACTGGCACATCGCCAAGGTGAAGACCGATGCTGAAAGCCAAAACCTGCGTGTGCTGGTGATTAAAGTGGATTACAAACTATAAACAAGCAACCTTACGACACAAAAAGGGCGGCAGTGTTTTCCCTTGAACATTACCGCCTTTTGTCGTACCCCTCGACTCCGACGCATCGTACCCCTCGGGTATGGCACTCCGTATCCGAGGGGTACGTTTTTTTACCATCCTTTCTTCCAAAAACATTTTTCTTACCCTTTATTATCGCCACACGTCTTTCCAACATAAAAAATATCATCATTTTGTAGACCACAACAAAAATTAATCAATCTGTTTTGAGTCCTTTTCCCATTTTTCTTTCAAAAAATTTGGAGAGCACGGAAAAAGGATGTAATTTTGTGGCAAGAAAACAAAGAAACGGCTGAGAGTATCAACCATTTTTGAAGAATCAATTAACCATAGTATTCGTTTATTTTTTAAAAGAAAGGAGGCTGAAAGACCAAGACATTTAGACAACACACAAGAAAGGCTGGAGGTTATTCCCTCCTGTCGAGAAACGTAAAATCAACCTAATTATTCATTTGGAAAGTGTGTGTAAGGCTATTCTTGACTGATAACAACTAAAATATACAAATAGGGCTTTTGGCTCTTGTTCCCTACCCATTGAAACCGCCAAAATCAATCACAAGAACAAGCAGGCTGAAAGTTCACGTCGTTTGGGCGTGAACTGTTCGTGCTTGTTGTGATAAGGTTACTTGGCGGTACCTAATGGGAGGCAGGCATTAGAATAGTGTCACGCCTTTCTTTTTCAATCACATCTTATTCAACAAAAAAATGAAAAGATTACTCATTACGATGGTCGCACTTACCATCATTACCGCCAATTCTTTCGCTCAAGTGCAATCGGACATTCAAAGTGCCACACTCATTCATGGAGACCAAACCAATGTGTACTATGGAATGAATGCTTTTGGGGTGGCCTATGACAATGCTGTTGATAATGACATCATCGTACTATCCCCTGGCACATTCAGTTCAGAAGTTCATGTTAAGAAATCACTCACAATATATGGAAGCGGACATGCTACTGATGCCGATTCAAAGAATGCATCGACAGAGGTATATGGTACTTTATCTATTGAATGTAGGGAACAATCGGACGATGATGAAAATTTGACTTATGAGTACCCAACTGTAACATTGGAAGGTTTGAATGTTTCCGTTCGCATTTCAAATAATGCACATGAGGCTGTTATCCGCAACCTCAAAGTGCGTAAATGCAAAGGTACGTTCTTCGAGATGGGAGCAAGTTCTGAAAATTGTCTGATTTCGCAATGTGTATATTCAAGAATGGACACTTCATATTCAGGCTGTCGTGCTCAACAATTTAACATAGAGAACTCGTGGTTGAGTGGAGTAAGAGGAAATAACAGCATTAGTAACAACATCCATTTTGACCACTGCATTATTTATAATTTTGAGCCATCTCAAAACCAATCAAATGCAATTGCCTACTATACAAATTGTATTCTTTATGCTTCATACCCAACTTATAGCACAGGAAGCAATAATATCAAAGTGGCAAGTTATTCTTCGACTGAATTTGTGGATGCCGAAGGTAATTGGCAGGGACTTTCGAATGCTGATATTTGGGCTGATACAAATGAAGACGGGAACTACAGTGACACCAAGACCTTTGCCCTCAAATTTCCACAGAACTACATCGGCACCGATGGTACAGAAGTTGGTATCAATGGTGGCAATGCTCCTTTTGACCGCATCTCGCCCATCCCACGCATCCTTGCAGCCGACGTAGACCTGCGCACGGCAGAGGACGGGAAACTGAATGTCAGTTTCAAGGTGGAAGCACAAACCAAGGAATAACCGTCTAAACCTCGTTCAACATGAAGAAGTTCAATATGATTTTGTTTGCCGCTGCCATAGCAGGTGGTGTGGCTCAAGCACAGAACGCGGTAATGATGCAGACCTGCGAATATTGGTTTGACTATGACTTTGAGCATCGGAAAACGGTGGCATTGAACGGCAACGAGCAGTTCAAACGCCAGTTTGATGTGTCTGCTATGCCTCAAGGCGTACACTCCATCGGATTCCGTTTCGGAGACAGCAAGGGGCTGTGGTGCTCCCCCTTCGTCAAGCACTTTGTCATCCCCACCCTGCCACCTGCCACTTACGACAACAATCAGATTGTCAAGATGGAATACTGGTTCGACTACGACTTTGACCACCGCCAAACACTGGAGTCAGCCAATGGTAATGCCGCTGTAGCACTTGACATCTCGGCAATGGCGAGAGGCGTGCACTCCATCGGATTCCGTTTCGGAGACAGCAAGGGGCTGTGGTGCTCCCCCTTCGTCAAGCACTTTGTCATCCCCACCCTGCCACCTGCCACTTACGACGACAACCAGATTGTCAAGATGGAGTATTGGTTCGACTACGACTTTGACCACCGCCAAACACTGGAGTCTACCAATGGCAATGCCGCCGTGGCACTCGACATCTCGGCAATGGCAAAGGGCGTGCACTCCATCGGCTACCGCACGGTGGACAGCCGTGGCATCTACACCGCTCCCTTCGTGAAACATTTCGTCATCCCCGACTTCACCACCGAGCCAGCCATCACGGGCATCACCGCCTACGAATACTGGTTCAATCAAGGCCCGCGAGTATGCGTAGAGGTGGGGGAACAGAATCCGTTGGATTTGCAGAACATGGTTATTGAAGTGAAGGATGTAGTACCCAATACCATCACAAGCGATTACCGATTTGACGTGATAGAAGGCGTCGCATATGTACCCGACCAAGTGACATTTGGCATCCAAGCATTTGACAACGCAGGACATCCTTCATCGGGCATCGTATCAGAGAGTTTCCCCTACACCATTCCAGTCCCGCTGCACCCGAATCCTTTGCAAAACAATGTAACGGAAGAAGTGAAAGCCCCCTCGCAAGGAACTATTCAATGTTTTAATGCAGAGGTAGAACTTGGAGACAGCATCGTTTTCGATGTAAATGGGGAGGGACATTTTGACCTCTATGATGAAACAGGAATCCCCTTAGAGGTCATCAAAGAAAAGAATGAGGAAACTGGGCATATCAATTACAAGGCTTTAGCCTCAACTCCCAAACTCTATGCCTTGCTCTGGGGCATGTCTGTTGCAACAGAAACCGTAGAGGTAAATTATATGTCGTACAATGCAACAAACGTGACAAACATACAAATGGATGGCATCAGCATTCATTCAGGGAAAGGGAATCTGTCGGTCTTTGCTCCTCACTTTGGCATCATCGACATCTATTCCACGCATGGAACAAGAGTGAGTCATGGTAGAGCGGAACAAAACACCCAGACGTTCCTCTTGCCGGCTGGCATTTATATCATAAGTTTCAACCATCAAACAGTGGGAAAAACTATTGTTTACTAATATTTGTTCCCATAATTATAAAGGGGGGGGGAAGAGAGAACGACCTCTTTTCCTCCCTTATTGTGTGCCTTTAAACTAGCAATGGGGAAACAAACTTTAATGCCACCCACCTGGATGTCCTCCATTTCCACCTGAACTATAGGCAGACAGCGATACGGAAGAGCCACCACTGACAGAACCACCAGTCAGACCCAATCCACTAAAGATTTCGGTACCATCCGACACACTCACACCCGATTTGAGTGATGGTGTTGAAGCCGTCGATACCACCAAGTTCGTACCACCACTCGAAGGGGTCTTGAAGATGAAAGCAAGGTCATCACCATTGTAGAGTGCATACCACGTGTTCCGATTCCAAGAAGCCTGATAGCACGACTGAGTGAGGCTCGAACCTGACTCCAAACCACCGATGGCGACAATCGTTCCACCCGTCACGTAGAGTTTATACCCTTTCTCCGTGTTGGCATCAATACCCACTTCTGGCTGCGAAGCACCGATGGCATACACCGTCCCACCCTGAATGTAGCAGTTGCCATTGGCATCTAATCCGTCATTACCTGTCGAGTAGGCACACACCATTCCGCCACTGATGGTCATGTCGCCACCGCTGTTGATGGCATCGTCCTTAGCCTGAACGTACACCGTGCCGGCACTGATGCTGATGGTTCCTTTTGCCTCCATGCCCTCATGCTGTGACGAAGTGGCTGTAACGACCACCGTACCCTTATCCTCGTTGATGGTGATGTTGCCCTCCGTTTTGATTCCTCGTGCACCGCTGGCTGTAGCAATAGTCGTGAGCGTACCTCCCTTGATGAGCACCTCACCTGTATTGTCCTCATCTTCTGTCAGCGAAATCACATTATCGTTATCGTCCGTTTTATAACTCACCTGAATGCCATCATCACCCACACCACTGATGTCGAGCGTACCACCATTCATCTGGAAAAATTCGTTCACATTGAAGCCATCACCTACAGCACTCTTCACCGTAATCTTACCTACAGAAGCCTTTATCTGTACATACTCCTTACCCCAAAAGGCATGTCCCGTGTTGCCCGTCAGCGTTAGACTCCCGCCACCACTAAACTCCGTGTGTCCCTTCACCATCATGCACGCTTTTTGAGTTCCATTTTTGGCATCAGAAAGTGTATTCACCGTGCCATCAGCCAACTCCACATTGATACGTTTTCCATCCCGAATGTTGATGGCTGCACTGTCTGCACTTGTCAACGTCAAGCCATTCAGCACAAACGTCGCCTTATACGACCCATCCATCCACAGCGAGCCTCTGGCAGATACACCACTCAGTGTATAGGTCACCTCTTCTTCCAGACTTTCATCGGCAAGCAGCACGACTGCCCCACCCCGAATCTCGGCAGACACTACACCGTTCAGGTTGCTTGCCATGACCACCGTTGCAGAGTCATTCCATACCACCTGCACCGTGTTGTCCGCCAAACTCGAATCATACGTGGCATACTTCGTCGTGCCGTTCCACACACTCGATGAACTGCCACCCGTTCCTAACTCTTCGTCATCGTCCGACGAACAACTCTGCAAGAACACAATCCCTGCCAAGAGCACCAAAGACATCAATACACTTTTCTTCATTGTTTTACGATATTTTGATTCAAAAAATTTAGCATAAATTCTGTTTTCTTTACCTGTTAAAACGAACTCATCAAGCATTTATTTTGCAGAACGAATGCAACATTTCCCAGAAATAACATCATTTAGCAGAAAGTAACAAAAATTAATGAACAAATTTTCGTACCTTTGCCCATCATACATATTAAAAAAATAATGAACAATATATTTGTCAAACTCATTGCCAAGGCAACCGGCATCAGCGAACGGCAGGTGGCAGGCACAGTGGGGCTGCTTGAAGAGGGGTGCACCATCCCCTTCATCAGCCGATACAGAAAGGAAGTGACAGGCACCCTCGACGAGGTGCAGGTGGCAAGCGTCAACGATCATCTGGAGAAACTCATGGAACTGGAGAAGCGCAAAGAGACCATCCTCAGCACCATCGAGGAGCAGGGGAAACTGACCCCCGAACTGAAAGCCCGCATCGAGGGTTCGTGGGACAGCACCGAACTGGAAGACATCTACCTGCCCTACAAGCCCAAGCGTAAGACGCGTGCAGAAGTGGCACGTCAGAAAGGACTGGAGCCATTGGCAACCTTCCTCATGCTGCAAAACCCCAATGCCGACATCGACAAGAAGGTGAAGGAATTCATCTCCGAAGAGAAAGGCGTGAAGACTGCCGACGAGGCCATCCAAGGCGCACAGGACATCATCGCCGAACAAGTGAGCGAAAGCGAGGAAGCCCGTAACATCGTCCGCTTCAACTTCAAGAAAGATGCCGTGATTTCGTCTGTTAAGGTGAAGCCTAAGACGAAGACGGAAGAGGAAGAAAAGGCATGGGAAGAGAAGGCGCAGAAATACCGTGACTACTTCGACTTCTCGGAGAAATTGGCGAAGTGTGCCTCTCATCGTCTCCTTGCCATGCGTCGAGGCGAGGCAGAGGGCATCCTGCGGGTCAGCATCAGCGGCGACGATGAACGTTGCCTCGACCGACTGGACCGTCAGTTCCTCCGCAACTCCAGCCGCAGCGCCGAACTAGTGTGGGATGCCATCGAGGACGGTTTCAAACGTCTCCTCAAGCCCAGCATCGAGACGGAGTTTGCCAACCTCTCCAAGGAACAGGCTGACAAAGAAGCCATCCGCATCTTCGTGAAGAACCTCGAACAACTGCTCATGGCAGCCCCCTTGGGGCAGAAGCGTGTGCTGGCACTCGACCCGGGCTTCCGCACAGGTTGCAAGGTCGTCTGCCTCGATGCCGAAGGCAACCTGCTCCACAACGAGGCAATCTACCCCCACCCTCCCAAGAACGAACGCCGTGCGGCAGCCGACAAACTCTGGACACTCACCAAGCAATACAAAATCGAAGCCATCTCCATCGGCAACGGCACAGCCAGCCGCGAGACAGAGGAGTTTGTGCGTTCTCTGGGGTTACCCAAGGAGATTCAGATTTTCGTCGTCAGCGAAGACGGAGCCAGCATCTACTCCGCCTCCAAAGTTGCCCGTGAGGAATTTCCCGACTACGACGTGACCGTGCGTGGAGCCGTCAGCATCGGTCGCCGACTCATGGACCCTCTGGCTGAACTGGTGAAGATTGACCCGAACTCTATTGGTGTGGGACAGTATCAGAAAGATGTGGATCAGAAAGCACTCAAACACTCCCTCGACCAAACTGTGGAAATGTGTGTGAACAAAGTGGGCGTGAACGTCAACACCGCCAGCAAGCACCTCCTCACCTACATCTCTGGTCTCGGTCCTGCCATTGCTCAGAACATCGTCACCTACCGTGCCGAGAACGGAGCCTTCTCCTCCCGTCGCGATTTGCTGAAAGTGCCCAAACTGGGCCCCAAAGCCTACGAACAGGCAGCAGGATTCCTGCGAGTGAGCGGCAGCAAGCAACCCCTCGACAATAGCGCCGTCCACCCAGAGAGTTACCCCATCGTCGAGCGGATGGCAAAAGACCAACAATGTACCGTTGCCCAACTCATGGCAAGCAAGGAACTGCGTGAGAAAATCGACATCCACCGCTACGTGACTGACAAAGTGGGACTCCCCACCCTCGAAGACATCATGCAGGAACTCGACAAACCCGGTCGCGACCCACGCCAGCAACTCACCGTGTTCGAGTTCTCCAAAGATGTGAAGGAACTTGAAGACGTGCAGGTAGGCATGACCCTCCCAGGCATCATCACCAACATCACCCAGTTCGGCTGCTTCGTCGATGTTGGAGTCCACACCAAAGGACTCGTCCACATCAGCGAACTCGCCGACCACTTCGTGAAAGACCCCTCCGAGGAAGTGCAACTCCACCAGCACGTCACCGTCCGTGTCATCGGCGTTGACCTCCAACGCGGCAGAATGCAGTTGAGCATGAAAGGGACAAAATGAATGACCTGTTTTTACCATATATCGTAACCCCAGTCATCTCTCGCTGCAGATGTATCAAATATTTAGCCTGATTATAACTTACAATTTGGCTTGATTACAAGAATTGATTTGGCTTGATTACACTTTAGTGTATTCAGGCTAAATTGGAAGTTGTATTCAAGCCAAATTTTGAGGTGTAATCAGGCTAAATATTTGATACATCTACGGCATAAGAAACAAGAGGCTTCCATTATACGAAAATTTAAGAGAAGTAAAAGATGGCTGTCACGATGTGTGCCGATGGACAGAATGATATCTTTTTATCCTTTCCATCTTCGTTAGGCTCAACATCATATACAGAACTATTTCTCCTTTTTTATTCATCTTTTTACCTGTTTTTTTGATTTTTTGTGAGATTTTTTTGCGATTTACAAGAAATGCTGTAAATTTGCAACCGACTCGTTTAGCCAGGATATAAGATGAGGCTTGGCATGGATGGCAGCAAATTAAGGCTACTATATTCGTCGAAACATGCAATTTATGACAAGATGTATTTCTCGATTGAAGGAGGCGACTTTTATCTGTATGGTGAGGATGCGGAACGAATGAGCATCTGTGAGGCGGCATTTCCACAAGAAAAATCGCTGTCGCTTTGGATTCCGCAAGCGATGGAGTTGACAAACTGGCGTTCTGACGTGAGAACTCTAAAAGCGGAACGTTATCCTGAGATAGAAATGAAGGTGAGTGTGAACAGGAATCTGATTGACTTTATGAATGATTATCCAACATCGATGATAGAGGATAATTTCATGACCCGATGGGCAATGTACGCCAACATGCCTTTGGAGGACCGATTGCGGGGAGAACTGTTGCCGATGTTCAAAGAGAAGTTGAAAACTTTGAGCGAGAAAGAAGCGGTCGAACGATTGCTCAATTGGGTACAGACAGCATTTGTATATGAATATGATGATAAGGTTTGGGGTGG
Organism: Bacteroidaceae bacterium; assembly: GCA_017483605.1. Classification (GTDB taxonomy): domain Bacteria; phylum Bacteroidota; class Bacteroidia; order Bacteroidales; family Bacteroidaceae; genus Minthosoma. Next base: position 26,258 of record JAFUWG010000006.1, on the reverse strand, counting down.
CGACAGGGCGTTCTTCCCTGAAGAAACCTTGTATTATCCGTATTGTGATTGTGAGGACAGGTCTATACTGTTCACGAGATTGGTGCGTGACTTGTTCGGCTTAAAGTGCATTCTCATCTATTATCCAGGACATTTGGCTTCTGCCGTACAATTCACAGAAAGTGTGGCTGGGGACTATATCAATCTGAATGGACGTAAGTTTGTGGTGTGCGACCCTACATATATCGGTGCCCCAATAGGAAGGACGATGCCTGGCATGGACAATCAGACGGCAAATGTCATTCTGCTTGAATAATACGATTTTTTACAATGCATAACTGAAGCCTGCTTTCCATTCCATGCTTTTGGCTGTGCGAGAGGGGTAGTCGCGGTAGTTGCCGTGACGAAGGTAGAATTCGTTTTGGAGATGGAACTGGAGGGAGGGGGTGACGTTGACGCTAAGGAAGAGGCGGTTCTGGAGGATGCTCTGCTCGCCGAGGTCGCCCCACGCATTGATGCCGTCGGTCATCTCTTTTGCGTACTGGTCGGGATGGTTGATGTACAGGTCGAGGCGGGCTGGGTCGGCTCCCTTGACGATGAACAAACGCATGAAGTAGAACTGATTGCCAAAAGAGATGTGACGGTTATAGATGAATTGGAAATTGTGACGAACGGAGAAGCCTGTGCCGAAATTGTAGCGTCGCAAGGGAAAGTAGTCGGCAGTACTGCCTCCCAATGGCACGGCTGAGAGCATGAGGTCGTGCTTCAGGGTGATGGCTTTGCCTTGACGCTCGGCGTGGAATCCTGCACCGAAACTGGCGGCTTCGGAGATAATGGCAAGATTGCCTGCCTGTTGGTGGCCATCTTTGCCATAATGGTCGATGTATTTGATGTTCTGATAGAAGCCGATGTCGAGTTTCCATCGCAGGGGCAACTGACGCTGGATGGAGCCGATGCGTCCCATGATGTCAAGTTCGCCAATGGTGGGATGGCTTGAGTCGAGATTGACCAATGCGTAGAGGTCGAAATAGTCGTAGGCACGACTTGCCTTTCCTTCGTCAAGGTTGTTGTAGTGGTTGCCGTAGTTGAAACGGATGTCGAGGAAAGGGATGTGCTCATGGTACCGACGTCCCAACTGGGGGTGTATGTCGCCCATGTCATACACGTAGCGGTCGCCTATGCCTATCTGGAACGAGTATGGTTCAGGGGTCTCTTTCTTTCCTGCCGACAGATGATTGACACGAAACATTTCGCCTGACATGATACGATGCAAGCCACGCACGGGGTTGAGCAGGGTGCCGACAATTTCTCTGGCCACACGTGATGCCCCTCGCTTGCTGTTGTCGAAGAAGATGTCGGAAGCACGATGAGTCACTTCGCCAATGCCTGCTCCGCCGACACCTGTAGAAATGAAATCGTTGAAGGCGGGCCTGTTGGTTTCGCAGAAGAGTTCCCACGTGGCAGAACCCACAAGTGGGTAGATGAGTGAAACGCCGTAGGATAGTCCATGTTCACGGGCGGCATTGTAGAACATGCTGCCATGATAAGGGTGGCTGAACTGGTTGCCCGAGAAACTATCGTTGTCCCACACCCAGCCGCCATTGAGGTTCTGATGGAGGGTGGAATTGGTGACACGTGCCCACTCGCGGTCGGTTACAAAGTGGTCCCAACTGAAAACGAGGGCATTGATGCCAATGTCCTCGACCAATGCCTGTAGAGCAGGTGATTTTGGGGAGCCATCTGGTTTCTGACCGAAAAAGTGCAGTGAACAATGATAGGGTGTCAGTGCCTCCACCCGCTGCAGGTGCATACGGGTACCAGTGATGGAGTCATGCCAGATAGAATCATTCTCTGTGGCATGAGTCGTCACACACAGTGTCTGCCAAGCGATGGCAAGTAGTATGAGATGTGCAATTCTGTTCATCCTCTCTGGTGGGGACATTACATTTTGGCTGCAAAGTTACGCTTTTTTTCTAAGATAAAGATTGCCAAAAAGGTTGCAGTATTGTTCAAAAAGCCGTATCTTTGCACACCAAAAAGATGAATATGGCAAAAGAGAAGATTGCATACGTTTGTACTTCATGCGGCTATGACAGTCCGAAATGGATTGGCAAATGTCCTGCATGTGGCGAGTGGAACACCTTTGTGGAACAGAAACTCGGCAAGAAAAAACCTTTGCAGGGCATCCGAGAAGAGTTCAGTATGGAATCGAAGTCCAGCCCTATCTCGATGTCGAAAATCAAGACGGAGGATGAGCCTCGCATCAACATGCTGGACGGGGAACTGAATCGTGTGCTGGGCGGAGGCTTGGTGCCTGGCAGTTTGACGCTGCTGGGTGGTGAACCAGGCATCGGCAAGTCCACACTGGTGCTGCAGACGGTGCTGAGGTTGAAAGGGCTTCGAATTCTCTACGTGAGTGGCGAGGAAAGTGCAAGGCAGTTGAAACTGAGGGCAGACAGATTGCTGGAGAAGTACGAGGACGGTGCGGCAAGCGAGGCATTGGCAGATGTGCAGGTGGTGTGTGAAGCCATGATTGAGACAGTGTTTGAGCACATCAAGGTGGTGGAGCCTGATTTGGTGGTGATTGACTCCATCCAAACAATGGCGACAGAGACGGTGGAGTCCTCCCCTGGCAGTGTGAGTCAGATTCGGGAGTGTGCAGCCATGATTTTGAAGTTTGCCAAAGAGAGCAACACGCCTGTCATCCTGATAGGTCACATCAACAAGGAAGGTTCCATTGCGGGGCCGAAGATATTGGAGCACATGGTGGACACCGTTTTGCAGTTTGAAGGTGACCAACACTATATGTACCGCATTGTGCGTGCCATCAAGAACCGTTTTGGCTCAACAGCGGAGTTGGGCATTTACGAAATGGTACACAATGGGTTACGACCTGTGGAGAACCCATCGGAACTCCTGCTGAGCGATGTGAAGAATGGTGAAGAATTGAGCGGTGTGGCGGTGGCTTGCTCTATCGAAGGAGTGCGTCCCCTGCTCATCGAGACACAGGCTCTAGTCAGCACCGCCGCATACGGCACACCACAACGTTCGGCGACAGGCTTCGATTTGCGACGTCTCAACATGCTCTTGGCTGTGCTCGAAAAACGTGTGGGTTTCAAACTGCCACAGCGTGATGTGTATCTGAACATCGCTGGCGGCATCCGCGTGACTGACCCCGCCATCGACCTGAGCGTGATTGCCGCCGTGCTTTCCAGCAATGTGGACACAGGCATCGCTCGCGACATCTGTTTTGCGGGCGAGGTTGGCTTGAGTGGCGAGGTGCGTCCTGTCAGTCGCATTTTGCAACGCATCGCCGAGGCAGACAAGTTGGGCTTCCGCAAGATGATTGTGCCCCGCGCCAACATGAATGGCATCGACACCACCAAATTCAACATCAAGGTCGTGCCTGTTCGCAAGGTGGAAGAGGCATTGCGAGAGTTGTTTGGATAGCAGTACACAATTTAACATTATTTGTGCATTTACTAAAATCCTGATTCATTGTCTGTTAACGCTTTTTTATGAAAAGATGTGCAAAAAATGCTTTGTGGATTCCTTTTTTTTGTGTAATTTTGCACACAAAATGAAACAATCTTGAATTATGTCGGTTTTGAAGACAAGGGAACTTCTGGTTGATGTGGCTCGTCAACTGTTTGCCAAGAATGGATTTGAAAATACATCCATGAATGACATCGCACTTGCTGCCAACCGAGGTCGTCGCACACTTTACACCTATTTCAATAGCAAAGAAGAGATTTATCTGGCTGTCATCCAGACGGAGTTGGAACGTTTGTTCGAACGCATGGAGGAGGTGGCACGCAAGAACATCTCTCCCGAGGAGAAGATGGTGCAACTGATTTTTGCCCACCTCAACGTGATGAAGGAAGCCGTCTATCGCAACGGGAACCTGCGTGCCGAGTTCTTCCGCGACATCTGGAAAGTGGAAGCGGTGCGTAAGAACTTCGACAAGAACGAAATCAATCTCTTCCGTCGCATCATGAACGAAGGCATCGACAAGGGCGTGTTCGACATTCGCAACGTGCGTCTGACAGCAGAAATCACCCACTATTGCCTGAAAGGCTGCGAAGTGCCCTACATCTATGGCCGCTATGCCGTGCAGAACGCCGAGGAACTCTATCCCTACGTTCGCAACATGGTGTTCAAGCACTTTGGACGCAATTTGAGATATTAATTAACAACCAATAATACGAAACGAATTATGGGACTTTTACAAGGTAAGACAGCACTCATCACAGGTGCTGCACGCGGCATCGGTAAGGCTGTCGCTATCAAGTTTGCTCAGGAAGGTGCAAACATCGCATTCACAGATTTGGTTTTGAACGACGACATGGCTGCAGGCCTCGAGGCTACTCGCAAGGAGATTGAGGCACTGGGCGTAACTTGCCGTGCCTACGCTGGCAACGCTGCCGACTTCGCCGAGACTGAGGCTGTAGTGAAGAAGATTCACGAAGACTTTGGCTCTATCGACGTGCTGGTGAACAATGCAGGCATCACCAAGGACGGCTTGATGCTCCGCATGACAGAGGCTCAGTGGGATGCTGTGCTCAACGTCAACCTCAAGTCTGCATTCAACTTCATCCACGCTTGTGCTCCTATCATGCTGCGTCAGCGTGGTGGCTCTATCATCAACATGTCCTCCGTGGTCGGTGTTCACGGCAATGCAGGCCAGTGCAACTACTCTGCTTCCAAGGCAGGTATGATTGGCTTGGCAAAGTCTATCGCACAGGAACTCGGTCCTAAGGGCGTGCGTGCCAACGCTGTGGCTCCAGGCTTCATCGAGACAGCCATGACAGCCCAACTGCCAGAGGAAATCCGCAAGGCTTGGATGCAGAAGATTCCACTCCGTCGTGGAGGTCAGGTAGAAGACATCGCCAATGTCTGCCTCTTCCTCGCGTCCGACATGTCCAGTTACGTATCTGGTCAGGTCATCCAGATTGACGGCGGCATGAATATGTAATGGAAGTCATCTACGAAGATAATCACGTCATCATTGTTTCGAAGACATCGGGCGAAATCGTGCAGGGCGACAAGACCGGCGACAAGCCTCTGAGCGAAACAGTGAAACGATACATCAAGGAAGCGTACGCCAAACCCGGCGACGTTTTCCTTGGTGTTGTTCATCGTCTCGACCGTCCCGTGTTTGGTTTGGTGCTCTTTGCCCGCACCTCCAAGGCTTTGGCTCGCATGAACGCCATGTTTGCCAACGGCGAAGTTCACAAAACCTACTGGGCAATTGTGAAGAACGCCCCACCACAGACCGAAGGGACACTAACCCACTGGCTGGTTCGGAACGAGAGACAAAACAAGTCGTATGCCTACGACCACGAAGTGCTTCACAGCAAGAAAGCCGTTCTCGACTACAAGGTCATTGGGCGTTCCGACCATTATTTCTTAATCGAGGTGAACCTAAAGACGGGTCGCCATCATCAGATTCGTTGTCAATTGGCAAAGATGGGTTGCCCCATCAAAGGTGACCTCAAGTATGGAGCCAAACGCTCCAATCCCGACGGCAGCATTTCTCTGCTCAGCCGCACCATGCAGTTCATCCACCCTGTCAGCAAAAAAGAAGTTGCCGTCACGGCACCCCTACCCGACGACAACCTCTGGAAATCTTTTGATTGTTGATTGGTCAACTCCCCTTTGACTTCATCGAGCCAAAGGTTCTCCATTTTTCTTTCTTCATTTTTTCCTCAAGTACCACAACACGCTTGCCTTTTCTCTTCTTAGCGTCTTGTGGCACACCTGCATGAAGTGTTCCTTTGTGACACTTCGGTAGGCTTCCACCTCCTTGTCTGCCCATGCGGCATCACCCAGCATCTCATAGAAAGCAAGTTGGGCGGCGAACTTCTGGCGATTGGCGCGTTCCTTCATGAAGTTTGCTTCAAATTTGTTCTTCACTTTCTCCAGTTCGTCTTCACCGATTCCTTCGTCAAGAAGCATGTCCAACTCTTGCCACACCGCCGCTTCGGCTTCCTCCATCGAGACGCCCTCTGCCTGCATCCCCGCGATAAAGAGTTGCCCTGGGTCGATGTGAGGGGCGACGTATGCATCAATATTGGTGAAGAGGTGCTGCTCTTCCACCAGATGATGATTCAGGCGGCAAGATTTCCCTGCCGAAAGAGTGTCGGAAATCATGTCGCAACAATGGAAGTCGGGGTGTGTCACGCCAACAATGGGGAAGGAAAAATAGAGCACATCGCCAGGCACCTCCCTCTCCACCGTCAGCCGCCGCTGTTCCGTCTGCTCCGGTTCCTGCGGAATGGGCGTCATGTCAATCTGCCGACGGGGCACAGGGCCAAACCATTTCTCAGCCAGCCGCACCGTTTCCTCCATCGTGATGTTCCCCACCACCGAAAGGATGGCATTGTTGGGAGCATAGAAACGGAAGAAAAAGTCCTTCACTTCGTCCATCGTCACGTCGGCGATATGACTCAGTTTCAGCCCGATGGTAGGCCATCGGTAGGGATGCACCTTATATGCCAGTGCCGAGATGAGGTGACTGATGTCGCCATAAGGCGGGGTGATGTAGTGCTGCTTAAACTCCTCCATCACTACCTTTCGTTGCACCTCCAGACTCTCGGGAGTAAACGCCAGACTCATCATGCGGTCACTCTCCAACCAGAAGCCCGTCTCCACATTGGCGGCAGGTACAGTCAGGTAATAGTTCGTATAGTCGTTGGTAGTGAACGCATTGTTGTCGCCACATGCCAGTTGCAGCGGTTCGTCATAGTTGGGAATGTTCACGCTGCCCCCAAACATCAGATGTTCAAACAGATGGGCGAATCCCGTGTGCTCGGGACTTTCGTTGCGACTGCCCACCTGATAGAGCACATTCAGCGTCACCATCTGCGTGGACGTGTCCTGCTGATGCACAATCCTCAGCCCGTTCTCCAGCGTGTGCTTACTCAACCACATAGGCTTTTACGATGCGTATTTCCTTCAGAGGCTTATCCGTGGCATCCGTCTTCACCTTCTGAATCGTCTCCACAGCATCCATGCCCTTCACCACCTCGCCAAACACCGTGTACTCATTGTCCAGCCACGGAGCACCGCCATGCACCCTGTATGCCTTGCGGACATCCTTCGGATAAGTGATGGGCGGATTCTCCGACACCTCCCACTTCGCCTCGTCCTGCAACTTCTCCAGCAGGTCGCTCAACCCGTCCCTGTCGCGGGCAGCACGCAAGGCCTCCAGTTTCTCCTTGTTCGCCAGTTGCTTCTGCTGATACAGCAGTTCCGCATCCCGCTGCTCACGAGCCTTCTCCATGTTGTCCATGTCATCATCCGACTGCACCTTGCCCGTCACGATGTAGAACTCAAACTTGTCGCTCATCCGCTTCGGGTTCTCCTCGTCCCCCTCACGAGCCGCCGCCAGCATTCCCCTCACATGGAAATGCTTCGGCCACACGATTTCGGCAGGGATCCACTCGGGGATGGTGTCACCCTGTTCGTTCAACTTCACCTCATACCCCTGCGGGCGAGTCTTTGGGTCGCCCGTCTGAATCATGAAGTTGCGAATCACACGGTGGAACGTCACACCCGTGTACAGCCCATCCTTCACGTTCTGTACAAAGTTGTCCCGATGACCCGGCGTGTCGTTGTACAATTTCAGACGAATCTCGCCCACCGTAGTTTCCAGCACCACCTCCGTCTCTTTCTCTCCCTGCTGACTCGTGCATCCAGCACATACCAGACAGCAGGCCCAAAGCATCAATACAAAAATCTTCTTCATAAAACTATTTGTTATTCAATGTTGATTTTTACGGTGGCTACAGGACGAAGAATATCCGTGTTGGTTAGAGACTGTGCGGGAGAAAAACTCAATTTCATTTTGGCAGCCTTCATTGTTCCATCTTCATCAAACAAATATCTGCTGTCAGAATTAAGACTCGGAACAACATTTGCCCGAATATCAAAAAGGGATTTGATTTCACTTCTGGTCATCAACCGCCAACCTTCTATGCCTGTCACTGCACATCTTCCTAAGGCTCCTTCTAATCTAACCATGTTATCATTTTGGGTGGTCCCTCCGAGCACTTCCTCTTTGGGCGAAAGCAACACAACCTCGGCAGGTGTTACGTCACTATTCACAGAAAGGACAAAACAAGTCTTGTAGGTTGAGCCTACGGCGGGAAGAGCCGTTTCTGTAAATGTTGTTACTCCAGAATCTTCCGAGTTGTCATCAGCCTCGTCAGAATTCCCTTCTGATTCTGAAGCACGATCACTCTCCTTGAAATCGGAGGATACATTTTTGACACCTTCCCATGTAGCACCCACAATTGTTCCTGTCAGTCGAATCGCCGCGGCTTCTGTGTATGTTCCTTCTATATTCAGTTTATAACCAGCAGATAACGATTCTTCTATTTCGTAAAGGTAATTGTTTGTGCCACCCGGAAGAGTAACACTCATCGTAATAGTAACAGATGTCTCAGGCGGAGGAGGTAAAAGATACTTCTCCCCTTCAAAAGCCCATGTGGTTCCATCATCCTGTTTTGTCAACGCAGTTGTTTCACTTCCCGATTCTCCAGAGTAAGTTGCATCTATCGCAATGTTTTCCCGCAAAGGAGCAATTGTCACAGAAACCGCTGTAGCATCTGCAGGAATATTATGCATCGTTATACTTTGTAACAACATGGTCTTTCTTGCCATTGTCAAAGTCGTGCTGTTCGTTCCTTCTTTTGCTATCGTTACGTTTGACGTTGCAGCCATCAGGTCTCCATGCTTTTTCCCTTCATTTAGTACAATTATGGAATTTTTTGTTGCATTTTCTTGAGAGGGCAATGTGTAGTTCGCCGTTGAGGCACCACCTATGGCATAGACGGTATAATCCCCCTCAGATAATGGCAAACTAAGTGTCTCGTTTGCATCATTGATAGTTTGTGTTGCCTCGCACTGGTCGCCCTTGAAAACATATACATTTACGGGGTAACTTACGGTTGGGTCACTTGCGTCATTCGTTCTCGTATAAATCTGAAGCATCGATGTTGTCGCATCTTCTTTTTCTTCATCTACAGACTGTTTGTCACATGCAGACAAACCAACTAATACTAAAATTGATGGAAGAAACTTCCTCCAACTTGTTTGTGATTTTTTCATTTTGTTCTCTATTTTTTTAAGTCTTTGTCATTTTTCCTTGTTTTTCCTCTTCACGATTTTTTTCTTTATCTTTCGCAAAAGTACAACTTTTTTCGTTTTTGTACAAAAACTCGTGATTTTTTCTATCTGATTTCTATTAAAAACATTTCAACATTGAGAAATTCACATTTTTAGGTCTTTTGAATTTCTAAAAACAATCCCTCGATACGTATCAATTCGTATACTCAACACAAGTTTATTTGTGTCGGGTACATGAATTGATACGTATCGAGGATGAAGGAATAAACCTCAAAACAGGCACGTTCTGTATGAAGGAAGGTTTAGACTATTTATCGTCCCAATCCCAATCTCCGCCACCGCCACGAATGGGGGCGTATGCAGGTTCATCTGCTATTTCGTCACTCAGGTCGCCACTCAATACAAGCATTGATAATGCGGCAATCTCCAGGGTCTCCATTTCGGGCTTGATATAAAGTTTTTTCTCCATAATTCTCTTTATTTTTCATCTGTTTAACAATTACTTCACCAGCACTTTCTTGCCATTCTTGATGTACAATCCTCCCTGTGCAGGCTTGCCCTTCAGCCGCTTGCCGCTCATGTCATACCATGTTTCCGTGCCGTCGGCATCCACGGTCAGAATGCTTCCTACGCCCACTGCTTTGGCATCATCCAATATCGTGCGTAATGGCGCGTTCGTGTTCACCACAATATAGCCACGGAACGCAGGAATATAGGCATTCTCATTATCTCCCACTTTTTTCCATTTGTTTTCTGCCTGCAAGATGTAGAAATTGAGAGCATCTTCATGGTTAATTTTGGTCAAGGTTCCACGCATCTCGCCAGTCGTACCCTCCGACGGTGTGGCACTGATGGTCGTTGCCGTAGTGAGGTTAAAGTTTCCATTCTCCGATGTCACCACCAGATAGGGTGTCAGCGGAGAGGTTGCCTCCTCTTCCTTCTCCTTAAACTTCACCACGTTGTCCTCTATACCCACAAACTCATAGAACTTCATCGTTTCTGTTTGTGGCACGCTATATGGCAGATAAACCGTATAAGCAATGCCTGCTGTCAGATTTCGGTCGTAGGTTACCGTTGTTGCGGTGAATGAAATGGGCGATGCATACCCGTTGGCATCCTTCAGTTGCAAGTCATTGCAAGTGCCGCCGATGATGACATTCTTCTCACCACTGGCAGCATTGTGGCCCTTGTTACCAGGAAGAATAATCAATGTGCTCTCTGACACACCCTGGAAGGTTCCGTTGCTTCTGTCCACTGTCAAGTCCGACAGCCCTGTTGCTGCTGTCAGGTCGATATAAGGAGCCGTCGTGCCAGCGAAGATACCGTCCTGAATGGCAGTAATCGTCTTCCCGTCCACTGCATTAGGAACGGCTATCTTTCCGGCATCCTCCGTGACGTGAGTCAGTGTCACATTGTTGCCATCTTCTTGTATCGTAGAACCATCCTTTGTGATTTCATGAGGATGAATCGTGAAAGTCGCACTATTCGAACCGCTGTAATTGCCTTTCAGCGTCACAGTCACACTTGCAGTGCCAGCATTCGTGTTGTCACTGTATGCCACCTCATAATTGGAGGCATCCAATACCTCGTTCCCATCCTTCACCGTCACCATAGGCGTTTTTGCCGTGCCATCATAAATGTATTCTTCAACACTCAGCGAAAGACTGGGGGTAATCGATTTCGGATTTACTTCAAATTTCGTTGTAGAGGTATAACTTCCTGTGTAGTTACCTTTCAGTTTGATGGTGGCAGTATATTCACCAGCACTGGTCAGTGTTGTCACCACATTGCCGTCCTTATCTTTCCACTCCACGTCATAATCATTGATTGTCAAATCATCCACTGTCACTGTTGGCAAAGCAACTCCTTCTGGAGAATACACTGTCGAAGAAGAACTGAAATGAATATCGTTTTCCTCCAAGTTCTTCGATGCTGGGTTGACAGTGAATGCCGTACTTCCCTCGCCGCTGTAATTGCCTTTCAACGTAACTGTGGCAGTGTATGTGCCAACATTCGTAAAAGGAGGATTCACTGTGTTATCTTGGGCATCCGTCCAAACCACATTATAGTTTTCTGAACTAATGGTGTTGTCGCCGTCCTTCACCGTCACCGTCGGTTCTTTTGCCGTGCCGCCGTAGGTGAATGATGACGCATCCAATATGATAGTTGGTGACGCAACTTCTTTAGTGGAAATGGTGAATGTCATACTTCCCTCACCGCTGTAATTGCCTGTCAGCGTCACATAAGCGGTATATGTGTCAGCATCCGTCAAAGGAAGCGAAACTTCTGTATTAGCCGAATTTTTCCAAACCACATCATAGTTTTCCGAACTGATAGTGTTGTCACCATCCTTCACCGTCACCGTAGGGGATTGTCCTGTGCCGTCGTATTCGTAGGAAGGCGTACTCAGTGTGATAGTGGGTGATGCTACGGCTTTGGGGGCGATGGTAAACTTCTGCGTTGGTGTAAAGGGATCTCCTGAATAATTGCCTTTCAATGTAATGGTGGCAGTATAGTCACCTGCATTGGTCAGAGGAGGAGTCACATCTTGATTGTTGGCATCCTTCCACGCCACGTCATAATCCGTCCCTTCAGTCAAACCAGTCACAGTGATGGATGGTGTGGTACCTCCTGTTGTGTATTCCACAGTGGTTGTACCAAATGTCACATCTGATTCATTCAGCGTTTTCGATTGTGCGGTGATGGTATAATTCACCTGTTTTGTTCCTGCGGTAAAGTTCACATTCCGACTGGTAATGATGGCAGTATAGTTTCCTGCATTTGTCTCACTATTTCCAGATACCGCATAATCAGCATCAGTCAACGTATAGTCATTCAACGTCACTACAGGTGTCTGCGTGATGGCTTCGCCTGAATAGGTTTGATTCGTAATGCCAGATACTCCCACACTATTAAACTCGGCTTTGTTGATGGTAAACGTCTTTGTTGGGGTACCCGTATAAGTCTTCTGACCTGTCACCGTCAGCGTATAAGTGTCCGCATTCACTGCCGTTGTCACGGTCTCATTGCTTGAATTTGTCCACACTGCTGTATAATCTGTTCCTTCTATCAGAGCCGTGCCATTCGTTACAGTGACAGCAGGCAAATGGTTATTTCCATCAAACGTGACTGCCTCAAACGAGCCACTAATCATTTCCTCTGTGATAGATGTACAAGTGCGGAAGTTTACCGTGACCGTCACATCATACGGACTGTTGGGCATCGTGAACGTGTAAGTGCCTGTCTCGCCAGCACCAGCCAGTAGCGTTCCGGTTATCGTCACAGTCATGCCGACTCCCGGGTTTTGAGGTGTGCGTCGCGGCTTTGCCCAAGCATTTCCGGCATTCAAAGTTACCACTCCTGTGATGTCGGCATTTTGTACATAATACCCCGCAGCAGGCACCACCGTTAGCGTACAAGTGCCCTCCGATATGCTACTCACGGCCGTACCACCATCCGTACTTACCTCACCATCCACCTGCTTTACAATCGTCACATTACCATTAGCCCACACCTGACCATTCAGCATCAGCAGAGCCAACAAAACGATGATATATTTCAAATCTTGTTTCTTCATAATACACATTATTTATTTTACCATCACTTTCTTTCCATTCACAAGATAGAGACCCGAAGGCAGCGTGTGGTTCTCCACACTCTTCCGATAACTGTCTGCCACCTTTCTGCCCGAAAGGTCATACACCGCACCGTCAATCACTACTTCCAACTGAGCGATAGCCGTAGCATCCTCATCGTCGCCGCCACCAATCACCAGACGCATAGGAGCATCACCACCTGACACACCTGCCAGAGGCAGATAGCAACGGTTGGCTGGCAACGTACCGCCATTCACCAGAATGAACGCATTATCATAGAGGATATAACTATTTGCAGGCAGGTTTTCGATAGGCTCCAGCGAACCAACCAGCAAGCCCTTAGACTCTTCTCCTGCACCATTGCCAAAGGTCTTTTTCTCTCCTGTATATGCTTCAGCAGCCATTTCGCTCAATTCACTCTCCGATGAGAGCAGCACACCCACTCCCTGCGGAATATAACCAAGATTATCTGATATAGCAATCACATCATTCGTCACACTGAGCACCGTGTGAACCGTCACATTCTCCGGCAGAGCCAAATCCTCTGCGGCATAATACGTTTGCCAAATGCGATCGCTGTTGAACCGAATCGAACCCAAGTCACGCTTAATGGTGAAGGTGATTTGCTTCGACCCTGATTCAAAGTTCTGATTCGTCGAGGTCAATGTCACGGTCGCAGTACCCACCTTGTCGTTGTTCTCATAGGAGAGACTATAATCGTCGGATGTCAACGTATAGTCGTCCAATGTCACTTCTGGTGTCGGGGTGTAGGCTTGTGAACCCAGCATTTTAACTTCGTCAACACTTCCGACTGTCACATTGTTAAAGTTTGCTTTGTTGATGACAAACTTCTTGCTGCTGACCATTCCCGTGTAGTTACCCTTTCCTGTCACTGTCACGTTATACTCACCAGCGTTCGTGCCACTTTCAGCATTGATGTCATAGTCGTTTCTGCCGATTGGTTGAGCGCCTTCTTCCAACTCTGTATCCGTCACCGTCACATTCGCCGTCTGCTCTGCACCAGTGAAGGTCGTTGCAGGAATGTTTACAAAGTCTTCTTGCAATTCCTTTGGCTGAATCACAAACTTGGCAGTCAGTTTAGAGTTTTTTCGATAATCCCCTGTGCCACTGATACGGACATAATAAGTTCCGGCATTCTTGGCTTCTGGCTCGTAATATTCCCAGTCGAAAAGTGAAATGTCATCGGGAGTCTCAATATCTGTTTCTGTCTTGATATATCCAGTTCTACAAACATACATGCCATCATTTTCCCTTCCATATTCTCCCAGATCATAATTTGTGTTGGCTATGACCTCGCCTCCTTTCGTTACAGTCAATTGCAAATTCTTCGCCTGTCCGTTATACGTATCATCTCCTGTGACTGTCAATATACAATCGTCGAAGGTCAATTTGTCTGCCACCATTGCGTCTTCTCCGTCATCAATGTCTTGAGCAGCGTCAGAAAAAGATCCTCCAAAGTCCCAACCATAGTTTCCCACTGCGATTCCATCGTTTTTAGAAGTTCCATTTTCTTTGTCCTCGCCATCGTAACGAGTGATAGTAGAGGAGGTATAATAATTGCAGGAGATAGGATTGATATAATATGGGGCATAAGAATCAACAGTAGGCATGTTGATTCTACTTTCAACATCGCCGTACACAAAACCTGCTATGGCACCACAACAAGGCTTTCCATTATTGTTCTGAACGGTTATGTTTACGTTTGATACCTCACAATCCACCACACCACCATCAACGTACAAACTACCAACAAGACCACCCACGTTTAGTTCGTTAGAAGTGTTACCACCATGATCAGCGTTATAATTCGTCACGTCAATCGTTACGCCATCCAGTTTCAGATTAGCGATAGTTCCTCTGCCCGAATCTTGTTGAAGCCCCAGTCGGGTTTGATCCGATGCTTCGTAAGATACAAGTGAAGAACCAACAGCACCGAACAATCCTAACGGAGTATAAGTCGTAAGTTCTTGTGGAACAATCCTGCATTCCATTTCATGAGTTTCTGGATTCTCGTCCCATTCAATACGTGGTTCTGCAGCATAGAAAGAAGCACTACTGCCATCTTCCGATATATGAAGCCCTGTGATGGTCTTTCCATTCCCATCAAATACGCCCACAAACGGACGGACGCTGTTACCGATAGGTGTCCAGTTGTAGCCGGAGATGTCAATGTCGTTGTCCAGCACGAATGATTTGCCATAACTCCAGTCTTCTACTCCCTTTCCACTATTGATTTGTTCATCGGTCAAGGTCAGAATTTGATTTGTTTGATGTGCCACCCACACCAAACCTTCAGCCGTCTTGATGTGATAAATAAAATCACCTTCAACATAATAGTGTGTAGAAGAAGTATAATCATAACCATATCCGTACCAATGAGCATCAGTTTCATCATAAAACCATCTTTCGCCCGTGGCGACATTCTTATACACCTCATGACCACTGGGTGTCTCCATTTCTGTATCTACGACATAATAGTTTCCATCTCTATCCTGAATGGTATAATCACATCGCATTTCTTCTGTACCACAAATGGCACGAGGCTGAATAGTGATTTTGCCATAAGGGTTCATGGAAGCCGTGTTATGTGATCCTTCATTCCACCATTCCACATTAACGGGCGTGGAAAAATCTATTTTATAATAAGGATATTCCGTTTCGTTGTTTCTTAACGCATACACGTCTGTAGGGACATAAATCACATACTGCAAAACGGTACCGGCTCCTGGTATATCATTATTCAAACTGGGGGGATTACCGCCATCTGAAAGTCCTATGACACCTTGCAGATTCACCTGCGAAACCCTCGTTCCGTTGATATACACAGATTTCAAGTTCGTACAATAATCAAACGGGTATTCCAGTGTTTCCAACAAACTGCCTTCTTCAAATACGACCTCTTCCAATTGAGTACATCTACTAAAAGTTCCATACAAAGATGTCACTAATTTAGGAATACTCATCTTTTTCAGGCTGCTACATTCAGCAAAGGCTCCCCCTTTCAAGAAAGCAGAGCCCAATGATGCCAAATTCTTAGGCAAATCCACACGGGTCAAGTTTGTACAGTTCTCGAAAGCAGCGTCGCCAATGAGAGTTAAATTTTCATTCGGCACAAAATCTTCTTGCCGAGTCTCTTCATTCCACACATGTGAACCAAAAAGCACATCTGTAATATCTGTACACCCTTGAAATGCACGAGGAGCGACAGCCGTAACAGGATATTCACCCTCACGCCAATCATTTGATGGCATTAGATTGCCCCACTCATCATACTCCTGTGGCGGTACGTAACGCATGACTGAAGGAATGTTTACGAGACAAATGGTGTATTCCCATTCCATATTCATACCTCGACGACAAGTTGGTGCATCATAAGCACTCCCAGCCACACCTTCAAAATAGTCAACTTCGCATTGTTGTCTGTCATCCCAAATTCGTCCCTTTTCCCCTGCATCTCCCACATGCCAGTGCATCTCTTCCGCTCCACAATAGGTACAAGGATTGTATTCGCCTCCTTCTTGCAAATAATACTTGACACCTTCAGAAATGGTGATGCCTTTGGATGTAGTAGTGATGGGGTAAATCTTGGTATTAATATCCGTCCAATTTCCCATGTAAGTTGATAATTGGGTGTTAGGAACAAAAACCTTGTTATTATTATCCCGCAAACGGAAAAAGTATCTGTAACCATTACCCCACTGTCCCATATTTCTAAGGATCTTGACAATGTTGGCAGTTATTGAGGACTCTCCACCCATGTTCAGATTGTTTTCCACCCAATAACCATTATTCCACTTGTCATCATCAACAGGATCCTGTGCTGCCTCAAAAATCAAACTGTCAACATAAACCTGGAAAGGTTGAATCTTTTCAATTTCGCCTCCAATGGATACATCATACCATGTCTCAGGATTGGAGTTGTAATATCCATAATCATTATAATAATCTTCATCTACAAAGGCATACGGATTGATGGCAGTGACTTGTACATCATCAATCTGTCCAAGGATAATCAGACGAATCAATTTATGAGATACTCCCATATTTTCTCTTGTCGAAGTCAGAGCCGTCGCCTCATCAAATCCCGAATTGTTGAGATATGCTGATTTCGTTATATGTTGTATAACTTCAGTTGGGAAGTCCTCAACGTTATTATAATAACCTGGCTCTGTTTCATTTGTCAAAAAAGTGTATTCTGCCAACTCATTTTCATCTTCGAAATCAAGAAGCACTTTCCCAAAATTTTGGTCGATGTCACCAGTATAAAATTGTCCATGATGCAAATAGCCATAAGCAGAAAATTCCACCTGTTTCAAGACTGGATCATGCTGTTCGCTATCATGATACATAGGTTGACCTGTATCCTCATCCAATTGGGGCAATGTCAGACGGAACGTGTTAATCGGAGCACTTTCATCAAAATGTCTTCCGACCTCATAATGATATTCTGTGCTTTCTCCGTCGTTTGCGACTTTATAATACTTCACACCATCAAGAATGACCAAATCTTTTTCGGTCATTTTCTTCACACGGTCGGGATAGGCTTCTTGCCACGAATCATAAATGTTGTCTACCACATAGATAGGACAATTATTCGTTTCATCAAAACAAGCGTCGGTTGTAGATGTGCCATTTCCGCCCAGCAACAAAACTTCTTCCAAGTTGGAACAGTGCTGAAAAGCGGAAGCCTCTATACGGCAAGGAACGGCAACAGAGGTCAAACCGGTGCATCCCTCAAAAGCACGGCTGCCCACATATTCGAGACTCGAAGGTATGCCTATGGCTGTCAGTTCAGTACAATTTTTGAAGGCATTCGGTTCTATCCCTCGAACTGGAATGCCATTGATTGTACTCGCAATCTGGCGAGAAGAAACAGGCGTAGAAACCCATTCGTTGCGGTCTGTCTCGCTGTTCCAAACATCTTTTCCTTCTTCATACCCACTCACGAAGCCGCCACCTTCTGTTCCATTGCCAACCACATAATAATATGTTTCGCCGTACTCAGGTCCCTCTTGGATCTCAGATTTAAGATAATACTTCACACCGCCCCGGCTAATCAAAGCACCGCCAGCACTACCAATTGTGCCGTCACTTTCTCCACCGATATGCCCCGAATACTGGTTCCATTGAACTTTATATTGAGCAACAATATCTGGCGATGTGGGAACTTGAATCACATAATCAGATGGCAGCCCAGTAAAAACGTACTTACCGCCCAACGTAGGAGGAGTCGTCGCAAGTATATTGACAAATCGTAAATCGGAACACGTCGCAAATGCTCCATTACCGATATATACCACATTGGCAGGAATTGTAATTTCTTGCAATCCAGACCCTGCAAAGGTATGCTCTCTGATAATCTTAACACTTTCTGGAATCGTAATAGACGTCAATTGAGGACAGTCGTAGATTTGAGGCATTTCAATAATTCCTTCAGGAAGAGTTACATTGCGGAGATTAGAACAGTTTGAAAAATAGCCTACTGAAGAACAAGTTGCTGGTATCTGGATTGTCTCCAAATAGGGATTGTCTTGTACGCCATGAAACCACGTGACATTATCTGGTACCGTAAAAGAGACATCCGATTTATAAGGGAGATAATAATATATGCCCGTTTTTTCCTTATTAAACACCATGTCATCCTCTACTACGAGAGAGTTGTTGTTCTCGTCTATTGTCAAACCGATAAGATTACATCTATCAACTCCATAGAAATAATCAATCGTTTCAGGAATTTTGATTCTTAAAGGTTTGGGGAATCTCGTAAAAGCATTTGAGGATATACGTTTGACAGGATATGGATGTCCATCCACCTCGATAAAGGCTGCGATATCAATGGTTATCTCATCATCTGTCAATTGCTCGAAGAATTCCGAGTCGTATGCCACCCACACTTCATCATTGAGGAAACCACCACTTACTTCATAACACCAAAAACGATTTGTACCATCAGAGTCTTCATAAGGCTGATACATGATACCATTAATTTTTTGCGATGAAAGTACTTCTTGTGCCCAAAGCCCAGCACATGCTAAAAAAGTAATAGCGGTTAATAAAAATCGTCTCATCATGATTTTCTGTTTTTTTATTGTTTTGTAGTTAGTCCGTAGTCAGTTAGTAAAAGTTCCGACTCTCCCAGCCGACACCCGCATGACATGTATGGGCATACAAAAAGTGCAGCCTTCGTCGTAATTCCGCTCAGGCCTACCACAGCCCCTATACATCTTACAGAGAAGTCTGCACCACTAAGGTACACACTTCAACGATGTATAGGTTTGTTCAAAAATCTCCTGACGAGGTGGTAGTTCGAGCGGAAAATTGAACAAATAAAAGAGATGTACTTGCAAAAGTACGCCCCAAAGATAGGCATTTTTATTCACATGCCAAACTTTTTGTCAAAAAAAATGAAGAAAGTGAAAGAAGATGCACTTTTCGGATGCTGCGTATGCATGGATTCTGCCATGCTCGACTCGTATCAATTCAATCCCTCTATGTGTATTCATTCGTGTCGAGTACATGAATTAATACGCATCGAGGTATCGCGTAGGGGGGGGAAGAGGGGCACTTTTTCAGTTAATCTTTTGCCTATCTGTAAAATAATCGTACCGTTCGCTCCGCGCAAGGTACTCACATTCGACAAAACAAGCAAAAAATTTTTCTTTTTCTTGCTTTTGTGCTCACTTAATCGTACCTTTGCCGCCAAATACGGCAAAAAGGCAGTACTTTTTCATCAGGGTTATGGCACAGAAAAAATCATTGAGCATCGTGTTTCTGATTGCAGGAAGCGAGCCGTTGGGCAGCGCGGGAATGCAGGCGGACATCAAGGCGATTACGGCTTGTGGTGGCTATGCGGCGTGTGCGTTGACGGGTATTGTGGATGAAGACACGAGGCGGGTGAAAAGCGTGACTCCACTGCCTGTGGAACTGGTGGTGAGTCAGGCAGAGTCTTTTCTGGGTGACGTAGGGGCACAGTGCATCAAGACAGGCGTGCTGCCTACGGCGGAAATTATTGATGGAGTATCTGCGTTGTTGAAACGGTATCCGACGGTGAAGAAGGTGGTGGATCCCGTGATTGTGGACAGCAACGGGGTGCAACTGGTGAGTGACGAGAGCATCGGAGCGTACAAGGAGAAGATGTTTCCGATGGCGACACTGATTACGCCTAATTTCCGTGAGGCAGAAGTGCTGTTGAAACGAAAAATCACCAACATCTGGGAGGACATCAAAGAACTGGGACAATGGGGCAACAGCGTGATTGTGAAGAGCATGGCGAGCCAGTTCTATGCAGGCAGAGGCTCGTCGGCTCAAGATATGCTGTCCGATTTCCTCTATGATGCCACGAATGGCAAGGTGAGGGAGTTTCGGAAACGCCGCATTCCTACCCACAACGTGAACGGCACGGGCGACTCGTTCTCGTCGGCCATTGCCACCTATCTGGCAAAGGGTTACGAACTGGAGAAGGCGGTGGAGCGAGGCGAAGAGTTCATCGACAAGGCGATTGCGTTGGGTGCAGAGTATGAGTTCGGGCACGGGTATGGTCCTGTGCATCCATGCTTCATGGAGGACAAGGTAACATTTGAAAGAATCTATAACTAATATACAATTTATAATGTATAATTGACAGAACTTTCGATAGGTAGTTAAGTAGTCGGTAGTTAAGTAGTTAAGCCGAAACTCTGGCTGATGAAAGGTAATGGCTTAACTCCTGAGCGTAGCGATAACTACTTAACTCCTTAACTACAAAAAGAATACTTGCGAAACTTAAATAAATTGAACAAATATGGAACTGAAAATTGCAGTGCTGGCTGGTGATGGCATCGGACCAGAGATTATGGAGCAAGGCGTGGCTGTGTGCAGTGCCGTTGCTGAGAAGTTTGGACACAAGGTAAGTTACAAAGAGGCAATTTGTGGTGCTCATGCCATTGACGAGGTGGGCGACCCTTTCCCCGAGGATACGTTCCAGACGTGTATGGCGGCTGATGCGGTGCTCTTTGCATCGGTGGGCGACCCCAAGTTTGACAACAACCCCAATGCGAAGGTACGTCCTGAGCAGGGACTTCTGGCAATGAGAAAGAAGTTGGGACTGTTTGCCAATATTCGCCCTGTGACGACTTTCGATTGTCTCGTACACAAATCTCCACTGAAGGACGAACTGGTGCGTGGTGCTGATTTCATCTGCATCCGCGAGTTGACAGGCGGCATGTACTTCGGCGAGAAGAAGGAAGGCAACGACTACGCATACGACACGAACGCCTACAGCCGTGCTGAGGTGGAGCGTATCTTGAAGGTGGCATATCAGTATGCCCGTCAGCGCCGGAAGCATCTCACGGTGGTGGACAAGGCAAACGTGTTGGCATCGAGCCGTCTGTGGAGAGCCGTGGCTCAGGAGATGGCACCACAGTATCCTGATGTGACGACAGACTTCATGTATGTTGATAACGCTTCCATGCGAATGATTCAGGAGCCAAAGTTCTTTGACGTGATGGTGACAGAGAACACCTTCGGCGACATCCTTACAGACGAAGGCAGTTGCATCACAGGCTCTATGGGCTTGCTTCCATCGGCTTCGACAGGCGAGCACACTCCTGTCTTCGAACCAATCCACGGCAGTTGGCCACAGGCAAAGGGCTTGAACATCGCCAACCCACTGGCACAGATTCTTTCCGTTGCCATGCTGTATGAGTATTTCGACCTGAAGGAAGAAGGTGCCCTCATCCGCGAAGCCGTCAATGCTTCTCTCGACCAGAATGTACGCACACCAGAGATTCAAGTGGAAGGCGGCGAGAAGTATGGCACGAAGGAAGTAGGCGAATGGATTGTCAACTACATCAAGAATAAGTGAAAAGCGAAGAGTGAAAAGTGAAAAATTTGCTACCGCGAAAGTTCCCACCTGTTACTGCACAAGTGCGGTAGCAAATTTTTCACTTTTACCTTTTCATTTTTACCTTAGACATTTATGCCACTCATATTACCCGACCAACTCCCTGCCATTGATGAACTGAAGCAGGAGAACATCTTCACGATGGGCTATAAACGGGCAGACAGTCAGCAGATTCGTCCGCTCCGATTGGCTGTGCTCAATCTGATGCCACTGAAGATAACGACAGAGACGGACTTCATTCGCATCTTGTCGAACTCGGCTCTGCAAATCAGGGTGGAGTTTATGAAGATTAAATCGCACACGAGCAAGAACACGCCCATTGAGCACATGTTGGCGTTCTACCGCAACTTCGAGGAAATGAAGAAGGAGAAGTACGACGGTCTCATCGTGACGGGTGCCCCGCTGGAGTTCATCAGTTATGAAGAGGTGACCTACTGGGAGGAACTGCAAGAGGTGTTCAACTGGGCACATAGCCACGTGACGAGCACCATCTATGTGTGCTGGGCGGCATTTGCGGGTTTGTACCATTTCTATGGTGTGCCGAAGTACAACACGACCAGTAAGATTTTTGGCGTGTTCGAGCATCGGATGTTAGCCCCCGAACTACCCATCTTCCGAGGTTTCGACGATGTTTTCTATGCACCTCATAGCCGTCACTGCGAGGTGTATCGCAAGGACATCGAGAAGGTGCCTGGGCTGCACATCATCGCCGACAGCAAAGAGGCAGGTGTGACCATCGTGGAGGCAAGAAACGGTAGAGAGTTCTTCATCACCTGCCACTTGGAGTATTCGCCCCTGACACTGGACGGCGAGTATAAACGTGACTTGGCGAAGAATAAGCCAATCAACTTGCCGCAGAACTACTATCCGAACGATGACGCGACGAAACACCCGATTGTGAGGTGGCGAGCGGCAGCCAACCTGCTCTACACCAACTGGTTGAATTATTACGTATATCAAGAAACACCGTTCAACATCGACGACATCAAGGAATGACCCCCATCGAACTTCTCGCTCCTGCAAAGACTGCTGACATTGGCATCGAGGCAATTCGCCACGGTGCTGATGCTGTTTATATAGGTGCCACAGCGTTTGGTGCCCGTGCAGCGGCAGGGAACAGCGTGGAGGACATCGAAAGGTTGGTGGCGTTTGCCCATCTGTACAAGGCGAAGGTGTATGTGACGGTAAACACGGTCATCTTCAAGGATGAGATGGAAGAGGTGGAAAGGCTCATTTGGCGACTCTATGAAGTGAAAGTCGATGCACTGATTGTACAAGACTTGCGGCTGCTATCGCTGAAACTTCCTCCCATTCCACTTCATGCCAGCACACAGATGGACAACCGCACAGCAGAGAAAGTACAACGCCTTGCTGACTTGGGGTTTCCTCAAGTCGTTCTTGCCCGCGAATTGCCCATCGAGACCATTGCTGAGATACACAAAAAATGCCCCGGCACCAAACTTGAAGTCTTTGTGCATGGAGCATTGTGCGTATCCCTGAGCGGACGCTGCAACGCCAGCGAAGCCCTTTTTGGCAGGAGTGCCAACCGAGGTGAATGTGCCCAAGTGTGCCGCATGAAGTTCGACCTGCTTGCCAACGGCAAACCGGTCTTGAAAGACAAGCATCAGCTCTCGCTGAAAGACAATTGCCAAATAGAGAACCTCGAAAAACTGCTCATGGCGGGAGCCTCATCGTTGAAAATCGAGGGACGCTTGAAAGAGGCTGATTATGTGAAGAATGTGACGGCGGCATACTCGAAAGCACTGGATGCCGTGATTGCCAAGCATCCCGACATGTTTTGCCGTGCCTCCTCTGGGTATGTAAACCTGAAGTTTGAGCCTGACGTGCTGAAAAGTTTCAACCGTGGCTTTGTGAAGGATGTGAACAAACCCGAAGCCAACTTCGACACGCCGAAATCAATGGGCGAACCGCTCACTCGCCACACGGTGCTGCACAATGGCGACGGACTTTGCTACATTGACAAAGGGCAACTGGTGGGTTTTCGAGTGAACAACGCATCGGCTTTCCACCCCGTGAAAGGCATTCAGTACTATCGGAACCAAGACATCGAGTGGGACAAAATGCTCAGCAAACCATCGGCAGAAAGGAAGGTGGCGGTGGACATCGAAGTGCAGGACGACCACATCACCATGACGGACGAAGACGGCATCGCTGCCCATCTTCACTTCGACAACCACTTCGAACTGGCACATACCCACCAGTCGGACAACATACGTCGCCAACTGAGCAAATTGGGCGATACCATCTTCGAGGCACGTGACATCCGCATCTTGCTGAAAAAGAACTATTTCATTCCATCCTCTCTGCTTAGCCAGTGGCGACGCACCCTCACAGAGCAACTCACCGCCGAACGGCTCCGTTTCTATCCGCAGGAAGAGCAGTTGCACACACCTATCGATGTGGAGGTGGAGACGCCTTACGAAGAGACTCACGACCGTTCTACTCCTGTGATGATTTGCCACCATTGCATCCGCCGCCAACTGGGCATCTGCCTAAAGGAAAGCACGACCAAAGAGAGAAACCAGAACCTTGCCTTGAAGATGGCAAACGGCACCACCTTCCGGCTCGACTTCGACTGCAAGAACTGCCTCATGAAACTCTATCTCGCATGAAAAAACTATTCTACATCCTCATTTCTCTGCTCATCATGTCGTGTGTGGGAGGAGCCACAACGGGAGCAGGAGACACGACACCGAAAGACAGCGATTCGGTGCCTACCATCGTGACCATTGTCGATACCACCACGACCGTTGACACGACGCTATTGAGCCTATCCCCCAAGCAAGTGGATTCCCTCATGTTCCGACTCACGCACCATTATTCCGAGAACTTCAACTTCCTCGTCAAAGCAGATTCCCTCACCCTCATTCCTCGCGAGGGTGACCTCATCACCGACACTTGCCACGTCTATGCCGACGACATCATCGCCGTGGCAGAAATCAAGGCATTGCCAGGCGATTCCATCGACTCCATCTGGGTGAAAGTGGCAAGCAACCAGTTCACCATGGGATGGATACCGGAGCAGGAACTGCTGAAAGGGACGACTCCCGACGACCCCATTTCGGAGATGCTGTATGCCCTGTCGAGCAGTCGTGCCATCTGGATGTCGGCACTTGTGGCATTAGGTGTCATTGCCATCTTCTTCGGCAGGAAAAAGAAGTTGGCAATGCCGTTGATACTGCGGTTTGAGGAGATGCCCAGCATCTATCCGCCCCTGTTTCTCTTGCTGGTCGCACTGATGGCATCGCTCTACGCCTCCGTGCAGAACTTCGTGCCCGAATTTTGGCAAGAATACTATTTCCACCCCACACTCAACCCCTTGGTGCTTCCTCCCGTCATGGCGACGCTCGTTGTGCTGATGTGGCTGGTCATCATCACCTTCATTGCCGTCATCGACGAAGTGTACCATCACTTCTATTTTGCCCAGGGAGTGACGTATTTGGCAGAACTCATCGGTGTCAGCATGTTGGTCTATCTCATTGTTTCGTGGACAACGCTCATCTACATCGGCTACCTGCTGTTGATTGTCTTGGCGTATTTCCTCCTCCGCATGATCCACCAAAACATAAAGATAGGATAGCCTTTTCGACCATCCTATCTTCAGTGACCTTTTTTCATTGATCATTTTTTAGCGAAGTTCCGCATCCACGGGGTGCGTAAACACAAAACGTGCTCCTTGCTTCTTGTAGTTGAGGTCGAGTTTCGTTTCGCCGCCCAACTGAGTCGCAATCATTCGGCAAATCGCCAATCCCAAGCCCGTACCGCCATTGATGGTGTTGAACTTCTCGAATCGCTTGAAGATGACTTCCGCCTTGTCTGGAGCCACACCTTCGCCCGTGTCTGCCACAGAGAACGTCACCATGCCCGGGTTCTCGGTGAGAGACACGTGCAGATGAATCTCCCCCTCGTCCGTGTGCTTCACGGCATTGGTCAAGAAATTCATAATCACCTGTTCCACACGCTTCGGGTCGCTCTTAATCGTATAGGTATCAGCCGCATCGGTGGTCATGTACATGTTCACCTTGTCGGGGCAGCGGAACTTCACCGTGCTGATTGCCTTGCGACACACATCGTTCACATTGCATACGCCGATATTCAGACGATACTTGCCGCTTTCCATGTCGGAGATGTCCAAGATGTCATCCACCAACGTACTCAGCAGGTCGGTGTTGCTCTGGATGATGACGCCATATTCAGAAATCTCCTCTTCCGACAGCATGTTGCGAACCTGGCTGTTGCAAAGAATCTGAGAAAAACCACAGATGGCATTCATCGGTGTACGGATATCATGGCTCATGTTCTGAAGATAGCCCTTCTGCACCAGAATGCCCTGCTTATACTTGTCACATTGTTCTTTCTTCTTGTGGTATAGATATGCCATAACCCCCAAGGCAATGACCAGCACCACAATCACAATGATGGATAATGTACTCCACATAGACTGAAAAAATATGATATTTTGCTTTTTTGTGCCACAAAGTTAGGCATTCCTTAATTCCGCAGCACTTTAGTTTAACTATTTTTATAAGTTCCTGAGCAACAAAAAGTTGCCCAGGATTTTGCCATGTCAGATTTTTCACTTACCTTAGTGCTGCAAATCAAGACAAGCAAAAATCATCCATGACATG
>JAFUWG010000005.1 GCA_017483605.1 Bacteroidaceae bacterium | reverse complement strand
TCATTTGACAACTTTATCGTCAACATCCTGGGAGCACTTGCTGCATATTGCTTCTTTCCAAAAAAGCCATGCATCGCATGTGAGAGAGCCGTGGATAACCAATTAGCCTTGTTCTGAATTCGTCGAACTCACGTTAAATAAAAAGATGTATCTTTGCACATGAAAATACAAATTATCAAATAATAAGATGATGGATGCCTTGGCAATGACAACGCTGCTTTGTATGGCAACTCTCGCAGCAATTGCAGGAGCAGCAGTTTTGTATGACATGTACAAAAGCCATCATGCACGAATGGCATGATGGATGAAGCACAAAGGAAAAAGATAGGTGATATACTTTGCGACATCGAGAAGTATATGGTTACGGTTGTGCCTTTTGGTTATTTCTTTTCAGACAAGCCATACGCATTATATGTTATTGTCGGCACAGCCTTTTTCGGATTCCTTTTTATTCTTTTTGGATTATATTACACAAAAAAGCCCGATGATAAATCCATTTCCACAGCATCAGGCAAAAGGAAAATTAAAATTCTGAAAAACGCCACATTTGTGGTGGAAGAACAACAAGGAAAATAATCCTCCTTGAAGACTTGCCTATACACACAAAACACTAAGACAGGAACGGGTACTATGCTCGGTCCCCAATAATACACACAGAATTCTTCGGGGGCACAGGCATGGTTCTGCCCCCTTGATAGTCAAATAGACCTCCTCCGTATCCCAAAAGTGGTCTGAGTCACACCGCCTCGGTGGTCTGAGTCACACCACTTCAGCGGTCTGACTCAGACCACTTTTGAAGTGTCGAGGGGGCATTTTGTCACATCCCCTCCTTCCAAAAACCAATCATACTTACAAATCCCCACTCACTCCGTTTGCCCCTTTCCCCTCAACTTTTCCCCTGAAAATTTGGCATATATAAATAAAAAGATGTATCTTTGCAGCAAACTTTTCGGCTGGCCAAAAGCAGAGGCGGTTTATAACGTCCCTGTGAGGTTGGCTCTATAGAAACGAAAAAAAAATCAGAAACGTAATTATAAATGTGATTGTTATGGCTTTAACGACGATGAATCCTGCTCAAATGATGGTGATAGAGTCTTTTGCGGGTGCAAGCAGTGAAGATGAGATGAAGGGGCTGATGAAGGTGCTTAAAAAGTTTTATGCTGAACGGCTGAACAAAGAACTTGAACGGCTGTGGGATAACGGCACATTGAATCAAGAGCGACTGGATGTTCTTCGTACACAACACCTGAGAACCCCCTATCGTTCATGAACCGACGTTATATCGTGTTGGACACTAATTGTCTGCTACAGATTCTCGGAGTCCATAGTAAATACCATCATCTGTGGGATCGTTTCATGGATGAAGAATACATCTTGTGCTTTTCTACGGAAATTCTGTTTGAGTATGAGGAGATTCTGAAGCAGAAAGCGTCGAAGACGGTGGCGGAAATGTTTCTGAAGGTTATCGCCCACTCCGAGAATGTGTTCAGGAAAGACCCTTTTTATCGTTTGGAACTGATTGAATCTGACCCCGATGACAACAAGTTTGTGGATTGCGCTTTTGCTTGTCAGGCAGATTTTATTGTGTCTGACGACTCGCATTTTGACGTGCTTTCTCAAATTCCTTTTCCTCGCATCCAAGTGAAAAGGTTAGAAGAGTTTTCGGCGGAGTTTGAGTGAAACGTAATAACTCCCATTTGTGTGAATGGTAAAAATAAGAAGAAGAGCCAGATTTAGCACCCGTACACGAGTTAATTTGTGTACGGGTGTTGTATAATTACAAATCCTCGACATGAATTGATACGAGACGAGGGAACGACAAGGGGCTCTTCGTGATGAAGAGCCCCTTTGGAATGTATAAGAAATGATTGTACGTGCCAGAAAGGGGATATGCTATTCGATGGGCAAGTACCAGTTCTTCTGGTCGGAAAGGAGGGAGAAGAGGGCGGCATCGTAGTTGGCTGCGCCGTTGCGACGAGCCACCTTGCCAGCAAGGAAGGTGGGGTCGGAACGATGGAGGGAGAGACGCATGAGGTCGTAGAAACGGAGGCCTTCGGCGGCTGTTTCGAGTGCCATCTCGTCGCAGATGCGGTCTTCGACGTAGAGGATGCTGTCGCTCTTGGATGCCAATGGAGGAATGATATAGGTGGTGTCGGCATCGGCATTGCCCGAACCACGGGAATGGAGTCCCTGGGTGTTGGTACGCAGGAAGGTGTACTGGCTGAATGACAGGAGGTCGCCAGCGGCGGTACGTTCTGCCTCAGAGATGTACTTGTCGATGTTTTCGTACCAAAGACCATACTTGAGCACGGCAAAGGCGGACTCGGGGAATCCTGCACGGTTCAAAGCCTCGGCATAGCGGAGGTAAACGTGCTGGAGACGCAGGATGTTCACGTTGTCGGTGGTGTGCTTGTAGCAGGTCTGACGCAAGGACGAGTATGCCGTGGATGCCGATGGCTGATTGCGAAGCGAATAGATGCTGAACTGACGCAGGTCGCCACGCTGTGCATCGTTCTGGTAGGTCATCGTGTCGGCTGGTGCCACGGTGTCGGGCAGAAGCGTGACGGGGTCGTTATAGACGAGGACGTAACGCTGTGCCTGTGAAAGTTCGTCGTAAGCCTTGGAGTGGGTTGCCTGATAGTAATAGTTATTGTCTTCGGTAGAGTTGAAGACATCCTTCAGGTACGAAACGATGCCGTCATACTCTTCCTCTTCCATCGGGATGAAGGTGATACGCTCGGAAGAAGCCGTAAGTTGGGAGGCATAGCCATCTATGATTGTCTGGAAATCGTAGTTTTCCCATGCGATGTTGGCTGTGCCTGCAGGATGGGTATCGCCCTGCTTGGTGAGGTAGTCGTGGTAGAACTTGGCTGCCTCGCTGTAACGTCCTGCCCAAAGACAGAGGTCGCCCAAGAGGACACGGACGGGCAGGTAGAAACTGCGTGAGTCGAAGCCATTGATGGCACCGTAGTTGGGGTAGTCCGTATCGACGTAGGGCTGCAGGTCGGCAATGAAGTAGTTGGCAATCTGCGTCACGTCGTAGTGAGGGAACTTGGAAGGGTCTGCCTCTTTTTCAGCCAACAACGGCTCGGTGAAGAAAGGTACGGAACCGTAGTTGATGGCGAGTTGGAGGTAAGTCCATGCACGATACGCCTTGACCACCGCATATTCCTTCTCGAAGACCTTGTAGCCACGCTTGGTGAGTGTGGTGTCGGCTGTAGCGAGGAAGTAGTTGCAGTTCTGGATGACGGCGTAGTAGTCGCGAGCGTTGTTGTAGGGATTGTCCGTGCCTACCGTGAAGTTGGCAATGTCCTGCAAGTCGAGGGTCGCATTTTCGGTCAGCGAAGTGAGGTCGCCACGAAGTTCGCCCAACAGGATGGTACGGTCGGCTATGACCTGCATCTTGTTGATGATGCCCATGAGGGAATAGACCGTATCGTTGGGGGTGTCTAAGCGGTTGTCCTCGACGAAAGAAACAAGGTCGGATTCAGTCTCGGAACAACTGGGGAGACCTTGCGATAGAATCGCAAGGCACAGGACCGAGAGGGTTGTTTTGATGATATGTTTGAGTGTCATAATGAACGGCTTTTAGAGGTTAATCTTTAATCCGAGTGAGAAACTGCGACCGGCAGCAAGGAAGCCACGGTCGATGCCCATGCCGATGATGGAGTTGGACGAAGCAAACTCAGGGTCGGAGCCCAGATACTTAGTGATGGTGAACAGGTTGTTGGCGGCTCCCCAGATGGTGATGCCCTGCAAGTAGGTGCTACGCACAGGGATGCGGTAACTGAGTGTCACGTTCTTCAGTTTGAGGTAGGAGCCATCTTCTATCCAGCGGTCGGAGAATCGGCTGTTGCCCATCTCGTCGAGGAACGAAGCACGTGGCACGTCGGTCGTCTGCCCGTCGTGTGTCCAACGTGACAGCATGGCGGTCGTCTGGTTGTAGAAGTAGGAACCTGATTCGAGGATGCTACGCTGATAGTTGTAGATGTCGCCACCCACAGAATAGTTGAACGATGCGGAAAGCGAGAAGTTCTTCCACGAAAGCCGCGTGGAGAAGTTTCCGTAGATGTCGGGATTGGGGTCGCCAATCACCTGCATATCCTTCGCATCGATGCAGAGGTCGCCATTGACATCGACAAACTCCATGTCGCCAGCCTGGAAATACTGCTTGGCACCCGTCTCTGTGGTCTGATAAAGCCCTGCAGCGGTGGCCTCGTCAGCAGAAGAAAGAACGCCTGCGGTCTTGTAGCCATAGAAGAGCCCTGCGGCAGAACCCACCTGCGAGAGAATGGTGCCGTTGTAGAGGTCTGTGGTCATGGACTGCCTGTCAGAAGGCAGACGCTTGATGGTGTTCTTGTAGTGTCCCAAAGAGGCAGCCACAGACCATTTCCAATCGCGTGTGTTGACCAGTTTCGCATCTGCACTGACGTCAAAGCCCTGGTTGTGAAGGCGTCCGTCGTTCACCCAGTTGGTCTCAAGACCTGAGATGTAGGACAGCGTGCCGAGCGAAAGCAGATTGTAGGTGTTGCCATTAAAGTAGTTGGCAGCGACCCACAGGCGATTCTGGAAGAAGGAGCCTTGCACGCCTACGGTGAAACGTGCGGTGGTCTCCCACTGAAGTTTGGTGTTGCCGATATTCGCCATCGAAATGCCTGTCAGGCTGTTGAACATTTTGCCCGAGGTGAAGTAAGTGCGAGAGGCGATGCTGTTGATGTCGTCGTTACCCAAAAGGTCGAAACCTGCATTGATTTTGAGGTAGTTGACGGACTTGTTCGGAGTGAACCAATCTTCGTTGGTCAGCACCCATGCAGCCTCAACCGAAGGGAAGAATCCGAAGGCATAATTGCCTATCTTCATGCCATCCTCGGCATCCACACCAAACTTGCTGGAGCCGTCCAACGACAGGGCTGCCGTAAGGTAGTAACGCTCCCGATAGTTGTAGTCAGCCCCCACATAGTAAGTGAGGTCGATGTCCTGATTGTCCAGGCCGTCAGTCTGCTTGTATTTCAGCGAACTGGACATGTTCGGCGTCTTGTCATTGCCCGTGTCGTAACCTATCTGAGTGTTGAGGCGATAGGTGTCACGCAGATAGCGGAATCCGCCACGAGCCGCAAGATAGTGGGCATTGAAACGATGGCTGTAGGACAGTGCCAAATCATTCATAATGGTCGTCTGACGGCCAGCCAACGCACTGGCACAGTTCTCCACCATACCGATGCCCTCCACCTTATAACTGGGCACTCCATTGGTGGGGAGGTAATAGTTTTCGTCGGTATTGACTATCTGGAAGGCAAAGTGGTCGGAGAGTGTCAAATCCTTATTGATAAACCACTTGGGAGTGACGGCAAGGGTAATCATGCGGTTGCCAAAGTCATTCTTGTTCTTGCCCTCCCCTTGCTGCAGAATGGCGAGCGGGTTGGCGAGCGAAGTGGTATAGTCGCTGCGAGATGTCACCACGTCCGACAGGTAATCGTCAGCCTCTGCCAGATAGCCAGAGAGGTGGCCGTTGGTGTCGTAAGCGTAAGGAGAGAGGAATGGCGACTTGATGAGCGACAGGAAGCCTGGGGCGGCAATGATGCCGTCGGTCACATCGGCTTTTACGCCGTCGTCACGCATATTGCGGGTCACGTCTGAATAAGAGGCGTCGAAACGCACACTGATGTTCTTTGTCAGCACGATGTCAGAGTTGAGACGAAGGTTGAAGCGAGAGAAGGAGAAGTCCTTGAGCGTCGCGTCTGAACCTGCATACCCCACAGAGAGGTTATAGTTTGCCACATCGTCACCACCCTGCACGTTGATGCTGTACTGCTGGGTGAACGCCTCCCGATAGACCTTATCTTTCCACGAGGTGGAGTTGTGGTACATGTTATAGTAGTAATAATTAGGGTCTGTCTGCAAGAACTTGAAGGAGTTGCTCTTGGTGCCCGTGGTTCCAATCAGTTCAGAGGCATAGATGCGGAACTGCTCAGCATCCATCAGGTCGGGCAACTTCGAGGTCAGTTCATAGCCACCACCTACGCTCACATCAATCTTGGTTGCCATCGACTTGTTGCGTTTGGTCTCAATCAGAATCACGCCATTGGCACCCTTGGCACCATAAATGGCAGTTCCATTCTTCAAGACAGACACCTTTTCAATGTCCTCGACCATGATGCCAGAAAGGATATTGTTGAAGAAGCCGTCGTGGAGAGATGGAGACCCATACTGCATGTTCTGGATGACCCCATCGATGATGACCAACGGCTGGGCATTGCTATTGAGCGAGTTGATACCGTTCATCAGCATTTTGATGCCCTGAGCCGGCTGCCCGCTACGAATATCGGTCAGCATGTCACCACCGAAATTCTGCTGAAGTTGATGGTCGATAGAAAGGTCGTTGTTGTGATACGTCACGAGTGCCGTTTTGCCGCTCGTGGCAGTTGTGCTCTTGGAATAGTTCTCGGTGAAAGCATCCGCATACATCTTCACGTTCTGTATGGTTGCAGACTTGCCCACAGGCTGCTGAACCAAGATGTAGCCATCGCCGTAGAACGAGAGGGAAGTCACGTATGCAGGAATCTTGATGGAATATTCACCGTTGTCATCTGTCATGGCAGCAATAGGCGTGTTATAAGCCTGCACCTGCACACCCGCAGCGGGCTCGCCAGTAGCGGCGTCAAACACACGTCCCTTCACCTCACGCTTGTCTTGAGCAAACGCGGGGAAAAAGCAGCATGAAACATGAAGAATGAAGAATAGACAAAATAACCGTTTCATTTCCTTACCTCCTTTCTGGGTCTTGCTTCCTCTGCCACGGCGTTGGGGTCGGAAACAGGCTTTAAGTAAATACAATCGAGGAACATTTCACGAGAATAGGTCGTCTGACGGTTGGTGATGGAGCACTGAAGTTGAATACTCACCGTGGCGTCTGGCTGCTGATAGTTGCAAACGGGGAAGGTCACACGACCTATCAGCACAGAGTCCACCCGATAGGGGTCATTGGTCATCTCATCGTCAAAATTCACAGAACTTTGTTCACCCTGTTCATCCACATAACTGAGGGTCGCTTTGAACTTATTCGGCTTAAAATCGCGTGAATTAGCAAGATAGACCGTCTTCGGCAGGATGACGGCATACAGGTCGTAAGTGCCTGAAAGGGTGTTACGAATCTCGAAAGTCGCCGTCCAGTTGCTGGTGCTGGTACGTGGCACGATGTCCACATAGCCGTTACCAGAGATGCTATCGCCAATGGCAGAACGATAGTTGAGGGTACAATCCTTATAGGCAGTCATGCTTGCCTCACGCTCGCCTTGTGTGACGATGGGACGGAAATAAAGGTCCTCTGCCGTGAAGGGCCACTGCTTGATGCGATAGATGTAACCATTGGAACAAAGCAGAGAGTCCTTGATATTGGCAGAATCCATCAAGCCACCAGCCTCAAAGGGCTTGTAAAAGACATGATAGGGCCACTCCAGCGGCGTGTAGGACGTGGTAAAGATTGAGTCCTTTTCGCTACGCTGCACATTGCGATTGATGATGAGGTCGCGTGCCAAGGCGACGCTGGTCCAATACTCAGACACGGAATCCGCCTTTTCAATGGAGCCATAGTTGAAGTACTTCGTGGCTTCCTCGTAGATAGGCTGCCATGTCGCCGCATCAGGCACAAGCATCGCAAATGTAGAGTCTTCCGACATGATTTGGTCAAACACACGGAACAAGGCGTTCTCCTTCACCATGACAGAATCAGAATACACTTTCTTACCATCCACGATGCCCGCCTGAATGGAACGGTTCTCGTCCAGTTCCTGCTTCTCAAAGTGAGAAAGGAATGTGCCGATGTGCTTAAATTCGTCCATCGACGTCAGACCTTCGTAGATATTGTAAGTGTACTGGGCATCGTCATCAACCACGTGCAACAGACCGTTGATGGCAGGAAGGTTGTAATCGTTCTGCACCACTGTGGCGTTATAGAGGGCTTTAGAGTTCAATTCCAGATACTTGTCATTCAGCATCTTGACGAACTCGTCCGTGGTTGCATTCATGTTGTAGAGATTGTGAGCGATGTGATTCATCACAAAGTGCTGACCTACGGTCGAATCGCCTTGTGCCGTCTGACACAGCGTCAACAACGAGTCAATATTGTAGGTGCCATTGACAGGAGCCCACACCGTAAGGGTCTGGTCGGCATTGAGCAAGTCGGCATAGGTCACGTTAGTGCGGTGATTGTTATTATAAATATGTGTCACCTTCAGCAGAGACAGGAAGTCGCTCAATTGGGGATTGCCTTCCACCAACTGCAAAAGCGACTCGGTGCCATTGGCATCTGCCACATCATAGTGGTCGTCCCAAGAATCGGAACAACCGGACAAGCCCCCCAGCCCCAGGGGGAGGGCTAATGCGATGACAAATTGATATAGATTCTTTACTTTCATAAAAATTGCAAATTGTACATGGTAAATGGTGCATTCCTTAGTGTGTGTCTTCGGCTGTCAAGCCTGCATATACACTCTTCGGACAGAACTCGAAATAGTTGATAGGAAGTTCTGCCTCCGAGTTCTCAATGACGAGTTTGATACGAAGCCAGTATTCCTTGTTGGGGTCAAGTGCCTGAGTGGTGAGAATTTTGCGGTACTTACCATTGTTGGCACGCAGGTTGTTGGAGCCGCCCTGATTCCAAGAGTCCATGTCCTTCATGTAGCCACGATTGTGCATGGCCTTATCAATGGCACGGTTCTCTTCTGCATCATCCGTATCAGCCACCCAACCAATGCTTGGGTCACCACCCCAGATGCGGAAGTCAATCGGCAAGCCCATTGGCTGCATGTTGTCTTTTTCTCCGAAGTAAATCTGTACAACACCACGGTCATTACCTGCACCGTAGGCAAAACGGATTTCGTATGTGTTAGCAGGAACAGGAGGCAGTTTGAAACTTACGTCAAACTGACCAATCAAGTCAACGGCATCGGAATAGGTGGCCATCCAAACGCCACGTTCACGAAGTGCCAAGGTCGGAATGCTACCATGAAAATCCCATCCCTCCACTTGCTTAAAGCCTGTGAGGTGGTTACCATTAGTGTTGCCACGGGCTCCTGCATTGAGGAATTCTGTTGACATGGTGATGACATCCCATCGGATACGGTCGTTGAAGACAACGTCACGCGTCTGGGTGTTGTAGGTGAGGACACCATCAATGTAGTGATAGATGCCGTTAAGTGCCTGCTGATTCAGCGTATCCACAGGAAGTCCTGCCTCGGCAAGTTCTTGGTCGTGAATGGTCTTCATGTCTGTTGGCGTGTACACCATCGTGCCACGAACAGAATAATTGGCTGCCACGCCCTTGCGGTTGATGAACAGGCCTTCTGATGGGGAAGACATCTTCATGATAGTACCTGGCATCATGGTCGTGTACCAGTCAGTACAATCGATGAGGTTTGGCATGGCACAAGTCGTCTTATAGTCAATACCACTTTCCGATATAGTGAAGTCGTTGATGGCACCATAATATGGAAGCAAGTGGTAGGCAATGAAACGGTTGAGCGGATTCTTGCGGTTCGTCCAATCATCGTCATACTGCCCAGCATCTTCTGGATAGACCTCGTCATAAACCTGCTTGGCGTATGCTTTCAAGTCATCCAAATTATAGATACCAGCATTGGCAAAGACTTTGTTGGTCTCTACAAGAGCCGTAAAACGCTTCATGCGAGTGGCTGGATAGTACATCACGTAGTTGGCACCTGTACGGTGGAAGATAATGCCTTTATTGATAGAATCAACACTTACAGAATAATTGTTATCTATATACTCGTACAGGCTATCGTTCAGACCCGTCAGCGTCAATGCAGACGTAAAGAGCGAGATATTGTTATCCTCCAGCAGAATCTCTGGCAGATAAGAACTGGAAGGCTGAATCACACGGTCGAGCGTGTGTACCACACCATTCTCGACAGAGTCATCTCGCACAATCAGTTTCGATGCCATATTGATGTAGTACATCACATTGCCTCCATTCATCGCATCACTGTCGCAAGAGAACGTAAGGAAACGTTCGTTCATGTTGGCAGTCGGGATGTTACCATCGCTGAGGTCTGTAGTAAAATAGGTTTCAGCAATGATGTGGTTCCAAGAGAGCGTGTCACACTCTTCTTTCGAAAGGTCGCTCACACTATTATAGCCACGCTGACGCAAATACTGCTCAACAGCATCATTCGTTGGGGCAAGACATGTATAGGTGCCGTATGTCGCCATCATACCATACATGCCCGAACGATGGAGTATCTCGGTGAAGTCGCTGTACAGTTCT
Organism: Bacteroidaceae bacterium; assembly: GCA_017483605.1. Lineage (GTDB taxonomy): Bacteria > Bacteroidota > Bacteroidia > Bacteroidales > Bacteroidaceae > Minthosoma. The sequence goes on along the minus strand of JAFUWG010000005.1, from coordinate 16,146 downwards.
GGGCGATTGTCAAGATAGTCACTCACCATCTCGCCTGTGAAGGTGTAATAGTTTTCCGCATCGGGTTCGTCAGAACAACTCACGAAACACTGCGATGCAACCAAAAGGCTAAAAACACCAATCGCTAAATTATATATATTCTTTATTTTCATAACCGATTAGAAATTTTGTTCTGTGTTATCAGTTTCGTAAGCAGGATTCTGCTGCAAGTATGGATTCTGCTTCAACTCATCACGGTTGTATGGCCAGTAAAGCACATCCTGGGTGGAGAGTTTGATACGAATGGCACTGGTGTTCTCTTGGAACTTGGGAAGCACCTTGCTAATCATGCGTGTGTTATCACCCTCACGACGCGAGAGACGCACAAGGTCAAACCAACGCTTGCCCTCAAACATCAACTCTCTCTGACGCTCATCCAGCACAAGGTCTTCCATGGCTGAACGCGAGGTGGCATAATCGTCAAACACCAGCGTGTCTGTCGTGGCAGTACGTTTATTGTTCGCACGTTTCCATACGGCACTGACACAAGCAAATGCATTTCTGTAGTGTTGTGTCTGTTCGTCTGAGAGAACTGCTCCTTCCTCCACATTGCCAGCCAACTCCACTTCTGCCTCCGCACGCATCAGCATGACATCTGTCAAACGATAGACAATCCAGTTTGCAAATGCGGAAGAGCGTGCATTGCCCGTCACAGTAGGTGCGGCACCTGTTGTGGTGCTGGTGCGGAAAGACACGGACTGATTGACATACTTGGAAATGTAAACCTTGTTGTTGATTTCCGTCATGTTCTCCAAGTAGCGGCAATCCGTTCTCTTGAAATAGTCATTCAAACCAGCGTAAGCATCGCTGTATAAAAATGTCGGAACACCCACCTGTCCAGTCTTGGTTCCACTTGAGCCATAGAAACTTGAAACCGTGGAGTTAGAAACCGACTGGTTGTTCAAGAAATTCAGTTCGAAGATGGATTCAAAACTGTTGCCCGTACCAAAAATCTCGGTATAGGTGTTTCCCGCATAGTTACTGTTGGCAGAAGACTCAGAGATGAGAGGGAACTTGCCATACAACTCTGTGGTCATCGTTGTTGGATTCTCTTCGTATTCTTCTTCATACTCTCTGATTTTCTGGTCGATGACGAGGTCGCAATAGTTGATGCACTTCTGCCAATCCCCTTTCCAAAGGTAGAGGTCTGCAAGCAATGCGTAACAACTCCATCGAGTGATGCGGCAAGTATTTTCCACACTCTTCTCGCCATAACTGCGAACGGCATCATCTTTCACCGATTCCACATCTGCAATCAGGCTATCCAGCACTTCATTAAACGGTGTAGCAGGAACTTGAAACTCTTGGCTATCATCGTTGGAAGGATAGGTGATGTAGGGAACATCGCGGAAGGTTCGAATCAGGTAGAAATAGCACAGGGCACGAAGCGTCGTTGCCTCAGCAAGTGTGGCACGAAGTTCCGAGTCTGTGAAGTTCGGGTCAATGGCATTTACCCCTGGAGCATAGTAAAGCACCGTATTGCAACGGTTGATGCACTGATAGAAACACTGCCAGTTGGTGTAGCCGTTCGTTTCGAGAATGTTCTCCTTGAGAATCTGAACCAAAGCATTAGGTGTACCAGAGCCATTCGTCATGTTATCAGAACGAAGTTCACCCCATACGACCATACGCTTCATGCAGTCTTCGCTTTCAAGTTGAGCGTAGCAAGAGTTGAGCACACTGTTCACGTCCGCCTCTTCTGTCCAGTAGTTTTCCAGCACAATGTCGTTCTGCGGCTCGATAGAGAGGAAATCGCTACAACTGCTCAATAAGCCCTGGAATGACATCATCATGCACAGAGCGCCTGCAAAAGAACTATATTTCTTATTGATTTTCATAATATCATCATTTTAGAATTGAACAGTGAGACCAAATGTAACGGAGCGAGACCTTGGTGTCTTAGCCGTATCGTAAGTCACGCCATAGCCGCCGTAACCCACCTCGGGGTCTGCACCAGAATAGCCTGTGAAACAGAAAAGGTTATTGGCATTGACATAGAAACTAAGTTGAGAAAGTCCCCAGTTCTTAATGAGTTTCGGGTCAAGCGAGTAACTAATCTGCGTATAGTTGAGACGCAAGAACGAGCCATTCTCCACGAAGCGGTCGCTACCCAGCCAGTTGTAACCTGCACGATAGAGCGCACGAGGAACTTCTGCATTGTCGCCCTCCACACGCCAACGCCAGTTGACAGCAGTTGACTGGTTATTGTTGCTATACATATTCTCCGCCAACATTCTGGCTCGATTGACAATCTTGTTACCTACACGGAAATTGAACTGGTTGTTCCAACTCCAGCGTCCATAGGTCAACTTGAAGCCCCATCCGCCTGTTATCTTTGGCAGCGAACTGCCGAGGTAAACAATATCGAGTTCGTTAATGTTACCATCGTGGTTGATATCCTCGTAGATGGCATCACCTCCCTTGAACTCGTAGATGTAAGACTTGTCATTGCTGTCATAGCAGAATACCATCGGAGTTGTGTAGCCGCTCTTGTCCACCACCACATTGCCCTCTGCATCGCGAGCCACAGGAGCGTTAGGACCGCTCACGCCTGGCACCTCCACATCGGAATACTTGCTGTATTGGTAAACGCCCTTGTAGCGGAAGCCGTAGATGGAGCCGAAGGCATTGTGCAACTGTACACGAGTGAGGTAGGAACCGTTGTCCTTGCTGAAGTCGCTGTTGAGCGATGCCAACACTGTCTCGTCCATCTTGGTGATTTCGTTCTTGTTGTTGGCGAAAGAGACATTGAAGTTGGCACGGAACTTACCTGCCTTGATGATGTCTTGACCGTTGATGTTGAATTCCCAACCATTGTTCACCATGTCACCCACGTTCTGATAGGCCAAGGCGGTGAAACCAGATGATGTTGGAATCTTTCTGTTCAGCATCAGCAGGTCGCTCGTATGCTGGGTGTAGATGTTGAAGTCGGCGGTCAAACGATTGTCGAGGAAACCGAGGTCGAAACCGATGTTCCATGTTTCTTTCTCTTCCCACTTCAAACCGCTCAGGCGGATGTTGCTCGGATAGACTGAGCCATTGCCGTTGTAGGCGGTACCATTGGTATATTTGGAGAAGTAGAGGTACTCGCCGCCTGGCTGACTGCCCACCTTACCCCAACCTGGGCGGATGGAGAGCATGTCGAGCCACTTGATGCGTTCCATGAAAGGTTCGTCGCTAACGTTCCAACGGAAGGAGAGTGCAGGGAAGTTACCCCAGCGGCTGTCGTCGCCGAACTTGGTGGAGCCGTCTCGACGCACACTGAAATCGGCGATGTACCTGCCCTTGTAGGCGTAGTGGGCAGAGAACGTAAGATAGACAGAACGCCACTGCCCAGAACTGGTGCTCAGGTTGCTGACAATGCCGTCGGCGATAGGCGACTGGATGCCACCCGAAGGCAAGCCCCAAACGGATGAGCCTGTGGACTTGGAAGAGCCATCGGTCAACTGGAACTGTGCCATCGCCATGAAGGAATGGTCTTCGTTGTTGAAATGAGGCTGGAAGGTCAAACGATGGGTAGTCGTGACAGCCGTACTCTTGTGGGCATCGGAGGTCGTCTTATTGTTGCTCGTATCGGACCATCCGTTCGTCACAAGGCTGGACGGATAGAACGTGTCGTTATACTTATTAAAGATGTTGAAGAGGATTTTGCCTTCATACTTCAACTGCGTCTGGTCGGCACTGGTGCCGAGGAGGTTGTAGTGCAACTGGAACTCTGGCTGAATCTGATAGGTTGATTCCTCGTTCTTTGCCTGCTTTGCCAATGCCACAGGGTTGACGTAGGTGTACTGGTCACGAAGAAGTTCGGCTGATGCCGTGTTCAACATGTGGTAGTAGTCGGGGAGGTCATGTCCTTGTGCATCCTGCTCATAGATGGACAGGTTAGGCATCTTCACGTATGCGATTCCCAAGAGGTCATCTTTCACGATGCTGTTGTCCTTGTAGTTCTTCTTATTGTCCGTATAGGTCAAGTTGAAGTTGGTGACAATCTTGATACGGTCGCTGACGAAATAGTCAAGAGCCACACGCGTGGTAAAACGGTCGAGTTTCTGCTCTATCACCGTACCCGTCTGGTGGTCGTAACCACCGGCAATGCGGAAGTTGGCCTTCTCGCCACCACCCGACAGACTCACATAGTGTTGCTGCTGAAGACCTGTCTGGCGAATCGCTTTACGCCAGTCGGTGTTGTTGTTGTACATTTCGTATTCGTTCCACGACGTATCGTAGTTGAACTCTCGAATGTTGGCAGAAGCATCGCTGAGGGTCGGGTTGTAATACGCCTCCTTCATCAGCATCGTGTACTGGTCACCATTCAGCAGGTTAATACCCTTGGGCTGGAAGGTTGCCATCGCACGGTAGGAGTACTGCACCTTCGTCTTGCCACGGGCACCACGTTTCGTCTTGATTTCAATGACACCATTGGCACCCTGAGAACCATAGATGGCGGTACCTGCGGCATCTTTCAAGACGGAGATGCTGGCGATATCGTCGGGATTCACATTGAGAAGTTCGGCAAACTGGTCTTCGGTAGCATTGGCATAATCGAAATTGCTGTTGTAGTCACTTTCGAAGATGTTGCCATCCACCACGATGAGGGGTTCGCTGCTGCCATTGATTGAACTGACGCCACGCAAACGCATACTTGTTCCGGCACCAAGGTTGCCCGAGTTCGCCACGATGTCGAGACCTGCGATACGCCCCTGCAATGCCTCATCCACACTGGTCAGGGCGAGACCTTCAAACTCTTTGGCATCAATCATCTGATGTGCCACAGAAAGTTCGCGTTCAGGAATGGCAAGACCGCTTGTCTGCACAATCTTAGTGGTCTTCACCACCACTTCCTGCAGTTGCGTATTGCTCTTCAGCGTAATCTTATAACTGGTGCCCTTAATGGGAATGATTTGGGTTTCATAACCCACGTAGGAAATTTTCAGTTTATGTTTGGGATCCACGATACGGAATGAGAAGTTACCGTTCATGTCGGTCACACCTGCCGCCACAATACGGTTGGTGTTGTCAATCTCCACCACATTGCACGCCATCAGAGGCTCAATGTCGTCCTGCACCACACCGTGAATCATCGTGCCAGCCGTCTGTGCCGACACACCCATTGGCATGAGTGCCAATGCCAACATTGCTATTTGAACCTTTAGTTCGACAAAGTCAATTTTTGCTTTCATACTTTATTCACGGTTTATTTGTATTGCAATGCCCCATCAATCTGATGAATCACGGCAAAAGATGAAGTGTAAAGGTTGTTGGCACGAGTGGGGTCGGCAGCATCGTATTGATACTCACGAGCCATGATGTTGTAGAGGTTACCGTCGGTCACCACCTTGCGAGTGTTGCCCTTGCCGTCCACAATCGTGATGCCACTGTTGTCAATCTTCGTGTTCAACTTGTAGTAGGAGAGGTTGCCGTCGGTCACCTTATAGGCAGAGGTCTCAAACTCACCACTATCGCTGCCCTGCCCCACGTAGTAGGCATTGTCCTGAATGTGATATTTGATGAAGTTCTCGATTTCTGTCTGAAGACTGTCCTTCACCTCTTCGTCCTGTTCATTCTCCACGGCTTCCCATGTAGGCAGTTTGCCTGCGGCTTGCAGGTCGGCGATAGCCTTGTTGGTCGGCACGTAAACGGTGTAACGGTAGGTGTTGAAGAGAGAGATGTTCTCACTGGGGCAACCATGCTCATCCGTTCCGATGACGTGCTTGGTCTCCAGATAGGGAGAACTCTGCAGCAAATCGTGGAAAGCACTGAACTCTTCGTGTTCGCCCAGCACGTCGAAAACGGACTTGCGGGCTGTCATAATCGGTTCTTCATCAATGATATAGGTCTTACCGTTTCCTTCGTATGACTCATCGTAGAGACCTACGACACGCACTTGCTTGCCGTTCTCAATCTGATAGCCACCCTGCACGGTCATGCCGCCAACACCTGCCGTGGCATTGGCAACCTTCACCATGCTGCCGCCCTTTGTCTGGAAGAACGTGTTGCCATTCTCCACGTCACCAATGACGATGTGCGTGTTCAGAATGTCCTCCAAGCGGTTGGTAATCTGATTGTAAGAGGCTTCGCCAATCGAGTCACCCACCACACCCGTCTCGGTGTCGTAGTTCCAAATGCTTGCCCACACCTTCTGGCTTTCGGTCTGTGCGGAAGCCTTGTAGTGGAAGCGGAAGAGTTGTGTGCTGGTCTTTCCGTATGAGCAAGGGTCAATATACTCCAGCAACGCCTCGTTGTTGGGGATGAAAAGACTGTAATAGGTGTTCTGCGAGTTCAGATAGACATCGAAGCCCAACTGCTCCACACCCCAATAGAGGATGTTCATCGTCTCGTTGATAAGAGCCGGGAAGGTGACGGAAATGTATGCCACAGGATTGAACACCTTGTTGGTCAGATAGACGGCACCGTTACATGCCATATACACAGAATCGACAAACTCGGTAGCGAGTCCCAGTTCGTCGTTGGCATCGTTGAGCACCGTGTTGAACTTGCTGGGCACAGAATTGACGAACGAGTTGAGCATATTCACATTGAGCATCTTCGAAATCACCTTGTCTGGCACGTTTTCCCATGAGCCATAGTAGTCCTTCAGCACCTTGCCGGCACCATCATTCCAATAACGCTCAAGGGCGGCATCGCTCGGCACGAGCATCACGCCCATATTCTCCTGCAAAGCCACATTCGTGCTGGTGCTGGAAGTGGTGGTGGAGTAGAACTGATTCCACCCCGGATCAAACTTCAGCAGACCATTCACCGGACCCTCCTCGGGTGTGAGGTCAAGTGGCTGACCGTCTTGGCTACGCTCGGAAAAATAACGCTTCTCGAAGAGTGAGTCGATGTTGGCATTGTAAATGCGGTTGTACTCGCGAGTTGCCTCATCGCCGGCATAGTAGGGAGCACAGTAGCGGTTGAGTAGTTTGGCATATCCCTGCGTGTTCGGCTTCTGATTGATGAGGTCTGCCATATTAGGCAGCGGCGTCAGCACCTCTGCCATCTTGTGGACGAAGCCATTGGAGCACTTGATGTTTTGTTCCGCCATCATGATGCCGTTCACATTGGCATCACCTGGCTGTCGTTCTGTCTGATAGTTGAAAAGGAAGTTGCAGTCGGCATTCGTGATGAGTTTGTTGTTCAGGAAACTCTCAATGAAGTGAATCATCGGAGGAGCCGTGATGTCGCTCATGCATACGATGTTCTTCCCCGCCTCACGATATCTTGCCCAATAGGGATTGTCGGGCATCTGAGAGGGGCGAAGCACAGGCACGGAGTCGTACTCGCTCGTTGCCGTCAGACGGCGCATACAGTCGCCCTCGATAGGTCCTTCCGAACTACTCAGGTAAGCGACCTGGCAGGAATTGTTAATCATGCTGCCGTAAAGAATCAACTTCTTCTGGGCTGTCGAGAGTCCCTCATAGTTGCGAACTCCCCACGTGTTGTTCTGGTAGAACCGACCGAACGCCCCGTCGTCTGCCACAAAGAGGGTCTTGCTACCAGTCTTCGCAAGAACATCCGTGTAGCCCAAGTCGTCAATCAGCCTCACCATGTTGGTGTAACTGCCGTCATCCTTCAGATAGTCGTAGATGCTCGAACCCAGCCAACTTGGCTCTTCTTTTGCCAAGTCATAGCCATCGCAAGCCGACAGTCCTCCAGCAGCAATCAGCACCATGCCCACCCATCGGGACAGGCTCAGGTGTCGTTTTTGTTTAGTCTTCATATAGGCCATTAGTTAATGATATTGGATTTCTGCTGCAAAATTACACATTTATTAACAATAACCAAGTATTTTTGTGTTACATAGGCTTTCAAACGGGTTACAAAACCCCGAATACAAGCACAAATGAAACACAAGAGCGATAAAATGAAACTGCCCCACTTTTGAATTTGCAGATGGAACTTTGCACTCGCATTCGCAAGTAGTCCGTGCGGGCGAGCAAAGGTTCACCGGTTTTTTGTCTCTTGTCTCTTTGGTCTCTTTTGCTTCTGCCCCTTTCGCGGTGGGGGATAGTTCTATTAGGGGGGGGAGAAGGGTATTATATATAAAAAATATATAATAAATAATATATAAAATATATAATACGCGCGGGCGTGAGGAGAGAAAAAAAACGAAAAAACCAGGAGACAAAAAACCCGCACGGCTGTGCAGCCTACTGCCCGATGTGGGTGGCGGCTTCTGCCCAATGGGGGTGGCGACTCCTGCCCGATAGGGATGGTGGCTCCTGCCCGATAAGGGTGGGTGACTGTAGCCCGATGGCTGTCGCTTCCCAAGCCCGACAGGTCGGACGCCTCCTGCCCGATGTGGCAAAAATTTTGTCGGGCAGGGGGCAGCAGGAGTAGGAGGATACAGGCATGGGCATACTGCTAAAATCCTTTGGGCGTTGATGGATAGCGGAGCGTGCAGATCGAGTTGGGGCGGGAACACGATAGAAGATGATTGGACGGATTGGGTGAGTTTCTTTCGGGAGGGGATTTTGCAAAAAGGTGGTTTGGCGGAAAATTTTGTGGGGATTGGGGTGTTTTGCGGAAAAATTATCTTGGGGAGAGAGGGGGTGGATTTGGGGGAATTGGTCAATATTGGATTTTGGATGTTTTGTTGCTATTTCGTTACCCATTTTCGGGGTTTCAGATCCTAAATCGGAACAAAATTGGGGCGTTTGTTTCTTTTGTCGTATTTTTTGGTGTTATTGTTGCCGTGCGAGTGAATTTGGCGACTGGTGGGACGAAACTTGGGGACATTGGGACATACGGAAAATGGGGTTTTTGAATATAGCAATTTGTTACCCGGAATTTGGGGTAACAAATCGGGGTGTTTGGAGGGGCAAAATGTACCAAATTGCCTATAAAAATTGGGACGTTTTTGTTACCAGTTTGTTACCCGGCAGCCAGCAAACGCCCTAAAAATGCGGCAATTTAATATAACGGCCGTTGCATCATATGAGGGGTAAACGAGGGGATGATTAGTGGCGAACAAGCAGGGAATCAGGGAGTTGAGTTGAAAAACGAGGCGATTTTTTGGGAGGCGTTGAGGAGGGGTGATTTTCCTGTGGCTTTGAGCCCTAAAAAGTACAAATTGACCAAAGAAAAAAGTTACAGTTAACATATTATTAACATTTTAATCAATTAAAAACAATTAAAAAATGGAAAAGAAAGAATTGAAATTCTATGAGACCCCTGAATTGGAGGTGCTCAACATGAATGTAGAAGGTTTCTTCTGCGAAAGTTCTCCTACTGACGTTGACGGTATTAGTCAGGAGGAAGAAGACGGCGTATTGTAAAACCTAATTAATAACTAAAAAATTCAAACAACTATGAAGAAAATTTTCAATTTAGTCCCTGCTGCACTTGGTCTTCTTGCATTGGCAAGTTGTAGCAATGACGAAGACTTTTTCGGTGGTGACAACTTGGCTGGTAAGACCACGCTGACTGTGACTATCGAGGAAGAGGCTGGAACACGTATGAACGCCTACCAGACAGGATTTGATGCTGTGGCATCTAACGGCATCAAGTGGTCATTTGGAGAAGGTGATCAGATTCGCGTGTATGACAGCAAGCCTAATGCGTATGACATTTTCAAGTATACGGCTTCTGATGCTGGCAACGTATTTGCCATCAATGGCAAGCAACTTGTCGATGTGGAGAACGACGCTTACACTTATGCCCTCCGTGGTGAGGCTATTTCTTATGCTGGTTGGAAGCGTGGCACAGATGCCGGTGTCCCTGTTGCACTGGTGAAGATTCCACAGGAAATTCCGTATTCAGAAGGAACCACAACTGTTGGTGGCAAAACATATGTTACGTATACAGCAGGTGTTCCATTGTGGGGTACTGTGAATGAAGGTTCTTCCAAAGAGAAACTCGAAACTACTCTGCAGGCACTTGGTGCTACTGTTGCCGTACCTTTCGAAAATGGTCAGAAATCTGTACAGAAAGTACGTGTACGTTCTTTGAAACCGAAGACTGGGAAAAAAATCAACGATGTGTTCTCTGGAAAGGATGAAAGTGGAACAACTATCGCTGCTGGTACTACAGAGGCGATCCTTGTAGCATCTGGTACAAACACTGCCACATTCTCTGGAACAGAAGGCACTGACTTTGAGACCAATGCAGATATGCCTCTCTCCGGCTGGTTCGAGGCTGAGTTGAAAACTGGCGGTGTAATTATAAATACAACCGATGAGGCTGTTAATCAGCCAGCCACAGGTCGTGAGGCTGTTACAGTATTGACAACTTATGGTACTACACCAAAGAATTACATGGATGCATACCAGAACATTGCATACCTTCCTGTTGCTCCTGGTACTTATCCTATCCTCGTGGCTGAGTATTACGATGGCACAAACTGGAACTTCATCAAGGCTTGGGTCGGTAAGACTATCAACCGTAATGTCCGCCTCCAGTGCCCTAAGACTTCATTCGGTTTGGAATACAACCTCAGTGCCGGTACAACAACAGCCGAGATTACAAAGGCTATGTCTACTTACAACAAGGGTAACGGTGCTATTGAACTCAACTTCAACGTTAATGAAGATGGTACATATATCACAGGTCAGAACTTGGGTACAATGAACATTTCTGGCTATCCAGATTTGAACACTATCAGCATCCCTGCATTGAAGGGCGATATTATTGTAAATGTTTATGGTACTGCTGCAGATCTGTCGGCTGCTCCTTTGACTATTACAGATGCAGACGGTGTGGACAACTCTGCAAGCGAATATGGAGTAACATTCAACTTTAAGGGTTTCGCAACAACAACTAACACCATCAATCTGAACACTACAACCAAGGTTACACTTGTAGGTGATTACACGAATGTTACTGGAAGTGGCTCTCCTCTGCTTGTTACCAAGACAGGCGGTTTGACTTTGGGTACTGAGGCTAACGCATTCCAGGCAACTGCTGATGCAACTATTAATATTGCAGATCAGCCAACTCCTGCAATCAGTGCCGGTGACATCACTGTGGCTAACACAGCAAATGCTCTTAAGATTAACAACACTGCAGTGAATAAAGTCTCTGTTGGCACGAACGTTACTCTGGTTGACTCAAAGGCTACTGCTGTTACCGTGACAGGTGCTGCTACCGTGACCACGAATGCCCCAACAATCAATGTTGCAGCAGCTGCTACTGATGAAGTGAAACTCTATCTGAACAAGGGTGTTACTACAATCAATTTGACTGGTGGTAACATTACAAACCTCCAGGCTCCAGGCTCTTCTCCTGTAGAATTCGCTGCAAGTTCTAATATCAACGTGGTTTCTTCAGGTTCTTCTGCCATCAGTTGTAACCCAAGCATCACCAATGTGAAGTTCAACTACAGTTCATCGTTCGATGGAAACAAAGCAACTACAATGAATAACTTCGCTTCTTCTACAATCTCTATCAGTGCTTACACGAAACGCGATGGTGGTTCAACCTCTTCTTCAACAGCAAGTGACTACACTGCAATTTACACAGCCGCCCAATTGGCCGCTGCTGCAAGTTTCAATACGTCGAACAGGTATGCTTTAGTTGCCAACATCACAGAATTGAAGAACTGGACAAGTCCAGATCTTGCTGCACCATTCACAGTAGAAGCAGGTAAGGAAATTCAGAAACTTGATGCTCCTCTCTTCGGGACCATCAAAAATGGTGCAAACGTAGATGGTGTGACAATTACAAACGCTACAATTGCTACTGATGTTGAAGATGCTGGTACTGGTATCTTGGCCAAGAAAATTGCAGGTAACGTGGCTGTCACTTCTACCTCTGTTGCAGGTTCTATCAGTGGTCACTACTATGTAGGTGGTCTGATCGGTATCGTACCAGAGGGTGCATCGCTGACTCTCGGTAATGGCACAGGTACACCAAAGGCGGTAACAACAAACGTTGCATTCACCAACACGAAGACATACGGTACAGTTGGTTGGGATATGAAGGCCGCTACATGGGGTCAGTTCGTTGGAACCATACAGGGTACAAGCGGAACAACCTCTGTTGAAATCAAGCAAGACTGTTCTACTTCTGGCACATTTGACAAGTCTGCACTGTACTTCCCATACAACCGTACAAACAACGGAACTGGTACAATCACTGGTTACTATAAGGGCAATAGCACTTATGTCGGCTACGTAGAAGGCTCTACAGGAATAACTCTCACTTATGGTGGAAAGTCTTATAAGACTACAGATACAGGAGCGGCTGTTTCGGCAAGCGGAGTAACTACAACAACTTACTACTTGATCGGTTCTGTCAACAACTCGTCTGTATCGGAAACTGCAAATACTGCAACAAACGTGTACATTTATAACTATCATAACACTTATGAGGCATCTTCTTACTAAACTAAGAATTTGTTCATAAGATAAACACTCACTTTTCGGGGGCACGGACATAATACCGTGCCCCCGATTTAATTTTGACTTTCAAAAAACGGAAATAATGGCAACATCAAATGGAAGTACCTCTACCAAGATAGAAAAAACAAGGACAATTTGTTAAAAAATCAATTACAATTGCAAAAAAACATATCAGGATTGATCTGTATTGAGAAAAAAGGCTTACCTTTGTAACGATAAAGATAAGGTTTATTACAAGGAAAGGAGGTCATCATGTGTGCATTCAGAGACATCAAACATGCAATTATTGGCGGCGTTCAGACTCTACGGGCTGCATCTCGCGGAGAATATCATTTCCAAACAGCGGAAATCTTAAAAATGAAAGAGGAACTGTTCGGGACCCCGTCAGGGAGTGCCGATGACATGCGTCGTCTCCATGAAGACCGCCTACGAATCAACCACGACGTAAGAATCAGTTTTAACAAAATTGTAGCAGGAAATGTCTAAGCAGCAGATCAATCACAAGCAGACGAATGTGGCAACGCAAGGTGGTGTCGGTCAGCAGGTGGAAGTCTCATACACCGTGAGCGACAGCACACTGCCATCGCCTCAAGAACTCTCGGACTATCAGCGAATAGACCCTAACATCGTGAAGTTCTTGATGGAAACTGCCCAGAAGGAGCAGCAGCATCGGCACAAGATGGAGGTGGAAAAGATGAAGGTGGTGAAAAGCAGCGAGAGTAGAACTACAAGAATTAATCTGTGGGGCATGTTTTTTGCGTTTCTGGCACTGGTCACTTTGGTTGGACTTTCAGCCTTGGCACTCTATCTTGACAAGCCTTGGTTTGCTGGCATTTTCGGATTCACCGCTGTCGTTTCCATCGTTTCTGTATTTATCAATGCAGGAAAAACCAAGTAGCACATTTACCTTGTTCGTACAACACTCTGGTAGGGCTTTCTTTTAAAGAGCAATCACATTATCATCTGGGGCACAGGCACAACACCGTGCCCCAGATTGTCTGATACCACTCCTCCGTATCCTCAAAAGTGGTGTGAGTCACACCGCCTCGGCGGTCTGAGTCACACCGCTTGGGCGGTCTGAGTCAGACCACTTTTGAGGTATCGAGGGAGCCTTTTTGGTGCATCCTTCGATTCAAAAAAAGGGGTGTGCCTCAAGTTTGACATCATGCAGGACTTGGACACTTTTTGTTTTCCGCAGAAGGTGATATATGACGACGTGTATCCGAAAGTCAACTATATCAAGGAGCGTGTTGAAGGGGACAAAGATGTGACAAGAGCGTTGTGGCACAAGGCTCCGGCATGGGGATATGAGAAGGAATATAGAGTGATTGCCCCGAGAGTGACGGGGCTGTCAGAGTTCAACAAAGATGCGTTGGTGGGAATTGTATTCGGCTGCCGTTGTAAGGAAAAAGACGAGACGAAAATTGTGAAAAAAATGGAAGCAGGTGCTTTTGAGGATGTGAAACTGATGAGGGCGGTACAAAGCGAAACAGCATATCAACTGAATATTCAGGACTATTGACTCGGAAATTTCTCATTCTTATCTGCAAGAACTTCTTTTTTGTGTGATTTCTAACATTTCTTCCAAAATCTTTTGGCGTAATTGAAAAAAGTTGTATCTTTGCGACAGAATTTATCCCCCTTAGATGAAAAAGGCTAAGGCTCGCCGCCTCCGAAAGGGGGTGGCTTATTTTATTTATGATTTGCAATGGAAAAGAAAAGAGTGATTGTTTATGTGGATGGTTTCAATTTCTACTACGGGTTGAAAAAGGAACCTCGATGGAGAAAGTATTATTGGCTGGACATTGTCGCCCTTTTTGAGAAATTTATGAAGCCTAACCAAGAACTGGTTGCGGTGAAATACTTCTCGGCACGGCCAGATGACCCAGAGGCCTGTATGAACCAGGGGCGTTTCTTTCAAGCAAACAAGGAGAATCGCAAATTTCATCTTGTTCTTGGCACTTATCTGAAGAAAAGCATCACTTGTAGAAATTGCGGATATGAAATCCGAACACATGAGGAAAAAGAGACTGACGTGAGAATTGCCACACAGATTGTTGTTGATGCCTACGAACGGAACTGTGACATTGCCATTGTGGTTTCTGCTGATAGCGACATGGTGCCCGCCATTGAAATTGCGAAAGGTGTTGGGCAAACTGTTTTTGTGTACTTCCCGCCCAATCAGCACTCAAGCAATCTTGCGACGATGGGGAGCGGTTCACCCATGTTCCTTCAACGGTATGAGTCACGGTTTAGGCAAAGTTTACTGCCTGATGTAATACACCTCCATTCCCTTGACATTGATATTTCTATCCCAGAGAAATGGAAGAGGTTCCAAGGCAAACATTCCGTTTGACACAGGCGGACTGCTAATGAAAAGCCGTACCGCCATAACAGATATTCCCAATCTTCATCCAAAAGACAGTCATCTCTCTCCTCTCATCTCAACATTTATCCCCAAATCTTTTGGAGTATATAAATAAAAAGATGTATCTTTGCAGTGAGAATTTATAAAAACAAGAAGATTATGGCAAGACCAATCAAGGAAACACCTATCCTTTATGGGGAGGATGCAAGACGTTTCGTGGCTCGGATGCAAGAGAAGCGTCGCATTTCGCAAGAAGAGCGGGCAAGGATTAATGCTAACTATGAGTTGGTATTGGGTATGCTGAAACGTGGCGAAGCACTTAAACAACAGCGACATGCAACAGCCGTCTGATATTGCAAGTACTTCGTTGATTGTCGTCAA
This sequence comes from Bacteroidaceae bacterium, assembly GCA_017483605.1. Taxonomy (GTDB): domain Bacteria; phylum Bacteroidota; class Bacteroidia; order Bacteroidales; family Bacteroidaceae; genus Minthosoma. The sequence goes on along the minus strand of JAFUWG010000005.1, from coordinate 1,017 downwards.
ACTGGATGTGCCAGACACCGTGAAGTCGTTTGATTGCGGGGATGAAGATTTGAACGACTTCATCCTCCATGAAAGCCCGCTTTATCGTAAGGAGAAACTGGCTGTGACCTATGTGCTGAAAGAGGCTGATGACATAGCCAACGAGCACATCACAGCATTCTTCAGTCTCTCTAACGACCGCATCTCTATTTCTGATTTCGACAACAAGACGAAGTATAATCGTTTCAGCCGTCGCTTCAACAACCACAAGCGGCTGAAAAGTTATCCAGCCGCCAAGATTGGCCGTCTGGCTGTTCACGTATCGGCAAAAGGCATGAATGTGGGAAGTATGCTTCTCGACTTCATCAAACGATACTTCACCGCTGACAATAAGACTGGATGCCGATTCATCACGGTGGATGCCTATTCGGCAGCCATTCCATTCTACCTACGCAACGGGTTTGTGCCTCTCAACGACGACGATATTGACGAACCCACACGTCTGCTATATTTCGACCTCAACGATTTGGATGAGGACTAAAGAGTGGGGAAAATGGCACGGGTGTACATAAATAATCAGGGCTGGCAACAAGATTGTGCCAGCCCTGATTATTGTGTGTCGAACCAATGGGAATCAAAGGTTTGCAAGCCATCTCTTGCCAGGCTTGGTGTATGTCCAAAGAAGGAATGCTACACTGATGATGGCTGCCATCATAAAGAAAAATAGCATTGGAGTCATAATTATAATGTTTTTAATACGTTAATACCCGGTTTGCAATAATAGCAGAAGAAATGGTGGCTATTGTGCCCAGCACGAGTGAACAAATGGCAATGGCAAGAGACTCGCCACCTAACAAAGTGGGAAATGCTCCTACCACCATACCAGCACAGATGATCTTTGCGATGTCGTAGAAAAACTTTGCGAGTTGTTCACGCCTTGTATGCTCTTTGGTGGTTGCCTCGCGGTGTGACCCCGACATCTTGTTGCTGTTGTTTGCTACCATATTCTTGCATTATCTGTATGCAAAGGTACGCCCT
>JAFUWG010000047.1 GCA_017483605.1 Bacteroidaceae bacterium | reverse complement strand
ATATTCTAATTCCCGATTCGGGGTAAATCATCAAGAAACGGCACGTTTTTATCGACAAGTGCCTACGGCACGATTGAGCAGATTCCACAGATTTGTCTTCAAATCACCTTCCGAAATCTCTTGATTCATCCCTCTGAAAATACCTCATCAGAAGACACGAGCCTGAGAGCGGAGTGATGACGAGCGTGAGGGAAAGGTGATGACGAGCCTCGGAGCAGAGTGATAACGAGCAAGAGGCAAAGGAAGACACGGGCAAGAGGCGGAGCAAGATACGGGCATGAGAACTTGGAAGACAAGGAACACAGTCGTCCGAGATGACGGGCATGAGGGCGAGGAAGACATCGGCAAAAGAGTTAGGAAGACATTGGGCATCGTTCTCGCAAGAAACGGGTGAGAGACTTGAGTGGACATGGAGGGTCAGACATTTCTGTAGATATTTTCACATTTTTCTTCATTTTCTTTCGCTTCTTCTGAAATAAGTTGTACATTTGCAAATAAATATAAAAGAAAAATCTGAATGAGAACAATGAAAACAAAAATCATGATGCTGTTCACCGCCCTATGTATGATGCTGAGCGTGTCGGCACAAAATGCCAGTAAGCCCAAACCATAACCTCGCAAAACAAAACCGCCACGATGAATGCGGAAGAACTTTACAAGAAAGGTATGGATTATAGTCATGCGGGAAACATCGATCAGGCATTCCCTTATTTTGTGAAGGCAGCCAACCAAGGACATCCAGATGCACAGGCCTATCTTGGCTATATATATGAATTCGGTTACGGCGTGACCAAAGACTTGCAGAAGGCAGCATACTGGAAGAAGAAATATGAGGAGAATCCGAATAAGGAATAAAAAGAAGTTCGCTTGTTGTCATGGTGACAGCAAGCGAACTTCTTTTGTGAATGTAGGTCAAGTGTTGCCTTATCTAATATTCAATTGAAGAAACCAACACTTTTCTGCGGAAAAACTTTCAAGACAAGAGACGAATTGAGAGAAAAACAGTAGATTGTGCTTGGGGCGATTAAACCTTTTTCAGAAACGAGCGTCTTACCAAGCGTAAACATAAACTAACTGACTAACATGGCTTGCTTGAACAAGACTTTTCTCTCTCTTTTATTTTTATGTGTATCGACAGTTGCCTTTTCGCAGACATTGCTCAGAGGCAAAGTGATTGACAGCGAAAACGGCGAGGCACTGATGCGTAGCACCGTGCTGGTGATGACGACAGACACCGCCAAGATGGTGACTGGTGGCACGACCAACGAAGATGGTTCGTTCAGCATCAAGAATGTGAAGGACGGCACTTACGTGGTGAAAATCTCCTACATCGGCTATCATAACTTCTTCCGTCAAGTCACCATCAACCGTGCCAGCAACAACGGCAACCATGCCCTTGGCACGGTGCTGCTCGTGCCCAACACCATCGAACTGAAGCAAGCCGTGGTGACTGCCCAGATGAAGGAGGTGGAAGTCAAGGAAGACACCATCATCTTCAATGCCGATGCCTTCAAAGTGCCTGAAGGAAGCGTGCTGGAAGAACTGATTCGTAAACTGCCTGGTGCCGAAGTGGCAGACGACGGCACCGTGAAAATCAACGGAAAGACGGTCAAGAAGTTCTTGGTGGAAGGCAAGGAATTTTTCGGCAACGACCAGAGCATGGCGATGAAGAACATCCCCACCGAGATTGTCGATAAAATCAAGACCTACGAGAAGCAATCTGACCTCAGCCGCATCACGGGCATTGACGATGGCGAGGAAGAAACGGTGATTGACCTCAGCATCAAGAAAGGCATGAAGCAAGGCTGGTTCGGCAATGTCGATTTGGGCTATGGCTCGGAAGACCGCTATGCTGAACGTGTGATGGTGAACCGCTTTGCCGACAAGATTCAAGCCAACGTGATTGGTTCGCTCAACAACACCAACAGCCAGACGGGTGGCGGTGGCGGTCGTGGCGGCAACAACGGCAACACGACCGTGGGACAAGCGGGCGGACGACTGGTGGTGGACTTGGACAATTTCGAACTGGGCGGCAACATCCGCTACAACTACCGCAAGAGCGATGTGCGTACTTACAATAGCACACAGAACTTCGTGTCAACCAACTCGTCCTTCAGCAATAGCCTTTCCAACAGCCTCAACAGAAATAACAGCGTGAACGGCGACTTCAAGGTGGAGTGGAAAATCGACTCGCTCACCACCCTGCTTTTCCGTCCGAACTTCTCGTTTGGCGACACAGACAGCGAATCGAGCAACACGTCTGCCACCTTCAACGACGACCCTTACCAGAACGGCATCAGCAATCCTCTGACGGAAATTGACAGAATCAGTAACGACATCAAAATCAACGAGAACGTATCCAGCAACTGGAGCGACGGTTCAAGTCACAACCTGAGCGGAAACTTGACCCTCAATCGTCAGTTGGGCGGCAATCCGTGGTTCGGTCCCAGTGCGGTAACCGGCAGAAACGGACGCAACATCAGCCTCCGCCTGAGTGGTGCGACGAGCGGCAACAAGAACAAGAACTACAGCCACTCGAACGTCATCTACCATCAGCGCAACGACTCGACCGACCTCACCTACCGCTTCCGCAACACCCCATCTGACAACCGCAACTACAGCCTCGGCTTCACCTACTCCGAGCCAATCCTTCGCAACCTCTTCGCACAGGTGAACTACAGTTACAACTACTCGAAGCGTCACTCAGACGGACAGACCTACGACTTCGCCAAGGCAGACTCCATCGGGCAGATTCTGTGGGACAACTACGGGCAGTACGGAATGTTGGCACCTAACTATTTCGAGTTCCTCAGCGACTCCCTCTCTCGCTACACCGACAACATCAACAAGACCCACAACATCGACTTCTCGCTGCGTTACATCACCTCGCTGCTCAACATCTCGGCTGGTGTACGCATCGAGCAGCAGAATCAGAAGATGGTGTATCAGTATCAAGGTCTCGACACCATTGCCTCACGCAATTTTGCCCGCATCTCCCCCACCCTCAATGCCCACTTCCGATTCACCAAGCAGCACACCCTGCGACTCACCTACCGAGGCAACACGTCACAACCCGACATGACCGACCTCTTCAACCTGACCGACAACAGCAACCCGCTGAACATCCGCGAAGGTAACCCGAACTTGAAGCCCTCGTTCACCAACAACATCAACGCCGACTACAACAACTACTTCACAGCCACATCACAAACACTCTTCGGCCGCTTCTCGTTCAGCAACACCCTCAACAGCATCAGCAACCGCACTGAGTACAACGAGGAAACGGGTGGACAAACCACACGTCCGGAAAACATCAACGGCAACTGGAACATCAGCGGCAACATTGGCTTCAACACGCCGCTGGGATGGGACAAACTCATGCTCAACACCAACACCTCCGCATCGCTGCGTCACAACGTGGGGTACATCTACCAGAATCATGAGACGTTCAAGAACCTCGTCAAGCAAACCTCGTTGGGCGAGAACCTGAGCCTCACGCTCCGCCTCAACTACTTCGACATCCGAGCCAACGGAAGCCTCACCTGGTCGAAGTCAACCAGCGACATTGTGGAAGCCAGCAATCAGAACACCTTCAACTTCCACTACGGACTCTCCTCCAGCGGCAACTTCGACAACGGCTTCGGCTTCTCCACCGACATCGGCATGAGTTCACGCCGCGGTTACTCATCCGCATCGATGAACACCAACGAACTCATCTGGAACGCTCAAATCAGTTACCGATTCCTCAAGAACCGACAGGCAACCCTCTCGCTCCAGGCTTTCGACATCCTGCACAACCGCAGCAACATCAGCCGAGCCATCACAGCCTACTCACGCCGAGACACCGAAACCAACAGCATCAGCAGTTACGTCATGGCACACTTCATCTACCGTCTCAACATGTTCGGCAACAAGGAGGCACGCCAGAACCTCCGCAATGCACGCAACATGAACGGTGGCTACGAACGTCCCGACTTTGGCGGCGAAGGTGGCGGCCGAGGTAACGGCGGCGAAGGAGGACGAGGCGGCAATGGCGGCTTCGGAGGTGGAGGCAACGGCGGCGGTCGAGGCGGCTTCTGATGACAAAGCAACACCCGAAACACACATACGCCCATACAACAGCGGGGGACATACCGTCAATGGTATGTCCCCCGCTGTGTTTATTAAGGTTTCTTCTTGGGATTGAAGTTGAGTTTGTATTGGAGGGTGAGGAGGAGGTAACGGTGGAGGGTGTTATGCCAAGTTTCGGTGTGGGCTTGGGCATTGGTGGTGTAGGAATAGTTGGAGATGCGGTTGAGGATGTCGTAGCAACGGAGGCGAGCGGTGAGGCGACCACCAGGGAGGAAGGAACGTGTGAGGGTGGCGTTCCAAAGGAGTTGGTTGTCGTTCATCGTGGGGTCGTAGAAGCCACGGCGAGAGTGCATGGTGATGTCGGTTTCGAGGTTGATGCCGAGAGGGAAAGTGTAGTTGCCAGAAAGACCATAGTGGAAGGAATAAAGGTCGGAAGAATTGAACGGCTGAAGAGTTGAAGCATAGAAGTTTCTGTCCGTGTCCATATTGCGATGGATGTGCTGATAGTCAATGCCCCAAGTGGGAGTGAGGGTCAGAGCATCCTTCGTGTAGGTGAGGTTGCCGCTGTAGCCAAGGAAGGTGGTGAAGACATGGCTGTAGGGGGCGTCTTCCGTGCGGTTTTGCAGAGAGGCAAGGTCTATGCTACGGTCGAGGCGGAGTCTGAACTTGTGCCCTGTGTCGAAGAACTTCTTCTTGTCGATTTTGCCAGAGGCTTTGAGGAGGGCATCAAGGTTCCATTTGTTGTCGTGGATGTTTTCGGGACGATAGGTGCGGACACCTGTCTCGGCATTGTAGGTGTATCCATTGGCAACAGCATTGCGGGTCAGTTGTCCACCAAGAGCGAGGTTGACATGGCGATTCATTTCGCGGTTCTCAAACAGCCGACGGGTGATGTAGTATTCGATGGTGGTGGAGGGTTTCAAGTCGGGATTGCCCAGCCGCACGTTGAGCGGATTGGTGGTGTTGGGGATGTCGATGGCATGGAGCAGGTCGGGCAGGTCGCGAGAGAAGGTGAGGTTGACTCTGGAGACAAAATCACCCGCCTTGTTGTATTCCTCGTAGTAGAACTTTGCCCAGTAGGTCCAGTCGTCCTGCTTCCACATGGTGGTGAGCAACGAACTGCGATAGTCGAGCGAACGGTGCTTGAACACGGGGATGAGGTCGAGACGGAACTGATAGTTGCGTCCACTCTTCGTGTCGATGTTGTAGTGGAGGTTTACGCCCATGTTGTGATCCAGTTCCGTCGAGGTATAGGCGTTGGTGTTCTCAAGGTCGAGGGCAAAGAGCAGGGAATCTGCCGTGGAGGGCAACCAGCCAAAGGGATGCACGTTTGCGTTGCCTTCGTCGAGGCGGTCGAGACGGTAATAGTCGTTCGTGTTCTCTTTGCGAGAAGCCTGCAAGGTGTAGAAAGGTGCCACACTGAAACCATTCAAGAAACTGATTTCGTAATCGAAGGTGCCTTGCAAATTCCAACGTGTGGAGGGCAGACGGTCGTACTGATGGCGAAAGTCGGTGTCGCCGGTCTTGAAATATCGATACTGATTCCAAGCATGTTGGTGATAGGTCTGACGCTGCACCGAGGCGTTCAATGTCACCTCCGCGTCGTCGCCTGTAGGCAATGTGACGCTGCCGAAGTTTTCCCACGAGAGGCGAAAATCTGTGCTCTTGTCGCGACTACGGGAAGCAGCAAGGTTGACGCTGTCGGTCAGCAGTTCGTCGGATGCCAAGAGGCTTTCAGAGAGACCGTCTGCACGATGGCGACGGTAATTCAGATGGAGGACAGAGGTGACGATGAAAGGAGATTTGACTTGCAAGTGGTTTTGCAGTTCCAGGGAGAAGTCGTGCGTCTTTTGGGAGGATTCGCCGTGCTGAAACGTATTGCCCGAAGCAAGATAGTTCTCCACCAGGGTGCGTGAGCGGTTGTTGGCATCGTTCCATGCCACCGTCAATCCGACAGCATCAGAAAGCGTCCCTTCACGATTTTCCCAGATGGCAGGCACCTCAAAACGATACCACGCATTGCGAGATGCCCCGTTCCATCTGTAACCGACCGTCACGGTGTCAATGACCGTATAATCGCTCCGCATCAGCGTGATGTGTACGTTGGGGATGGCGACCTTGGTGAAAGAATCCTTCACGTGTCCCATCAAGGAGATTTTTCGGTCTTTCCGTTTCTGATACTGCACGAAAATCGTCTGGTCTTTCACTTTCACCTTCACGGGTTGCCCCTCCGTCACTTTCTCCACCGCCGCTGGCAGCGTGGCGTCTTTCACTTTTGCCGACACCAGAATGTGCTCCAGTTCGTCCACCATGAACATCACCCGCCACCCTTCGGAAGCGGCATTCAGTTCGGTCAGCACTTGCGAAAGGGGCACTTTTTTGTACTCCGCGTTGATTTCTTGGGCAGACACAGCCACAAAGCAGCAAACACCAAGGAACAATAATCCTATCAAACGTCTCATGTTCCGCCCTCCTTATTCTTGTTCCACAACAATGGTGTCGTTCTCGATCCTCAGGCATACCCCATCGAACTCGTTGAGCAGGTCGGTGAAGGCTTCGAGCGAATCAGCCCTATCCCACTCCACATGGAAACGCAACGAACACAAGGCTTCGGAACGGAACGCTACCGACTTCCGATAGTGGTCGGACACTTCGCTGAGGATGCTGTCTAAAGGCACTTTGTCGAACAGGACAACCGAACTCAACGAGTCGGGATGAGTCGGCTGAGAGGCGACCATTTCCTGTTGAGGGGTCGAGGGCTGCGGATGAGTTGCGGCACTGTGAGTGAAGTGCCACGCGGCGTATGCCACACCCGAAAGGACGAAGAGGGCGGCAATGGCAGCAGCCACTTTTCGCCATGCCTGTTGCCTTTTGGAATGAGGCGTGGCAGCAGCGGCAGAGTGTGCTTCCACCATCCAGTTTGTCCACTCCTGTGCTTCAGGGTCGTCCAGCATTTCGGTCAGTTCGTCCACCGAATAACGCTCGGGGTGCTCGGTCATGTCGAGCAGCCGCTCCAGTTTGTCGTCGGTTCTCATGATTGTCTCGAATTAAAATGGGTTTGAATTGCTTTGATGATTTGCGACAGATACTTATAGACCATCACCTCGCTCACACCCAGCCGCTCGGCTATCTCCCGATACTTCAGTTCGTCGCCGAAACGCAACTGGAACACCTCTTGCAGACGTGGCGAAAGCCCCGTGCGGACAAAATGACGAAGTTGTTCGCTGCGGTCACTCCCGTCCTCGTGCAGACGCTGCTCTTTTCGAGCCTCCTCGGCATAGAGCCGATGCACTTTCTGCTGAACGCCACGGTGCTTCAACACATTGGCACAGGCGTTCCGCACCGCCATGAGCAGATAGGCAGCATCCACCGCTTTCTGCTCGGGCATTGTGAGCAAGTGCTCGAACACGTCGCCCACCACGTCCTGCGCCTCTGCCTCGTCGAGCAGGAGCATCCGTGCCAAGCGATACATCCGCTGGTGATGTGCTTCGTAGAGCCGTTCGATGTCTTCTTTCTGCATTTCTGTCTAAAAATCGTTTCTTAGGGGCGTTGTCCCAAGTCTGTCATCTTTATCTATCTAAACAATTCAGAGTCCCCTTTTCCTAACCACCGCAAGGTATTTTTTCTGAAAAAGAATCACCCCGAAAGAGGTATGCCCGATACCTCTCAAGTGGTCTGAGTCACACCGCCTCGGCGGTCTGAGTCACACCACTTGGGCGGTGTGACTCAGACCACTTTTGGGGCACAAAAAGAAAGGGGGATGCCTCGATGAAAGCATCCCCGTTGAGACGTGCCGTATGGGACTCAACACATGCGGTCACGGTAGTCTTCGTAGGTGAAGCGACGGAAGAGTTCGAAGGTGCCGTCCTCGTGCAACATGCCGATGGAAGGATGGCCGATGCCGTTGAACATGGTGGTCTTCACGGTCGTGTAGTGTATCATGTCCTCGAAGATGAGCACCTCGCCCATCTGGAGTTCGTGGTCGAACTGCCACGTGCCCAAGAAGTCGCCCGAGAGACAGGAGTTGCCGCCGATGCGATAGCAATATTTACCATTGGGACATTCACCATTGACCATTTCTGCGTGGCGGATGGCAGGCATGTAGGGCATTTCCAGGCAGTCGGGCATGTGACAGGTGAAACTGGCGTTGATGATGGCTGTCTTGATGCCGGCATTCTCCACCACATCGACCACGTTGGCAATGAGCGGACCCGTCTGCCAAGCGAAGGCACTGCCGGGCTCGAGGATGACACGCAGGTGGGGATGGCGGGCATGGAAATCCTGCAACGTCTTGATGAGCAGCGGCACATCGTAGTCCTTACGGGTCATGAGGTGTCCGCCACCGAAGTTAATCCATCGGAGTTGCGGAAACCACTTGGCGAACTTGTCTTCTATATGTACTAATGTACGCACGAAGACATCGCTGCCCGACTCGCAATGGCAATGGATGTGGAAGCCCTCGATGTCCTCAGGCAAGGTGTCGGGCAGGTCTTTTGCCAAGACGCCGAAACGGGAACCCGGGGCACAGGGGTTGTAAAGTTCGGTCTCTATCTCGCTGTACTCGGGGTTGACACGGATGCCGATGGATGCCTTGCCCTGCACCTGCGGGGCAAAGTGGCGATACTGCGTGAGGGAGTTGAAGGTGATGTGGCTGGAGCAGTCGAGAATCTGGGCAAACTCGTCGTCAGTATATGCTGGTGAATAGGTGTGTGCCTTGCTGCCAAACTCTTCTTTGGCAAGACGAGCCTCGAAGAGCGAGGACGCGGTGGTGTGGTGGATGTACTGACGGAAAATGGGGAAACTCTTCCACAAGGCAAAGGCCTTGAACGCCAGAATGATTTCCACATCGGCACGTTTCGCCACATCGGCAATGAGGGAGAGATTGCGACGCAAGAGGGACTCTTCCATGACGTAGCATGGAGAGGGAATTTGGTGTATGTTTTGTTCTAAAAGGTTTGTCATAATATTGTAAACTTTGCAAACTTCAACAGCAACTGTTTCGTTCCCACATTTTCAAACCGGACGGTGGCCTTGGTGTTGTCGCCTGTGCCTTCCACCTTGAGCACCTCGCCTCGTCCGAAACGATTGTGGAGAATGTGAGAGCCGACCGTCAGCCTGCCGTCTCCACCCTGCTGTGGAAATGATGCGGGTGCATTCGAGGTACTGGGGCGTGGGGACGGTGCAGGCGGAGTAACTGCGGAGGTGGCAACCTTCGGTTTTGTGAAAGTCGGACGGAAGGGACGAGGCGTGGAAGGCTGTTCGTCGCGGTCAAACAGGCTCGTTCGGCGTTTCCACGGCAACTCCACATCGTCCCAAGAGTCGCGTCGAGTGGATGCCATCGTGTGCTGCTTGCGATCCAGATACTTCGGGTCGATGTCGCCCAAGAATCGGCTGGGAGCGGAAAACTCCATCTGCCCATAGCGGAAACGGCACTGGGCATGAGAGAGGTAGCAATGGGTCTTGGCACGCGTGATGGCGACATAGCAAAGACGGCGTTCCTCCTCCATCTCACGAGGATTGCCCGACACCATATCGCTGGGGAACAGCCCTTCTTCCATGCCCACCACAAAGACCGTGCCGAACTCCAACCCCTTGGCGGAGTGGATGGTCATGAGCGTGACCTTGTGCTCGTCATCGCCCTTGTCGGTGTCCACATCGCTGAGCAGGGACACTTCGGATAGGTAGTCGCTGAGGGAAATGTTCTCGTTGCCCTCCTCCATGCGAGTGTCGCAGAAGTCGTGCATACCGTTGATGAGTTCCTCGACATTCTCCTGACGAGAGAGGTTTTCGGGCGTGGAATCCTGGTAGATGTCGGCTGTGATGCCACTCTCTTTCACAATCATCGTGCCTATCTGATTGGCAGGCAGGGTTTGGGCGTTTTCGAGAAAGTGCATGATGAGGTCGCGGAACTTCTCAATCTTGGTCAACGTGCCTTTGTTCACCTCCAGCCCGTACTGCTCGGGGGCACCGATAACGCTCCAAAGACTCACGGCGTGCTGGTTGGCAGCCCCCACAATCTTATTGACGGTGGTTTGCCCGATGCCTCGTGCCGGATAGTTGACCACCCGCTTGAACGCCTCTTCGTCGTTGGGATTGACCGCCAGACGGAAGTAGGCGATGATGTCCTTGATTTCCTTTCGCTGATAGAACGAAAGACCGCCATAGATGCGATAAGGCAAAGACTCCTTGCGGAAGGTGTCTTCGAAGACACGGCTCTGGGCATTGGTGCGGTAGAGGATGGCAAAGTCGTTGTACTCGCAGCCCTCCTTCCGCTTGATGCTCCGTATGGTGTTGACCACCAGTTGGGCTTCTTCCAAGTCGGAATGCGTGTCGAGCACGTGCAGTTTCTCCCCACGGTCGTTGGCAGAGAAAATCGACTTGTGAATCTGGCGGCTGTTCTTGTCTATCAGGCTGTTGGCAGCCTCCACAATGTTCTGGGTGGAGCGATAGTTCTGTTCCAGTTTGAACAGCCTTGCATCTTGATACATATCACGGAAAGTCAAGATGTTATCGATATTTGCTCCACGAAAACTATAAATGCTCTGAGCGTCGTCACCCACCACGCAGACACGCTGATGGCGACGGGTGAGTTGCCACACAATGCGGTGCTGGGCGAAGTTGGTGTCTTGATACTCATCGACCAACACATAGCGGAAACGCTGTTCCCACTTCTCCTGCACGTCGGGGTGCTGCTCGAAGAGCAAGTATGTGTAGAGCAGGATGTCGTCGAAGTCCATCGCGTCGCTCTGGCGGCATCGGTTGCAATAACGCAGGAATATCTGCCCCAAGGCAGGCTTGTTCTGGCGGGCATCACTCTGAGCATGGGCAGGATTGCTGACATACTGCTCGGCGGTGACCAACTGGTTTTTGGCATTGCTGATGACACCCAGCACCGAGCCTGGCTTGTAGGTCTTGTCATCCAGTTCCATCTCCTTGATGATGGCCTTGACAAGACTCTTGCTGTCGGCGGCATCGTAGATGGTAAAGTTGGACGAGAACCCTATCCGCTCGTGCTCTTGACGGAGGATGCGGAGGAAGATGCTGTGGAAGGTGCCCATCCAGAGCATCCGTGCATATTCGGTGCCCACAATCTTGGCAATACGGTCTTTCATCTCGCCCGCTGCCTTGTTGGTGAACGTCAGGGCGAGGATGCTCCACGGCTGATAGCCATGTTCCATCAGATAGGCAATCTTATAGGTGAGCACACGCGTCTTGCCTGACCCCGCACCGGCAATCACCAGCGAAGGTCCGTCGCAATACTCCACCGCAGCCCGCTGTGGCGGATTGAATGTATCTAAGTAATTTTCCAAAACTTCAATTTTTCATTTTTTCTTAAACACCACGACCTTCGGCAACTTCACATACTTCCTGTCCTGAATTGTCTTGATGTTCTGTTCGCCCACCAGTTTCAGTTCCACATCGCCCTCGTCGGTGAGTTTCAGTTCCACGTCCTGAGCATCCACACCCATGTCGCTCACCATCCTCACCAGCGCCTTCTTCTCGTCAGCCTTCTTCACCTTCAGGATGACCCACATGCCATTGAGGTTGCCCTTCATGTAGCCGTAGGTCTCATCAAAGTCCAGGTCCTTCAGCGGAAGAGCCGGCTCCGTCAGATTCATCATCAGCGTGGCTTTCAATTCTTCACAATAGAAAGAGCCCGTGAAGTGCTCCTGGGCTTTACCCACGAGGGTCACAAGCACAAACATCATAGAAAAAACTACCTTCTTCATACCTTTTCGTTTCATTTAACGGGACAAAGGTACACAAAAATAACGACATAACAAACAGAAGTGCCCCCAAAAGTTTCATTGTCTAACTTTCGGGGTTCACTTCACACTACATTGAAGAGACTCGCCGCATGACATCTTCTGCTTCCTTTTCGTCTTGGCAGGAATGTCAATTTCGTCTTGGCTAAAACGGCACGCAGGAAGCGTCGAAAGTGGTCTGAGTCAGACCGCCTCGGCGGTGTGACTCAGACCACCCGGGCGGTGTGAGTCACACCACTTCAGAGGTAACGAGCGTGTCATTTTGTCCTATTGCGGGAGAGGTTTGAAGGGGATGGCGGGGGACGGTTTGGGTTGCTTGCAAAGTAACGTCCTCTATCTTCCTTTATCTTCCGATATCTTCTAACATACGAAACCGGAGAAAGGTGTATTGGTCTTTTTTCTGAAAAAACTTGCAAAAGATTTGTTCAAACAACAAAATTCCACTAAATTTACAGCGGATTCCCGACGGGCCTCTAAAATTCAAGTTGCCGGGTCTGCTTTTTATGACGAACAAATACAAACTCATAGCCATTGACATTGACGGAACGCTGGTGAGGAGCGACCAGACGATTTCACCACGGACGGTGGACACGCTGCTTCGTGTACAGAAGCAGGGCGTGAAGGTGTGCATCTGTTCGGGACGACCCGCTTACGGCATCGCCCCACATGCTGAAACGCTGCGGTTGGGGGAGTTTGGAGGCTACGTGGTCAGTTACAACGGGGGTGGCATCTGCAACTGGGCGACGAAGGAGGTGATTTATGCTCGGACGCTCGACCCAAGCATCCTGCCCTACCTCTGCGAATGCACCCTTCGAGGCGGCTTCCACATCCTCACCTACGTAGGCGACCACATCGTTTCGGATGTGGCTGAGAATCAGTATGTGCAGTTCACCTCGATGCGTAACAAGATGCCGGTGCAGCAAGTGCCGAACTTCTTGGCAGAAATCACCTACCCCATCTCGAAGTGCATGATTGTGGGCGACCCCGAACCGCTGAGTCGGCTGGAGGCGACGCTTGCCCTCCACCTGAAAGGGAAAGCGGAGGCGTATCGTAGCGAGCCGTTCTTCCTGGAGGTGGTGCCCGAAGGCATCGACAAGGCGAAAGGCCTTGCCACGCTGCTTGCCCATCTGGGCATGAAACGGGAGGAGTTGATGGCGTTTGGCGATGGTTTCAACGATGTTTCGATGATTGAGTTTGCGGGCCTCGGCGTGGCGATGGGCAATGCGCAGGAGGTGGTAAAAAAAGCCGCCGGCTTCGTCACGTTGAGTAACGAAGCCGACGGCATTGCTGTGGCGGTGGAAAAATTTATTCCTCGTCTTCCGGATATGCCTTGTTGACCGCAGTCAAGGCGTTGAGTGTCTTGGGGAAGCCGATGTATGGAAGCATACCTGTGAGGACTGCCACCATTTCCTTTTTGCTGATTTTCATGTTCTTGCAGCCGAAACCGTGACTTTCCAACTGAGGCTGAGCCACGCCCATAGATGCCAACAGGCAGAAGGTGACGAGTTCGCGGTGCTGCATGTCGATGCCGTTGCGAGTGTAGAAGTCGCCGAAGCAATAACTCTCGAGGAATTCCACGATGTGCTCCTGTCCCTTCGGTGCATTCTTTTCCATCTGCTCGGCTGTGCCTGCCCCGAAGATGCCATCGATGTATTCACGACCCTTTTCACGGCGATTCTCCGGCGTGGTAGTGCGTTGGTCGTCGAGAGGCAGTTTGATGTCGTTGTCTTCAAAGGCCTCGTTCATCTCCAGCAGGAAGTCAATCATCTTGGAGAATCCCACGTATGGCACGGTCTGATAGACGACCTCACGAATTTCGCGTGGCTTCACACCCACGTTGAGGCATACGTCCACATACACCTTAAACTCTCTCATGGCATTGCAGCCTATAGTGCTGGCAAGGATGCACATCGCACGTGTCTTTTCGAGCACAGGCTCCTCGGTCAGTTTGAGTGCCTCGTCGAAAGCGAAATTGTCAAAAATCTGTGTCAACTCCGGGTCACGCTTCAGCGTATTGACCGTGTTTCGCTGCGAAAAAAGTTTGCGAATCTGCTGACGTGCGTAGTCACTAATCTTGATTTCTTTCATGGTTATCGTGTGTATTTAAATTTCTTTTTCGCAAAGATAATGCTTTTTTCTATACCAAAGAGAGATTTTCACCTTTTTTTACACTTTTTTTTGTGTTTAACGTCCCAAAAACCATTTTTCGGTCGCAAGAGCCCCCACAAAACTCAAATAAATTTGGCTGTTCCCTCACTTATTCGTACCTTTGCACACACATATTATATATATTATATACGACGACCATCATGAGTACAACAAAAAAAAATAACGATACGGGAAGTGTGGGCAAAGCCCTCAGAATCTGCTGGACCATCACGGCGGGCATCATTCTGCTGATGTTCTTTAGTGTGTTTGCCATCTCACAGGGATGGTTTGGCAAACTGCCGCCTGTGAGCGAACTGCAGAACCCCATCAACAAATACGCCTCTCGTGTCTATTCAGCCGACGAGAAACTGATTGGCACCTGGAGTTACGCCAGCGAGAACCGACTGATGGTGCCCTACGACTCTCTGCCCGAGAATCTGGTGAAGGCGTTGGTGGCTACGGAGGACGTGCGTTTTTATGACCATTCGGGCATCGACATGAAGGCGATTGGCCGTGCGGTGGTGAAACGTCTGGTGATGGGTCAGAAGAGTGCCGGCGGTGGTTCGACCGTGACGCAGCAGTTGGCAAAGCAACTCTATTCCGACGTGGCAAAGACGGATGGCAAGCGTATGATGCAGAAACCCATCGAGTGGTTCATTGCCGTGCAGTTGGAACGCTATTACACGAAGGAGGAAATCATCACGATGTACCTCAACTATTTCGACTTCCTCTACACAGGCGTGGGCATCAAAAATGCCGCCCGCACCTACTTTGGCAAGAATCCCATTGACCTCAACCTGAACGAATGTGCCACGCTGGTGGGCATGTGCAAGAACCCGTCGCTCTACAATCCTTACAAGCGGTTGAACGGGCAATACCTGCCGAACGAGCGTAGCCGCGAACGCCGCAACGTGGTGCTCTCCCAGATGGAGAAAGCGGGCTATCTGACCACCGCCGAAATGGAAGCGGCACAAAGCGAGCCTCTGACTACGCTGGAAAAACCGAAGATTACGACACACAAAGAGGGGGCTGCCCCCTACTTCCGTGAGTATCTACGTCGCATCATGATGGCAAAACGCCCACAGCGAGACCAATACGCCTCATGGCAAGGTCAGCAGTTCTACGACGATTCCATCGCTTGGGAGACGAACCCGCTCTACGGCTGGTGCAACAAGAACACCAAGAAGGATGGCTCTCACTACAACATCTACACCGACGGTCTGAAAATCTACACGAGCATCGACACACGGATGCAGAAGATGGCAGAAGAGGCACTCTTCGAGCATGTGGCACAGTATCTGCAACCAGCCTTCGAGCGTGAAATCAAGTATTCGAAGACAGGGCCTTACCGTCAACTCTCCGTGAGCAAAATGAACGATGTCATCAACCGCTACATCCGTCAGAGCGAACGCTACCGTGCCATGAAGGCAGGTGGGCACAGCGAGGAGGAAATCATGGCGGCGTTTGATGTGCCAGTCGAAATGACGGTGTTCAAATATGGCAATTCCTACGACGATCCCGAGGAGGTGGAGGTACGCATGTCGCCACGCGATTCCATCATCTATTACAAGAAGTTCCTGCGTGCATCCGTCTGTGCTATCGACCCCGAGAACGGACAGGTGAAGGCATACGTGCCAGGCTTGAACTTCGAGCACTTCATGTTCGACAATGTGCTGGGCGGCGGACACCGACAGGTGGGTTCTACCATCAAGCCACTGCTCTATTCGCTCTATCTGCTTCAGGGCTTCACGCCTTGCGACGTGGTGGATGCCAGTCCTAAGAACTATGGCGGCTGGACACCGAAGGGCGGTGCTCTGGGCACCGTGCCTCTGAAGACAGCCCTCGCTCACTCCAACAACCACGCATCGGTGGCACTGCTCAACTATCTGAAACCACAGACTTTCATCGACTTCCTGAAAAATCAGTTGAAAATCTCGACCTATTCGATGCAACCCAACCTGACCATCGCACTGGGGTCGGGCGACGTGAGCATCGGCGAAATGGCAAGTGCCTACACCGTCTTCCCAAGTTACGGCGTACACTATTCACCACTGCTCGTCACACGCATTGAGGACACTGATGGCAACGTCATTGCCAACTTCACGCCTCGCATGAACGAGGTGATGTCGCAAGAGAAAGCCTACCAGATGATTTATATGCTCAAGGCGGTCATCAACGAGGGTACGGGTCGTGCGTTGCGTGGTGGTGCTTATCACATCACAGGCGACATCGGCGGCAAAACAGGTACGACCAACAGCAATGCCGACGGTTGGTTCATCGGTTTCTGCCCGAAACTGGTGGTGGCGTGCTGGGTAGGCGGTGAAGACCGCGACATCCACTTCGGCAGCATGGCGTTTGGTCAGGGTGCAAGGGCTGCCCTCCCCATCTACGGCAAACTGATGAGAAAGATATACAACAGCAAGCAGTTCGGCATTGCGGAGAAAGACACCTTCGCCATTCCACACGGATGGCAGCCTTGCGACAACGAACTGATGTCACTGCCCAGTGCGGAAGCCATCCTCAACCCCGAGGAGGAAGAAGTGGTGGAATATGACGAAGAATTTTTCTAAATCGCTAACAATATGAGATTCATAGGAATCATACCTGCACGATATGCCTCTACCCGTTTTCCTGCCAAGCCTTTGGCAATGCTGGGTGGAAAGACTGTGATTGAAAGAGTGTACCACCAAGTGGAAGGCGTGTTGGACGATGTGGTGGTTGCCACCGACGACGAACGCATCCTCAACGCCGTGCTTGCCTTTGGCGGAAAAGCCGTGATGACCAGTGTCAATCACAAGAGCGGAACCGACCGCGTGTACGAAGCCTTCACGAAGGTGGGACAAGGGTTCGACGTGGTGGTCAACATACAGGGCGACGAACCCTTCATTCAGGCACAACAACTGGAAGCCATTCGTGACTGCTTCGCTGACGACACGGTCGATATCGCCACACTGGTCAAGCCATTCAAGCCAGAAGATGGTTTTGCCGCACTCGAAAATGTCAACTCGCCTAAAGTGGTGGTGAACCGACGGATGGAAGCCCTCTACTTCTCACGCAGCATCATCCCTTTCACCCGAGGAAAGGACAAAGAAGAATGGCTTGCCGGACACACCTACTACAAGCACATCGGACTGTACGCCTACCGTGCTCAAGTGTTGCAAGAAATCACTTCCCTGCCACAATCGAGCCTCGAACTAGCGGAGTCGCTCGAACAACTCAGATGGTTGGAGAACGGCTACAAAATCAAGGTGGGCATCAGCGAAATTGAAACCATCGGCATTGACACGCCCGAAGACCTGCAACGGGCAGAAGAGTTCTTAAAGTCAAGAACATAAACACCTGCTGACTCCACTCATCTTGCAGCAACCACCGCTAAATATCATTCATCCACAAGTGCCGACTTTGCCAGCACCCATCCACCTCGATAATGGGGTGGAAGTGAATGTTATTCCCATGCCATCCACAGAACTGGTGGCTATCAGCATCATGTTTTTCGGCGGACAATGGGTGCAGGAGAAAAAACTGCAAAGCAACCTTGCCTTGCAGCAAATCAAGTCGGGCACAGAAAGTTTCACGGCAGAATTTCTCTCGGACAAACTGGATTATTACGGAGCGACCATCACGGCGGATGCCACCATCAACTACGGCTTTTTACGCCTGAACTGTCTGCGTCGCACCCTTCCCGATGTATTGCCGCTCTTCCGTGAAATCATCACTTCGCCCACCTACGAGCAACCGCTATTCGACAATGCCATTGAAGAAAGTTACCTCTCTTATCAGGTGAGCGAACAAAAAGTGGCATACGTCAGCAAACGCGTTTTTTATCAGCAATTATTAGGCTCCCACCACCCTGCCGCACAATATGTGGATGAGCAGGCTTATCAGAACATTCGACGTGAAGACCTGCTGGCTTATCATCAGCAGTTCATCACTCTGTCCAATGCAGTCATCTATGTGACAGGAAATGTAGATGATGCACTTCTGGCATTAGTGAACAGCCAATTGGGAAATATCCCTTGTAGCGAACCGCATCCACACGCCTATCAGCGAGCAGACATCGTTTCTCCTTCACGGATGATGAATGAAACAACCCTCAATGTTCCATCGGTGCAATCAGGACTCCGGTTAGGCAAAGTCCTTCCAGACGCATCATCTGCCGACTTCCCTGCCATCCACCTGTCATCTGTCATCCTCGGCGGCTATTTCGGTAGCCGACTGATGAAGAACATCCGCGAACGGTTGGGTTTCACCTACGGCATCGGCTCTACCTTCTACCCCATTCCTTACAACAACATCTTTATCATTGCGACGGAGACACCACGGGAACACGTGGCACGATGCATCGAAGAAATCAAGAAAGACATCGCCGACATGCAGCAACACCCTGTCAGCAATGAGGAACTGGACAATGCCCGCAATTTCATGCTCGGACAGTTCTGCCGCACCACGGAAGTATCTCTGTCACTCAGCACGCTGCTGATGCACCAACGAGCACAAGGACGCACCCTCAACGACCTGCTGCAAGAACAGCAACAAATCCAATCTATCACCCCAGAGGACATCATACAGAGTGCCCAGAAATACTTTTCCCCTGACGAACTTCTCATCGCTGTGGCACACGGGAAATGAGATTTGTCATGAAAACGGAATCTTCCCTCTTCCATCCTCAACACCCTTTTAATTCCCCTCTAAGCGATTCTGCCTATCGCCACGACCACCCCTCGATTTTCGCCTCTAAGTCGCAAAATGCCCCTCTTTTGAGCGTTTTTTGCGATTTTTCTGTTTTTAAAGGTTAAAAAGTTCGGTATGTCAACTTTAAATCCTAACTTTGTACACATATTTAATATATAATAGTTTTTATCACACAATACATGGAAGATTTAGACAGAATTATTAAAGTTGAAATCAACGAAACGATGAAGAAGAGTTACATTGACTACTCCATGTCAGTCATTGTGGCTCGTGCCCTTCCTGAAGTTCGTGACGGTTTCAAGCCTGTTCACCGCCGCATCCTCTACTCGATGGACAAGCACGGCAACACCTCAGACAAACCAACGGTAAAGTGTGCCCGTATCGTGGGTGACGTGCTCGGTCACCTCCACCCTCACGGCGACTCGTCCGTTTACGGTGCCTTGGTGCGTCTGGCACAGCCGTGGGCAATGCGATACACCCTCGTCGAAGGACAAGGAAACTTCGGTTCTGTGGACGGTGACGGTGCTGCCGCCATGCGTTACACTGAGGCACGCCTCAGCAAACTGGGCGAGGCAATGCTTCAGGACATCGACAAGGAAACGGTCGATATGGTGGACAACTTCGACAACTCGGAGAAAGAGCCAACCGTTCTCCCGACTCGCATCCCCAACCTGCTGGTGAATGGTGCCACGGGTATCGCAGTAGGTATGGCAACCAACATTCCGACCCACAACCTTTCTGAAGTGATTGACGGATGTGTTGCCTACATTGACAACCCCGAACTGACCAGCACGGAACTGATGCAGTATGTGAAGGGTCCAGACTTCCCGACAGGTGGTATCATCTGTGGTATCGACGGCATCCGTGAGGCATACGAGACTGGTCGTGGACGTATCGTTATCCGTTCGAAGACAGAGATTGAGACAGAAGGTGGACACGACAAGATTATCGTCAACGAAATCCCCTACAACGTCAACAAATCAGAATTGATTAAGAAGATTGCCGCACTGGTGAACGAGAAGAAGATTGACGGCATCAGCAACGTGAACGATGAGTCTGACCGCGAAGGTATGCGTATCGTCATCGACATCAAACGTGACGCCAACGCCAACGTGGTTCGCAACAAACTCTTCAAACTCACCGACTTGCAGAGCACCTTTGCCGTGAACTGCATTGCCATTGCCGACCGCCGTCCAAAGCAACTCTCTCTGAAAGACTGCATCCGTTACTTCGTCAACCACCGCCACGACGTGGTGATTCGTCGCACGAAGTACGACAAGCGGAAGGCAGAGGAGCGTTCACACATTCTGGAAGGTCTCATCATCGCCAGCGACAATATCGACGAAGTGGTACACATCATCCGTGCCGCCAAGAACCCACAGGAGGCAATGGAGAACTTGATGGCTCGCTTCAACCTCGACGAGATTCAGGCTCGCGAAATCGTCAACATGCGTCTGCGTGCCCTCACAGGTCTGGAGCAAGACAAACTGCACGCCGAATTCGACGAATTGCAGAAACTCATTGCC
The DNA here is from genome assembly GCA_017483605.1 of Bacteroidaceae bacterium. GTDB lineage: Bacteria > Bacteroidota > Bacteroidia > Bacteroidales > Bacteroidaceae > Minthosoma. The sequence goes on along the minus strand of JAFUWG010000047.1, from coordinate 9,808 downwards.
TATTTGGAACAGATTCTCACCGACGACGAACTGTGCAAGAAAGTGATGAAGGACGAACTCCTCGAAGTGAAAGAAAAGTGGGGTGACGAACGCAAGACTGAAATCGACATCACCGCCAGCGAGAACTTCGACCCAGAGCAGTTCTATGCGAAGGAAGAAGTGGTTGTGACGGTTAGCCATCTTGGCTACATCAAACGCACCACGCTCACCGAGTTCCACACACAGGCTCGTGGCGGCATCGGCGTGAAGGGCGGCTCGGCACGCGACAAGGACTTCATCGAGTTCATCTACCCTGCCAACACGCACAACACCATGATGTTCTTCACACAGAAGGGACGCTGCTTCTGGATGAAGGTCTATAACATCCCCGAAGGTTCACGCACAGACAAGGGACGTGCCATCCAGAACCTCCTCAACATCGACAGCGACGACAAGGTGACAGCCTTCATCTGCATCGAGAACATCAATGACGAAGAGTGGGTGAACACGCACAACCTCATCTTCTGTACCCGTCAGGGTATCATCAAGAAGACGGCGTTCGTCAACTACTCACGTCCACGCAACAACGGTATCATCGCCATCAACCTCAACGAAGGTGACGAAGTGGTAGAAGTGCTCCTCACCAGCGGCAAGGATGAAATCTTGATTGCCAACCGCAATGGTCGTGCCATCCGCTTCAACGAAAGCACTGTTCGCAACATGGGACGTGGTGCAACCGGTGTGAAAGCAATGCGTCTGGACGAAGACCCTGAAGACCAAATTGTCGGCATGATAGCCCTCACTAAACCAGAAGGTTATGACGATAATGCGGAAGAAACAGATGAGGAACTCTATCCTGATATGCCAACCGTTCTTGTCCTCTCTGAAAAGGGTGTCGGCAAACGCTCCACTATCGGCGAGTACCGCATCACGAACCGAAACGGAAAGGGTGTCAAGACCATCAACATCACCGACAAGACGGGCAAACTCGTTGCCATCAAGAAGGTACAAGAAGACGAGGACATCATGATCATCAACAAGAGTGGTGTCACCATCCGTCTGGCAGTACAGGACATCAAGAAGTCTTCACGCAACACTCAGGGCGTTAAACTCATTGACATTCAGAAGCGTAACGACGTCATCAGTTCTGTCTGCGTGGTGGAACACACCGAAGAGCCTGAAGACCTTGATGAAACATCAGAAAGTCCAGAGACTCCCGAGACGAATAACTCTCAAGAATAATCAATCTTAATTAATAACTCTATTAAAACCAATTCAACCATGAAGAAATTAGTTTTGATTATGGCAGGACTTTTCCTTTTCACCGTTGCCAATGCACAGGACAAGGAAGCCCTCAAGGCTCAGAAAGCAGCAATCAAAGAGGCTGAGTCTACACTTAAAAAGGCGAAGTCCATCTACGAGACTTCCATTCCGAACCCACAGTACGGTCGCAAGGAGACAGATTATGCCAAACTCGACGGTGCTCTTCCACTCATTGAATCTGCATTGCAGAATGAGTACACAAAGAATGACATTCAGACATTCCAGACGGCAGCCGATATCTACTATCAGTATTACGTGAAGAAAGAGAACGAAGTGAAAGCAGACCCTGACTACGAACAACTCAAGGGCGAATTCATCGAAATCTCTTCCAAGACACTTAACTATTGTGCTAAGTACGACTCTCTGCTTGCACTCGACACAAAGGCAAAGCCAGAAGAGTTGAAGGTGCGTCACATCCAGTATCAGAACATGGGTGTCAACCCCGCTATCCAACTCCTTCAGGCTGCCCAGAACTACTCTAACAGCGACTCACAGGCTGACCTCAAACTCGGTGCAAAATATGCCAACGAGTTCCTCCGCACCATGGAGCAGTCACACCTTATGAGTGACTTCAGCAATGCCAACCTCAACGATTGGAAGACTTATGCAAAGGCTTTCCGTGCACAGTCACTTCTCAACATCGAAGGTTCTGCAGAAGACCAGATTGTCGAGGCATACAAAGCCCTCATGGATACTCGCTACAAGGGTGTTGCTTACCAGTCACTTTCTAACTACTTCCGTGAGAAAGACCAGGCAAAGCAGAACCAGTATTTGCAAGAAGGTATCGACGCACTGAAGGGCGATGCTGAACAGGCAGACCTGCGTGCAAACTTCGCCATCATCCTGATGCAGAACTACTTCCAGAAGGGTGAGAAGGACAACTTCAAGAAGATTGCCAACCTCGTCAAGACTGAATTTGCCGACAACGACAACGCCATCAACGCATACCTGATGGAAGGCCAGATGGCATTTGAGGACAAGGACTACGACGGTGCAAAAGCCATCTTCCTCACAGCCAAAGAGAAATTCCCAGACGAGTCAAAGTGCCTCCTCATGGCAGCCCGTTCAGCCTGGATGAAGGCTCAGGTGGGTGGTTCCAAGAAGGCTGATATGGACGATGCCATCGCCCTCTTCAAGCAACTGGAAGCAGAGAATCCCGACGATTCCGAACTCTGGGGCGAATCTCTCTACATCCTCTACAACAACACCCAACAGCCCGCTCTTGCAGCACCATACAAGAAGTACTATAAGGCTCCATAATTTCCCTTGTACTTCACCACAAAATCGATTCATCCCCATGCACCCTCCGTGCATGGGGATTCCTTTTTTCAACTGTACCAATAAAACGTTAAAGTATTTCTAAGCAAATTCTAATCGGCTACAAAATGAAAATCCTTGTAGCCATGTAAACAATATTCGCATCTACACCCGCCACGCTCTCTGGGCTTGATCCGTGAAAGTGGCTCGTTTATATTCGCTACACTGGTCAACATACATTAGCGTCATTTGTGAACATGCATTGGCTTCGTATATCTCGATGTTTTTATAAACCATAAGGTCGCTATCGGTTCCAGAATTTGATTTTTATGAATAGAACTGAGTATATAGGATTTGCAAAAAATTTACAAATACTTTTCAATATCTTTCATGACAACCTTATATGAATTTTTGAATCCTGAAACAAAAAAATTCTTGCCTCCATCAATTTCTCCAACTGCATAAGAGAATGCATTTGCATAAGTTTCCGTTCTCGCCTGATCTACATTTTCTACAGTTTTTGAATTCAGATGTTTCCAGTCAACTTCTTGTGTATAATATTCCCAATTTACAGGCATCTCGTCTGGAGACGTTTCTTTCAGTTTAGCCAAAAACTTCAAATCTTTAAGATATGCCTCTTTAAATTCTTGCGTATCGGACAATCCCGACCGTTTCTTGTAGGTAGAATACATCTCTTCTTCAGCATCTGCCAAATCGAACAAGTATGGATTTAGAGTTTCATCTTTCTCTTTCTCCCACATCAAACTATCCCACTCTTTAGCAAAAACAGCATTATGGTCATGTCCAAAATACTCATCAAACAAATGCCCCACTTCATGCATCAGTGTTTGACGTATCGACGGGATAACAGAATAGCCTATACCCAAATCAGAAGTACCATTTATGAGTTTGTCAGACCATCCATAAGAGTCTTCTCGTACAACAATTATCCGATCAATCTTATTGTCAGAATAAAAACTCGTACCCCTTTCATTGTACAACACGTCATCACCTTTTCGCAAAAAAGTTTTGAAAGAGTGCATATCATCCAGATCATCATACGTTTTGACAATGTCAATTTCCGTTCCGTTCAAAAAATGATTCTTATCGTTCAACCTTGCCATGAATCGTTTCAATGTCACACTTATCGAATCTCTTGTTTCCTGCTTAATGTTAATATATTCGATCTTGGTTGTGCCAATATATTCCATGCCAGAAACTCTCGGTTCAGAAGAGCATGATGAAACCCAAAGGCAAATCAAGATAGGGCAAAAGACAAACAGGCTCTTTTTCATATCTTACTCTTAATATGAAACTACAGAATCATCAAAATCATCACCTTCGTCATCAACCTCATCTTCCCCAAAGTAACGTTCAGGTAGCATCATGGCTGCTTCTACCATTGCTTCATTACCATAATAGTTTTGTCCAAAACGGTTGAGATTGACCTGCCCTCCAATGCAGGTCGCACAATACATAGCATAGATATCATCTGGATGATGTTCTATTCTCTTCAGACATGCTTGATAGCATATCCTACGATATTTGTTATAATAATCATTAGGGATAGAAGAATCTCTTGACATACCATAAAAAGTTTCTTGGCACAGCGCTCTCCATGTTATCCAAATATGAGTAAGAAGAGGGCTATAATGATGACCTTGCATCATGGCAGACCCTACGGCGACAATCCACTCATCTTCCATGACAGACCTCGCACAGTTCGACCATTTCCTCCAAAGGGCAGATTGTTCATCAAAGGTACTGCAATTAGACAATTCTGTCAATATAACCTCCAACTGCTCATCCTCACTCGCATCAAGATAATGCTGAAATTTATCTCTTGCCAATCCTTCCGCTATGTTTATCACACTATCCCAAGAACAGGCAAAAGAATCTTTGTCTTCATAAAATTTGTATCTCGCATTTTCTATGGCATCCGTAAAGGAAAAAAGGAAATCCGTCACACCAACATTATCTTGCCACCGTTTCGGCGGCAAATTCATCAGCATAAGTATAGAATCCTTATAGTTCTGCGCCGCTTGACGAAGTTCCTCATTCTGGATAACTTCTGCGCTAAGAGACATTGTGCTTTCTTTGACATCTGCATCATTACATAATAAATCTGCTGTATGTCCCCGATACCAGATTTCATAATTGCTCCAAACATTCCATGCGAAAACATTGCTATTATAAAAATCTTCTGCTTTTGCAAGAAACTGGTGTGTAGAATGAAGATATTCAGGAAGGAATAAAACAAAAGAAGTGTTTTTCGACAGATAAAAATCATAATCAGGCAAATCAGGTAGAATCATTGTATACAGAATAGAGTCTTTGCCTTCTCCCTCATAAGTCTGATACCAGTTGTATGCTTGTCGAATTTCAGACAAATCCACAGGGGAATCATAGTCAAATAAATCTAACTGCTCTTTTTCGCCACAACCAACAATTGTCAACGTAAGAAACATCATCCAAAGAACATTTTTCATACCTATCTTTCATATTTAAATTTAGACACGACCTTACCTTCCCGATTGATAGAACCATAGATATTGACCTCTATATCATCCGTCATGCCAAAGCCATCCTCATCCATATAATAAGCCCCATCAGGATTGAGTTGCCACTTCACCTGTGCCACTCCATTCTTGAATTTCTGAATAAAAGAGGGAAAATAAAAATCCAACTCCCTGGCTCGTCTCACTACATCTTCTGGAAGCCCCGCCAACGAATCCCAATCAACATCATCCTGCGTGACCGTCACAAGCCTCTTCTTATCGTCCATAAACTCATACGCACGTTTCGCCTCATTGTCTATAAGCCAACGAGGTTTCCAATACTCATCGAAAACTGCATACACCACCGACATTCCTTCTCCCTATTCTTCCACTTTATGTGACTTGTCTGAATTCACAGAAGATAAACGCTCGTATAACGTCACTGTTTGTGGCTCTATTTTATACACAATATAGTGTTTAACAAATTGGATTATTCTACCGAAATTCATACGCAATCCTTCATTCTTCATCTCTTTGGATTACAAAGTTAGTTAAACATTTCTTTTCTCTATACAAATGGACTAAAAAAAGAGAAATCTTTTAGGCTTGTCCACAAAATTTTTCTTCTTTTTTACAAGTTTAAGAGATAGTTTTTCTATTTATGAAAAATCGTCATATCTATTTCTTTGAAAAATATAAGGGCATGGTAATCTTGCATGTCTTCGAAGCCTTGACCTCGAAATGTGTCGATGTTGAAATCTTCGTCTTCGTGATTCAAAAGAGTCAAATTCAAGCCATCCACATCAAGCGTTGCCGATTGGACAACATGTTCTCTATACTTCAGAAAGGGTTTTACGGCATCTAAGCGATCTATTCTATCTACCAATAGAACCTCTGCTCGTGTAATGCAGATGCTATCTACGTCTAACTGATGCTTGGAAATGTATTTGAAGAACGTCGATGCCGTCTTGCTGCTTTTCGACTCTTTTCCAGTATGTATATTTACAAAGCGAGCATTGACGGTTGGAATAATTGTCTTGATACATGAACCACCTCTCATGATTTTAACCTTATCACTCGAACCGGACATACCACTACAGCCAATGAAATTTTCCACGGCATCTTTACTCTCACGCTCTTGATGATACAGCGACATCATCTCTTCCAATCTCCCTGCCTCTGAAAGTTGCCGTCCTTCTTTCACAAAATCATGCGTAAGTTGAAATATCACAGCATCCATTGTCTTCACAAGATAAATCTTTGTGATAAATTCAAAGGGGTCTGTATCAATATCAGCAGGTTGGGCTTTTACAGCCATAGGCACCCACGTCATTAATATACAACAAAGGGTAATTGCAAATTGTTTCTTTTTCATGTTTCTATTCTTTTATGGCTTAGGGGATTGCCAGAGAATGGTTTTCCCCAAAGCCTTTTTTGGGGTTACTTGAAAGCCTTATACAATTTCTTGATAGCCTCAAATACCTGAGGCTTTAATGGTATAGAATAATCTGGATCATGGCTGTATTCGTCTATATAGATGTCTATTGTACCATATTGATGGTCACATAAGAGTTCATCTATCTTTTTAGAAACTTTTGAGGGTTTTTCTAACGGAACACTATAAAACGTAGTTCTATCAATCATCACTTCACAAGCCCAATAATAGAAATGAGCCTTTAGGACATTGGAATCATGCCACTCATATATCGTAAGGATGTCTTTATATGCCCGTCCTTCAGGTGAAAGAATCAGTGCTGTACGCACCCCAAGCGAATCTGTCATAATTTTTGCCTCATCAATACGGATAACCATCTTTTTAATACTACGTTGATAAAGAGCACTTAATGATGGATCCACGATTGTGATAGACAGTAGCGGAAATTTTTCTTTTGCAAAAATGGTTGGGTAATATGATATTCCCATTGCAACATCACTACTATAATCAACAGTCGTGACTGCATATGATAAACCATTGCTCGATAGTCTTCTCACATCTTGAGCATTTGCCTGCAATGATATAAACATTGCCATTATTGCTACAGTATAGATTTTTATTTTTTTCATACCTCAAATAATAAAATTATTTATGACTATTTGCCGTGTTTACTTCTCTGAAAAGATAAGGATGCGATAATTTTGAATATTTTTGAATTTTGAAAGCAAACCGTTTCCACATGAAATTTTACTTCCTGCACTTATATGGTTCTTGACTTTCTCACCCATCTTATTAACATCTTTTGCCATGAACCCTTCATATTCCGATTTTTCACACACAATAATGCCAATAATTAAGTATTCGTAAAATGTTGCTATGGGAAAGTGTATTTTTTCCCATAGCAACCACATTCTTACCGCTTTGAACCTCTCAAATAAAGAACACTCTGATACACTTTCTCTCCCGATTTTTGTTGAATCCAGCCAAAACCTAAGAGAAGTTGTGTCCCATTTTCAAGGAAGTTGTATGTAACCTCTACACCACTTTCAAATTTAATTTTGCCATTATTGAGAGTATACGACTGACTACCATAGTTAATCCAGTTTGTTGGATTTCCATTCGCATCGGTCTCCCATTCATAACGAATAACCTTTTTATCTTCATATACCTCTTCATGATAAGCATCATTATTGGCATCTATGATGTATGTTTTACTTGCACCTTGTTCATCCACGAATATCATCGCTTCAGAATACCATCGTCCTAAAATCATTGATTGTTCTGTTGCCTTTTCTGATGAAGGAGAATCCTCTTCATCACTACTACACGCACAACATACAAACGGTAGAGCAAGACAAATTGCCATTAGACTCATTCGCAAAAATTTCACTTTCATTTTCATTATTTTCGATTTTTTTGCCTATAAGTCTCCAAATTCGGCATGATTTATAATTTAATAAATATAAGTCCATATGATACAAAAAAACGTGAGACCTGCATCTGTTGCTCGTTCCACGTTCCGAGGCCCTGAGATTGCCCATACTGTCAAAACGAGCAACTTTAGACCTCACGCCGATACATTATATAGAATACTCCCCCATGTACAACCAAGAATAAGCATTGTACCTTCCCGAAAAGAAAAGGACTATGTCTTATTCTATAAATATGTGTACAATAAGGGCTGTATATATAACATACCCATGAGCATCTATCGTTGCAATGTCTCATGACAGTATTGAAATTTTCTCAGGATTTCGGAACGTCAAGAACAAAGCGACATGATAAACACTTTTTCCATATATGGTATCCTCACGGCACTTGTCTGCCACAGCAGAACAGCCCTTCCCGCCATCCGAAGACGACCTCGGCGTGAAGATGTTGCAAATATAGGTGTTTTGTCAGAAATGCCAAAAGATTTTGAGAAAAATTTATACAAAAACAAATTTTTCCTCACATTTCCTCATTTACTTATTCCATTTTTTGCTACAAACATAGAATAGGTACGTTAGCGAAAATCGAACAGGGATGCCCCTCAATGTTCACGCAACTCTCTCACCCGTCTCTTGCGAGAACGATGCCAATGTCTTCCTAACTCTTTTGCCAATGTCTTCCTCGCCCTCATGCCCGTCATCTCGGAAGAGCGTGTTCCGTGTCTTCCGAGTTCTCATGCCCGTATCTTGCTCCGCCTCTTGCTCGTATCTTCCAAATCCTCATGCTCGTCATTACCTTGCTCCGATGCTCGTCATCACCTTTCCCTCACGCTTGTCATCACTCCGCTCTCACGCTCGTGTCTTCTGTGAAGGAGTTTTCAGAGGATCTCAAGTAGAGTTTTCATGTTGTTTGTTGTAAAGCCCTCGTTTTATCATGTGAAGTCATTCCACAAGAAAAAGCGTAAACAAATTGCTTCGTTTACGCTTTTCTTTGTCATTATGCTATGTCGTGGTGTTACACAGGCGAATTTTATTAAAACATGTATTTTTCCCTGTCAAAATATTGACTCGATAACTTTGTCAATTATTTCATTGAAAAATTGCTCCTTAATGGAGCCAAGGCGGCGAATAAGACCCGACTCCACATCTGCTGCCACCAATTGACATTTCACGAAACTGGGCTTCTCCATCTTGAAAGTGAGCATATCGTCTGTAAGTGGGTAGGAATACTGCCTGCTATAAGCAAAATCTTTTGACGAGATCATAACAAGATAGACGAACCCTTCGTTCATTTGTAGTTCGTCATTCGAAACAATGATAGCGGGATGTACTTTGTAGCCCTCGCCCTGTATCGGGAAATCTATTTCCACAACGTCTCTCTGATGATATTTCATAAGTGACGAGCAAATGCTTTAGATGCCAAAATCTTGGAACCATACAAAAAGTCTTTCACCTCCTTGCGGTGCTCCTGCACCTCTTGAGGTGTGGGCACAGGCGTTGTGTCCAAAGCCTGTATGAAAAGCCCAGTGCTAAGCAATGCGGCAAGTTTACGCCGAGCCAATGCATTGTTTTGGTCGTATGACAATGTAATGGTACACATGATACAATACGGTTTATAGTGTTTCTTCAAATATCACATGCAAAGATACAAAAGTTTTTGCAAAACAAAATAAAAATGAAGAAAAAATCAGAGATTACGCAGATTTGATGAAAAAAATTTGAATCTGCTCAATCGTGCCGCAGGCACTTGTCGATAAAAGCATATTGCTTCTCAATGATTTAACCCGAATCGGCATTAAAATATTAGATATAAAATTTATGATAATTCATGGTTAATTCGTGATAATTTATGTTTATAATAAAAACACGAACCTTTAGCTCGGCGT
>JAFUWG010000046.1 GCA_017483605.1 Bacteroidaceae bacterium | reverse complement strand
GATCTGTGGAACACCACGACGTGCTGGTGCGATACCGGTGAGGTTGAAGATACCAATCTGCTTGTTCTGGTTTGCCATTGGGCGGTTACCCTGCAGCACGCGGATGGTCACCTCTGTCTGGTTGTCGGCAGCGGTTGAGAACACCTCTGTCTTCTTGCAAGGGATGGTGGTGTTTGCCTCAATCATGGTGGTCATCACCTGACCGAGTGTCTCGATACCCACGTTCAGCGGAGTCACGTCGAGCAGCACGATGTCACCCACACCTTCTTCCTTGTTGAGGATGGCACCCTGGATAGATGCACCCACTGCCACCACTTCGTCGGGGTTCACACCCTTGGATGGAGCCTTGCCGAAGTAGTTCTCCACCAGTTGCTGAACAGCAGGGATACGGCTTGAACCACCCACGAGGATCACCTCGTCAATGTCGGAGGTAGAGATACCAGCGTCCTTGATGGCTGCCTGACATGGAGCGAGACATGCCTGAATCAGGTTGTGAGCCAGCGACTCGAACTTAGCACGGGTCAGTGTTGTCACGAGGTGCTTTGGCACACCGCCAGCGGCTGTGATGTATGGCAGGTTGATCTCTGTAGAAGAACTGCTTGACAGTTCAATCTTAGCCTTCTCTGCAGCCTCCTTCAGACGCTGCATAGCCATTGGGTCGAGCGAGAGGTCAACACCTTCGTTGCTCTTGAAGTCGCTCACCAGCCAGTCGATGATTACCTGGTCGAAGTCGTCACCACCGAGGTGAGTGTCACCGTTGGTAGAGAGCACCTCGAACACACCGCCACCAAACTCAAGGATTGAGATATCGAATGTACCACCACCGAGGTCGAACACAGCAATCTTCATGTCCTTGTTAGCCTTGTCGATACCGTAAGCCAGAGCGGCTGCAGTAGGCTCGTTCACGATACGGCGCACATTGAGACCTGCAATCTGACCAGCCTCTTTGGTTGCCTGACGCTGAGAATCAGAGAAGTAGGCAGGAACGGTGATGACAGCATCTGTCACTTCCTGACCGAGATAGTCCTCGGCTGTCTTCTTCATCTTCTGCAGGATGATGGCAGAAATCTCCTGTGGTGTATATTTGCGGCCCTCGATGTCCACACGTGGTGTGTTGTTGTCGCCCTTCACCACTGAGTAAGGCACACGTGCAATCTCCTTCTGCACCTGGTCGTAAGTCTCACCCATGAAACGTTTGATGGAGAACACCGTGTTCTTTGGGTTCGTGATGGCCTGACGCTTAGCGGGGTCACCCACTTTACGTTCACCATCCTTCACAAAACCTACCACCGACGGAGTGGTACGCTTACCTTCGCTGTTAGCGATCACTACAGGCTCGTTGCCTTCAAAAACTGATACACAAGAGTTTGTTGTACCAAGGTCAATACCAATAATCTTTCCCATAATTGTATTTGTTTTTAGTTTTTATTCTTATTATTAATAATGTAGTTGTTTCTCTCGCGACGATTCCGAAAAACCGCACACGACCAATCCTAAAGACAAAAGCCGTGCCAGTCCCTCACGACTGACACGACTTTCCTTCCTTTCTGGCAGGATACTGACAATGTGGCACAAATGGCGTGACACGGGATGTCATTCTTGACACATAAGGTCTTTTACTTTTTCATCTTCTTATAATCCTCTTTTGTCATTATACCTTCTTTTGCCTGTTCCTGAGTCTCTGCATCTTTAAAGAAAATCCAATGTATAACACATGAACTACCATATACCGAAGAGTAGGCCTGCTGAAAATGCCAACCTCGCTCTGCCATATAATTTGCAGCATCAACCATGCTATGAAAATCTATTTCCTTTCCTTTTTCATCAACAAACTTCAAATCCTTTTTCAAATCTCCCCATACATTATATGAAGCACTTGTACCAAAATCAAAAATGATTTTCAACCCAGAAGAAAGGCTTTTTTCTATACCCTTCACTTCGCAATAATAACGATGTTCCTGTGCAAATAAAACAAAGGAAACAAAAAAGAATAATGCTGTCACTAAATTTCTCATTATAACTTGTCTTATTAATATTTGTAATGTTTACGATAAAAAACTTTTCTTTAACACGACATCATGTCATATACTATTATCTTGCTAATTTGTCATTGACTTCACCTCTCTATTTTTCATCAAGCAACTACTTTCCCATGCATTGTACATATAGAGCCAACCCTTTCACCGTCAACAAATACCTCTGGCGAGGATGGCGGGGCTTGTCGGGGTAAAGCATGGTGACAAAACCTTGCTGGATGGCAGGGTCAAGAGAATATTCGATAAAGTTCTTGCGGTCTTTCAATCCAACAGCAGAAAGCATCTGCTTGATGGAATATTCTTCATTCCCTATAGCCTTTACCAACCTCAGCACATTTTCATTCGTTGTTGAAAATTGATTCGACAAACTTGTGGGGGTACTTGTGGGGGTACTTGTGGGGGTGTGATTCGGTTGTACCTTCCACTCTTCCGTCGGATGAATATGCAGATAGCGGCTACGAAGTTCCCATTGTTCGCCTAAAAGCAGGTTGCGGAAGAAACGCTCCAGATAGATAGGCGTATAATCAACGCCCTCTTGGGCATTCTTATAGTTGGCACGTACCAAGGCATTGCGGAAATACCACGAATGTTCGGCAAAAAGGTCGTTGTCGATGTTGAAGCCAATGGAACGGAGATACTTGATGGTGAACACAGCGGTTGCTCTCGTGTTCCCCTCCCCAAAAGGATGAATCTGCCAAATGCCTGACACGAACTTGGCAATATGCTCCACCATCGCCTCCATCGGAAGCCCCTTATAGGCAAACTGCCGTTCCTGCTCCAAGTCATACTCCAAAGCCTTGCGAATATCCTCCGCATACGTATAGAGCACCGTGTCACCGTCCAGCACCCACTCCTTCTTGGTGATGTCATAATCCCTCACCTTGCCGGCAAACTTAAACACGCCCTCGAAAATACGGCGATGAATTGAGGTGAAGCCCACTACAGAGAACGTGAAAGAACGCTCATTCAATATCTTGGCGATATTACCCGACACCTTATCCGCCTCCTGCTTCTCGTCATCGTCCGGCTCACGGTTAGTCTTCGATTGATAATAACTCTTAATCAACCCCCGAGCCTCATCTATGCTGATTTCTCCCTCGATGTGCCGACGGGCTGTTTCCTTCAGGTAGTCGGAGGTGGTCAACCCATCCACTGCCTGCAAGCCTATTGCCGTCCGCCAAGCATACGCTTTCTCACGTTTGCTCGGTTCACCCTGTCGGATATATTCTTCAAAATCAGTCATAATAGATTCGTCTCATTCTCTTTGCAAAGGTACGGAAAATTTATCACAACGGAAAACATTTTGAGAGGTTTTCTTCTGTCGTTCTTTATACATGAATTTGCTGGAAACTACAAATAATAAAATTCATGCTCGCATTTGCCAGACAGACTTTATTTTATGCACGTATCAAATGAATAGCCAAATACTCATCACACCTCACGTCCGATTCCATTGACCGCTATTAGAAGCACCTTTCTTTTCTCTGCTATTTATGCCTCAAAAGTGGTCTGAGTCACACCACCTCGGCGGTCTGAGTCACACCACTCGGGCGGTGTGACTCAGACCACTTTTGAGGCTACGAAAGGGTACTTTTAGACACAGGCTAATGATGTCTCTCCACATTTCAAGATTCATCCGCAATACAGAAAGACATCAAACACACAATAAATAATCAAACAGAACTTATTGAAACATCAGTTCGACATTTTCATTTGAAATAGCCACCACACAACCAACGGCACTGATGCCATTCGTCACATCACTCGTTCTCTATCAAGTTCAGCATCTTGATGGTTGCCTTGATAGCCGCTTCCGTCTGGTCGGCATCAAGACCACGAGTGCGATATGCCTTGTCGTTGTATGTCCACGAGATGGAGGTCTGCACGAGGGCATCCGTGCGGCCACCTGGGGGAATGCTCACCACGTAATTGGTCAGCCACGGGAACTTCCGCTGCAACTTGTCGCGATAGATGTGACGCACCGCACGCACAAAGGCATCATACATACCGTCACCCATCGCACTCTCCTCATACAGTTCGCCGTTCACCTCCAACTTCACCGATGCCATCGGCTTCAATCCGTAGGCGGTCGAAACCATATAGGAGATGAGTTTCACCCTGTCGTCGGGAGCACCATGCTTCAGCACGTCAGCCACGATGTATGGCAAGTCCTCTTGCGTCACCAACTGCTTCTTGTCGCCCAGTTCGATGATGCGGTCAGTCACCCGCCGTGTCTGCTCTGGAGTCAGTTCCAAGCCCAGTTCCTCAAGGTTCTTCAGGATGTTCGCCTTGCCCGAGTTTTTGCCCAGTGCATACTCACGCTTCCTGCCGAAACGCTCTGGCAAGAGATCGTTGCAATAGAGATTGTTCTTGTTGTCGCCATCGGCATGAACACCAGCCACCTGTGTGAACACGCTCTCGCCAATAATCGGCTTGTTAGGTGGGATGGCGATGCCCGACAGGCTCTCCACCATCGTCGATACCGTGCCCAAATTTTCCTCCTTAATGTTCGTCCGCACATGGGCGTGGTCGTTCAGAATCGCCTGCACCGACGAAAGCGGAGCATTGCCTGCCCGCTCACCCAATCCGTTCACGGCCGTATGCACACCCTTGCAGCCAGCCGCCACCGCCGCCAGCACATTGCTCGTCGCCAAGTCATAGTCATTGTGAGCATGGAAGTCAAAGTGCAACTCGGGGTAACGACTCACCATCTGCCCGATGAATGCAGCCGTCAGCGACGGATTCAGAATGCCCAGCGTGTCGGGCAGCATAAACCGCTTCACCCCACTCTCTCGCAAGGCATCCACAAAGCCCATCACATACTCGGGGCTATCCTTCATGCCGTTCGACCAATCCTCCAGATACAGATTCACGCTGATGCCCAGTTCTTGTGCATACTCGATGCTCCGCTTGATGTCAGCCACATGCTCCTCCAGCGTCTTCTTCAACTGATACGTGCAATGCTTCTCGCTCCCCTTGCAGAGCAGGTTGATGTGCTTGCAGCCGCAGTCAGCAATCCAGTCGAGCGATGTCTTTCCATCCACGAAGCCAAGCACCTCAACCCTGTCCAGCATACCTGCCTGACGAGCCCATCGGCAGATGCTTTTCACGGCATCCTTCTCACCATCCGACACCCTTGCCGACGCCACCTCGATGCGGTCCACATTCAGGTCCATCAGCAACATACGTGCAATCATCAACTTCTCGTGCGGCACGAAACTCACGCCGTTCGTCTGTTCGCCGTCGCGCAGCGTCGTGTCCATGATTTCTACAAACTTATCCATGCTTTCTTATCTTTTTCGCGTGCAAAGTTACGAATAAGTGAGGACAATACAAAAGAAAAACTCCTTTTTCATTTTTATTGTCGAACGAGAGTAATTTAGACGGAGTCAACGTACGATTAAGAGAGAGAAAATGCAAAAAATATTTGATTTTTCCGAACGTGAGTACCTTCGGCAAAGCCTACAGTACAAAAAAAACAGCCACATTAAAAAAGAATTTTGGTCAAATGCTTTGCTGTTTTGAAGGAAAGACGTACATTTGTGTCAATTCTAATTCTTTAACAAATCCATGCAGCCCGAATGAGGCATTGAAACAGGACAAAAGTATGACTGAAATCATCCGTTTTCTGAACCACAAGTGTGTTGTGACAAAGACCACGACGGGTTCCAATCAAGCAACGACTTTGTGGATCATGGGTCAGAGGAGAAAAAACGTCCTCCTCCTGATGCTGCTCACATTTCTCATGATGCCCAGCCCCATCAGTGCGCAGGACAAGCCGACCACCAAGACTGAGAAGACCGACGAAAGCGCAAAGAAAGAGAATGCACCAACGGATGCTCCTGAGGACACAACCAAGACCTCGCTGAAGGAACGAATCATGGAGAAGAAGGAGCAGATCATCCAGAATATTCAGGAAAAAATCGACTCCCTCAAGCCCAAGGCAGAGGAGGCGATGATCAAGGCAGACAGCGTGCTCAGCGTGCGCAACGCCAAAATCACCACTGACACCCTCTATGTGGCTCGCCCACAGGAGACCTGGACCTTCCGCTTCAAGACTGACGGATTTGGAGAAATCATGAACCTGCGCGCCGCCAACCCTGATGGCACCCGCAGCAACTACTACCTCACCGCCGACCCCAAGGTGACACTGGGCATCATGGCGAACTACCGAGGCATCTCACTCTCCTTCTCCCTCTCGCCCAGCAAGATCCTGAGCGACATCTCCGACATGATGTCGGCTATCAACTATTACAGCAACACCTTCGGCATCGACGCGACCTTTGAGAAGGTGGAGTCTTTCCACGGACGCACAGGACTGCAGACACACAGCCACAAACTCGTCGGCACCGACATGCGCCAGTTCGCCCTCACGGGCTACTATGTCTTCAACGGAAAGAAGTTCTCCCTGCCTGCCGTGTTCAACAGCACCTGGGTGCAGAAACGCTCTGCCGGCAGTTTCCTGGTGCAGGCGAACCTCAACATCGGCCGCATCCGCATCGGCGACAACCTCGACAGCGAGCACTCCTTCACCTCGCAACTCAACCGCATCAACATGAACTCGCTCGCCATCGGAGCGGGCTATGGATACAACCTCGTGGCAGGAAAACACTGGTTGCTGCACGGCACCTTCCAGCCCTGTCTCACCATCTGGCAAAACTACAAACTCCACACCACTGCCGACGGCAAGGAGGATGTGAACAAGATGGACAACGGAAACATCAACTTCTTCCTCGTAGGACGTCTGGGAGCCATCTACTCCTGGGACAAATACTTCATCGGACTCACCTCCGTCATGCAGCACTCCAAGAGCGGCAAAGACAGCGACTTCTCCGTGCGCGACACCCAGTGGCAAGCCCGCGCCTTCTTCGGATGGCGCATCCATACCAAACTCCACGAACGACCCAAGCCCGTGAAGAAACGCCGTGCCATCCGACGTGCCACTACGACCCGCACCACAACGGCAAAACCTGCCGCCACCACCAAGAAGGCAACCACTACTGCGAAGAAACCAATCAGCACTACTACAAAGAAGCCAACTACCACTACGAAGAAGTCCAGCACTGTACCGACAAAACCACATGGCACCTCCGCTTCGAGATCGTCGAGGTCTATCCCGGCACAAAGTATCAAGACACAGTGATTGCGGAACTAGGGTTTGACGGCATCAACGTACATTAGGTCACATGACATTATGATATTCACAAGGTGCTCGATATAAGGTGCATCATGAAGTTTGAACTTGCCGATAATGAAGAGCGGTCCGTCTTCCACCACATAGACATAGGTTCTTGGTACGGTACTTATCACCAGGGGGCAAGTTGACAGAAAACTTGCATTTTCACAGAAAAGAAATGCTTTTCTTTCACTTTTCTTAACTTTTTCTTGGCAGAAAGAAAGGGAAAGTGTATCTTTGTCGGAAATTTTGTCACACAAACTCAAAAAAACAAAAACATACAAACTCAAAACCTATTAAAAAAACAAAACTATGCAAATGAAATCTACTTTTCTGGCTGTGATTCTCTGCCTGACAGGGTTGGGGTGTGCATACGCTCAACCTCCCAAGAACCAACCGCTGCCCGACTGGACACAAGACCTCATGAAGCGGGTGCAGGTGGACGGCTATGCTCAGGGTGGATTCGCCTACGAGCACACGGGAGGCGAGGATGTGAACTCATTCAACATGAAACGTGCCTTCCTGATTGTGGCTGTGCCTATCAGCGACCGATGGTTTGCCATGTTCATGCACGACTTCTCAAGTGAGGTGCATGAGTATTGGGCAAGTTACCGCTTCACCAACAACAAGGCACTGAGTGCGAAGTTGGGACAGTTCAAGAACGCCTACACCATTGAGAATGCCATGTCGCCCACCGAACTGGAAGCGATTGATGTATGTTCGGAGGGTGTGACCTATCTGGCGGGTTGCGGCAGCGACCGTCTGATGGGCACGCAATATGGCCGTGACTTGGGTCTGGAACTCTTCGGCGAGACGAACAGCGGTAAGTTGGCTTATCATCTGGGCATCATGAACGGTCAGGGTGTGAACAAGAAGGATGGCAACAACGAGAAGGATTTCATCGGGAAACTGGAGTTCAAACCCATTCCCGAACTGACCATCGCTGCCACAGGCCAGTTGGGTCGTGGCCATGCAGTGGACCGTTCTGTCTATAACCCTAACGTTGCCATTGGCGAAGACTACAAGCGTAACCGCTGGTCTGCAGGTTTCTTCTACAAGACCGACGGATTCAAGTTGCGTGGTGAATATTTGGAAGGTCGCGACAAGGATGTGACGAGCCGTGGTGCGTATGTGACAACCGTTGTCCCCATCGGCAAGGGAGTGGATTTGGTCGGTTCATACGACTTCTTCAACTACAACGTGAAGGAGGACATGACACAGCACAAGTTCATCGCCGGCTTGCAGTATTGGTTCTACAAGCGTTGCCGCATCCAGTTGCAGTATGTGTATAAGAATGCCTCGCTGCAAGACTACACCATCTACAACCCCATGGGCGACCCTGTAGCAACGGGCAAGGCATTCACTCATGGTGCCAACCATGCACTTTTGTGCCAGTTGCAAATAAGACTAAAGTAATTAAGGTAAAAATGAAAAGTGAATAATTTGCTACCGCACTTACACAATCACTGTTTTCGGACTGCTGCGGCAGCAAATTTTTCACTTATCACTTATCATTTTTCACTTCATTATGTTCATCAAAGTTCTTCTCACCGTCATCTTTTTGGCTGTGACGGTGTTTGTGGGAATCTACTCACGCAAGCAAGCCAAGAATGTGGACGGTTTCGTGTTGGGCGGTCGCAATGTGGGACCTTGGCTCTCGGCATTCGCCTACGGAACCAGTTATTTCTCAGCCGTCGTGTTTGTCGGCTATGCAGGTCAGTTCGGTTGGAAATACGGTATCGCCAGTTCGTGGATTGGTGTGGGCAACGCCATCATCGGTTCGCTGTTGGCATGGCTCATCTTGGGTCGCCGCACCAAGCTGATGACGCAGCACATCCAATCGCGCACCATGCCCGACTTCTTCGGCACCCGTTTCGCCAATCAGGGACTTCGTATCGCCGCTTCCATCATTGCCTTCGTGTTCCTCATTCCTTACACGGCAGGTGTGTATAGCGGCATCTCGAAACTCTTCGACATGGGCTTCGGCATCCCCTACGAGTACTGCATCATCATCATGGCATTGCTCACCGCCGTCTATGTGATTCTGGGTGGATACAAAGCGACGGCCATCAACGACTTCATCCAAGGCATCGTCATGCTGGGCGGCATCATCGCAGTCATTGCCGTGGTGCTCAACAGCCAGGGCGGTCTCGTAGAGGCATTCAACAAGATGAAGGAAGTCGCGCCAACGGCTCACGACCTCGAAAGTCCACTCTACGACCACATCCAGCCCGGCGACTTCGCCTCTTGGTTTGGTCCTAACGTGATGAGCCTGCTCGGCGTGGTGGTTTTGACCTCGCTCGGCACGTGGGGCTTGCCACAGATGGTCGGCAAGTTCTACTCCATTACCGACGAGAGCGCCATCCGTCGCGGCACCATCATCTCTACCATCTTCGCCCTTATCGTGGCAGGCGGTTGCTATTTCCTCGGCGGCTTCGGTCGTCTCTTTGGCGAACCCGTCTGGAACGAGGCACGTCACAACTACAAATTCGACGACATCATTCCCACCATGCTCGACACAGCAGTCAACTCCGACCTGCTCATCGGTCTCGTCATGGTGCTGGTGCTCTCCGCCTCCATGTCCACCCTCGCCTCTCTGGTGCTCACCTCTTCATCGACCATGACCCTCGACCTCATCTATCGCGACAAACGTGCCACGGCAGACGAAGTGAAGAGTGGCGAAATCGACGACGAGGTGGCTGAGCGGATTGAGCGTCGCAAGGTGGTCATCATGCGTGTCCTCATCGTCTTCTTCATCGTCATCTCGGTGCTCATCGCCCTCAATCCCCCCACCTTCATCGCCCAACTCATGGGCATCAGTTGGGGCGCTTTGGCAGGTGCCTTCCTCGCCCCCTTCCTTTTGGGACTCTACTGGCGTGGCGTCACCACCGCCTCCGTCTGGGCTTGCTTCATTTGGGGTGTCGGTTTCACCGTGGTCAACATGCTCCTTGGCAACCCCATCAACCCGATTGATTGCGGTGCCATCGCCATGGTTGGTGGCTTCCCCGTCGTGCTCCTCGTGAGCCTTGTCACCAAGCGGCTACCACAGGCAAAACTCGACAGCATCTGGAAGTGCTACAAATAGAACTTGGGAGACATTCCCAAGAATCATTCAAAAACAAGTAAACACTTCCGCAAGGAACATATAAAAGACGGCTCCAATGCAACTATATCGCATTGGAGCCGCCTTTTTTGTTGCCAAGAAGATATCTGTGGGGCATCATTTACCGAAAATCTCTACGAGTTTCTTGGTCAAAGCCTTGCCACGCAAATCGGCGGCAATGATTTTGCCATGCGGATCGACAAGGAGATTGGCGGGAATGGTGGAGATGCCGTAGATGGCGGCAAGTTCAGAGTCGCGGCCTTTTAGTTCCGAGAGTTGAACAAACGGGGTGCCGAAGTCTTTGATACCGCGAAGCCATGCACTCTTCTTGTCATCAATGGAAACAGCCAGCACCTCGAAGCCACGGTCGCGGAAACGCTCATAGTTTTGGATGACATTAGGCATTTCCATTCGGCAAGGACGGCACCAACTGGCCCAGAAGTCAATGAGCACGTACTTGCCCTGCCCGCACCATTCGCTGAGTTGGTGACTCTGCCCATCGGGGGCTGCCAATGTCATATCGGCCAAAGGCTTGCCGACTTGACGAAGTTGCAAGACCTGCAGCCGTTGCTTGGCCTCGTTCATCAAGGGATGGTTGAAATAATAGGTAGTGCTGTCGATGGTTGCCGACAACTCCTCGAAGTCCATATAGCCGCTGACTGATTGGAGAAAGTAGGCCGCTATCACGTTGTCGCGGTTTTCGCGGATGAAGCACCGTGCCTGCTCAATCATTGCCTCGTTGTTGGCTGCTATCTGCTGTTCTATCTCGTGTTTTTCCGCCTCGCTTTCGGCTTTCTTCGAAGCCATAAACAAACGATAGAAGTTGTCGATGAACACCTTGTCTTCTGCCATATAGCCTTGGAACTTTTTGTTAAGCACTGAGGCACTAAGTGTATCATTGACGAAATCCACCGTCATCGGTTCACCGTCGATGAAAAACATGATGCCATGCAGTCCCTTGTTTCCCAGACTCACGAGGTCGTATGCAGGTCGGTTGCCTTTCATCGCAAATCTTCCATCGGCAACGGTCGCACTATCGAGGAACACACGGCTTCCCAATCCCTCTGTCTTGTAAAGATATACCTTCTCGATTCCATCAGGAACAACGCCGCTGATGTTGTATTCTCTTTTTTCTTGTGCCTGCCCCGCTAATACAACGAGGGCGAGCAGCACGGTGATGATGTTTTTTTTGTTCATCGTTCTTTCCGTTTATATTGTCCCTATTTTTATTACATACACCATTTATGCGGAAATGTTAACTTTCGAAGGTGTTAAACTTTCTTAATCGCAGGGCATAAAATCGGCGCGAGTCTGATTCTGTATCCGATTCAGAGGCATCGCCAAACGCCGTTCGCCCAGATAAAGTATCAGCCCGCGCCTAAACGCGAGCATCAACCTTTATCATCTTGGACGTTTATTTTTGGCGAAATTTCTGAATCAAGAATCAAAAAGTCAACGCATCCTTATGTCGTTCGTTTCTATGTTATGTCCTATCCACTCATATCATTTTAAAAGGTTTCTATTATCGTCATTCTCCAACACACGCATTTGATTGATGGCTATCTGATTGAGGCGCACAAGGCGGTCACCCTGTGCCACGCCCTCATCTATGAGTACAGCATTGATGTTCTCCATATTTGCCAGGCAAATGAGTTCGTTGATGGAAGCATAGTCACGGATGTTTCCTTTCAACGCCGGATGGGCTTCACGCCATTGCTTGGCTGTCTGTCCGAACATGGCTACATTGAGTACGTCCGCTTCTTCTGCATAGATGATGCTGGCTTGTGCAGCCGTCACCTCCTCTGGGATAAGGTTCTGCTTAATGGCATCCGTGTGAATGTGGTAGTTAATCTTCGACAGTTCACGCTTGGCAGTCCATCCAACTTGTTTCTGCTCCTCATCTTTCAGCCGTTGGAACTCTCGTATCAGATAAACCTTGAACTCAGGGCTAATCCACATGGCAAACTCAAAGGCAATGTCCTTGTGAGCATAAGTGCCTCCATAACGTCCGGCTTTTGAGATAATGCCGATGGCATTCGTCTTCTCTGTCCATTCTTTTGCACTGAGACGGAAACGGTTCAGTCCTGCCTGACTTTTAATTATGTCGAATTCGGCACAATTAAAATTCGGGTTCATCAACCGCTCCCAGATTCCAAGGAACTCAATGGTATTACGGTTGCGTAGCCAGTTGGAGAAGAAGAATTCACCATCCTTTGCCTTCAGCATGTCTGTAAGGCTGATGTAGTCATCTGCGTTCTGTTTAATGACCGTTATTTGCGTGTTCTGCACAACTATCTTTGCCATATTGTCTGCTGTATTACAAACATTGTGGCACAAAGTTAATCATTTTCCACCAATTATTGACGACTTTACCATCTTAAACACAGTAAAGAAGTCGATTTTTACTTCATTCTTGCATCAAAAAGCCTTTATATGAGTTTCTATTGTCTGCCCAGACTCGGCAAATGTGTGGAAGGAGTGTGGCGGCAGGGTGGCGTTAAGGTACTTCTTCCGCAACTGGATGGTCACCTGTTGTGGCTCGTTGGTCTGATTGCCAGCAACGACAACGAGTTTGCCGTCGGGACGCTGGAAGGCAATGAGGGGGAGGCCCTTGGAGGCTTCGCGAGGCGTGTAGGCAAGGACATGGCTGCCAGGGGGCACTTGGTTGGAGAAGTGCTTGACGGCGTAGAATTCAGGCGTGTAGCGGAAGGAGCAGTTGGCCGACTTCACCTGAATGAGGGCGTTCTGCTTCCAGCCCCATGGGCTCTGACCTTGGTCGCAAAGGATGAAGTTCCAGATGAAATATTCGTCGCAACCCTTGCCGATGTAGTCAGCCAACAGATGGAACGTATGCTCACCAGCCCGCCAATCCATCGAACCATTGCCGCATTCGCTCTCGGAGGAGATGAGGTGCAAGTCGGGGTAACGCTGACGAAGTGCCGTGAGGTTGTCACGCCCCTCCCATTGCAGCCCCATGCCCGAGACCTTATCCTGCAAGCCGTCCATGATTTTCTCCACATAGTCGAGACGGTTCGTGTTGAACGTACCCACGTAGGTCTTCACCTCGGGATGCTTCTTTTGGAGGGTCGGCACCAGATAGTCGCGGTTGAAGCGGATGGTGCCGTCAGCCGTCCATGCACAACCCGGATAGGGAGTGTAGGAGTAGGCTTCGTTCTGATACATCACCATGTCGATGGGGATGTTCTCGGCAGCATAGAGGTCGATGAACTTGCAGAACATATCAGCGTAGGCCTGCAAGTAGCGTGGGTCTTGAATGAAATAGTCCTGCACCGCCAGACGACGCGGGAACTTGCCCTGCTGCTGACCCGCCATCTTCACCTCGTCCTCATCCAGTTCGCCAATGCCGTCGAAGAGCAGGTAGTCCTTCTCCTTCGCCTGCGTGTTCCATTGGCTCGACATCACGGGGTAGTCGTTGTTGATTTTCATCCATGCTGGAGGGCTCCACGGAGAGACCCAGAACGTCATCTCGGGCTGGTACTTCTGTGCCATGCGAATCAACTGAATCACATTCTCCTTGTCATGCTCGATGTTGAAATAACGCAACTGGAAGTCGCCAGCCACCGTGTCGCACGAATACCACGCACGGCTATAGTCGTTGGCATTCATCGTCAGTCGTCCACGGGTAAACTTCAAGTCGCCATCGGGAGCGAAGAGACGACGCATCACCTCCTGCCGCTCTTCCTCTTTGAGCAAGCGGATGGCATCCAAGTCCAACTCGTTGAAGCACGTGCCCCAAGCCTTGAACTCATGTCCCTTTTCCTGTCCTTTCACGGTGAGGAGCGGCGACGTGGCAGCCTTTCCACTCAATGCCACCTTCGATTCCTGCCACGGCTGCGCATCCGTGGTCGTGTAGTGGCGGAACGTCTGGGCATTCATACCCATCGACACCGCCCATGCTGTCAGCAAAACGATTTTCTTCATATTTTTCTTGATTTAAGCATAAGATTTGTTTGTCAGGTAAAAGCCAAAGAAGTATAGGACAAAATGACACGCCCGAAGCCTCGAAGGTGGTCTGAGTCATACCACTTCGGCGGTGTGAGTCAGACCGCTTCGGTGGTGTGACTCAGACCACCTCAGAGGTACACGGTGCCGCATTTTAGGGTAAGACAATATTGACATTAGACATCAAAAAGTCACGTCCTCGTAACGAGTCGTGACTTCTCTTTATCATCATGTAACCGTACGATTATTTCCCTTCGTATGCCTCAATCTTGTCCGTATTAGACAGGAGGAAGTCGATGTCGTCGTATGCATTCATGAGGCAATATTTCTTGTAGGAGTTGATGTCGAAGTGCTCAGAGTGACCCGTGGCGAGGTTTGTCACCGTCTGGTTGGGCACATCCACCTTCACCTCTGCCTGTGGATTCTGGGCGATGGTGTCGAAGAGTTCCTGCTGGAAGTCCTTGCTGACAATGACAGGAAGGACGAAGCAATTGAGGAGGTTGTTTCGGTGGATGTCGGCAAAGGAACTGGAGATGACGACGCGGACGCCGTAGCCAGCAATTGCCCATGCTGCATGTTCGCGGCTGGAGCCTGAGCCCCAGTTCTGACCGCCTACGATGATTTCGTGTACACCCTTGCGAGGTGCTTCGCTATACTCGGGTTGGTTCATCACGAAGTCTGCCACAGGTTTTCCTTCTGCATCGAAACGGAGGTCGTGCATGAAGGCATCGCCGAAGAACTGTGGGTCACGAGTGGTGCTTGCCAAGTAACGGGCAGGGATGATGAGGTCGGTATTGCAGTTGTCAATCTGAATCGGAATGCAGGTTGACTGAATGATGTCAAATTTCTCTTTCATATTCTACAGTTTTCTTGGGTCAGTTACTACTCCTGTGATGGCAGATGCTGCCACAACCAGCGGCGAGGCAAGGATGGTGCGGGCACCAGGACCTTGGCGACCGACGAAATTGCGGTTGCTGGTGGAGATGGAGAGTTTGCCAGCGGGCACCTTGTCGGGATTCATGGCAAGGCAAGAGGAACAAGAGGGAAGACGAAGTTCAAAGCCAGCCTCTTCCAGAATCTTGTCGATGCCCTCGTCAATAATCTGCTGACGAACGAGCCATGAGCCAGGCACGAGCCAAGCCACCACGTTGTCAGCCTTCTTCTTGCCTTTCACCACAGAGGCGAAGGCACGGAAGTCTTCGATGCGACCATTGGTACATGCACCAAGGAAGCAGTAATCGACAGGCACACCTTCAAGTTTCTGACCGGGCTGGAACTGCATGTATTCCAACATGCTGAGGAACTGGCTCTGGTCTGCCTCAGGGATTTCGTCGAGCGTTGGGATGCACTCGTCGATGGCGATGCCAGCACCCGGGTTGGTGCCGTAAGTGATGCGTGGAGCGATGTCTTCTGCACGGTAGGTCACCTCTTTGTCGAACACGGCATCGGGGTCGGAATAAAGTTGCTTCCACTCCTCCACCGCCTTGTCCCAGTCGGCACCCTTAGGGGCATATTCACGCCCTTTCAGATAGGCGAATGTGGTCTCGTCGGGGGCAATCAGACCTGCACGTGAACCCATCTCGATGGAGAGGTTGGAGAGGGTCAGACGACCTTCCATGCTCATGCTGCGGACAGCCGAACCTGCGTACTCCACAGCATACCCAGTCGCACCGCTGGTGGTCATCTGAGCCATGATGTAGAGTGCCACATCCTTGGCAGTCGTACCCTCCGGCAGCGTACCTTCGATGTTGATTCTCATGGTCTTGGGCTTGCTCTGCAGGATGCACTGCGAAGCCAACACCTGTGCCACCTCGCTGGTGCCGATACCCATCGCAATGGCACCCACGGCTCCATGCGTAGAAGTGTGCGAGTCACCACACACAATGGTCATGCCTGGCAACGAAAGTGCCTTCTCGGGACCCACCACATGGATGATGCCATTGTCCTTCGTACCCATCGCAAAGTGCTTGATGCCGAACTCGGCACAGTTCTTCGCCAAGGTCTCCACCTGCTTCCGTCCCACAGGGTCGTTGATGACCTCCTGCTGGTCGGACGGAGTGTTATGGTCGGGCATTGCCACCACATGGTCGGGGCGGAACACCTTGATGTTCTTGTCTCTCAGCGTGTCGAACGCCTGTGGACTTGTCACCTCATGGGCATACAAGCGGTCGATATACAACTGTGTGGGACCATCCTCCACGTTCTGAACCACGTGGGCATCCCATATCTTGTCAAATAATGTCTTTCCCATTGTTTAATCGCGGAATTTATTGATACAATCAATGTAAGCCTCGACGGAGGCGGTGACGATGTCGGTGTTGGCACCAAAGCCATAGTAGAGGTGGTTGTTGTACTCCACCTGCATGTGTACCTTACCCATGTCGTCGGAGCCCTTCGAGATGGCTTGGATGGTGAACTCCTTGAGGGTCATCTGACGCTTGATAATCTGCTTGAGTGCCTTGATGGCGGCATCCACAGGACCATTGCCCGATGCGGCTGCTTCGAAGTGCTCGTTGGCGATGGCAAGACCGATGGAAGCCACGCTCTTCACGCCCATACCCGTAGTCACTTGCAGGTAGTCGAGTTTCACGTTGTGCGTCTCCGAACGGTCGGCACCAGCCAACACGAGGATGTCATCATCCGTCACCTCCTTCTTCTTATCAGCCAGTTTGAGGAACTCCTCATAGAGTTTGTCAAGTTTTTCGCCATCCACCTCCACACCGTTCACGTGCAGACGATGCTTCAGAGCGGCACGACCCGAACGAGCCGTCAGCACGATGGCGTTGTCATCAATGCCCACTTCCTTGGGGTCCATGATTTCGTAGGTCGATGCGTTCTTCAGCACACCGTCCTGATGGATGCCGCTGGAGTGTGCAAAAGCGTTCTTGCCCACAATCGCCTTGTTGGGCTGCACAGGCATATTCATCAGCGACGACACCATGCGGCTCGTCGGATAAATCTTCGTCGTGTTGATGTTCGTCTCGATGCCGAGGTCGGGGTGGGTCTTGAATATCATTGCCACCTCTTCCAGAGAGGTATTACCGGCACGTTCGCCAATACCATTGATGGTCACCTCCACCTGACGGGCACCAGCCAGCACACCTGCCACCGTGTTTGCCGTCGCCATGCCGAGGTCATTGTGGCAGTGGGTCGAGAGGATGGACTTGCCAGCGGCAAAGGCATCCACGTGCTCATAGAGGTACTTGATTTTCTCATGATACTCGTTCGGCACGCGGAATCCCGTCGTGTCGGGGATGTTGCAAACCGTCGCACCTGCCTTGGTCACGGCATCAATCACACGAGCCAGATACTCGTTGTCCGTGCGACCTGCATCCTCGGCATAGAACTCCACGTCCTCCACATACTTCTTGGCATACTTCACCGCAGCCACAGCACGTTCGATGATTTCCTCGGGAGTGGAATTGAACTTGTACTTGATGTGTGAAGGGCTCGTGCCGATACCCGTGTGGATACGCTTCCGCTTCGCATACTGCAACGCTTCGGCTGCCACATCAATGTCCTTCTGCACCGCACGAGTCAATGCACAGATGGTCGGCCAAGTGACCGCCTTCGAGATTTCAACCACACTGTTGAAATCGCCAGGGCTGGAGATGGGGAAACCAGCCTCGATGACATCCACGCCCAATGCCTCCAACTGCCTTGCCACCTGAATCTTCTCAACCGTGTTGAGTTGACATCCAGGCACCTGCTCGCCGTCGCGGAGCGTCGTGTCAAAAATAAACAATCTGTCTGCCATATTTTGAATTTAGTTTTTAGTTCTCACAGCCACGAGGCACACGTTCATAAAAAAGAAAACCTTCCCCACAGCCGTGAGAAAGGTTTATCATTCTTTATTTTTCGTTATGCCTGATAACACATACACACCTTTCTCACCTCCGACTCAGTAAGTCGAAGTCCCAAAAGGTTGAGTAGCGATGTGTTACCAAATGTTGCCATATCTTACAAAATCGGTTGCAAAGATACCACTTTCTTTCCAAACTACAACCATTTTCAGCAAAAAACTTTCAAAAACACACCTGAGAACGCTTTTTTACTGACAAGGTTCACACAAATTATGACATTACCAGATGGATTCCGCCGTATCTTATACCGAGGAATACAGCACAAAAAAAGCCCCGAAGCGTAGTGCTTCGAGGCTGGAGGAATGGAATCATCAGTTTCCTTTCGGAATCATTTCTTGACGATGGAAAAAGATGGCAGTCCCTATGAACGCCACAAGACCAATAAGGCCCACAACCATAAAAAACGATGTCAATGTCATAATTCTATCTCCTATTTTTGTCTTTAGATTTCTTTATCAGATAGAAGCCGAACACAACAAACAACAGAACAACACACAGACCTGTGAGGAATAGGGAATTAAATTCGATTCCCTGCTGCATAATCCCAGCAAGAATGACACCACCGAACACCAATTTTGCAATGTCAAGGCAGAACTTTCCCGCCTCGAAAGCAATGCTATGGTCTTCATTCTTCACTGGTTCCGTTGCTGCCTCCAGTTGCTTGTTTAACAGCGGCTTCTGCTGCTTAGATTTTTCGCGTCTTGCGTTCATCAACGATGCATTTATGCTTTCGATGCTGCAAAGTTAAAGATATTATTCCAAACATCCAAACATTTTGGAAATTTATCTATTATTTATTCCATCACAAAAGTAGTGACCGAACGTGCCGGCAGCACTGCCTTCTTCAGTTTCACCTTGCCCACGTTCTTCAGGTTCTCGCCTTCCACGTCGGAGGTTCGGTATGCCACCGCCGTTTTCCGTCCCTTCACGTTCAGGTTCACCGCCTTGTCAGTCGCCGCATAGTTGATGGCCACGACCGCCAGCGAGCCGTCCCCGTTGCGATAGGCAGAGAGCATCACCCCATCTGCCTGCATCTCGCCCTCCACGTCGAGCCGCACGGCACCCGGACGCACAAAACGGGAGAAGTTGCCCAACGTCCACATCAGTTTCGAGTCCCTCACCATGTTCTCCTGCACCGCCGCACGTCCCTGTCCTCGTCGTCCTCCCTGCCGTTCGCCCTTCTGATACATGCGGATGAGTCCGTCCTTATAGTTGCCGCCAGCCGCTCTCCACCACTGCCACGAACGGGCATTCGCCACCGTCAAGTCGTAGTGCATCACACGAGCCACATACAGAGCCTCCTCCATCGTGAAGTCAAAGCCGCCTCCACCGTGGATTTCCTCGTCGTTACCCATGATGCAGAGTTCCGTCATCCAAAACTCCGCATCCACCTTCTGGAATGCCTCTGCCAACACTTTCCTGTAGCCATAAAGCCCCTCCGTCTCATAGCGAGGGTCGCCCGGACGGAGCACAGGTGTGTTCGTCCAGTATGAATGTCCTGCCATCACCTTGGCAACACGAGGCAAGTCGCCCACATACGTGTCTGCCGAGTCGGGATTCCAAAAGCACTGAATCTCGTTGCCCCGCTGCCAATCCGTCTCGTGGATGGAGAACATACATCGCAGGTCGCTCGATTCGTTGATGAGAATCTTCGTCGAGATGCCCCGCCGTCCGAACTCCCTGTCCATCTCACGGGCAATGTGAGCCACCTCACGATTCGTGGCAGGACTACCCTCCTGCTTCGGTCCCTGCCAGTTCCAGTGTCCGTCGGGTTCGTTCACGGGACACACATAGTCAAAGTGTATGCCGTCCTCCCGTTCCGCCTGTTGCAGCATGTCAGCCACGTAGGCAGCCCAGTCGTCGTAGGCATCCTGCCGCAGATTCAGCGTGCCGCCCCGCCCCGTGTTCGTGGCAAGCCCGTTCTCCGTCAGATGCACAGGCGGCGAGTTGTAAAATGCCAAGAAGGTGGGCACACCCCTCTCCTTCGCCAGCCGCAGGAAACGCCGCTGTCCCGTCTGCCGCTCAAAATATTCCGTGCGAGTGTCCTGATTGATTTGAGCCGAGTCGCCCTGCGTCGCACTGCCCGTCCCCGCGTTGAACCGCCAGATGCTCAGTCCGATGCCCCTTGGCGAACCGTCGCCCTCCGTCTCCATCGAGAAGAGCCAGTCAGCCACCTTCCTTTGCAGCGAGTCCTCCCACTCTCCGATACGCCACATGCTCCACGCGTCGCTCGCACCGAAGCCGTCAATGCCCTGCTGCTCGTGCTGCGTCACCCGATATTCCCACACTTTCTGTGCCCTCACTGGCAATGTCGCCAAGAGCAAACTCACACTTACAAAAAACAACTTTTTCATGGTCTTGGGGGTTAAGTTTTTGAGTTTTTAGGTTGATGTAGATAGAAGAAATTAAAAGAAGATAGAAGTTATCGCGTAGCGCTTGCAAGGCAAGAACATAGAAGACGTTACTCCCCCATCCAGACGAAAGGTATCGTCCTCTATCTCCCTCTTTCTTCCTCTATCTTCTTAACTTCCATTTTTCACTCTTCATTCTTCATTTATTCTTTCTTCATTTGCAAAGATAAGGCTTTTTCCCTACAAAACAACAAGAAAGAACAAAAAAATGCTCATTTTGCACAAAAAGAGTCGAAAAGGAGGGCGGCAGACAGAAAAAGAAGAAAAAAACCAAAGAGACAAGAGACAAAAAACCGCTTTGCCCCAAAAAGCGAGCCCCGCAATCGCTGCAAGGCTCGCCCCGTCAAATGAAAAAGTGATGGAACAAAAAAGGGGATTCTCACTTCCGGGGCACGATGCCCAGATAGTCGATGTCGTCCAGTTCGTCCAGAAAGTCGAAGTTCTGCCTCGGCTTCGTGTCGTCCGCACTCCAGTCCTGGTAGTCAAAATCCTTGTCCGTCATGAAGTGCAGCACCACCTCGCCACGCTTCACCTTCGTGCCCGAAAGGATGCCGTTCGCCACCAGCGTCATGATGTATTCGCTCATCGCCAACTGCAAGTCCGTCCCCTCGGAATCCAGCAGCACGCTCCCTGCCCGAGCATTCGCCAGCGTGGTGCCACTCACCAGTGCCGCCCCACCGAAAAAGCCCGTCTTGTCAACCGTCACCGTGTTCATCACCCTGTCTCGCAAGGGCATTGCCACCACACGGGCGTTGTACTCCCCGTCGGGCAGGGCACATTGCTGGCGGTGCTTGCCCGTATAGCGTTGCAGGGGTGCCTCCTTCGTCTTGCAGCGAAAAGTCGGATGGCCGTCCGTCCATAGTTTGCCCCACGTGCCGTCCTTGTTGCCGCTCGTTCTCAAAATATAGATGTTCAGCATAGCCATCAGCGAGTTTTTTGGTAGTTATCATTATCAATCTTACGCACAAGGCCGTTTTTCTTCCACAGGAAAATCACCTGCTTGACAGGGTTTCGGCATCCCGCCCGTTGCAGTTTCGTCCGCAGGTCATTGCGGCTGAACTCCTTCGGCATCGAGTTGAAAATCTCCTCGTGCCGTATGCCCTGACGCTCCTTGTTCACCTCGTTCTGCAGGTCGTTGTATCGCTTGCCAAACTGGTAGAGCGAGTTTCGCAAATCCACGTCGCAAAACCACAGCACAAAGTTACGGATGACCTCCTGCTCCTTCTTCGTGATTTTCGTGTACAACGCATGGCACATCAGCCCCAACCTGAAGCCCTTCACCGCCACACGCCTTCTGAACACGTCGCGGGCAGGATTCACCTCCTGGGCAGCCCGCACTCGCTCCTGTTCCAGCCACGTCAGCAGCGGCTTGTACAGATACGCCATGTCCACCGTCTCTAACGGCTGAAACTCATACTGCCAAGGCACAACGGCATCAAACTCCTCTGGCTTCACGTCCAAGAGTTCCGACTTGTCAAACACCAAGGGCACCTTGTAGTTCTTCACCTCCAGCCGAGCCAAGATGTTCCGCACCTGTACCTCGTCCTGCTTCGAGAACTTCTTCCACGGCACATACTTCGCATACTGCTGATTCTCAATCGGACACACCGAGAATCTCGTCACCAGCCCGTCCTCCACGTTCTTGAAGAACCTGTCCACCTGGTCCTGCGTGCCCGTGAAGAGGAGATTCAAAAACATCTGCACCTCACCCTTGAACGTGTTCACGCTCTTGTAATATTGACCATAGTAGCCATTGTCCCACGTCACACGCCAAAGGTCGCTCTTGTCGCCGCCCGCACTCTTGTTGCCCTTGTTGAACGTGTCCAGTTCCTCCGCCTCGATGTACATGTGGTGACCACGGTTGTTCCTCATCTTCGTCAGCAGTTCGGGCACCGAAATGAGCGGCTTCACAATCCTCACGCTCACCTTCGGCTGCTCCTCGCCCTTGTCGTTCGCCCCCTTCTTGCGTTCGCTCTGGGCATAGATTTCCTCACGTGCGTTCGCCAGTTCGTCCCTGTCACGCAGGTTTTGCAGCAGCCTCGACAGCCGCTTGATGAACGACTTTCCACTCGATGGCGGAGCAAACAACAGACTGATGAACTCCGTGCTCTGCTCCGTCCCGTCAAAGTATTCGGCACGCAGATGGCTCGTCAGCGTCCCCACGATGGGCAGCAGGGCAACCACCGTCGGCACCTTGAAGTCGTCGGGAGCAGCGTTCACATACTGTCGGAACAGCGGCGGCAGTTTCGGCATCGGCGGCAACGGCTCCACCTCCGCCTCCTGCTGAGACGTGCTCTCGTAGATGCGTTCAGCAAAGTAGCCACGCTCCTTCAGGAAGTAGTACAACTTGGCAGGAATCTGACTCGACCGGTTCGACACACACAGCCCCTCACACTGCCGCCACGTCTCCTCGTCGCCGTTGCCAAACTTCGGCAGCACCGCATGAACAATCCGCGGGTTGTTGTCACAGATGTTCCGAAACAGCGTCACCAACTCATTGTAGCACGTGTGCCTCATCCCCACCTCAGGCTCGCCACCCGTCGCCTCCACATATTCGGCGGCAATCTCCCTCACAGGCTTCCCGTTATACGCAAAGTCCTTCCACTCCTCATCCGAGGAAACAATGTCCCCCATCTGCACCAGCGTCGCACTCTCCCTGCTGAACGACCCCGTAAACACCAAGTGCTTCATCGCCTCAATGCTCTCTTGGGGCACCTCGTCAAACAGCCCCTCCTGATACAAGACATAATCGGCAGGAACAAGATAAGACAATCGGCTCAAGTCCTTGCAGGCAGGGTCCACCTTCCCCCAATTCTCAATCGCCAACGCCACGCTCACCCTCTCCACCGTCTTCTCCATCCCCTCCTTCAGGCAAGGCAACACAATCCGCACACCCTTGTACGACGGCGTGATGTGAACCAACCGCACACCCAGACGCTCCAGCACATCCACATGACTCGGCAGCACAGCCTTCACCGCCTCCACATCCGCCACACCATCCACATCCACCATCACCAGCCCCGTCGGCACACAGTTCTCCTTCTTCCTCGTCTTGTCGCCCACCGTGCCCATCGGCATCATCGCCGGCAACCGATTCTTGTGGCTCTTGTCGCCCGTCTCCCTGATTTTCTGGCACGCCTCGGCAATCACCTTGTTCTCCTCCAGGAAGTTCACAAAGTCCGCCCACGTCGAAACCCTCGCCACAGGCTTCACGCTCTTGTTACTCGAATAAATATCCAATGTCATTTTCATTTCTCCTTTTTGAGTTTTCACATTATTTGTCTTAACACTCCCAAGTTTTCTGCGTATTTCCGCGATTTCTGCGTGACATTACAACACAAGTTCGCACAGAAATGATTTCAGTTCACGCAGAAATTGCAGAAACACGCAGAAACTCAGCCGTTCATTGTTCATACAACGCCATCTCCGCACATCCCAACTCCCGCTGCATCACGCTCACCACCGTCACGCTGCCCAGCACCTTCTTCACGCTGCTGTAGAACTTATACCGCCTCGGCGACTCCTTCAGCCAACCGTGCTCCAGATGACACACCACCCTGTCAGGCGTCCGCATCCCCTTCGGCAAGCGGTTATACCCCTTGAATGTCAGTTGTCCCGTCACCTTGTCCACATACAAGACACCCTCCACTCTCTTCACGTTCTTCAGGGCACTCATCACCCCTGCCTCATTTTCAATAGTCACTTTCTTTTTCATGTTTCCTTGAGTTTTTTAGCGAGCGAAGCATCCGAAAGGGTGGCCACCCAAAGTCTCGCGAGACCCCCGCCGCATTCACTCTGGAATGAATAAAATTGTTTACCTGTCGCCCCCCTTCTTTCAGGAAGACGATGCAAAGGTACAGCATTTCCCCCTCCACAAAAAACAAAACGACAGCCAAATGGCTGCCGCACAAGTAAATACAAGAAAATACAAGTTCCCCACCAATTTTGTACAAATCCGCACCAGTTTACACCAAAAATTTCTGCGTATTTCCGTGAGTTCTGTGTGAAATCACTTCACCTGCGAATTCCAGTTCGACTCCGACTTCCCATACAGCCCTGCCCCACTCAGCACCTCCCAAAGCCTCCGGTGCTTCGACGCATCCGAAATCTTCCGCTCACGCACCAACTGATTCACCCGCTCCGTCACCTGCCGTGGTCGCATCCCCCGAATGCAATCCACAAACGCCCTCGCCTCATCCTCGTCCCCATAGAAAATCGGCACCAGCCGTCTCACCACCTCCTCCGTCCCCTTCTCCTCATCCTCCTTCTCCACACAGACATCCCCCACCATGCCAAAATGGAACGTCCCTTCCCCGTCCATCCTGAACTGAATCGTATCCACGTGGTCGATATGCTGCCCAATCGGGGCATTAAAATTGTTCGTGATGTGAATCTCACACTTTCTGTCCTTATCCATAGTCTCATGATTTGTTAGTTTCCATCTGGTCCACATGCTGCACCACCTGACCCACCGGAGCGTTAAACACATTCCCCAATCGCCTGCTCAAAAACTCCGCCTCGATGCTGTCCACCAACTCCACATCCTCACTCGACGCACCACCCCTCAGCAGCACATTCAGCATCGCCACAATCGGCCTCACATCCTCCCACGACACCCGCCGCTTGCAGTAATCCACAATCTGCGACAGCGTGAACGTAGCCTCCTTCTTCAGATGCCTCCCCTTGTCACTATTTATCACAGTCAGTTGCATATCAGCGTGTTAGGTTTTATAAAGTTTGCAACAGAGCCGACAAAAGATGAGAAAAGGAGACCACTCGGGTCACCTTCCTTCCACCAATAGAGAGGCTGCCAATCAACACTCCAAACAACCGTCGCCCCTCAAAAAAAGTCGCTCATGGATTTCGTCCGCAAAGTTACAACATCTCCCCCCAAACCACCAAATTTTTCCCAGACTTTTTATTACTAAGTTATCAACACCTCAACCCCAATCTCCCCCCAAAAAAGTCCAGACAAGGTCTGGATTTTTTGCAGGTTCATACGTAGTCACCAGGTCGAGCCTCGATACTTTGCTGACAAAAAGAACATCAATCTTTTATATTCTTGACCTTATTTTTCATCTTTTTATTTTATCCATTCAATTATATTCACTATCTTCGCGAGAAAAAAATGACAGAAGAACAAATATCCATTATTTCAGATGCGTTAGCCTCTGCCTACAATCATCTTTATAATGATTTAGATGCCATTTGTGACGATGACTATTATGAAGAAGTCCAAAGTGTGCTCAATGAAATCGAGCGTGCAAATGAGATTCTCAAGAACGCAAGTTATACTTCATAGCAGGCAGTTGTCTCTATGGTATTGCAAATAGGGCAAGTGCCCATCTTCCATTTGTTGTAGCCGCATGGCCGAATCAACTCCCAGAATTATTCGGTCGCTGACAGGTAAAAGGTCAGAATAAATCATACGCCCCTTCTTGTCAAAAGAGATGTACCCTTTATCAAACAATTTGTCAATGTTGGGGGTCAATAGCAGCCCATTGAAGACATCTAAACGTTGGGTGTTGTCCGACTTTCTCCAAGGTCTGATATGCGAAGCCATCAATAAAGGATACGTGTGGCACTGAGTCACGGAGCACCCCCTCCAATATTCAATCAATTTCTGCCTGAATAAACCTTGACCGACTCTCGCCTTGATGATGGCATCTTTTTCTGTCTTACTCAAAGTCGTGCTTCTCTCCACCTCCTTCTCATCGTTCAAGATGGAATCATCCAACTTTTTCTTGTAGTCAGATTCCACATATTCCAGGAAACGATTCAAGCCCGATGCGAGATCACCCACTCCACGCATGGAGTTATAGCCTTGCCGTTCAGGAATTGTCCGCCTCAGTTCTTCCACTATTTCAGCCACTTTTTCTCTCGTCAAAGATTTATCCAGTCGAAACAACCGTGACACATACCTAAGTCGTGTCAAATAATCATGATATGTCTGTCTGCTCTTGAACAATTGTTTGTCAACCATATAGTTGAAAAAGTCGGATTGTTCATTGATGAAATATTGTTCAACAGGTATTTCCATGCTGTTTTAATCAATAACCGTTCAAAATTAGTTGTCATTTGAGTATTGATGAATAATTCATGGATAATTCATGGAAATTCGTGTTAGATATTAAAACATAAATTATCACAAATTAACCACGAATTATCAGAAATTTTATGATTTTCCTCTCATCATTCCCATTGTTGAAGAACATATCATACTGAGGTTCCGCCACGATGTCGGAATGCACCTCTTGTTCTATGATTTCCCTGTAATCAATCGGTCGTGTCATACATTTTTTTCCTTTCCGCCACAAAGTTACGAAATCTTCCAACACCCACCAATTTTTTCACTTATTTTTTATTATTCTTCTTCGGGGTGTGAAAAGCGTGGAATCATGGAACAAAATTCTTGCAGTAAGCCTCATCCTGCTCTACTCCTCTTTACCTCTTCGCTTCTGGATGGCGGTGTAGCCAATTTCAGGCAGGGATAGCGGATGCTTCCCTTGACGCTGCAACTCTGCCAGTGCGTCACTGATGGCATCGAGTTGGGCACGGGTCAATTCGTTGATTTCATTCTGGTCGGCAAGCGTGTCATTCATGTCGGTACGCAACTGCTTGATTTCTGCACGAATCTGCTCCAGTTGCAACTGGGTATTGGCGACAATGAGCAACGCCTCCTGCATCTGGAAGAAGGCACGCATGATGTTGATGTTTGCCTGTACGGCTATTTCTGACCTCAACAACCCCGATAACATGGCAATGCCTTCACGGGTGAACACAAAAGGGAGATATTTGCTGTGCTGACCGCGACCCGTCTTTAAGGTGAAATTTTTGCACCTTAGAGAATCATACTCTTCTTTGGTCAACTCAAACATGAAGTCGGAAGGAAACCTTTCGATGTTTGCCTTGACAGCCCTTTTCAAGTTTTTTGTCTCGACCATGTAGAGTGCCGCGAGGTCTGAATCCAGCATCACCCTTCGACCTCGTATCTCGTATATCTTCTGTTTGATGGGTTCTAAAACATCCATATTACTGCTTGCCGTTTTTCAGTTTTCTACTTGCAAAGTTACGAATAAATTCTGAAATGAGAGGCAGGGAGTGGGGAAAAATGGAGGGTCGGAGAAACCGTTCGGGTGGCGGTTTTCGGCTGAGTGTCAGGGAGATAGGGGATGCGAGGTCTTTTGTCTCTTGTCTCTTTTGTCTCTTTGGCGATGGGGGATAGTGATATAGGGGGGGAAAGGAGGGGAAATATATAATATAAATAATATTTTTTATAATATATATATAAATAATCACGGGTGTGTGCGTGAGGAGAAAAAACCAAAGAGACAAGAGACAAAAAACCGGTGTGGGGGTGGTGACTCCTGCCCGATGGGGATGGGTGGCTGTTGCCCGATGGGGGTTGACTGCCGAACCCGAACGGTGGGATGGCTCCTGCCCGATGGGGCGAAAATTTTGTGGGGATACAGGCGGAATGGGCGGAGGGAGTGTTTAGCAGAGAAAACAAAAATGGTTTCTGCAAAAATAAAATTCAAAATAAAATTCATGAATAATTCATGGGTAATTCATGGAAATTCATGTTATATATCAAAAACATAAATTATCACAAATTACCCATGAATTTTTCATGAATTATTTTGTGGCACACTTATACAATTTCTGGATAAAGTAAAAAAGTTGTGATTATCCGCAATCGTACCACCCAAGCCCCGAAGGGGCAACAGACCACAGGCAGGAGGTGGAGAAAACGAAGTGAACGGAACCCCTGCTAAGGGGTATCACATCCATCCAAGCCCTGAAGGGGCGACGGAGTTCTCCACCAGAAGGCACACACCCTTTCCGTCACCCCTTCGGGGTTCCCGTGGGGTGTCCACATGGCAGGGGTTCCGTCCTTTCAGGACTCCACGCCCTGCCTGTGTTCTTTCGTCCCTTCGGGACTTGGGTGGTACGATTGCGGATAATCATAAAAAAAGTTATGATTTTTTTCTGCAAAATATTTGTTTGTTAGAAAATTTTTCTGTAACTTTGCAGCGTGATTAGAAAAAAAACGAATGTCTGACCACAAAAAAAACGAATGTCTAACCCTTAAAAACAAAAGAAAACTATGGCAGTAAAAGGTAAAATCCGCATCCGCAAGACCACGCAGAAGTTGGGCTATCTGGATGAGAAGCCTACGGTGTACCGCATCCGCACGCTGACCATGCCCGTCATCTCGGGCGAGAACCTGGTGCAGTATGTGGCGAAGTCGGCCAACGTGCCGGTGAGTTCCATCCGTGCGGCAGTCGCCGCCATCGCTCAGGGCATCTGCTACTTTGTCATCAACGGTCACGCCGTGCATTTCAACAACTTCGGCACGTTCCACCTGAAGATGCAGTACAAGGTTGCCCAGACCGAGGAGGAGTGTACCACGAAGAACATCAAGCGGCTCGTGCCCGAGTTCATCGCCCACCGTGCGTTGCTCGACCAGTTGATGGCCATCTCGTTTGAGACTTACGACACGGTGTCCTTGCAGGACTAAGAGAGATGTAGATAAAAGAAGTTAGAAGAAGATAAAAGGAGATAAAAGACGTTTGTTTTGCCACAAAAAGACAGCCAGGAGCAGAGTATCGTCCTCTATCTTCTGCCGATGATAAGCGGCTTTCTTCCTTTATCTTCCTATAACTTCTTACTAAACTTTAATCAACTTAAAAAACGAATGTAACTATGGTTAACTCTAAAGCACAATTGCCCAGCGTGACGGGGAAGGTGTTGCTCCGTCGCAGCAAGATGAAGTTGGGCTATCTGGACGAGAAGCCCGAGGTGTGGGGTCTGCACATGCTGCGTGGCGGCGTGATTGACAACGACGACATCGTGGCATACGCTTCGCAGGCTGCCAACGTGCCCGCCGACAACGTAAACCTGGCTTTGCAGGCTCTGCTCGACGCCATCACCTACTTCGTCATCAACGGCCACACGGTGCAGATTCCGGGGCTTGGCTCCATCGGCACCATCACGAACGTGAAGGTGGCTCAGACGCTCGAAGAGGCGAATGCCGACACCATCCGAAAGACGCACATCCAGTTCTACCCCACTGACCAGGTGCGTGAACTCTGCTCGCTGAAGAACGTGAGCACGGAACTGGTGAAGTTGGAAGTGCCCGGCACGTCTGGCGGCGGCGACAACGAGCCTGCCGAGCCCCACCCCGGGGAGGACACTGGCGACTAAGCCCCTCCCCACCCTCTTCGGAGCAAAAACGGTTTTTTGTCTCTTGTCTCTTTGGTTTTTTTTCGCCTTCCGACCCCTCAAAAGAGAGCCTCCCTGTCATCCCGACAAGGAGGCTCTCACCTATTTTAATCTCTAATTACTTTCTGTAATACTTCATCACCCGACTGCCCTG
Organism: Bacteroidaceae bacterium; assembly: GCA_017483605.1. Lineage (GTDB taxonomy): Bacteria > Bacteroidota > Bacteroidia > Bacteroidales > Bacteroidaceae > Minthosoma. Next base: position 4,568 of record JAFUWG010000046.1, on the reverse strand, counting down.
CTTCACGATGTAGAAGCCGCTCTCGGGCACGGCGTGGAGCCGCACACCCTGCAAGGAGTAAATCTCCACAGGAGCCTGCTCGTCGAGGTCGGCACGGGTGTCGATGATGGCATCGGGGTCGTCGCCACCACCCAGTTTTGCCAACTTCACCTTCTCCACACGGAACTCCTGAGCGTTAGCACCGTTCAGCAAGTCGGCTTGCCAACCGAGCAGCACGTCCTGAGCCTTGTCGAGCGTGAACCAGATGCCCCAGTAGTTGCCGTCCGACGTGCTTTCACCGATGCTCATGTAGGCGATGGACTTCTTGGCGATGTCGCCCGTAGCCAGCGTCTCGGAGGCGGCAAAGATGTAGGCTTCGCCGAGGTTGTAGATGGTGTTGTAGATGCCACCGAAGAAGTAACGGCCAGCGTCGAGCGACACCTTGCGATAGACACGAGCGTTGCTGATGTCCGACCCTTCGGGGGCATTCTGCTTGTCGTCCCAGATGCCGAGGGTCAGGTTGTCACGCCCTGGGTAACTGTCGAGTCCGCCACGCACACCTTCTGAGGAGGATGGGATGTCGTAGTTCTCCACCGTCCAATACTTCGGAGCGGCAAAGCGGTCGGTCACGCCCTCGTCGGCACGAGCGAAGTTGCTTGCCTCCACCAGTTGCTCGGCGGTCAGGTCGGTCATGTCTGCCTCTTCGTCGAGGATGCCGCCCTTGTTCTTGCCGTTGGCGAGGAAGTCGGCGTATGCGGCACGCAACTCGTCATACAGGCTCTGCACGTCGCCCGTGGCTGCCTTGCCTTTCACGGCATCGAGGGTGGCTGTCACCTTGTCGTAAGCCTCTTTCTGATAGAAACCCGTGTTGTCGTTCACCGCCACGGCTGCAAGTTCGGCAGCGATGCTGTCTATCAACTGCTGCAGCACCTCGTCGGTCATGTCGCTATACTTGAGCAGCGAAACCGTCTCGGCACGGAACTCCTGTGTGCCAGAGCCATTGGCGAGGTCAGCCTGGAAGCCGATATAGACCTCCTGCTCTTCGTCCAGCGTGAAGTAGAGTCCGTAGGTGTTTCCGTCGCCGCTCTGACACTCGTTGATGTTGATGTATGCCAGCGAAGCCTTCTCCATCTCGCTGGTGGGGATGAGTTTGTCGCTCACGAAGATGTATGCCGCGTTCAACTGATAGAGGGCATTGAACGTGGTGCCCCAGAAGTAGCGTCCAGGGGCGAGTGTCACTTTCTGATAGATGCGGGCATCCTTCAGGTCGCCTGCCTCGTTGTTCTGGCAGTCGTTCCAGATGCCCAGCATGAGGGCGTAGGTGTCTCTGCCATACTTGTCAAGACCAGCCTTCACGCCGTCGCCACCATTCGGAATCTGGAAGTTCTCCACCGTCCAGTATTTCGGAGCGGCGAAACGAGTCTCGATGTTGGGGTCGCTGGGGGCGAAGTCCGTCTTCTCCGTCAGCACTTCCGCCGTGATGTCGGTGCTGTTGTCGGCATCCACCAGTCCACCCGTGTTCTTGCCGTGAGCCACAAAGTCCTCCCACAAGCCGTTCACCTCGAAGTAAGCCTTCGTAGCCTCGTCGCCCGTCAAGCCCTCAGCCTTTTCGAGCCATTCGTCGCAGAGGGCACGCATCTTCTCCCAAGCCTCCTTGCTGTAGAAGCCCGTGTTGTCGTTCACCTTCGCCTCCATGTCCATCAGTTGACCGTCCATGTCGAGCAAGAGGTTCTCCAACGCATACTCGTTGGCATCAGCCAGTCGGTAGAGAGCCACCTTTTCGGCACGGAACTCCTGCTCGCCTGCACCATTCTGCAAGTCTGCCTGGAAACCGATATAGACCTCCTGCTCCTCGTCCAGTTTGAACCACAAGCCGCACAACTGCTTGTCCTCCGAAGCCTCGCTGATGGGATAGTAAGCGATGGATTTCTGCGGAAGGTCAGCCGTGCCATAGAGAGCGTCAGCCACAAACATATAGGCGTTCACGCTCAGGTTATAATGTGTGTTATATCCTGCTCCGAAATAGTAAGAACCTGCGGGGAGGGTCACTTTTCTGTAGATGCGGGCATCCGTCAGGTCGCCCTCGTCGTTGTTCTGACGGTCATCCCAAAGACCCAGATAGAGAGCCTCCTTGCCCGAATACTTATCCAGACCCGCCTTCACGCCGTCGTTGTTGCTCTGAGGGATGTTGAAGTTCTCCACCGTCCAGTACATGGGGTCGCCAAAACGCTTGTCGCCACCACCCTGACGTGTGAAGTTCTCTGCCTCCACCAGATAGTCGATGGTCACGTCACGCTCATACTCACCCTCAAACTTGCCGCCCTTGTTGGTGCCGTTTGCCACAAAGTCGTTATAGGCATCCAGCAGGGCCTGTTCGGCAGCCTCAATCTCGGCGTCAGTAGCGTCCTTCCCCACCTTCTTTGCCTCATACACAGCCTCCTGAATCGTGGGCAGATAGAGCGTGCTCAGTTTGCCTGTGTTGAGGTAACTTGCCTCGGCTCTCATCGTGGCGATGTAAGCCTCCATCGACGCGATGGCATCCTGCAACGCCTCGTATGCCGACTGCTCCACGTCCTCCACCTCGATGGCAAACACAGGAGCGATGGCGTTGGGACGGGTGGATGGCACCATCACCGTCAGTCCCTCAATGCCCTGCGAGAACTCGATGTTGCCGTCATAGCCCAACAGTTTCACGCTCTTCACCTTGCCGCTGTAGTATTCGCTGGCTCTGGAGAAACTCTTGAAGGAGAAGCGTCCTGCGGCTGGCCAAGCCATGATGGTGGCATAAATCTTGCCGTCCTTCTGCACATAACGCACATCCTTCGACGAGTAGTTAGCACCCTCGTTGAAGCCCTGAGCCGAGAGGGGATTGGCAGCGTCGGCCAGAGGACCCTCGCCAAAAGTCTTCCACGTGCGAGTGCCGTAGATGCTCTCGCCGTTCACGTCCATCCACGCCTTGATGTCGGCAAGAATCGCCTCTTCCTTGTCGTCGATGGTGCCATCGCTCTTCACAGGCACGGAGAGCAGCAGGTTGCCGTTCTTCGACACGATATCCACCAGCATACGGATGACGGTGGCACCGCTCTTGTAGCCGTTGTTCTGATAGACATGCACATCATAGTGCCAAGAGCCGATGCACGTACACGTCTGCCAGTATTCCTTCTGGATGCGGTCGGGGATGCCACGCTCCACGTCCCACATCATGTAGTCCTTCTGGTCGCTGTTCAACTGCTTGCCCGTCGCAATCACCTGAGGCGTGCCACCATTGGCAGCCGCACTCGTGTTATAATAATGTGCCAAGATGTTCTGCCCAATCTTGTCGTCACAGCCATAGAAAGGCATCGCCGTGTCGTCAAAATAAATCATCTGAGGGTCGTAGTCGTTAATCATCTCTAGCACACGGTTCTGGAACTTCTGCTTGTACTCTTCCGAGGGGAGGTTAGCCCCGTTGTTCCAATCCCACTGACTGTGAATGGTGCCCGAATTGTCCCAACCCTTCGAGTGAGGGTGGTTCTGTGCATAGAGTTCCTGGGGGTCATAACCTTCCCACCACTTGCCCACGCCGTCGGCTTTCGTCAGGTTGCCGTCATACTCCTGCGAAGGCTCCAGCCATGTCCATGCATGAGAGGCATGGATGCTCACACCCAGCGGAAGACCCGCCTTCTTGCAGGCATCGCTCCAACCCTTGATGATGTCCTTCTTAGGACCCATGTTGACAGAGTTCCATTCCTGATAGGGGGAGTTCCACAGGTCGAAATTGTCGTGATGGTTGCCCAGAGCCATGAAGTAGCGGGCACCCACACTCTTGTAGAGGTTGACCAGTCGCTCTGGGTCCCAGTTCTGTGCTTTCCAATCGTTGCACAGTTCCTTCAAGCCAAATTCGGCAGGATCGCCAAAATGGTCGTAGTGCCACTGATTCTGTCCGCTGCCCTCGAAGTACATGAAGCGAGCATACCAGTCGCCATCCTCGGCATGACACTGAGGTCCCCAGTGTGCCCAGATGCCAAACTTGGCATCCTTGAACCATTCAGGACACTCCCAACCTGAGAGAGACTTGTAATCGGCCGAGAAGGCTCCCGTCTTCACAGCCACATCAGTCTGCTGAGCGGAGGCGGTGAGCCCCACTGCCATCAGCACTGAAAGTAAGAGATTTCGTTTCATAAAGTTAGGTTAATAGTTAGTTAATATATAATATATGTAGTTAAGTAGTCAGGAGTTAAGTAGTTTAAGCCGATTCCTTGTCGAAGCCTCGTCTGGCATGGCAATAATGAAATCACGCTGCAAAGGTACGGCGTTTTTCTGGCACTCAATAGCACGATTTTTAACCGGAATAGGACAAAATTGCTCTCTTAGGGTTCTTTCAGACGAGTCGTGTAACATGGAAGGCAACTTTTGTTACATAGGAGGGCACGCTTATACTTTTTTTCCACTATCTTTGCAGATAAAAAAATGAAGAATGGGAGTTAAGAAGATAGAGGAAGAAAGAGGGAGATAGAGGACGATACCTGTCGTCTGGATGGAGAGGAGTAACGTCTTCTATGTTCTTGCCTTGCAAGCGCTACGCGATAACTTCTATCTTCTTTTAACTT
>JAFUWG010000045.1 GCA_017483605.1 Bacteroidaceae bacterium | reverse complement strand
TCCATCACTGGCTCAACACTCCGAAGGAAATCCCTCTGTCTCTTTTTCTTGTTTTCCTTCGCTTGCTCGGCACATTCCTCTGAGCAGTACTTCTGCATTCCGCTGTTTGTGGTGAAAACCTTGCCACAATAAGCGCATTTTCTGGTCTTTGGCATACTTGCGATATTTATGGGTTCAACATTCCTTTTGTTGTGCCTCTCCGCAAGTAATCACAAGTTAACTCTCGACACCCTCTGTCAACTTTCGCCACAATGTTGCTTTACTCAAAAAGAGTTCAGGACTCTGTCAACTGTTGTAACCTGTCAGCAACCCTTGTCAACTATGTCCACGATGTGGCAAAAATAAAGCCTCGTAAATTCCCTGCGGTAGAAATACGTTGCAAATTTATAGGGAATTTCCGAAGCAACCAAAAACGACTTCTGAAGTGTTAAAATCTGAAAGTGGCTGTAATACAATGATTTAAGTTTGATTAGTTGTCGTTATTCATGGTAGTTTAGAGGTCTCTAAATACAACCATGGAAAGCCCAATTGCCGATGCTCGTCACGCTATTGGGGATGGTGATAGAGGTCAAGCCGCTGCAACCATAGAAAGCTGATTCACCGATAGTCGTCACACTATTGGGGATGGTCACGGAGGTCAAGCCGTTGCAATTCCAGAAAGCCCCATCGCCGATGCTCGTCACGCTGTTGGGGATGGTCACGGAGGTCAAGTCGCTGCAACCACCGAAAGCACCACCACCGATACTCGTCACAGAATAAGTGACACCATCATGTGAAAAAGAGCTGGGGATAACGACATCACCTTCGTAATTGCTGTCTCCATATATCACTTCTGCAATACAATCTTCTGTAATAAGATTGTAATAGATGCCGTCAATTTCGACATCATACGCATTTGCACCGATTGACATCAAGAGGCTCAATGCTGTCAGCATAGATTTCAGTAAAGTCCCTTTCATTGTAGAATATGCTTACTCGCCCAACCCCAACTTTCGGCATTAAAGTGTTTGAAATAAAAAGACGTGGGTTGCTATGTTCCTGCTAATCCCGACTCCTGGCTCTGGTAAACCGTACTACAAGGATTAGCAACCAGTTAGCCCACGTCGGGGGAGATATACAGAAGTACATAATTGTGCCATATTAGTATAAGTACAAGCGTACATATACAAATTGTCATAATATGAACAGTGAATAAATCACCCACGTGGACGTTCCGATTGCATTGCCTTCATGTAGTACCTCAAATTTACCAGATTTAGGAATCAGAAGACCAACGTTCGTAAACGTCCTTTTGATGTGGGGCAGCCTTATGCGTCTGCACGAGACACGCACTGCGAGCACACCAAATATCTATGTAAAGAATCCCGCCTTCCCGCCGTGGGCAGCATCCGCCTCAAGGGCAAACATCGCCCACCCATCGGGCCAACTGGATTTCTGTCCGCCAACATCAACATGCCCTTTCAGACACATCTCCGTTTGCAAGACAATTGCAAAGGTACGAAAGTTTTTGCAAAACAAAAGAAAAAAGAGGGAAAAAACAGAGATTACGCAGATTTTTCACAATTCATGCGGGGGAGCATCTTTGTCCCTTTTGGGTGGAGATGTCAATTTCGTCTTGGCAAAAATGGCACGCAGGAAGCGTTGAAAGTGGCCTGAGTCAGACCGCCTCGGTGGTGTGACTCAGACCACCCGAGCGGTGTGAGTCACACCACTTTGGAGGTGACGAGCGTGCAATTTTGTCCTATCCGAAGGAGTGAAAGAGGGCTTGTGCGAGAGGTGTGAGAATCGGGGTCGGAAAATGCTTCTTTGCTGATGAAACCGACAAATTTCATACAAAAAGGGTGATTCTTTGACAAAATGCGTGGCGGTTCGGAGGAAAATTTGTAACTTTGCACCGAATTTGAGGATTTAATGTGGTAAAAAGATATTTGCTGAAAATTCATGAATTACTAAAGATATTATTATGAATAAGATTGTTAAGAAAGAGCAGTTCAGCGAGAAGGTGTTCAAACTGGTGGTTGAAGCACCGCTGATTGCTAAGTCTCGCAAGGCTGGTCACTTCGTCATCGTCCGCGTGGGCGAACAGGGCGAACGTATGCCGCTCACCATTGCTGACTCCGACGTGGAGGCTGGCACGATCACACTGGTGGTTCAAAAGGTAGGTTATTCATCTACAAAACTTTGCAACCTGAATGAGGGCGACTGCATCACGGATGTGGTGGGTCCGCTGGGTCAGGCGACGCACATCGAGAAGTTCGGCACGGTGGTTTGTGCCGGCGGCGGTGTGGGCGTGGCTCCTATGCTGCCTATCATCAAGGCGTTGAAGGAGGCTGGCAACAGGGTGATTTCTGTGCTGGCTGGCCGCACGAAAGAACTCATCATTCTGGAGGAAGAGGTGCGTAAGCACTCTGACGAGGTCATCATCATGACGGACGATGGCTCTTACGGCCAGAAGGGTGTGGTGACTGTGGGCATCGAGCAGGTGATTCAGCGTGAGAAGGTGGACAAGTGCTTTGCCATTGGTCCAGCCATCATGATGAAGTTCTGCTGTCTCTTGACAAAGAAATACAATGTGCCTACAGATGTGTCATTGAACACCATCATGGTGGACGGTACGGGTATGTGTGGTGCTTGCCGTATCACGGTGGGCGGCAAGACTCGCTTCGTCTGCGTGGATGGCCCTGAGTTTGATGGACATGAAGTGGACTTCGACGAGATGTTCAAGCGAATGGGTGCGTTCAAGCCCATCGAGATAGAGGAGATGAAGAAGTTGGAGGAGCATGTGAATGGTGCAGGTGTGTGCTGCGACACTGTTGCAGCAAAGGCTACGGAGGCAACGGTGAATGCTGCGGGCATGACGACTGACACTCCCCTCTCCGAGTTGACTGACCGCAACGCTGCTTGGCGCAAGGAACTGGCTGCCAGCATGAAGCCGAAGGAGCGTGGCGAGATTGAGCGCTGCGTGATGGGTGAACTTGCCCCTGTGTATCGTGCCACCACTCGCACGGAGGAGGTGAACACGGGTCTCACGGTGGAGCAGGCTCTCACGGAAGCAAAGCGTTGTCTCGACTGTGCCAAGCCTTCTTGTATGGAGGGTTGCCCTGTCAGCATCAATATCCCATCGTTTGTGAAGAACATCGAACGTGGCCAGTTCTTGGAGGCAGCCAAGGTGCTCAAGGCTACAAGTGCCCTGCCTGCTGTTTGTGGTCGTGTATGTCCACAGGAAAAGCAGTGTGAGAGCAAGTGTATCAAACTGAAGATGAATCAGAAGGCCGTGGCTATCGGCAACTTGGAGCGTTTCGCTGCCGACTTTGAACGTCAATCTGGCAAGATGGCACTTCCCGAGTGTGCTCCTAAGAACGGCAAGAAGGTGGCAATTGTAGGCTCAGGCCCTGCAGGTCTTTCTTGTGCCGGCGACTTGGCTAAGGCAGGTTATGACGTGACCGTGTTCGAGGCACTGCACGAGATTGGCGGTGTGCTGAAATATGGTATCCCAGAGTTCCGTCTGCCCAATGCGATTGTGGATGTCGAAATTGAGAATCTCCGCAAGATTGGCGTGAACTTCGTGAAGGATTGCATCGTCGGCAAGACCATCACCATCGACGAACTGGAGAAGGAAGGCTACAAGGCCATCTTCGTGGCATCGGGTGCAGGTCTGCCAAACTTCATGAACATTCCAGGCGAGAACTCTGTGGGCGTGATGTCTTCTAATGAGTATCTGACTCGTGTGAACCTGATGGACGCATCGAACCCCGCCAGCGACACGCCAATCGTGAAGGCAAAGAGCGTGATGGTGGTCGGTGGTGGTAACACCGCAATGGACTCTTGCCGCACGGCAAAGCGTCTGGGCGCCGAGCATGTGTTCATCGCTTACCGTCGTTCAGAGGCAGAAATGCCAGCACGTCTCGAAGAGGTGAAGCACGCCAAGGAAGAGGGCATCGAGTTCTTGACCTTACATAACCCAATTGAATATATTTCAGACGAAAAGGGCAATGTAACTCAAGTGAAACTCCAAGTGATGGAATTGGGTGAACCTGATGCATCAGGCCGTCGTTCTCCTGTTCCTGTGGAGGGTCAGATTGAGACACGTGACATCGACCTTGCGATTGTGGCTGTAGGTGTAAGCCCGAACCCTATCGTACCAAAGTCGGTGGAAGGCCTCGAACTGGGCAGAAAGAACACCATTGCCGTGAACGACCAGATGCAGTCGAACATCCCGACTATCTTTGCAGGTGGCGACATCGTGCGTGGTGGTGCTACGGTCATCCTCGCTATGGGTGACGGTCGCAAGGCCGCTGCCAACATTGATGCCATGCTGAAGGCTCAGGCATAAAGACGAAAATACGTTTCGACAATACAATAAAAAGGGTGAATCATTCGTTTATATGAGTGGTTCACTTTTTTATTCTTATGAAAAGATTGACACATAATATATTATTAGGGGCGATGTGTTGTGCCCTGATAGCAATGGGGCTCACCTCATGCAGCGACGATGAGAAGTTTACGGCAGACAGAGGTGCGGTGCTGACCTTCAGCGTGGACACGGTTTCGTTCGACACGGTGTTTGCGGGTGTCAGTTCGAGCACGGAGCGATTCAATGTGTACAACAGGAACAGCAGCGGCATTCGGATTGTCAATGTGAAACTGGAGTCGGGCGGCACGTCGGGCTTCAAGATGAATGTGGACGGACAGTTTGGTGCATCGCTCAACGACGTGGAGGTGCTGAAAGAGGACAGCATCTTTGTCTTTGTGGAGGTGAATATGGCAGAACAGGCATCGAACGAGCCAACACGAGTGGAAGATGCCATCGTCTTCACACTCGAAAGCGGTATGCAGCAACGGGTGATGCTGGAGGCTTACGGGCAGAATGTGCGGGTGCTGAGGGCTGAAGTCATCACAACGGACACAACACTGGACGGCACACTCCCCTACCTCGTTTACGACAGCCTGGTGGTGGCTGAGGATGCCACGTTGACCCTCGGTGAAGGTACGATGCTCTGTTTCCACAATGCGGCAAATCTGAAGGTGTATGGAGAACTGAAGGTGGACGGAACACTTGAAAAACCGGTCACTTTCCGTGGCGACCGTACCGATAGGATGTTCACTTACCTGCCCTATGACCGTCTGGATAATCAGTGGGGAAGCATCGTGCTCGCCTCTTCGTGCAAGGGCTGTACCATCAATTACGCCGACATTCACAGCGGAAACGATGGCATCATCTGCGACAGCATCCAAGGGAAACTGACCATCACCAATTCGGTCATCCACAATACTGGTGGTACGGGATTGTTCGTCCAAGACAGCGAGGTGCTGGTTGCCAACACACAAATCAGCAACAGCCGATACAACTGTGTCACTATTTTCGGCGGCACATCCGAGTTCTACCACTGCACCTTGGCTCAGTTCTGTCCGTGGATAGCAGATCGCGGCAACGCATTGGTGGTTAGTAACTACATGATTGGCGAAGAAGCACATCTGATAGAGGCTGCCAATTTCTACAACTGTTTCGTCACGGGATATGCCGACGACGAGGCGTATGGCAACGCTCTGGAGCAGCCCTTTAATCTCCATTTCTATAACTGTGTGCTGCTGACGGACGTGAGCGATGAAACTTATTTCCACGACTGCACAGCAGAGTCGAAAGACCTCGACTGCTACAAGGAAACCAACTTCCGCACGATTGACACAGACAATTACTACTATGACTTCCATCTCGACTCGCTCAGCACCGCCATCGGCAAGGCTTCCACGCAATATACCGACCTCTATCCACTCGACCGAGACGGAAAACCGCGTGGCAACACTCCTGATGCGGGGTGCTATCAATTCAAATAAAAAAGAAAAAGGCTCCTTCGGGGGCCTTTTTTGATAGCATCCACACACACTTAACAACATACATAAAAATTAAAGTGGATACTCCTGCCAGAACTGGTTTAGGAGTATCCACGCCTTCTAATTGATAAAGTGAGAAAAAATGTTTCATTCAAACTTACATACGTTGCTCCCGCAACCTGCTGTTGAATGTATGCCTTGGGTTCTCTCGAATTGAGGCATAATTTTAATAGATTATATCATTCAATCTTTTACAATTCTTTTTTCATTCAATTCTTACACATATTCTCGTGCCGTATTGGCTTTCTTTTTCATTAAAATGGTGACTCTGTCGGTGGTTCCATCGAGCCATCCAAGGCTCCAAAGGCATCATCTTCGCCGCTCAAGTCAATTTTCGACCGCGTAGGCTTGATGGTACCATCATCTGTCGGCATTGGCGGAATGTTGTCGTCCATGTTGGAGAAGCGGGCAAACTGGCTGGTAAACCGCAGGCGTACATCACCTACCGCACCGTTACGATGCTTGGCAATGATGATTTCTGCCACACCTCGCAAGTCGTTGTTATATTGGTCTTTATATATCTTATAATATTCAGGGCGATGGATGAAGCATACCATATCCGCATCCTGCTCAATGGCACCCGACTCTCGAAGGTCGCTCAATTGCGGACGCTTGCTGTCGGGGCTGTCTGGATTGCTGCTGGCACGCTGCTCTACCGAACGGTTCAACTGCGACAGGGCGATGATTGGGATGTTCAATTCCTTTGCCAAGCCTTTCAGCGAACGCGAGATGGTCGAAACTTCCTCTTGACGAGAATTGTACGACATGCCAGAGGCGTTCATCAATTGCAAATAGTCGATGATGATCATCTGCACCCCATAATCACGCACCAACCGACGTGCTTTCGTGCGAAGTTCAAACACGGACAGCGACGGCGTATCGTCCACATACAGAGGGGCGCCAAACAGTTCGTTCAATTTCATGTCGAGTTGGCTCCATTCATATTGTGCCAACTGTCCGCTCTTGATTTTCTCACCTGTAATCTCACACACATTGACAATCAAGCGGTTCACCAACTGTACATTCGACATTTCGAGCGAGAACATCGCAATCGGGATCTTGTGGTCAACCGCCATGTTTTTCGCCATCGAAAGCACGAATGCGGTTTTACCCATTGCTGGACGTGCTGCAATGATGACCAAATCGGAATTTTGCCATCCAGAAGTCATGGCATCCAACTTGTCAAATCCCGATGGAATGCCTGAAAGTCCGTCTGTGCGAGCAGCAGCCTTTCGCAACTGTTCGTATGCCTCATTGATGACAGGGTCAATTTGGGTGAAATCCTTTTTCAGATTCGACTTGGACAGTTCAAACAGTTTTCCTTCAGCCAACTGCATGAGTTCCTGAATGTCTTGTCCCTCATCAAACGCCAGTTTCTGTATGTTGCTTGTATATGAAATAAGGTCGCGTGCGAGTGCCTTCTGAGCAACGATTCGAGCGTGATACTCAAGGTGGGCGGCAGAAAGCATGGTACGAGACAATTCTGCGATGTATGCAGGACCGCCTGCGTTTTCAAGGTCACCATTCTTCTGCAACTGCTCAACCACCGTAAGCACATCGACAGGCTGATTGGCAGACGCTAACGACTGTATTGCCTGAAAAATGACTTGATGCTTCGACTCGTAGAAAGAATGGGGCTTCAGAAAGTCGGACACAGAAGCAAAGGCATCCTGCTCGATAATGCACGCACCAAGCACAGCCCTCTCAAGTTCTATCGCTTGAGGTTGTAGCCTGCCTAACTGTGCAAGCGGTTCCGCATCATTGTTAGTGCTGCGACTCGTCCTTCTACGGTTTGAATTACTTTGTTCTGGCATCAAATATAGGTTGTTTTTACAGGAAAAACATTATGTGATAGGAATCTCTCTTTCACTTTATCGTTTGCAAATTTAGGAATTAAATCTGAAAATGACAAACACGGAAAACAAAAGTTATCAACACTCGGGATGGCAAAGCTGTTGATAACTCTGTTAAAAACTCCATTTCATCGGTGATTTTTCGTGTAAATATTTTTGAAATGCTTTTTTCCTTCACCCACTTGTTTTTTCCTTTTTTATGAAATAAGTGCTGAGAAATTTCTACAATAAATTAAAAAGTATTAACTTTGTACCGATTTTCGAGTATCAGTAGTGATGCTTCAGGATATTCAGAGTAGAAAGAAAAACAATCATAGTTAACATTTACAAATTATGGCGAATGTAATTAAAATTACGAAAGGCTTGAACATCAACCTCAAGGGTAAGGCTGCTGCTCAGGTTTCTGCCGTGCCAGCATCGAAAGTCTATGGACTTGTTCCCGATGCTTTCTGGGGCATGAAGCCGAAGGTGGTAGTGAAAGAAGGGGATGAAGTGAAAGCCGGTGATGCATTGTTTGTGAACAAGTTGCATCCAGAAGTGAAGTTCGTCTCTCCTGTTGCGGGCAAGGTGACGCTCGTCGAGAGAGGTGACCGTCGTAAAGTTTTGAGCGTTCAGGTGGAAGCGGCTGCGCAACAGGCGTATGTTGACTTCGGAAAGAAGGACGTGAAGTCGCTGACAGGTGAGCAGGTAAAGGCTGCCCTCCTCGAAAGCGGACTCTTCGCATTCTTCCTTCAGCGCCCTTATGCCGTCGTTGCAGACCCTAACGATGTGCCTAAGGGTATTTTTGTATCTGCCATTGCAGACATGCCGCTCGCTGCTGACATCGACGTGGTTCTTAAAGGCAACGAGGCAGATTTCCAGACAGGTATCTCTGCCTTGGCAAAGATTGCCAAAGTGTATCTGGGCGTGAAACCAGGCAGTTCACTTGCCAGCACAAAAGATGCCGAAGTGAACGTGTTCGACGGTAAGTGCCCTGCTGGTAACGTTGGCGTTCAAATCAACCACATCAGCCCTGTGAACAAGGGTGAGGTTGTCTGGACAATCGGTGCTGAAGAAGTCGTATTCATCGGACGTTTGTTCAACAAAGGCGTTGCCGATTTCACTCGCACCATCGCTGTGGCAGGCTCAGAGATGAAGACACCACAGTACAAGCAAGTGCTTGTGGGTGCAATCATCGGTGACATCGTGGCTGGCAACGTGAAGACCGACAAGAAGGTTCGCCTCATTGATGGCAACCCTCTCACGGGTGTGAAGGTGAACGAAAAAGACTTCCTTCTTGCCCATTCCACCGAGGTTACGGCCATCCCCGAGGGCGATGACGCCGACGAACTTTTCGGCTGGATTGCTCCTCGTCTGAACGATTTCTCCGTGAGCCGTTCTTACTTCACTTGGCTGCAACCCAAGAGCAAGGAGTATGTGCTCGACGCACGTGTGAAAGGCGGTCACCGCCACATGATTTTCAGTGGCGAGTACGACTCTGTATTTCCAATGGACATCTATCCTGAACAGTTGGTGAAGGCAATCATCGCTGGCGACATTGACCGCATGGAGGCTCTTGGCATCTATGAGGTGGCACCAGAAGACTTTGCCGTTGCCGAATTCGTGGATAGTTCTAAAGTTGAACTTCAGCGCATTGTTCGAGAAGGCCTCGACATGCTGCGTAAAGAAAACGAATAAGCAATATGGGACTTAAGAAAATTCTTGACAATTTGAAGCCTACCTTCTCAGAAGGAGGTAAACTCAGCGCTTTCGGCTCTCTCTACGACGCAATGGAGACTTTCTTCTATGTGCCTAATGAGACCGCAAAAGTGCGTGGCGCACATATCCATGACGCCATCGATTCAAAGCGTTCCATCTTCTTCGTGGTGATAGCCCTGATTCCTGCTATACTCTTCGGAATGTATAACATCGGTCTTCAGCACTATCAGATTCTGGGAGAAGAGTCAACGTTCTGGTGCAAATTCCTCTATGGTCTTGCTGTGATGCTTCCAAAGATTATCGTCAGTTATGCTGTCGGTCTTGGCATCGAAGTGACTGTGGCTCAGTGGAAGAAAGAAGAAGTGCATGAAGGTTTCTTCGTGACGGGTATTCTGATTCCGCTCATCGTGCCAGTGAACTGCCCGCTGTGGATTCTTGCCATCGCAACTGCATTTGCAGTTATCTTCGCGAAGGAAGTGTTCGGTGGTACAGGCATGAACATCTTTAACCCAGCATTGGTGACCCGTGCTTTCCTCTTTTTCGCCTATCCATCGATGATGTCTGGCGATAAGGTTTGGGTGAATGGCAACTACATTGACTGTATCAACGGTGCTCCTGCCGTGGATGCTGTATCGGCTGCAACTCCACTCGGTCAGTTGGCAGCAGGCGAAGCCGTGACTGCTTCTCCAATGGAGACCATTATCGGTACAATCCCCGGTTCCATCGGCGAAACGTCTGTCATCGCCATCCTGATTGGTGCCGTTATTCTCGTTTGGGCAAACATCGCCAGTTGGAAGATAATCCTCTCTACATTTGCCGGTGGTGCCCTGATGGCTTACCTGCTCCGCTACGACGGTGCACAGAACTTCGAATGGTGGGAACAACTCACGGTCGGTGGTTTCTGCTTCGGTGCAGTCTTCATGGCGACTGACCCTGTGACGAGTCCTCGCACCGAAGGTGGTAAGTGGATTTTTGGTTTCCTCATTGGTGCCATGGCTATCATCATCCGTGTGCTCAACCCTGGTTATCCAGAAGGTATGATGCTCGCCATCCTGTTGATGAACGTCTTCGCTCCACTGTTCGACTACTGCTTCGTACAATCTAATATTAACAAGCGCGCTAAGCGTGCCGCAAAGTAAAGGAGGACACAAGATATGGCAAAATTGAATACAAATGGCAATGCGTACACGATTATCTACGCATCCGTGATGGTCATCATCGTGGCATTTCTCCTCGCTTTCGTTGCTTCTGCACTGAAGCCGACACAGGACGCTAACGTGGCTCTTGACACGAAGAAACAGATTCTTTCCGCACTGAACATCCGCGACTTGGCCAATGCTGAAGCCGAAGCCAAGTACAACGAAGTCATCACCAGCGGCGAACTCGACAGCCCTACCCTCACAGCCAATGTGGATGGCGAGGAGAAACTTGTCGTTGCCGTGAAGGGTGCAGGACTTTGGGGTCCGCTGTGGGGATGGATTTCCATCAACAAAGACGGTGAAACCGTTTATGGCACCTTCTTCAACCATGAATCTGAGACAGCAGGTCTTGGTGCCCGCATCAAGGAGCAGTGGTTCCAGGATGGTTTCCAAGGTAAGAAAATCTATCAGGACGGCAAGGTTGCTCTGGGTGTTTACAAGCAGGGCAAGGCTCCGGCAGGTCTTTCCGCAGACTATTATGTGGACGCTGTGACAGGTGCAACCCTGACTTCCAATGGTGTTAACGACATGATTCAGAAGTGTCTGACCGACAATCAAGACGCAATTGAAGCATTCAAAAATTAATAGGAGGACAAAGAATATGAGTTTATTTTCTAAAGAGAATGGCGAAGTCTTCATGGGTCCGCTCAACTTGAACAACCCAATTGCAGTTCAGGTCCTCGGTATTTGCTCGGCTCTGGCTGTCACTTCACAACTGAAGCCTGCTATCGTGATGGGATTCTCTGTGACCGTCATCACTGCTTTCTCAAACGTGATTATTTCCTTGATTCGCAAGACAATTCCTAATCGCATCCGCATCATCGTCCAACTTGTTGTGGTAGCCGCTCTCGTTACCATCGTGAGCAACATCCTCAAGGCATACGTTTACGATGTCAGCGTACAACTTTCTGTCTATGTGGGTCTGATTATTACTAACTGTATCCTCATGGGACGTCTGGAGGCTTTCGCCATGCAGAACGGACCTTGGGAGAGTTTCCTCGATGGAATCGGAAACGGTCTCGGATATGCCATCGTGCTCGTCATCGTCGGTTTCATCCGCGAACTGCTCGGTTTCGGCACCCTGTTCGACTTCCGCATCATCCCCGAGAGTGCATACGTTGACAACGGCGGTCTCTACCTCAACAACGGAATGATGACCATGCCAGCCATGGCACTCATCATCGTGGCTTGTGTCATCTGGGCACACCGTGCCTACAACAAGGATTTGCAATCATAAAAGTAACATACCTATTTAATATTAAAGAAAAAGAATTATGGAACATTTCATTAGTTTGTTCGTTCGCTCCATCTTTGTGGACAACATGATTTTCGCTTTCTTCTTGGGTATGTGCTCTTATCTTGCAGTATCTAAGACAGTAAAGACTTCTCTCGGACTGGGTGTGGCCGTGACCTTCGTGCTCCTCATCACAGTCCCTGTAGATTACTTGCTCCAGACAAAGGTGCTCGCCGACGGTGCTCTTGCCGAAGGCGTTGACCTCACCTTCCTCGCATTCATCCTCTTCATTGCAGTCATCGCTGGTATGGTGCAACTCGTCGAGATGGTGGTAGAACGCTTCTCCCCTTCTCTCTATGCCGCACTGGGTATCTTCCTTCCGCTGATTGCTGTGAACTGTGCCATCATGGGTGCTTCCCTCTTCATGCAGCAGCGTATCCTGCTCGACCCCGAGACTTCCACTCAAGCCATCTCTGGTGTAGGTGACTGCGTGGCATACGCACTCGGTTCGGGTATCGGTTGGACACTCGCCATCGTGGGTCTTGCTGCTATTCGCGAGAAGATGGCCTACTCCGACGTGCCAAAGCCCCTTCAGGGTCTCGGCATCACGTTCATCACGGTAGGTCTCATGGCTATGGCATTCATGTGTTTCTCTGGTCTCAAAATCTAAAAGAAAGGGCATAGCAAATGAATATGACATTTATATTATACAGCATCGCTGTCTTTCTGATTATCGTCATCGTACTGGTAATCATCCTACTCGTTGCTAAGAAGTACCTTTCTCCAAGCGGTAATGTCACCATTACCATCAACGGAAAGGAAAAACTTGAAGTGGAACAAGGTTCAAGCCTGCTCTCTACCCTCGCAGCCAAAGACGTTTACCTCCCTTCTGCCTGTGGTGGCAAGGGCTCTTGCGGTCAATGCAAGTGCCAAGTCGTATCTGGTGGCGGTGAGATTCTCGATTCTGAGCGTGGTCACTTCACCCGCAAGCAAATCAAGGAAGGCTACCGTCTCGGTTGCCAGTGCAAGGTGAAGGGCGACCTCGAAATCAAGGTAGATGACTCTGTGATGGGCGTGAAGGAATGGGAGTGCACCGTTATCGGCAACCGCAACGTGGCAACCTTCATCAAGGAGTACAAAGTGGCTCTGCCTCCAGGCGAGCACATGGACTTCGAGCCAGGTTCTTACGCTCAAATCAAGATTCCTGCATTCTTCATCGACTACGACAAGGACATCGACAAGAGCCTTATCGGCGACACTTACCTTCCCGCATGGGAGAAGTTCGGCCTCTTCGGCCTCAAGTGCGTCAACGAGACTCCGACCATCCGTGCCTACTCTATGGCGAACTATCCCGACGAGGGCGACATCATCACCCTCAACGTGCGTATCGCCACACCTCCTTTCAAGCCAAAGGACCAAGGTCCAGGCTTCATGGATGTGAACCCTGGTATCGCATCGTCTTACATCTTCTCGCTCAAGCCAGGCGACAAGGTCATCATGTCAGGTCCTTACGGAGAGTTCCGTCCACAGTACGGCACTGGTCGTGAGATGATTTGGGTCGGCGGTGGTGCCGGTATGGCTCCGCTCCGTGCACAAATCATGCACATGCTCAAGACCCTCAACACACGCGACCGCGAGATGCACTACTTCTACGGAGCACGTGCCCTCGAGGAGATTCCGTTCCTCGACGACTTCCTCGCACTCGACAAGGAGTTCGACAACTTCCACTTCCACCTCGCCCTCGACCGTCCAGACCCGAAGGCAGACGAGGCTGGAATCAAGTACACGCCTGGATTCGTGGCACCAGTGATGGGCGACACCTATCTCAAGCAACACGAGAATCCAGAAGATGTCGAGTACTACCTCTGCGGTCCTCCAATGATGGCAAAGACCGTGCTCGACCTTCTCCACTCTCTCGGTGTAGAAGACGACATGATTCGCTTCGATAACTTCGGAGGATGACAAGAAAGGCAGGATTGACAATCCTGCCTTTCTTGTCAGGGGATGGAAGTAGTTTTTCGGGAGGCAAGGAACGTAGCCGAAGCGAAAAATGAACGGACATCGGTGGAAATCATAGAAAGGCAGGATTATCAATCCTGCCTTTCTTGTCAGGGGATGGAAGTAGTTTTTCGAGAGGCAAGGAACGTAGCCGAAGCGAAAAACGAACGGACATCGGTGGACAAAAATCCTTTTAATAAGAAATGAAAAAGTGGGCAACTGTAAATTTGCAGTTGCCCACTTTTTTAGAATTGATAGGCAGAACTGACGAAATCTGGCGTATAGTTCATTTGTAGGCTGTTTCATGGTGAAATCGCTTGTTTTAGACCTTCATTCGCATTTTTTATTGTCACAACTTCTTTGTTCTCCAAACTTTTTATTACTTTTGCACTCAGAATATTGATAACGAATAAACAAAACAACCATGCCAGAGATTTGCCACTTCTATGGAATCGTCATCACAATGTATTTGCCAGACCATAATCCACCTCACTTCCACGTACGCTACAACGAGTATCGTGCTACCATCGACATCCAGACAGGAAGGGTGACGGGGCAGATGCCACGTCGTGCTCTGCATCTTGTCTTTGAGTGGCTCGACCAACACAAGGATGAACTGATGAGCAACTGGGAACGCATGGAGAATGGCGAGACTCTGGTAAAAATCAATCCACTGGATTAGCGTATGGAACAGATGAACGAACTCAAATGGGTCACAGCAGCCCGTGCACTTGATGGCTACCGGCTGCACCTAACCTTCAACGACGGCAGCCAGCGCATCTTCGACTGTCTTCCGCTCATTGAGAAGTACAAGTTTTTTGCCCCATTGCACGACAAGACCGTGTTCGACCATTTCGACCTCGACGGTTGGACGGTATGTTGGCTTAATGGCAGCATAGACATCGCTCCCGAGCATCTTTACGAATTGGGTGTAGCAGCGTAATAAATATAAATAATGTAGAACGAAACCGCAAATGAGCGGATAGGACATAACATAGAAACGACATAAGGAAGCGTTGACTTTTTGATTCTTAGTTCAGAAATTTCGCCAAAATATCTCCAGAGAAGAAAAAGAGTCGATGCTCGCGTTTAGGCGCGGGCTGAGACTTGTATCTTGGAGAACGGCGTTTGGCGATGCCTCTGAACTGGATGCACAGAATCAGACTCGCGCCGATTTTATTATCAAACAAGTATAAACGAAAAGAATCATGAACAAGAAAATTATTATCACCGCACTGCTCGCCATCGTCGCCATGACGGGGCAGGCGCAGAACACGGTGGGCACTCTTGCAGATACCTACTGGCGCAACGAGGCGACGGGCGACTGGCTCATAGGCATCACATCGAATCATGTCATCTATAAAAATAAGGTGTGGGACATCGTGAGCCAGACGGAAAAGAAGGGTGCCTATACGCTCACCATCACAGGCGGCACAACCATCCAAATCGGGAAAATGAAGAAAGGCAAAAGAACCATCACCTACGGCAAGGAGAAACCTGTGACGTGCAGCCCTATCGTTACGGCAGCAATGCCCGACTATCCAACCAAGGACACACGCACGGGCTTCGTCGACAACGGCTATAGGGCAGGTGACAGCGTGACCATCGTCGGCTGGCTGAAGGACATGCCCAAACAAGCATGGAAGCGGGGAAAAGAATTTAACGTCGCCTTTGAAAACATCTTCGCCGACAAAGAGGAAAGTTATTTTGTGAAGATGGACTCCCTCGGACGCTTTACACTCAAGATGCCGATTCTGAACTCTACTCAGGCTTTCCTCGACTGGGGGCGTACAACGAAGAGCACCGTGCTGGAACCGGGCAAGACCTACTTCTTCCTCTACGACTTCATGACAGGGCAGACGCTCTGGATGGGCGATGACGTAAGATTGCAAAATGAGTTGTTGGCTCACCCTCATTCGTGGGCCTCTGCCGATATAGACCGCAGCAGTCAAAACATGCTCCCGATGACCTATATGGCTCAGGCCGACAGCGTCAGGCGGGTGCAGATGCGTGAGTTGACCGGACGGGTCAGCAGCCACCCCAATCTCTCGCAGCGCTATCAGGAATATGTCACAGGCTACTATCAGAACATTCTTGGCGAGTCGATGATGCAGGCTGGCTATAATTTCCCCAACCACGAAATACCGCAGGAATACTTAGAACACGCAAGCAAAGAGTGCTGGCAGAAGGCCATTAAGCCCTATACGCTCTATCGCGACTTCACTTTATTCATGCGCGACTATCTCTACTGGACAAAACAGAAACGGGTTTGGACGGTGAACTGGAATTTCTACGACTACAATCAAGCGTTGGCATCGAACGACGAGGAACTGTCGCTACTGAACCGATGGAAGAACTGGCTGATTGATGCCAATGCCAAGGTCGATGCTGCCCAGACTCAAGAAGAAAAGCAAAAAGTCGCAGAAAAACTGAATGCCGACAATGCTGACATGATAACTGAGGTGAACAAGATTCTCAACAGTCCGCGAGGCCAGAAAGTGCGGCACGGAATTGACTTCATTATCCACATGAAGCAAGACCTCTTCATGCTTGATTCACTGGGCACCGACCAGAACCTCAGGGACTTCTATCTCTCGCAGTTGCTCTATAAGGAGATAGACCAAACGCATACTTCGCTGTCGCCCATGGTCATCGACACGCTGAAGGCACTGACCGCCAACCCCATTGTCCTCGCCATGATAGAGAAGAAAAACGACTACTATCTTGCCATCGAGAACCGCGAGTTCGACCGCCTTGTAATCAAGTCCTCCGACAACCTTGCAAACATCTCCGAGGGTGAGGCGCTGCTGAAGAAAATCCTCGAACCCTACAAGGGAAAGTTCGTGCTGCTTGACATCTGGGGCACGTGGTGCGGCCCCTGCAAGGAAGCACTCTCGCACTCCACCGAGGAGTACGCCCGTCTGAAGGACTACGACATCCAGTACCTCTATCTGGCCAACGGCAGCCCTCAGGACTCGTGGGAGAACGTCATCAAGGAGTACAACGTCAGCGGCTCCAACGTAGCCCACTACAACCTGCCAACAGACCAACAAGCCGCAATCGAGCACCACCTTGACGTCCATGCTTTCCCCACCTACAAACTATTCAACCGTAACGGCGACCTTCTCGACCTCGATGTTGACCCACGTAACCTCGACAACCTCGCCCGACTGCTCGAGCAAATGCAATGAGTCATACCACTCTCGGTGTTGAAGACGACAAAAGTCCTTTTAATAAAAAATGAAAAGTGGGCAACTGCAAATTTGTAGTTGCCCACTTTTTTAGGAATCCATCAATAACGAGCCATTTAGCCAACAAACACGAAACCTTCAACCTCACCACCTCTTTGCCCTTTACCTCGTAAACAGAGTTCCCATTCCCCCACTAACGGATGTGGGGATACCCCACAAGCGGTTATGGGTCTCTTCCACAAGAGAAGTCGTTCGTCGTCGTTGAATAATTGTTCATCGTCGTTGAATAATTGTTCATCGACAGCGAATAATTATTCATCGACGATGAACAACGCTACCACCATTTCTCAAACTTCTGCTGTTCATCGAGAAGAATGGGTTCGCCAATGCGAGGGGTGAGCAAGTGCCACGGCTGCCCCTTGGCATGTTCGTAGATGCTGTCAAGGGGAGCCGTCCAAGAGTGGTTTGCCAAAGCGTATTTGGAGTTGTGATAGGTCAGCACACGACGAGCACCAAGGTCGCTGATGGCAGTGGGCAGTTCGCAGGGCAAGGTGTGGATATGCCTCCATCCTTCATCGTATTGACCATTTTCCATCACAGCAAGATCGATGTCTGGATATTTTTCGCCAATCTGCTTGAAGCGTTCATCATAGCCACCATCGCCCGAAACGAAAATGCGGCGAGAGCCGTCAATCAGATAAGATGCCCATAACGTCTTATGCTGTCCCAAGCGACCCGAGAAATGACGAGTGGGAAGGCAATGAAGTGGTCCAAAACGTTCTCCCCAATCGAGGTCGTGAATCTTTTTAGGGTCATACCCCCAGTACTCGAAATGTTCACCTATGCCAAGGGCACAGACCACCTGACCCACCCTGTCTTTCAAGGCTCGCACCATCTTCCAGTCCAGATGGTCCCAGTGGTCGTGAGTAATGACAAGATAATCTACTTCGGGAATGTCGTCCACCGTGTAGGCATCCGTTCCTTTGAACGGACGCATAAACCACCATACAGGCAACTTGTTTGTCAGCACGGGGTCGAACAGAAAACGGGCACCTCCCGTTTGAATATAAACCGTTGAATGTCCCAGCCACACACAAATCTCTTCCTCACGAGGAATGTCTTTCAGTGCAGTCTTCACCACAGGAATGTCTCTACTTGGTTTCAAGTCATTCACCTTGCCAAACAAAAACTTCCGCATTTGGCCAAAGAAACCCTCATCGCCCGTCAGCGTTGGCGTTTCATGCACATTCACAAACTCCCCGTCCTTCCATTGCGGCGACTGCTTGCACCGTTCCAATCGTTCACCACGTGGCTGACGACCAACCGCCACCCAAAACTCATAGCCCTGCCAACCTATCAGCACGGCTAATATTATTAATAATGTGTATATCATCTTTCTATTCATTTCTCATTCTTCATTTTTCTATATTCCGTTATGTTCATTCCTGTCCATATATTGAATGCACGAAGAAACGAGGTCGTATCCTCATACCCCAACAGGAAGGCGATGTCGTCGCTTGTCCGCTCGCTGTTCTTCAGATAGTTCTTCGCCAACAGCAGACGGGTGGAGTTCAGTTGCTTTTGGAAGGTCGTCTGCTCGTCAGCCAACCTGCGTTGCAACGTCCGTCGGCTCATGCAGAGTTTTGAGGCTACATCATCCACCGTGGTCTTTCCTGCTGGCAACAGTTCCACCAGTGCACTACGCACACGGGCCGCTATCGAGTCATCGACCTCCATCTCCGACAAACGTCTTCGCAACTCTGGTTCCATGTATTGCCACATAGAGTCATTCCGCGAGGTGAACGGCAGCAGCATGTCGCTTTCACGCATCGTCAAGATGCTGCGTTCTCCTTTACTGATGGGGCATCCCATATAATCCAACCAGGGTCTGTCATTGCATTCATGGGGCATCGTCACCGTCACAGGTACGACCTTCTGTTTTGTCGCCCGCCGAATCAGACACACAATAAATGCCAACTCTAATTCTGTCCAAAAGCCAGAAACGGAGTCTTCATCATCCACCCCGCGAATCTCGATGTTCATCAGTCCTTCTTGTTTCGACACCAGATAGTGCAACGGTCCCACCAACCGCTTGTAATGGGCAAAACGCCTGATGAAGTTCTCCGCATTACTGCTGCAATAAGCGGCAAAGATGGGCGGCGAAAAGGTCTCAATGCCCTCTTCCGTCGCAATCCGCAATGCCGAACCCTCCACAGCCTGTCGTCCTGCACTCTCCATCAACGCAAAATACTCTTCCTTGCTTAACAAGATTTCTCTTCTGCCAAACAAGTCCTCTGGTTGATGTGCCTCCATCAACACCCTGCGGACATCCATGCTCGCCCGCTCGAACAACTTTCCAAATTGTCTATCAAACACATATTTCATGCCGCAAAGATACATCTTTTCCCTGAAATAATCACTCCCAGCCGTGCCAATTCGTTTGCAATCCATGCCAAAAGACGCTTTTTTTACTTTGGCACACATTGCAAACAGAATGGCATTATTCGTCCTGCAACTTTCTGTAGACATCAGTAACTTTGCACCGAACAACAAACTATTTTAAGTTATGGAGATTATCAATTACAGTATCGACTGGGCACGGGGCGAAGTGTTTTCCGCCAAAGTGATTGCACTGATGAGTGCGTTTGTGCTGCTGTGTGCGGCAGGTTTCTATTTCTGGGGCAAGACCTCGATGGCACGGGCCTATTGGTTGCCGCTTGCCGTCAGCGGCGTCTTCCTTATCGTGGTGGCTGCTGGACTCTATTTCGCCAACAAGCCTCGCATCACAGCATTCCCACAACAATACAAGGAGAATCCCGAACTGTTCGTAAGGAACGAATTGGAACGAACGGCGAAATCAGACAGCGACCTAACCCTCATCGTTTTCCGCATCCTGCCCATCATCGTCATCGGTTGTGCCCTTGGAGCCATGTTCATTACCAAGACACAGTGGCGTGCGTGGTTCATCGTTCTGATGATGCTCGGTGCCTTCCTCATGGCTGTCGACAGCAACACGCGAGCCCGCAATGCCGAGTACCATGAAATTCTCTTAAAGTATCATCCTAATTAACCACGAAATATGTCAAGAACAAACAAGACGGCACTCATCACGGGTGCTTCGAGCGGACTGGGCATGGAACTGGCCCGTCTGCACGCACAGAACGGCGACGACTTGGTGCTGGTGGCACGCAGCCAAGGCAAGATGCAGTCACTCAAAGACGAACTCGCAAAGCAATACGGCACGACAGTCACCGTCATTGCCAAGGATCTCTCACTGTCCACGGCTCCAGAAGAGGTCTATGAGGAGGTGAAGCAGAAGGGCATTGCCGTCGAGTATTTGATTAACAATGCGGGCTTCGGCGGCCGTGGCACATTCGCCGAGCGTCCCATGGAGCAGGAAATGATGATGATTCAGGTGGACATCGTGGCCCTGACAAAACTCACCAAACTCTTCCTGCTCGAGATGATTAGCCGCGGTCATGGGCGCATTCTCTATGTCTCGTCGCCTGCTGGCGAGATGCCTGGTCCGTTGCAGGCCGTCTATTATGCTTCGAAAGCCTACGTCACGTCGCTCTCCAATGCCATCTGGTATGAGGCGAAGGATACTGGCGTCACCGTTACGACGCTATTGCCCGGTGCTATGGACAGCGGTTTTACGCGGGCCAGCGACATGCAGAACACCAAGATGTTCGAGCGCATGGTGTCGCCCGCCATCGGCGCCAAGGCCGGTTTCAACGGCATGATGCAGGGTAAGATGACCGTCACTGGCGGCCTGACGCTGATGCAGAAAGCCTTCACCCATCTGGCCCACTTCTTCCCCAAGAAACTGCTGATGAAGCAGATTTACGACATGCAACAATTGAAGAAATAACGATATGACTACAGAACAATTCATCCAACAAGAACAAGACCGCCGCGAGATTCGCGGTTTGGTAGATGCCTACGCCTACTGTGCCGACCGTCGCGACTGCGAGGGACAGATGGCACTCTTTACCGAGGACACTCACTTTGTGGTATATATGGACAGCCACGCCACAGAACCCTCCTACGCCCTTGATGGTCGTGAGAGTCTGAGCCCCGTCTTCGAGAACCTGAACACCTACGACCGCACGATGCACTTCGTAGGACAGCACACTCTCCGCCGGCTCAGTGAGACAGAGGCACAGGGCCAGGCCTACTGCATCGCCCATCACCTTAATTATTTAGAAGGCGGCGGCCAGAAACTGATGATAGCCTACATGCGTTACGAGGACACATTTCGCAAGGTCAATGGCCGTTGGCTCTTTGCCGAGCGCATCCTGCTAGTGGACTTTGTAGAGAACAGATAAAAACAGATACCCATTAAGAATGTTTAACGCCCGATGATGCAAGTTTTCCATCTTCGGGCGTTTAATAAGAAAGAAATATTATAGAACTTATAACACATTCAAAATGAAAACAATGAAAATTTGGAGAACTTTTTTTATGATGGGCTCCGTAAATGATTGTGCATCTACGACTGCCCTTTCTTCGCCCTTCTGAACCATTTCTTTTTCAGCCATTCGCGGACAGGTTCGTCATAGAGTTTCAACGAAGCGTAGGCGATGGCGATGGCAAGGACGAAAATGCAGAGGGCAACAAAGACGTGAACCGAGGTAGGTAGATCCTTGTGCGTCGTTGCCCACGACATCTGCCAGTAGATGAGCGGATAGTGGGTGACGTAGAGCGGATAGGAGATATCGCCAAGGAACTTGTTGATGGCGGCAGTACGCCCCTTAGTACTGCTGCCTGCTCCGACGGCAACAATCAGAGGAAAAACAAACAGGATACAGACGGCTTCGTAGATGCCGTTCATCCAAAAATTCTCGGGGGCGGCTCCACCCACACGAGGCATGGCAAAGAGGATGATGAGGGCGAGGCTGCACCACCAGAAGCCTGCTTTCAGCGTGAAAAAAGAAGGATGACGAGTGAAGAATCGGCTGCCTCCATTCATCAGACGTGACAGCAACAGCCCGCAGAAGAACGGATAGAGCAGACGGGTGATGCCAATCTGAATCTGGTCGGGGGTAAGGCTCCAACCGCCGATGACGGTATATTGGGCGTAGTCGCGAACTGCAAGACAATCAAACACATCGATGTTCAGACAGAGAATGACTGTCAGCACCGCCGAGCACAGGACGAAAATCGCCAAAAGCGTCTTGGAGAACCGGCGGATGAAAAGGGCGTATGCGATGTTTGCCAGATATTCCCAGAAAAGCGACCACGTGGCACCATTGAGCGGATTCATCTCGCCCCACCCTCGGATATCAAGACTCAACGGAGCCGGTATCATCGTCAGACACAGAAGCGTCACCACAATGGCAAGCCACACAGGCGTCTCGTTCAGATGGGGAAAATCAGGGTGGTCGCCGCCAAAGTAGAAAAACAGCAAGCCTATCAGCGTTCCCATGACGAGCATCGGATGTAAGCGAATCAATCGGCGTTTGCAGAAACTCCACAGCGTCAGCCTTCCTCCCTCGCCCTTAGGGGAGGCTGTCCCCGATTGAGGTGTGCCCCATCGGTCGTCGTAGGCATACCCCACCACAAATCCCGAAAGCACGAAAAAGAAATCGACCGCCAGATAGCCGTGGTTGATGATTTGATAAGGCACCCCTGCAGAATAAGTCTCAAACAAATGGAATGCCACGACAAGCATAGCCGCCACCCCACGAAGTCCATCCAGAATTTCGTAGCGTGGCTTGGATGCAAGATAAAGGTTGTTTTTGTCCATTGCAATATTATTTTTTGCAAAGATAATTATTTTTCGGCAAAGAAACGGGATGACCCCCTCTGAGAATGAACCGCAACAACAAATTTCCCTTCTCCCTATCCACGAAAAGACAGATTTGTTCCGAATCCATCAATGATGAGCCATTTACCCAACAAACACGGTGCCTTCAACCTCACCACCTCTTTGCCCTTTCCCTCGCAAACAAAGTTCCCATACCCCCACTAACGGATGTGGGACTACCTCACAAGCGGTTATGGGTCTCTTCCACAAGAGAAGTCGTTCGTCGTCGTTGAATAATTGTTCATCGTCGTTGAATAAATGTTCATCGACAGCGAATAATTATTCATCGACGATGAACAACGCTAAGGTGATGAAATGAAAAAACATGCCATTGGGTGAAATCAACCATAAAAAATGCTTGAATTTCGGGATTAAACCAAGAGTTTAGGGCAAAAATGCAGATAATTGACGAGAGGGGGCTTGTGTTCGGATTTTTTTCCGTAACTTTGCAAAATATTATGGCTTGGTTCAAACGACATATCTTCTTGATGGCTTTCCTGCTGACGCATTTTGCGGTGTCAGCACAGGATGGTGTCGCTGCTGACACGCTGCAGACGAAAGTCCCATCGCTCGACTCTGTGCAGGTGTCAATTCTGACTTGCACGCCTGGAGCCGACCTGTATGCCAAGTTTGGACATACCGCCTTGCGTGTGCAGGACTTCACCTTACAGAAAGATGTGGTGTTCAATTATGGATGCTTCAACTACAACTCGGACAATTTTGTGTGGAAGTTCCTGTTGGGACAAACCGACTACCTGCTGGACGGCGAGGCGTTTGACTATTTCATGTATCGATACAGGGCTATGGGCAACGGCGTGACGGAGCAAGTGCTGAACCTGTCTGGGGAGGAAGCAAATCGTCTGCTCGCACTGCTGCTCATCAACTTGAAGCCTGAAAATCAGGAATATCGCTATAACTGGCTGTACGACAACTGCACCGAACGAGCACGCGACATGGTGGAGAAAGCCGTGGATGGCAAGGTGGTGTATGAGAAGGCGGCGGAAGGCACGACCGTGAGACAGATGTTGAGAGCGTGCTTGAAGACCTCGCCGTGGGCAAGTTTCGGCATCGACATGATTTTGGGCGAGGAGATTGACCATCCTGTGGACAAACGGGTGCAGATGTTTCTGCCGGCATTCTTCATGGGAGAGGCTGACGAGGCCATCATCGAGGGAGCAGACGACACCAAAAAGCAATATGTGGCGGAGAAGCACGAGTTGATGCAGGCAACATACGTGGACGAAGTCGCTTCGGTCTTTACGCCGATGGTGGCTTTTGTCTTGCTGCTGGCGATTGTGGTGTGCATTTCGGTGTACGACTGGCGACGCAAGAAAGTGTCGCTGTGGCTCGATGTCACCTTGGCGATTCTGCAAGGCTTGGCAGGTGTGCTGGTGGCATTCCTCTACTTTTTCTCCGAACATTCGGGGGTGGACAGCAACTGGCTCGTTCTCATCTTCAATCCCCTACCCTTACTTTACGCTGTATGGCTGGTGATATGCCAACGGCGTGGATGCAGAAACCGGCTGGCTGTGGTCAATATGGCAGTGTTGGCGGCGTTCTTGCTGACAATGTGGCTTTGTCCACAATCGTTTGACGTAGCCATGTATGTCGTGGTACTTACTTTGTTGGTAAGAGCGACCATATATGCTGCACTAACTGACAAATCGAAAAGGAACAATAATCAATAGCAGATGAAGAAGCAGATACTCACAACGTTCATTGCCTCGGTGGCAGTGGCAGGCTCGATGGCACAGACAACCTCGGTGCCACGGCTCGTTGTAGGTATCTCTATCGACCAACTGCGTTCTGACTATCTCAATGCCTTCATGCCGCTCTATGGCGATGGAGGCTTTAAACTTTTGTTGGAGAAGGGGCAGGTGTACTCGAATGTGCAGTATCAGCACACACCTGTTGACCGTGCCTCTGCCATCGCCACCATCGTGACAGGCACCGTGCCTTACAACCACGGCATCATTGCCGAGGAATGGATGAGCCGCACGGAACTGCACACCAACTACTGCGTGGACGACCACCGATATAAAGGTGTGGAGACCAACGACTTTTCCTCTCCGAAAAACCTGCTGGTCAGCACCATTGGCGACGAACTGAAGGCTGCCACCAAAGGCAAGGCGCTGGTGTACAGCGTTGCCCCCTACCGTGAAGCCGCCATTCTGGCAGCGGGTCATGCGGCTGACTGGGCCATGTGGATTGACAATCAGAACGGCAAATGGGCGGGCACGACCTACTACGGCGAAGCCCCTGCCTGGATGCGTTATCTGGAATCGGGCAGCATTGCTGACAGACTTTCGTCGATGGCATGGAAACCGTCGAACGAATCAACGGGGGCATACAATTATTATCTAACGACCACACAAAAGCCTTTCTCTCACAACTTCACCGGCGACAGCCGATTCCGAATGTTCAAGACCTCGGGACTGGTGAACGAGGAAGTGACCAAGGCGGCAAAATACTGCATGGAGAGTGGCAATGTCGGCATGGACGAAGTGACAGACTTCTTGTCTGTATGCTACTACGCTGGCAACTTCGACGGAGCGACCACAGCCACCACCGAACTGCAAGACACTTACAAGCGGCTGGACGACGAACTTGCCAAACTGTTGAAACGGATTGACGAACTGGTAGGTCTGGATAGGACGCTCGTTTATGTAACCTCCACAGGATATGACGAAGTGGACGATGCTGAAGACCTCGCCAAGTACAGGATTCCGACAGGCGAGTTCAACATCAATCGCTGTGCCACACTGCTCAACATGTACCTTTGTGCCATGTTTGGCAACGGGCAGTATGTGGAGAGTTATTTCGGCAATCAAGTTTATCTTAACCATAAGTTGCTCGAACAGAAGCAGTTGAAACTGGCAGAGGTGTTGGAACACTGCGAAGACTTCCTTTTCCAATTCTCGGGCGTGAGAGACGTCTTTACGGCTCATCGCATCACCCAAGGGGCTTGGACACCAGGCATCAGTGGCATCCGCAACGGCTTCAATCCCAAATGCTCGGGCGACATCATCATACAGGTGCAGCACGGCTGGAACCTCGTGAACGAAGACCGCGGCACGAAGAAACTGCAACGCGACTCTTTCTTTGAGTTTCCGCTCATCTTCTTGGGCTACACCATTCAGGCAGAGAAGGTTGCCACACCTGTGACGGTGGATTGCATCGCTCCAACTGTGGCACACCACATCCGCATCAGAGCGCCGAACGGATGTTCTGCCTCCCCACTTTTCTAACACACATATTATATTATTAACGAATCAAAACAACATCAATATATGGCAATATCATTAAACAAAATCCTCAGCAGCCTGTTTGGCAATAAGGCGGCTCGCGACATCAAGGAGATTCGCCCTATCGTGGACCAGATTCTGGCTATTGAGCCTGAGATGCAGAAACTCAGCAATGACGAACTTCGTGCCAAAGTGGACGAAATCAAGGCATATCTTCAGGATAAAGTGAAAGACAAGCGTGCAGAAATTGCCGCTCTGAAAGACCAGATTCAGGAAACCGAAATAGACAAGCGTCAGCCCATCTTCGAGGCGATCGACAAAAAGGAAACCGAAGTGCTTGACATCTTCGAGGAAGGACTCACCGAGGTGCTTCCAACCGTCTATGCTATCGTCAAGGACACGGCTCGTCGTTTCGCCAATGCAGAAAACGGCGACATCGTGGTGACGGCAACAGACTTCGACCGCGAACTGGCTGCAGACCACGACTTTGTGGACATCGAAGGCGACAAGGCCATCTGGCACAACCACTGGGTGGCAGGCGGCAACGAAATGACGTGGAGCATGATTCACTACGATGTGCAACTCTTCGGCGGTATCGTTCTGCACCAAGGCAAGATTGCCGAGATGGCAACAGGTGAAGGTAAGACCCTCGTGGCAACCCTGCCTGTGTTCCTCAACGCCCTTTCTCGCAACGGTGTACACGTCGTCACCGTGAACGACTACCTCGCCAAGCGTGACTCGGAGTGGATGGGCCCACTCTACATGTTCCACGGCTTGAGCGTGGATTGCATCGACAAGCACCAGCCCAACTCGGAGGCTCGTCGCAAGGCTTATCAGGCAGACATCACTTTCGGAACGAACAATGAGTTCGGTTTCGATTACCTGCGTGACAATATGGCGATGGCACCCAAAGACCTTGTGCAACGCATCCACAACTTTGCCATCGTCGATGAGGTGGACTCTGTGCTGATTGACGATGCCCGTACCCCGCTCATCATCTCTGGTCCTGTACCCAAGGGAGATGTGCAGATGTTTGAGGAATACTGCCCCATCGTTGAACAACTGGTTGAGGCTCAGCGTCGTCTGACTCAGAACTATCTTTCAGAAGCCAAGAAACTCATTGAATCAGACAACAAAGATGATGTTACGGCTGGCTTCCTCGCCCTCTTCCGTGCCTACAAGAGTTTGCCAAAGAACAATGCACTCATCAAATATCTTTCTCAGCCTGGTATTAAGACCGGACTTCTCCAAACAGAGGAAATCTACATGGAGAACAACAACCGAAAGATGCCTGAGGCTGTCGCACCGCTGTTCTTCGTGGTCGATGAGAAGTTGAAATCGGTGGAAATGACCGATAAGGGTAATCAACTGATTGCCAACATCGTGAAAGATGACACTTTCTTTGTGCTCCCCGACATCACCACACAGTTGTCCGAACTGGAGAACGAAACGTTTGAGAACGAGGAACAGAAACTTGCCAAGAAGGATGCCCTCATGCAAGACTACGCCCTGAAGGCAGAACGTGTTCACACCATCCAGCAGTTGCTCAAAGCCTACACAATGTTCGTGAAGGATGATGACTACGTAATTATGGATGGTGAGGTGAAGATTGTGGACGAGCAGACGGGGCGTATCATGGAAGGTCGTCGTTGGAGCGACGGACTCCATCAGGCTGTGGAGGCAAAGGAGCGTGTGAAGGTGGAAGCCGCCACACAGACATTCGCCACCATCACCCTGCAGAACTACTTCCGTATGTACCACAAGTTGGCAGGTATGACGGGTACCGCCATCACCGAGGCTGGTGAGTTCTGGGACATCTACAAACTGGATGTTGTCGAGATTCCGACCAATCGCCCCATCGCTCGCCACGACTTGAACGACCGTGTGTACAAGACCAACCGTGAGAAGTATAACGCCGTGATTGAAGAGATTGTGAAGATGCGTAACTCTGGACGTCCTGTGCTGGTTGGTACCACTTCGGTGGAAATTTCCGAGTTGCTTTCTCGTATGCTCTCTATGCGTAAGATTCCACATCAGGTGTTGAACGCCAAACTCCACCAGAAGGAAGCCGACATCGTGGCACTGGCAGGTCAGAGCACCCTCGGCGAAGTGGTGAACGAAGACGGAACGAAAGAAGAAAAGATGTTGGGTGCTGTCACCATCGCCACCAACATGGCAGGTCGTGGTACCGACATCAAACTCTCAGACGAGGTGAAAGCCGCAGGTGGTCTTGCCATCATCGGCACCGAACGTCATGAGAGCCGTCGTGTGGACCGCCAGTTGCGTGGACGTTCTGGCCGTCAGGGAGACCCCGGTTCTTCTGTTTTCTATGTGTCACTCGAAGACAAACTCATGCGCCTCTTTGCCAGCGACCGCATCTCGAAGGTGATGGACCGACTCGGTTTTGAGGAAGGTGAAATGATTGAGCACAAGATGATTAACCAGTCCATCGAGCGTGCTCAGAAGAAGGTGGAAGAGAATAACTTTGGCATCCGTAAACGCCTGTTGGAATATGACGACGTGATGAACAAGCAGCGTAAGGTCATCTATGAGCGTCGTCGTCACGCCTTGATGGGTGAACGTATCGGCATGGACATCGCCAACATGATTTGGGATCGTGTCATCCACATCCTCAACAATGGCGACTACGAGAGTTGCAAAGAGGACTTCCTCCGCATCTTTGCAATGGAGATTCCTTTCACAATGGAACAGTTTGAGGAGAAGAGCCGCATTCAGTTGGAGGACGAGGCATTTGACATCGTGATTGATTCGTTCAAGAAGCGTACTGCTCGTTTGGCTTCCGTTGCTTATCCTGTCATCAAGGATGTGTACGAAACGAAGGGAAGCATGTACGAGAACATTCTGGTGCCCATCACCGATGGCCGTCGCATCTACCAAATCAGCATTCCGCTGAAAGAGGCTTACGAGACAGAAGGCAAGTCCATCCTTGTGGCGTTCGAGAAGGCAATCCTCCTTCACACCATCGACGATGCTTGGAAAGAGAACCTCCGTGCCCTTGACGAACTGAAACAATCCGTACAGAATGCTTCTTACGAACAGAAAGACCCACTCTTGATTTTCAAGTTAGAATCTGTCAATCTGTTCGACAACATGGTGAACGAAATCAACGACGGTACCATCTCTGTGCTCATGCGTTGTTCCATCCCTATCGCACAGGAGCAAGACGTGCAGCAGGCTCCAAAATCTTCCATGGAAGAGCCAAGCCATCAGCATCTCACCGAAACTCATCAAAACCTCGATGAGCCTTCGGAGACGCAACGTCAGCAGGCAGCGGCAGCACATACAGACACACGTGCTCGCCAACCTATCACGCCCATCGTGAACAACGGTCCTAAGATTGGTCGCAACGACCCATGCCCTTGCGGTTCGGGAAAGAAATACAAGAACTGTCATGGCAGAGGATTGTAACGCCACAAAAGATAAGGAACGTAAACCCTTACAAATCTACAAAGCATCAGCAGGCTCAGGAAAGACATTCACATTGGCTGTCGAGTACATCAGCCTGTTGGCACTCAACCCTACGGAATATCAGAACATCTTGGCGGTCACTTTCACCAACAAAGCGACCGCCGAGATGAAACAACGCATCTTAGGCACTTTGTATGGCATTGGGAACGGGCTTTCCAATGCCAACAAATATATAAAGCCGATTCTGGAGAATGTGGAGAGGATGCGGAAGATGCCTCAATACCAGGAAGAGCCCTACCGCTCCGCCTTGCGGGACATCAACGAAGAGACCCTGCGGATGCGAGTAAAGGAAGCCTTGTCGAACATCATTCACGACTATAGCCGTTTCCGCATCGAAACCATCGACTCCTTCTTCCAGAGCATCGTTCGAGAGATTGCGAACGAACTGGAACTGCCCACCAATCTGAAAGTAGAACTGGATGAGGCAGAAGTGCTGTCGGATGCCGTGGATGACATCATCGACAATCTGCGTGAAGGGTCCAACGACTTCAATTCCATTATCGATTTTGTGGAAGACAAAATCAGGACAGGACACTCGTGGCAGGTGGATGAGGTCGTGAAAGACTTTGGCAAAAACATTTTCAAGGAGAACTATCTCATTCATGGTGAGGACATCCGGAAGAAAATCACCAACAAGGCTTCCATTGACAAGTACCGCCACATGGTGCAGTCATACCTCAACCAGCACTTGGAACGAGTGACAGAGATGGGCACCCGATTCCTCCAGGCATACGAGCAAGGAGGCTGTACAGACAAAGACTGCACCACCCGCATCGTCACGTTTTTCGAGAAAGTCAGAGACAACGACATCAAGATGCCGACCTCCTCTTCAGAAGGAACTTTCACAGAGAAAAACAGAGAACACGCCATAGACGTGGAGAAATGGTTCAAGAAATCCAGCAAAAACAGGGATGCCCTGCAACCCTATGTTGAGGAGGTGCTGATGCCGATGGTGGAAGAGACCTACCAGCGATTCGAGACGTACAAGGGGCATGAACAGACCGTTGCAGCCGTCACCCAATACCTCTACAACCTCATGCTGCTCAACGAAATCAGCGAGAAAGTCAAAACGCTCAACACCGAGAAAAACCATTTCCTGCTGTCAGAAACCGCCAATTTCCTTCGCAACGTCATCAATGGGCAGAACATCCCCTTCATCTACGAAAAGACTGGCTCCGTCATCAAGCACATCATGATTGATGAGTTTCAGGACACATCCGCCCTGCAATGGGGAAACTTCAAACCGCTCATTCTCAATAGCCTCTCCACGGGTGGCACCTGCCTCATTGTGGGTGATGTCAAACAAAGCATCTATCGTTTCCGCAATTCCGACTGGCAGATACTCAACCACCTTGAACAAGACCCAGACTTAGCAGGACAGATGATCCACATTCCTGCCAAATACAACTTCCGTTCCAGCCGCCACATCGTCGATTTCAACAACAACCTCTTTCTCCGAGCCATCGACCTGCTCAAAGCCCAATGCCCTGCCCTCACCACGGCATACGGCGACGTGCAGCAAGAACCCTTTCAAAAGAAAGAAGATGCGGGCTACATCAAGGTGGAGAACATCGACTACCACGACATCGAAGCCGAAAATGTGCCAGAGCCGTGGGACAGGCACACCCCGCAAAACTACGACGAAGCCATGCTTCAGCGTCTTCAACTGTCAGTGAAAGAGTTGATAGATAACGGCGTGTCAGCCAACGACATAACCATCTTGATTCGTACCAACAAGGAAGTGGCTGCCATCAGCGATTACTTCAACCAGCATACCGACGTGCTCGACGTGAAGATTGTCTCCGACGATGCGTTCCGTCTGGATGCCTCTCCTGCCATCAACATCATCATCTACGCCCTGCGAGCCCTCACCACGCAGGACGACAAACTGCATCTCGCCACCCTCGCCTACTACTACCAAACCCTCGTCGTAGGCAACCCGTCATTGGCAGACAACATCTCTATCCCCTTCCTTGCCCAAACGACGGCAGACATCGATGCCTATCTGCCCAACCAATTCAACCAATTCCATCGCCGCGACCTGCAGTTCAAGGCCGTCACCCAGCAGATAGAAGACATCTACCAAATTTTCCAGTTGAACCGACTCCCCCGCCAAGACTCCTACCTGTTCTTCTTCAACGACCTCGTGGAGCAGTTCTGCGAAGACAACTCGTCCGACCTCGACACCTTCCTGCAAGCATGGGACGAAAAACTCTGCGAGAAGACCATCCCCAACGGAGCCTCCGACGGAGTCCGCATCATGACCATGCACAAGTCCAAAGGCTTGGAGTTTCACAGCGTCGTCATCCCCTCCTGTTCGTGGAAAATCAAGCCCAAGGACACCGAAGTGATGTGGTGCATTCCTCGTGAAGCCCCCTACAACGCCATGCCCCTGCTGCCCATCAGTGTGCGGAAAGCCACCCCCAGCAGCATCTTTGCAGACGACCGCAACCAGGAAGAGTTGCGGACACTCGTCGATAACATCAACGTGCTCTACGTCGCCTTCACCCGAGCCAAGCACAACCTCGTCATTCTCACCGGCAACAAGATAGGCGACGCCATCGACCCCACCGCACCCATCGAGAGTGCTCAGTCCTTCCTCGTCCGGTCCATGCCCCCCACGATGAAACAGCAAGACATCGAAGGCATTATCTTCACCTATCAGACAGGCACCATCGTGCCCACCACCCCGGAGAAAGAGGCCGAGGAGAAGAACGCACTGGAGCAAGACTACGCCCCCCTGCCCGTATCCTTCACATCCCATCCCACCGAGGCAGCCTTTCGGCAGAGTTACGAGTCCGACCTTTTCATCACCGCCGACTCGCTCAATCCAAAGGTGCAGCAACACGCCCAACGTATTCGCCTCATCAGCCTCGGTAATCTCTACCACCACATTTTCCAACTCGTCCGCACCCTTGCCGATGTTCCCCGTGCCGTCCGTCTGCTCGAGTCGAAAGGCCTTTTCGGCACCCTGCTCGATGCCGCCGATGCAAAAAAGACCGTCACCCGCCTTATCGAAGACATCACCCCCACCCATCCCGAATGGTTCTCCCCCGACTGGACTGTACTGAACGAACGTGCCATCCTCTTCCTTGACAACGACGGCATCCCCACCACCCGCCGCCCCGACCGCGTCATCGTGCAGGGTGACCAAGCCATCGTCATCGACTACAAGACCGCCCAGGGCGTGGTACATACTGGAGCCGACGGCACCCCCTCCGCCCCCGCCGAACACGTGCACCAAATCAAAGGCTACAAAGACCGCCTCGCCCAGTTGGGCTACTTTCCCGTGCGAGCCTACCTTTGGTATATCCTTGACGGGTGTGTGGTGGAAGTGTAAGGAGAAAAAAGAAAAAGTTGTAAAAAAACGGGAGATGCACATTCAGAAAAGTGCATCTCCCGTTTTTTTATTTTAGCCGATTATTGTCCCCACTTCAGTGGATGGCAAATCGTCTTTTCGCTCACACGGTCAATCGGTAAAGTCTTCGTGCTATAGACAGGGATGAATTCGTGCGGATTATCCATGCCACCTTCATACCAGTACTCATCAAAGTCATTATCTGAGACTTTCATTTCCTGATTCCACCAATCCTCCCACTTTCTTATTTCCGATTGAGTTGCACTTCTCTTCAACTCAGAGCCTCCAGTGCAGGCGTAGATGTGGTCGGTGTCAACAGACTTTTTATTTGGCTCTACCAATGCGATGGCTGTTATTTTGTCTTTGGCATCATCTGACTCTGCATCGAAATATTTAACCTTCACCACATTATTATTAATCCATAAGTTAGGATGTGCTTCTTGTGCATTATCGCCACGATCTTCATAGTATTTTTTATTTTTATTATGGAAGATAATGTCCACAATGCCTGTGCAGTCATCTTCACTTGCCAGTGCATAATACCAATATTCATCTTTACTATCCGTAGGGTCAGTAGCATAGGTAGATTGTGACGATTCAAAAGCATAGCCACGATCGATTGGTGCGTTCTGAGGATGTGCCATCATTGGATAGTAGATGCGGTATTTTCCTGCCTCGCGTGGATCTTCAGCGATAAACGGATTGGGGTCGCCTTTTTGGTTTCCGTTGTCACCGTTCTTCATCATGAAATCGGCAATGACCAGACGTGGTTTCTCATACAGAGGCAGTGCATGACTGGCAATGTAGTCAACACGTGCATCGGCAAGTTTCTGTGCAATCTTCTTCCACTTGGCTATCTGCTCCTTGTCCAATGGCAGTGCTTCTGAGCCGAGAGACAGTTCAAAACCCTCTGCCATATTGTAGATGTACTGGTCGATAGGATATGTGTAAGGACCATCTGCTGGCAAGGCTTGTCCACTCACAAAATCGTCTGTAGAGTATGTGGGGTCGTCATCGCCCACACGATAACTGATGAGTTGCCAATTGCTCTTGTCAGAGAAACCACTAATCCAAGTACTTACATCGTTAGCCGTGTGCAGGTTACCACCCACGGTCAATTCAAACTTCTGAGCACGAGAAGCCTCATAGTAATGGTCGTAGTTGTAAGTGGCAGAAGCACTGCTGGAGACGAAGTCAGAGTTTTTAAGTTGGAATATCAACAGCCATTGGTTTTGACCATTAGCAGTCACACTGTTTGGGTAAGTCTTCTTGAAGTTCGCAACAGCGTCAACATCAACAGAAGTTTCGTAGGCATTCTCTCGACGTCCGTACACATAGTAGTAGCATCCACCAAAACGTCCTTGGGTAATCACATCTGTTCCCCACGAGTTGTAGAAGGTGGTCGTATTGAAAGTATTCGGGTCTTTTACTGCCTCAATCGCATTGCGGAAATCTTTGTTGGTCAATTTCCACAACAAAGCCGCATCGGGAATGCCTCCGTTGTCATTCGCTTCGAATCTGCTCATATTCAGTGCGACATCCATCAACTGATTGCGATACATATTGATATAGTATTCATAACTATTGCTGGTATTGAACGAGCCTGCTACACCAAAGTCAAGTGTACCACTTTTAGCCTTGTTTGCAGGTTTAACAGCCTCCCACAACCCATCCGATACCACTGGTCCGTCGTTGGCAGCGGGAGTTGCCAACAATCTTTGGCGTGACGTTTTCCATGACACACCCACGTTTGCCGCAAAGGCATGGGTAGTCTCCTCACAGGTCGTGCCCGAATATTCCACACAGAACTCTTTCACCTGTGGCGGAGTCTCCACCAGCAGTGTGTCGCCAAGAGTGATGATGTCATCATAACTGATAATCACCTTGTCCGACTTAGGCGTTAGCCCCTGCCAGTAGTTCATGGGGCGACCAATCCACCGGCGATAGACATTGTCCGCAGTCGAGGCACGCGTCTTGGCGCTGGCGGGCACAGCGTCGGGGTTGTAGAACAGCAGGAAGACGTTGCGGCCCAGTTCTGGATTGGTGCGTGGCGACACTTTCACACGCACTGGCACCAGCGGCTTGTCCTGTGCCTTTTTCTGCACAGGCACCACATACTTTGTTCCGTTCTCCTCCACGATTTTCGCACCGTAGTAGTCGTTCTTTTCGGCTGTGATGTCCACTTTGGTCAGAACCTTGAGGGGCATCTTAAACTGGTCGAGGCTGTCTGCTCGCACCACACGATACATCACGCCATCGGCAATGTCCTCAGCGCCTTCTTCCACCACCTCAGAGGGGTCGAGCGGCGTGTTGTTGTCGTCGTCATCGCTACAGCCGGTTGTCAGCACGGCTGTCATCATCGCCAGCGAGGCGATGGTCAGAATCTGAAATTTCTTTTTCATTGATTTAGGGTTTTAGTTAAAGTATTGGTTAGCATTGTTCTTCTAAAGTATTGCAAAGGTAAGAAAAAAGCCACCGACGCTCAAAACGTCGATGGCTTCGGTGGTGGAAGATTTTTTCAAAACGTGTGGAAGATTTTTTCAAAACGCCCTGTTTTCGGGCTTTCCAGTCTGTTGCTGATAGTCGCTGGGGGTCTTTCCTCTCCACTTCTTAAACTGCGTGTTGAAGGTTCGCACATTGTTGTAACCACACTCGTGGGCAATCGCCTCCATCGTCCAGTTGGGGTACTTCTCCATCAATTGGCAAGCGTGGTCAATGCGTTTCCGGTTGATGTATTCGCTCAGATTTTGGCAACCACTCTGCTCGCGGATGATACGTGAGAAGGTCTGGCTGTTCACCGCCATGATGCCCATCAACACGTCGCGGGTCACTTCGGGCTTCAGGTAGAGGTGTCCTTGACACACGGCAGCATCGAACGCAGAGAAGCGGCACCGATCGGCACGGGGAGCATCATCTGTCGCCTTGGCTGTCGTATCCTCTCCTGCCGTATCTTTTTCCTGTTCCCTCTGTTGAGATGTCACCTCGGCGGCATTGGCAGCCATCTCCCTGATGACCTCAGCCATCGCACGGTCTTTGCGTCGCCTGATGGTTCTGACAGCCACCTGCCCTCCCAAGGCGACGAGCACGATGGCGAGCACCGCCGCCAGCGAAACAATCCAGATGCGTTGACGACTGATTTCCTCCGTCTTCTGCTGGTTCTGATAGATGGCTTCCAACTGTTGGGCATTCTCTTCCGCCTGTCGGGCTTGGAGCGTGTCCTTGATTTCTTTCGCCTCCAGCATCAACTGATAGGCACGGTTGCCGCTGTCCATGCGGGCATAGATGTTCGCTTCGTTGTTTTTCAACACCCACATCTGATTGCTCCACCGCCCCTCTTTCTTCTGTACAAACTGCTCATAGCGTTCGTAGATGTCGAGTGCCGGCTCATACAGCCCTCGCTCCATCAGGTAGGGGCAGATGTCGTTCTCGGTCAGAACGCTGAAAGGCTGCAACGTTTGCCATTGGCGGTACGCCTCGTCAGCCAGCGTGAGGCTGTCGGTCTTCACGTAGAGGTAGGCACGCGTGGCGAGTGCCCCTTGCCACATCCGCTTGACAGCCGCCGTGTCGGTGGTCTCTTTCCACCACTTTTCTACCCCCCCCGTTTGAGCAATCGCCTCGCTGTAACGCTTGTCTTTGCCCAACCAGAGAGCCATGCGGTAGTGGTAGTAGGTCAGCGTGTTGACAGCATCGGCATCGTCGCACCGTTCCATCAGTTCTATCGCCTCACGCACATACGCGTAACTCTTCTCTTTGTCGCCAGCCTCGCGGAGTTGCTCGCCCAGTGCGAACTTCACCTCCGCCTCCACGTATGCGTTGCCCGTCCTGTGTGCCTCCTCCATCTGCACCTTCAGCAGTTGGCGAGCCTCGGTCGGTTCGCCCATGGCGAGATGGCAGTCGATGATGTCTTGCCGCAAATAGAGCCGCCCCTCCTCGGTGGGATTGCCCTCCTGCATGGCCCGTTCGTAGGCTTGCTTGGCTTCCTCAAAGCGTGACTGGTTGTAAAGTTCGTTCGCCTCGTCACGCAGGGTTTCCCAGTCAGACGAGCCATTTCCCACACATGCCGCCAACAGCATCGTCAGGCACCCAAGCAGCACTTTTGTCCATTGTTTCATAAGTCGTATTGCTTTCATTTGGCGACAAAGGTACGGAAAACTTTCGAATGGACAAAAACGGTGCGTGGAAAAATGATGACGGCATACGTGCTTCGGGACAAGCACAGATTCGATGGAATCAGGGCTGGATTCGGTGGTGTCAGCCTTGGATTTGATGAAATCAGGAAAAGATTTGAAAGGTGGAATTTGGACGTGTCGAAAAAAGTGAGTATATTTGCAAACAGAAACGGAAGGGAGGTGTTTGCCGCTCGCCAAATTCGTGATGCAAAGATAAGAAAAAATATCGGAACCACCAAATGGCGAGGACATTCATTGCACCCTCTAAAGCAAAAAAACATCGAACCAGAAAGCATACTAACAGCATGGAGTACACATTTCAAGAAATGCCCGACCTGCAGAAGACGGGTGAAAGGAGGGTCTTCCCGAAGGCTTTCCACTGCGACCAAATCTCTTACGCCTATTTTGCCAACGAGATGGCAAAGTCGAGCGGATTCAGCCGTGGCATCATCGATGGCGTGTTGGGCGAGGTGGTCAGGTCGATGGAGTCGTACCTGAAACTGGGACACTCGGTGAAAATCGACGGCATCGGGACGTTCAACATCGCCCTGGGCATGAAGAACCGCGAGGAGGCAGAGACAGTGAAAGAAGAGGGCGAACGATACGATACTTACAACGTGTATATCAGAGGGATAAACTTCATTCCAGACGCCGACTGGCTTCGTCGGCTTCGCCGCGAGACGGAACTGGAGAAGGTGGGCGAGGTGAAGACGCTGAGACGGACGAACACTAGTCTGGAGGAACGCCGCCAACGTGCCCTCGACTATCTGTCGAGTCACCCTTTCATGCGAGTGATGGACTACATGGCACTGACAGGATTGGGACACAGTTCTGCCACCAGGGAACTGCGTCTGCTACGCCGCGACCCCAACAGCGGCATCAAAGGAGTCGGCACCGGCAATCAGTTGGTGTACATTCTCCATTCAACCTCTAACATTTGACATTTTAACATTTGACTTTTTGACACATGACTCCTTTTCTGAAACTTGTGGCTGACGACCTCTACCGGAAGTTGGGGGGTGACTTTCAGAGCACCACCATCATCTTCCCCAACAAGCGTGCGTCGCTGTTCTTCAACCAATACCTGTGGGAGAACGCAGGG
The DNA here is from genome assembly GCA_017483605.1 of Bacteroidaceae bacterium. Taxonomy (GTDB): domain Bacteria; phylum Bacteroidota; class Bacteroidia; order Bacteroidales; family Bacteroidaceae; genus Minthosoma. Next base: position 4,637 of record JAFUWG010000045.1, on the reverse strand, counting down.
GGAAAGACCATCTGGACGCCTGAATACACGACCATCAGCGAATTGTTTGCGTCGCTGTCCGACCACGTGGTAGGCGACCCGATGGCACTGACGGTGAAACTCTTTGAGGTGTATGCCCAGAAGATGAACCCCACCAAGGGGCTGGACGAGTTGTGGGGACTAATGGAGATGATGCTGAGTGACTTCGGCGACATCGACAACAACATGGTGGAGGCGAGGAAACTCTTCGTGAACATTGCCGACCTGAAGGAGATGACGGACTTCTCCTTTCTGGAAGCGGAGCAACGGGAGGCAATTGAACGGTTCTTCGGCAGATTCTTCGACGATGTGACCCCCGACACTCCCTTGAAAAATCGGTTCAAGACCTTGTGGAACCGGATGGCGGAGATTTACGAGGACTACCGAGCGACGCTGCTCCACCCGAGGGAGGGCGAGCCGATGGTGTATGAGGGGATGCTGAAAAGGGAGGTGATTGAAAACCTGGAGCACGTGGACGAACGGTTGACCTCCACCACCTACGTGATGATAGGCTTCAATGTGCTGAGCAAGACGGAGATGGAACTATTTCGATACATCAAACGGAACCGCGACGCAAAGTTCTACTGGGATTATGACCTGACCTACACGCTGCCCAGTGCGGCGGGCTCGACGCTGCTGAGCAAGTATGAGGCGGGGCAGTTCATCAACGAGAACAGGAGGCTGCTGGGCGAGGAGTTGCGAGACAAAGACCTCTTCCGCAACATGCAGCGACCGAAACGCATCACGTTCATTCAGTCGCCCACCGAAAATGCCCAGACTCGCTACATAGAGGAGTGGATGCACACCCACATCAGGGAGGGAGAGCCGCTGCAAGAGTCGGCGGTGGTGCTTTGCAACGAGGGGCTGCTGCAACCTGTCCTGCACAGCATCGGGGCGGTGCCTGCCTTGAATGTGACGATGGGCTACCCGCTGGCAAACACGCCTGTGTTCTCGCTGGTGCAGGTGCTGCTGGAGTTGCAGACGCATGGCAGGACGACCTTCGGGGCATGGCGATACAAGCAGGTGGCGGCGGTGCTCAAACACTCGTTCGTCCGCAAGATGGCGGGGAGGGAGTGTGACGAGAAACTGCGTGAACTCTCCAAGCGGAACGTGGTCTTTCCCGAGCAGGAAGAGTTTGCGGCGGGCAGCATCCTTTGGCGACTGTTCACCCCCGTGTCGGGCAGGAAACTGACGGAATACCTTGCCGACATCATCTCGCTGGTGGGGCATAGTTATCAGGACGCTTTCTACAGTAAGGACTTTACCTTGCAGGTGTACAAGGAATCCATCTTCATAGCATACACGGTGGTGGGTCGCATCCGCATGTTGCAAGAAGACCACGCGTCTCTGTCCGTGGGCGACGAAACGCTCTCGCGGCTCATCATCGGGCTGCTGAAGCAGGCGACCATCCCCTTCCACGGAGAACCTGCCGTGGGGCTTCAAGTGATGGGATTGCTCGAAACCCGCAACCTCGACTTCCGCAACGTCATCATGCTTTCGGCGGGCGAGGGGCAGATGCCGAAGCAGGACAAGCGTCCGTCGCTCATCCCCTACACCCTCCGTGCGGCATACGGCATGACCACCATCGAGAAGGAGGTGAGCCTCTACGCCTACTATTACTATCGCCTCCTGCAACGTGCCGAGAACATCACGCTGATTTACAACGCCAACACCGAAGGAGGCGGCAAGGGCGAGATGTCACGCTTCATGTTGCAGACCTTGGCTGAGAAAGACGACCTGTTCGCCCCCGGACAAGACATCGACCTGCGTGCTTTCACCTCGCAGAACGAGACGCTGCCTGCCAAGCCTTATCAAGTGGTGAAGGACGAGACGGTAATGCGGCGGTTGCACGAACGGTTCAACAGCGAAAGCATCCTCTCCCCGTCTGCCATCAACAACTATATGAAGTGTCCGCTCAAGTTCTACTTCACCTACGTGGCAGGGCTTCGACCCGAAGAAGACGTGTCTGAAGATGTGGACAAGCCCATGTTCGGCATCCTCTTCCACGATGCCATGCGGAAACTCTACGCCCCCTACGTGGGCAAGCCCATCGCCTGTGCCACTCTGAAAGACCTTGCCGAAAACACGCCGCTCATCACGCAGAAACTGAACAACGCCTTTGCCGTCAACCTCTTCAAAAAGTCTGAGAAAGACGAGCAAGGCAACAACATCGACTATGGCACCGACACCGCCCATCGCCTCGTGCTGAACGGCACGCAACTCATCAACCGACACGTCATCAGAGACTTCATCGTCCACCAGATAACGGCAGACATGAAGATGGCTGAGCAGTTGGAGAACGAAGGGGGATATTTGCAGATTATCAGCCAAGAGGAGAAGTACACCACGCACTTTCCCCTTCAGCAAGGGTCGTCAGAAGGGGTCTCTTTGGGTGGCTACATCGACCGCCTCGACCTGCTCCACTCGCCTCAGGGCGACAGGATTCGCATTGTCGATTACAAGACCAGCAATCATCAACAGACAGCCAACACCGTGGCAGACCTGTTCGACCTCGACAAATGCACCAAGAACTACCACATCATGCAGACGCTCTACTACGCCAAAGTGCTCACATCGGCAGGAGCAGAGTATGCAGACATGGCGGTGTGTCCCTCACTCATGTATTGTGCCAAAGACAGCGGCAACAACTATTCCGGCATCATCAAACTGGAAACTTGGGGCAACGCTCCCAAGAACCTTTCCTCTTGGGGCAACGCTCCCAAGAACCTTTCCACCCCTCAATCGCTCTCCCAAAACGGAAAGCCGAAGAAAGAAGAGATAAAAGACTTCAAAGCACAGTATGGCACCGAGTTTGATGCCCTGCTGACGGAGAAAATCGAGGAAATCTTCACGCCCTACCAAGGTGATGACCCCGAAAACTTGGGGCGTGGTGTCTTCACCCAATGCAAGGACGAACAAAACTGCCAGTACTGCGACTTCCTCTCCTTCTGCCGACGCTCCCCAAAAAAGAATTACTAACTAATAAGGAGATATAAGAAGAAAAAGGAAGATAGCCACCTTGAGGCGGCAGGAGATAGAGGACGATACTTTTCGTCTGGATGGGAGTAACGTCTTTTATCTCCTTTTATCTTCTTCCAACTCCCTCTATCTACAAAAGAAACATAAATCCCACATGGAAAAATTTGAAATCAACATACTCGGTTGCGGTGCTGCCCTCCCAACCCCCAAACGTCTCAGTTCTTCACAAGTAGTCAACATCCGTGAAAAACTCTTCATGCTCGATTGTGCCGAAGGCATTCAGATGGCACTACGGAAATCCCGCATCGCATTTCCCAAGATTCAAGCCGTCTTCCTCACCCACCTGCATGGCGACCACGTCTTCGGACTCATCGGAATGCTCTCCACCTTCGGGCTTCTCGGACGCATCCAAGACCTCCACATCTATGGTCCCCACGACCTCCAGCGACTCTTCCAGCCACAGATTGACTACTTCTGTGCCGACTCCCCCTTCCGAATCATCCTCCACGAAATCGATACCACGACAGCCCAAGTCATCTACGAAGACCGCTCCGTCACCATCTCCACCCTGCCCCTCTCCCACCGTGTTCCCTGCTGCGGCTATCTTTTCTGTGAAAAGCCCACTCCTCGCCATATCCGCCGTGACATGATCGATTACTACCACATCCCCACATCCCAAATCAACAACATCAAGGCTGGCATGGATTGGACCACCGAAGACGGCACCCTCATCCCCAACGACCGTCTCACCACACCGCCCGACCCTGTCCGCTCCTACGCCTACTGCACCGACACCGCCTATCGCCCCTCCCTGGCAGACCTGCTGCAAGACGTCACCTGTCTCTACCACGAAGCCACCTTCACCTCCGAACACGCCCTCCTTGCCAAGAAGACCCACCACTCCACAGCCACCCAAGCCGCCCAAATCGCCCTCGCCTCCCATGCCCACCAACTCATCCTTGGCCACTTCTCATCACGCTACCCCTCCGAAGCCCCCCTCCTCCAAGAAGCCCAAACCCTCTTCCCCAACACCCTGCTGGCAGAAGACGGCATGAAACTGCGACTGTAAGCCACCAACGCAATCTTGGCTACAAAAGACACATCCTTGTAGCCGTGGAAACAATATCCGCATCTACAACCGCCACGCTCTTTGGTCTTGACCCGTGAAAGTGGTTCGTCTATACCCGCTACACCTGTCAACATACATTAGCCTCATTGGTTGACCTATACTCACAAAAGAAGTTCGCCTGCTGTCCTCATGGCAACAGGCGAACTTCTCGTTTTAGTCGAAATGGCATTACTTCACGGCCACCTTCTTGCCGCCTCGGATGTACACGCCCTTCCTCGTGGGCTTGCCATTCAGTTTCCTGCCGTCCAGCGTGTACCAGTCGGCATCGTCGTTGGTCTCTGTCTGTATGCCGCCGAGGCCCGAAGGAATCGTCACCGTCAGCACACCATCCACATAAACAAACTCATAGTTCATGGCATTGCCGCCACCGACCACCAATGCGTAGGTGCCCACGGGACTCTCCTTCGTCGCCACGCAAGTCACGCTTGGCACTTCCGTCAACGCCGACACGTCATCGTCCAGTTTCCATCCGCTATACGACACCTCAAACACGGGGTTCTCCTCTCCCTGC
>JAFUWG010000044.1 GCA_017483605.1 Bacteroidaceae bacterium | reverse complement strand
GTCTATGCAAGAACGGATCTGATAAAAATCAGCAGCGTCTTATCCAACAAAACGGAAGAGGAAAAGTTGAAACTCTTCAAGTCGGAGAAGTTCATGACATGGTGGATTAAGTCTGTTGCTGAACTCATCCAACATTGGTATAGCATCGAAGAGAATATCTCATCTCCTGTGCTGACCAAGGAAAGGAGCGAACTATGATTATGCTTGCAAAAGTCGTACCCTACGGCGGCAATGCCGTAAGGTACGCATTAGAGAAAGAGAAGGCAAAGTTGGTCAAGGTAAACCACATGCCTGAAGGTATCGACCCAACCACCATCTGGTATATGATGAAGCATCACTGCCAACTGCATCAGCAGGACAGGACGGTTGGGCGAAAGTTGGAACGCCTCATGGTGCAGTTTGTAATTTCCCCCTCCAAGGAAGAGGCAAAGAACTTCACCATGAATGACTGGGCGAACCTTCAAGATAAAAGTCTGGAAACAATGGACTCCCTCGGACTTATCCCCAAGGGCATGAAGAAGGAGGTGAAGACCAATTTCCGCAACTCAATGAACGTCGGTGGACTTCACTCAGATTCCAAGTCAGGGACATTGCACCTCCACATGGACTGCTGCCGTGTTGACCTTGACGGAAACACCAACGATGTCCACGATATTCACAAGAGGGCAATGATGGCCGCGGAAATCATCAACATGCGGCATGGGTGGAAGCAGCCAAAAGAGATACGTGAAATGCGGAAGACTGAGATAGAGGATTTTTGCGAATATACCCTTCGGAATATGCAGGAGTTCGACGTTGACTATTACTTCAAACTACTTCGCATGAAGGGCTATGAAGTAACACCTCGCTGTGACAAGAGCAACAAACTTGTGGGTTACACCATCGGCAGGAACGCATCTGTGTTCAAGGCTTCTGAAATCGGTCGCAGATTCATGGCATCACAGCTTGAAGCCACATGGAAGAAACTCCATCCGAAACCTGCCCAGGTCAATGTGAAGCCAGCCGCACCTGCTGTAACGCCAAGTAGCCGTCCGTCACGCCCGGTTGTTCCAACGACGACTTTTACCCAGTCCAAGGTGCAGCCAAGAGTCCTGCCGAGACCCGTGCCGTCCTTCACCACATTCAACATCGACACACCTATTGGCAGAAAGGCTGTTGAGATTCCCAATTCGGTCAAGGACATTTTCCTCAATGAGGCTCAGGTTCCAGAGGACAATGATACCGCCACTATCGAGAACGTTGCCCATACTGCAATGCTTCTCTTTGCTGGCTACATCGATGCCGCTACGTCCATGTCCGAATCTTGCGGAGGTGGTGGCGGTTCCGCTCCTGAATCTGGCTGGGGCAAGAAGGATGACGAGGATGATTTGAAGTTTGCCCGACTTTGCCTCAAAATGGCCCACTCAATGTGTAAAACAAAATCAGTTAAACGCGGTTATCACCGCTAAAATTACAAAACTATGATACGAAAAAGCAGAAACCAAGAGACCCAGCCCGACTTCGATGAAATGATGAGCGAGGTCAAAAATGAAATTCAAGAACAGGATGCCGAACAGGACATCATCAGTCGTATGCCAGAACTAAAGCAGTTGAGTGGTGACATCGACAAGGCAACCAACACTTGTGCGAATGCCAGGATCGGTCTGGAGTCGGCTATCCAGCAGTACCAACGAGCTGAGAACAAGTTGGACAGTGTTGTTACTACCATCAGCGACAAGGTTGATACGATCAACAACCATATTGACAAGGCTATTGAAGATGCGCCCACAAAGTTGAAAGTCACAGTCCAAGTAAGCGATGCTGACTGGCAGAAGGTACAAGACCTATTTGCACTGCAACGCCAATGGGTGACTACTAAGATGCAGGAACATATCCAAGAGGTCAACAATATGCTTGTAGAAGAACGCAAGAAAATCCGTGTCCGCTACAAAGAATACGATGGCTGCTATCTTGGGCATTATGCCCAATGGTTCTTCTGGTTCTTCTTCACCATCGGGTTCTCTGTGGTGGCAGGAGGCATCGCCATACTAATAGCCCAGCGCTATGGGGCATAATCAAATTGAAACCACCTTTGCGTTTCGCAAAGGTGGTTACCTCCTTATTTACTCCAAAACCTTCCAATGACCACCCTTGTCACTACCAATACATCGGATAACAATGATTAGAAGATAGTAAAGAATACCACAATTCTCATCACCTGCACTCATCAAGAATCTCTATAAATTCGTCGGGTGTCAACAGCTTCGGACACCCAGGGGTGATAATAGTCGATTCGGCAATGGCACGACAGGTGGTATCGTCGAGGGTGATGCCCATCTCGGTGAGGGTCGTGGGCAGACCGACTTCACGGATGAGGTCTTCGAGCGCGTCGATACCGTCCTCGGCATTCTGCACGAGCCAGACTTCCTGTGCCCAACGGTTGAATTTCTCGGGAGCAGACTGGTAGATGTGCCGATAGAACGTGGGGTGTAGCACGGCGAGGCCCTGGCCGTGGTTGCAGTCGGTATAGGCTCCCAACTGGTGCTCCAGCATGTGGCACTGGAAGTCGGTTTGCTTACCGAGTTTCAGGATGCCGTTCTCGCCCATCGCCGAGGCCCACATCAGTTCCGAGCGGGCATGGTCGTCGTCGGGATTGGCGGCGATGGCCTTTAGGTTGGCAATGACGCTGCGCTGCACGGCCTCGTTGATTTCATCGGACAGGTTTGTGGCATGAGG
>JAFUWG010000004.1 GCA_017483605.1 Bacteroidaceae bacterium | reverse complement strand
CGGTAGAAAGCACCAGTAAAATCTTCTTGGAAACTGTGATTTTCTGGATGAAAATAGGCGTTCAGCCCATAAATTGCAGTATAAAATTCTGTTTTTGAGTGTAAAAAAGTAAAATACAGCGGCCGTTGTATCAAAAGTGCTAAAAATTTGGGCGATTTGGAGTTGATTGGTTGATTTTGAGGTAGTTGTGAGTTTTTGGGTTGAAATGTGGGATGGGCTAGGATGAGGGGTGAAAATTGGTTGAAATTGGTTGATTTGGGAAGAGAAAAATTTTCTGTTTGTTGATTTGGGAGTTTGATGGATGGTTTGAATGCGTTGGGGTGATATGATAGAGGGGCGATTGTTGGGGTGATGGAGTTGGGGTGATTGGAGTTGGAGATGTTGGAAAGGTTGGGTTGAGATGTGGGGTTGGATGTGTGGTTGGATGTGTGGTTGATGTGGGGGGTGATGAGGTAGAAAGGAATTGTTTTGGAAGTGTGCATGTGCGGATTGTTGGTCTGTGATGTGCCTTAGGATAGAGAAAAAGTTACAGTTAACATTATTTATTAATTAAAAACAAAACAAGTAAAACAAAATGGAAAAGAAAGAATTGAAATTCTATGAGGCTCCTGAATTGGAGGTGCTCGATGTGAATGTTGAGGGTTTCTTCTGCTCTAGCGACACCAACGCAGAAAATGTAGGCAGTGAAGACCTCAGCGAAGAACTTCCTGGACTCTAAACAAAAAGTATTAACAACTTAATCATTAAATTTAATTTTTAAGATCTATGAAAATTTTCAAATTGGCAACAGCAGCTCTTGCAGTCGTAGCACTGGCAAGTTGCTCAAGCGATGACCTCTTTGGCCCTAGTGCAGAAACAGTAAAGGGTAAAGGAGTCTACGTTACTGTTGAGAACATGGTAGACGCCCAGACCACTCGTGCTGCCTATGATCCAAATGGTAACCAACTTTATTGGCAAACTAATGACGAGATTCAGGTGTTTGACGACGCTCTGCAGAAGTATGACAAATATGGTTATACTTCCGATCAGTTGTTTGCTAACAAAAAAGAAAAGTCTTACATCAGCGAGCCTAAATACGCACTTTTCGGTGACGTTGTTTCTCATGGCTGGGACTATGAAACTGATGGTGTAACGGCTGATTTCGAAATTCCTTCATCATGGGTATGGGCTGAAACAACAGTTGGAGAAAGTGCTACAGAAGCCTATGTTAGCAAACTTCCACAGTGGGGTTCTGCCAAAGAGGATGAAGAATATGGTATCAAGGCAGATCTTCGCTATCTGACAGGTATTGCAAAAATTAACTTGAGCAATGTTCCTGGAAATGTGAAGTACATCGGTTTGTATGCATATACGAATCTTGCAGGAACAGCCAAGGCCAAGTTGTCTGGTTTTTTCCGTGCAACTGTCGCTTCTGGGGCTTCTGATAATGACGCTGCTCAACTTGAAGCAGTTGATGACTATGGAGCATCATACAAAGAGTTTATTTTTGTAGATGTAAGTGCTGCATCACGCGACAAGTCAATTCTCTATGTACCTGTTATTGCTGACACTTACAAACTCTTACGCCTTTACTACTACACAAGTGGTAAGCCAACTGACCTCGGTGGTCTTGATGCAGGTTCACTTTACAAGTCTTACAAGAATGTCACCTTCCCCCGTGGTCAAGTCCTGCCTATTACTGTTGCAGAATTTAAGACAGAAGGTAATACTCCTAGTGCTGTGTCTAAGTCTCTTGAACTTCAAGCAGAGGCTACTTCTCCTGTTTCTATCACAACCACAAAGGCTATGAATGTTGCCGATGATGACCAAACCATCATTGTTCCTGCCATGAGTCAAGATGTGACAATCAACCTTGCCTCTATTACAGAATCGGCATCGGATGATTATCTCTATCTGAGCGACAATGGTAATGGCTACAACAAGACATTCACGTTGAATGTGAAGGGAACGACAGCCAATACTCTGAAAATCTGGCTTGACATGCCTGATGCAACGGTTGTAATTGCAAGTGAAAACGTTAATGCTATTGCAGAAGTTAAGGGTGAGGCCAAGTCTATCGTTATCGGTACAACAAACGACACTGATAAGACCAACGTCACTGCTGTTTCTCCAGATGAAGGCAGTAGCGAAGTGATTATCAATGGAGAGGCTGGCGGATTGACCATCCTCAATAACTCCAATACAACTACCGTGAATATTAACGGTAAACTGAACACCACCTTCGATGCAACAACGTATTCAGACGAAACTGATGCTAATAAGTACATCACCGTCACCTTGGGCGACAAGGCCATTGTTACAGGCGACTTGAGAGTGAAACATGCAATCACAGTGCCAGGTAAGGCTCAGATTAATGGTACCCTTACATCTACTGGTGACATCACAATCGCAGGTGTTGCTGCTGATAATAAGGCTTCTGTTACAGGTGCAGTATCTTCTCCTGCCAACATCACAGTGAATGGTACTGCTGGTGCCGCTGTTACAAGTACAACTGCTGGTACAATTACTGTCGGTCAGTTCGGTGCTGTTACAGGTGCCATTACTTCTGCAAATGGTAAGATTACTATCAACGGCACTGCCAGTGACGATGTCACAGCAACGAAAGGTGATGTAGAAGTTACGGCTACGGGCTCTGTTGCCAAGAAGGTTACGGCCAATGCAGGTAACGTTATCATCTCTGGTACTGTTAAGGACGTAGATGTGACTGGTAATGCAACCGTGAGCCGCACCACTGAAGGTGAGGCAGTCAGCGGATTGATAGAGATTAAGGGTGAAAGCAGAACGCTCACATTGACAGGTGGCTACATCAACGAACTCAAGGCTTCTGGTTCTGCTGACAAGAAGCGTCTGACTGTAAGCAACACAGAGTCGATTCAGACCGCCATCAAGGGCCTAGCTACAGGTTCTGAATCAATCAACTTCGGCACATCAACTTGGGCTGGTAGTAAGATTAAGGTAAGTGGCTCTGGTACCACCTATACAGGCTATGTAAATACCGCAAATATCTACACGGCTTCTCAGTTTGCAGGCTACGAAGGTTCTGCTGAGGCTAAACTTGAAGCAAATATTGCCCTTGGCACTCATGCGTTCACTCCTGTTGCAGCCGTGGCTTCTGGCAATACATTTGACGGTAACTCCAAAACTATCTCTGGCGGTGTTGTAACTTTTGCAACCGCAGCAAGCGGCGATAATGTTGGTCTGTTCAAGACTATTGCAGCAGACGTGAAGAACTTGACCATTGACGGTCTCAAGATTACTGCGACTTCTTCTGCAGCAGGCAAGCCCCTTGGTGGTGTCGGCGTTCTTGCAGGTAAAGCAACAGGTGGTAAAATCACTAATGTAAATGTGAAGAACGCTGAGGTATCAAGCGACCAGTTGATAGTAGGTGGTTTGGTTGGTGAAATTGCCGGCGATGTTACTATCGAAGGTGCTTCTCAAGGTGCAGGCAAGGATCAATTCACAACCGTTGCCGCAACCATCACAGGAAAGAACAACCTCGGTGGTCTCGTTGGTAAGGTATCATCGGGAACTACGACGATTACTATTTACAAGGCTGCTCCTTCATTTACAGTTACAGAAGTGAACACTGACGACAGAACAACAAATGTGAACTTCGGCACAGTCGCTCCATTTGTTGGTACAGTTGCAAGCGGTGCAACACTGCAGGTTGCAGAATCTGCTGACGACGCAGGCTACAAAGCAACTAACGTTCTTTCTGCTACACAGCGTACAGCACTCGGCTTCAAGCACAACTGGGTCAAGAGTGGAGAGGTTTACTATGACTTCTATGGTCGAAAAGCCGTTGGATATTGTACAGAAGCTACAGGTCCAACAGTGAAGATTGCTTCAGGCAATGCAGCAAAGGTAGATGATCATCAGACTGCAGCCACCGCTGATGCAGCATCTGTGGCAGCGGCAGAAGCTTCTGCGACGACCAAAGAACTTAACATCTACGTTAAGGAGTAATTCTAATCTGAACAGATTCTTAATCAAGTGGGGGCGTGTAAACGTCCCCACTTTTAACCCTTTATTAACAACCTAAAAAAATGAAATAATGCGAAGTATCATAGATTTATTTAAGCAGGTAAATGAAAAAGTGACATTCAAGAACCATGAAGGACGTTTCAAAGTCCCCTCTGGATATGATTCTTGGCTTGACTATTGGGAGCAACAAAAAGGGAGGGAAGCATTGAAATGCTCGAATCTTGGATGCGGTAAAAGCCCCAAGGTATTAGTGGGTGGACATGTCGATGTGTATGGCGAATCGGGAATTTTCCTTACTCCGCTCTGCAAAGAATGCAACCTTCACACAAACAAAAACTGGATGCAGACCTTTCGTATCAACCTTCTCCGGGTACCAGAAGAACTGTTAATTCCTACGGAATACTAACGCCTCGCCTTTCATCAAGAAGTCTTTTGAAGACAAAGAAAAACACCCTTTTTTCAATTTTCCCTTGAAATATTTTGTCTGTTCGGAAAAAGGTTGTACCTTTGCAGCAACAGAACCCGCCACGCTTCCCGAAGACCAGCGAACCAGGGCGGGGCGTTTTTTATATATAGGGCAATGAGATACAGCAAGCAACCCATTTCAATTGCAGACCAGATTGGCATTTTGAAAAGCCGTGGACTCATTTTTAACGATGAACAGAATGCCTATGAAATTCTGGAGAATATCAGTTATTTCCGCCTTGCTGGGTATTGGCGGACGATGGAGCAAGACAGTTCCCGTCACGTCTTTCGTGCAGGTAGTCATTTCGAGGATGTCGTGGCTCGCTACAACTTTGATTCAGAACTGAAGACGCTCATCTTTGCAGCCATTCAGCAAATAGAAATTTCTGTCAGAACCAGAATCATCCATTTCTTCTCTATGGCCTATGGCGCATTCTGGTTTCTTGATAACAGTTTGGCAGAGGATGAAGACCTTTTTAATGAGAATCTCAATTATCTGAAAACTGAACTTAGCCGTTCTCACGACGAGTTCATTGCAGAGCATTTCCGAAAATACGATGAGCCAGACATGCCACCTGCATGGAAGACCCTTGAAGTAGCATCGTTTGGAACGCTATCCAAACTCTACAAGAACATGAACGACAACGCCTTGAAGAAGCAGGTGGCTCGTAGTTTTAATATCCCGCAGCACAAATGTCTTCAAAGTTGGCTCGCAACATTGACCATCGTACGCAACACCTGTGCCCATCATGCAAGACTTTGGAACGCCCATTTTTCAATGGTTCCAAGGACGAATGAGCACATGAGAGGCAAATGGATTACCAACTGTCACTTTTCTTCTGACAAACTATATCCAAGCCTTTGCTGCATCGCCTACTGGCTCAACAGCATCAATCCTCAGAACAATTTTGTTGAGGATTTCAAATCGCTCCTGAACAGATACCAAGCCGTGCAACCCTCCATGATGGGGTTCCCCCGTGGATGGGAAACGGAGCCTCTGTGGCAATAAATCTCCCTGAAAATTTGGAGGAAAAGAAGAAAAAAGTGTATCTTTGCAGCGAGAAACAAGAAAGGAGTAATTTATGTCAGTAGCCATCAAGAACAGAACAAGAGAAGAGATCATCTCAGCGTTTCGTAGAGCAATGGAACGGAAACGCGAATGGGAGGAGCGGGCGCAGGAGGGCTTCAAGAGAATTCGTCAGGAGCGTCTACAATTTAGCCTGTAGAATTCATGAATGCTGTTGACCTGAAGATGTGGGTATAGAAAACAATCAGGGCTGGCAACGTAAATGTGTGTTGCCAGCCCTGATTGTTTTTGTGGGAGCATCAAATGTGTACAAGCCGCTTCTTTGTTTTTTCTTTGCAGATTTTGGGGTAAAAGGGCCGGTTTTGTGGGGGTGTTCTTAAAACTAAAGTTAGATTTTATAAAATTAAACTTGAATTTATGAAAATTGAACTTGAATTTATATAAATCTAACTTGAATTTTATAAAATTTAAGTTTAGTTTTAAGGGAGGCAAAGCGGAAACACCGCTTTGAACGGGGGATGGATGGAGGAAGGAAGAGAGGGGAAAGGAAGGGGAAGGGAGCCTGCGGGAAAACCGCTGGACGCAGGGGAAAAGGAAAGGGATGGAGCACAAGAAAAGGGGGCGGGAACCGCTGTGGATTCCTGCCCCTTTTGGTCGGGAAGACCAGACTCGAACTGGCGACCACACGCCCCCCAGACGTGTACGCTAACCAACTGCGCTACTTCCCGATGGAGATGTGATTTCGTGGCGTTGCCGTGAGGCTCGTTCCGAAATCGACTGCAAAGTTAAGTTTTTTTTCTGACATGACAAGGGGGAGAGGCATTTTTTTAGTAGAAAAAGTGAAAATCCTCGTTCGCGGTGGTGTGAACGAGGATTTTGTATGTGCGATGATAGCGGCTTATTTCTTCGGATAGCCGACGGGGTTGTTGAGCAGGGGCACCTGATTTTCGTTCAGTCCGAGCAGGGTCTGGATGGCCTTGACATCCATCGTGGCACGAGGCACGGTGGCGAGTCCTGCTGCTGCACAGAAGAGGTCGATGTTCTGGCTCACATAGCCGGCATCCATCGAGACGAGCGACTTGGCATGGTCGTCGTTGTTGCCGAACTTGTCGAAATCGCCCACCATCAGGAGGCTGACTGGGGCTGCCTTGGCAAATGCCTGACGACCTGCCACAATGTCGCGATGGTCGCCCTCTGCCACCAGCGTGAGGCTGTGAGCCTTGGGGTCGTAGCGACAAACGCCCTTCTCGGTGAAGACATAAAGGAGAATCTCCTGACGGTTCATGGCTGTGGGGGCGGTGAGGTTGCCGTTTTCACGGTTGGCACCGATGGTTGCCCACAGCAGGTCGCTCAGGTCTTGCTCTGAGAGTTGTTCGGGACTGTAGTCACGCACCGACTTGCGCTGCTGGAACATCTCCATCACGCTGAGCGTCTGGCGTTGCATGTTGGGTTTGGGGAGGTTGGTTGTCTGGGCAAAAGATGCTGTGCCCATGAGCACGAATGCGGCAAAGATTGCTAACTTTTTCATTGTCATGTGTTTGTTTGGGTTGATACTATGGTTGATTGATGATGTCGGTCAGTTTCTCATACGTCATGCCCACAAAGTCGTTGAGCACATGGTGGCACTTGTCCTTGATGGCTTCGGGCTTGTTGTAGGTGGCAAGTCCCACGGTGAAGATGCCCGATGACATGCCTGCTTCCAGCCCATTGAAGGCATCTTCGAAGACCACACATTCGTCCAGGTCGGCATCCATCAGTTTCGCCGCCAGCAGATAGCAGTCGGGGGCGGGCTTGGAGGCAGGAAAATCCTCTGCCGTGAGCACTCGGTCGAAGAGGCTGTTGAACTCGGGATGCTGACGAGCCAAACTGTTCATCTTCGGGATGTTGGAACTGGTCACTACCGCACACTTCACGCCATGTGCCTTCAGGTCACGCAGGAAGTCGAGTGCCCCAGGGAAGAAAGCGTAGTCCATCTGTGCCTCCCACTTGTCCAGTTCTTCCGTGATGGCTGCCTGCACCGCAGGGTCGGGGAAGTACGTGTCGTAGATGCGTGTGAGGGTCGAACCCTTGATGAGCAGTTCCAGATTCGGGATGTCGGGGCGATATTTCCGTCCGACAGCCCCCCAAAAGACAGAGTACTGCCCCTCGGTGTCCACCAAGGTGCCGTCGAGGTCGAAGAGTGCCGCTTTCAGGGGCCGACGCTTAGGATAGAGCGTCTTGCCCTTCACCAGCATCTCAGCCCAGGGGTTCGCCGTCTTCTCGTCCTCGATGTCTTCATTCTTTTTTGTCCAAAACGATGCCATGCCTGTCCTATTTTTTCTTGATGGGGTCGCAGGTCAGCCCGCACCCCAGTTTCTTCAGAATCTTTCGGTCCACCTCGCCCAGCATCACCGTGCTGTGCATCTGGCAACCACGCAACTTTGGCAACTGCTCCAAGGCACGTCGGCAGTTCTCGTCGTGCTGCGACAGCACCGAGATGGCGACCAGCACCTCGTCGGTGTGCAGACGCGGATTGTGACCGCCCAGATATTCCGTCTTCGTCTTCTGGATGGGCTCAATCATGCTCTGCGGCAGGAGTTTGACGTCGTCGCCGATGCCTGCCAGATGCTTGATGACGTTGAGCAGCAGGGCTGCACAACAGCCGAGCAGTGCACCGGTCTTGGAGGTGATGATGGTGCCATCCTCCAGTTCCATGGCTGCACAATGCACCCCCGTCTCGTTCTTCCGGGCGTTGGCAGCCACCGTCACCTTGCGATAGGCGGTGGTGATTTTCGCCTGATTGAACAGCAGTTGAATCTTGCTCACCTCGCTCTCGTTGCAAGCCCCGTCAGCCAATTTGTTCGTGGCGTCGTAGTAGCGACGGATGATTTCATCCTTCGATGCCTGACAGCACACCTCGTCGTCGCTGATGCAGAACCCCACCATGTTCACGCCCATGTCCGTCGGCGACTTGTAGGGGTTCTCGCCGTAGATGCCCTCGAAGAGTGCATTCAGCACGGGGAAAATCTCGATGTCGCGGTTGTAGTTGATAGCCACCTTGCCGTAAGCGTCGAAGTGGAAGGGGTCAATCATGTTCACGTCGTTCAGGTCGGCGGTGGCAGCCTCGTAGGCGATGTTCACAGGATGTTTCAGCGGCAGGCTCCACACGGGGAAGGTCTCAAACTTGGCATATCCGGCACGGATGCCACGCTTGTTCTCGCCATACAACTGGCTGAGACACACCGCCATCTTGCCGCTGCCCGGGCCAGGAGCCGTCACAATGACCAGCGGACGAGTCGTCTCCACATATTCGTTCTTGCCAAAACCCTCGTCGGAGGCAATCAGTTCCACGTTGTGCGGATAGCCATCTATTAAATAATGTATATACGACTTGATGCCCATCCGCCCCAGACGGTGACGGAAATCGTCGGCAGCACGCTGTCCGTTGTAGTGCGTAATCACCACCGAACCCACGTAGAAGCCGCGTTTCATGAACTCGTCACGCAGTCTGAGCACATCCTCGTCATACGTGATGCCCAAGTCTGCCCTCATCTTGTTCTTCTCGATATCCTCTGCACTGATGACAATGACAATCTCCAGACTGTCACTCAACTGCTTGAACATCCGCAACTTGCTGTCAGGCTTAAACCCTGGCAGCACACGCGATGCGTGGTGATCGTCAAAAAGTTTCCCACCCAGTTCCAAGTACAATTTCCCGTCAAACTGGGCAATCCTCTCCCTGATGTGTTCCGATTGAATCTTCAGGTATTTCTCGTTATCAAAACCAATCTTCATAATGTCCGTGTTTTTTAGTCACTCTTTCCAAATTCTGTGCAAAGGTAGTAAATAATTAGGAAATAGAAAGGAGGAAAGCACAATTAAATGCCACGAAGTGGGAAAACGAGACAGAATGAAAGAACAAAAAGGGGAAAAGAATCGGGATACCTGACGAGAGGAAAGAATGTTGAGAGACGAGGCTCGTGTATGTTGACCAGTGCCGCGAATATAGGCGAGGCACTTTGGCTGGTTGAGACCCAACTGCGTAGCCCGTCTAAACGCAAATATTGATTGGGGGCTACAACGCACGGACTTGCGTGTAGCCGTTTTCTCTTTGTTTTTTTTCGTGCCATTCCCGCCATTTTGTGAATATTTCCTTTTAGAACAGGAGATTTTAGTCTGAAAAACTTTGCGGGGAAAGATAAAAAACGTACCTTTGTGTACAAATAGCACAGAATCAGAAGAGCACCAAAAGCAGATAACAGATTAAACAATAAAAGTATGGATATGGCAATTCAAACATCGAAGCGGGAGAACGGACTCCTCAAATTGCTCCGTTTCAAGAGAGCCATTTGCGAATGTATTCAAAATGGTGCAGACAAAAACGAAATGCAACGCATAGCCGACCAGCATGGATTTACATTTGCTAAGCCCTTTTGAGTTTTCCGAGGAGGAACCACTCGATTAGTACCGTCTGCATTTGTCCATCTATTTCACCAGAGAGAATCCCAATCGAGAACTGCTGCTGAAAGCATTCAGAGATTTGTTAACAACCGATTTGTATGAGTTGGTAATATAAAGAAATGTACATAATATATCAAAAAAGAGAAGATTGGAGCGTTATCCGGTCTTCTCTTTGATTCTTTGCTGCAAAGATACATCTTTTTATTTATATATGCCAAAAGATTTTGGGAAGAAAAACTGGAGAGGGCAAACGACCTGCACGCCAAATATCTATTCTCCCTTTTTTACCTGGCTCGCTTTCGCATAGATGAAGATACCTGCCACAGATCCAATGGCACCAATAGCAACACCTATCGCCGTGCCAGAAGCACCAATTCGCAATGAGAATCCTACCAACGCCGCAAGAACGAGAACGCTGATAAAAGAAAGGATAACCGATAGATACGTTAGCCGCAACCTGCTCTTCAGCAAGTGCTCCTCCGTCTTGTGGCGATGTGCCATCTCCTTCTCCGCCATAGCGATGATACGTTCGGCCGCATCCGGCACCGCCTCATTATACTTGATAAGAGCGTCAGGATGTGGCAGCGGACCAGAATACTGCTCCACCTTCGTTATTTGTGCCTGCACACTATTTTGTGGTTGTTTTTTCATATTGAATCATCGCTTTGCGAAGGTCTGCACCCACTTTTTCCCAGTCTGAACGAATGGCAGAAGCATCATCCTTCACCTCAAAAACAACAGGATTGGGACCAATACCGAAATAGTACAATATAGATTTCAATGCAGTGCTCATCTTATTCCTTGTTTTAGTTTTCCCGCCACAAAGGTACAACTTTTTCCTAATACTCCAAAAGATTTTGGGAGAAATGTTGGTTATTGTAGAGGATATGATAACATCGTTAATGTTAAAGCCATACTAAAAAGAAGAGAAAATCTTCTTTTATTCAAGTAACAATAATCTTCGCAAGAATACAATATTATCAATATACACAAAATTTTGAGGGGCTCGTATCTTCTCATCAAATATATCATCGAGAGTCACTAATTGTTTCAGTCTAACCGCTTTTTTGACACCGATGCCGTAACCCAAACTTTTTGAATCAAAGTATTTAAAAAAGGATTCTTTGTCAATACCGCCTTGTTTTCCGAATTTTCCCCATAATTCCACAGGTGTCTCTTTTGCGATTTCTCCCACCTCAAAATAGCCAACAACTCTTTTTACTGGGGACGCGGAATATACATACACCTTCTTCACCAACCCTCTGAAACAGACCTTGCGAAATTCTACCGTCTTCTTTCCGCTCATGATTTGTTGGGCATATTGAGGGTGTATAGACATTAACGCAAACTTATGCACATAAGGTCTGTTAAAATAGTATTCATAATGTCCATATCTATACAGCGACATCACTTGACTCTTGATTTCAAATCCAAAAGGTTCCAGAAAACTTTTGAATTCATCAATATGCTCGTCCGACACCGTAATAAGAGGGAATCTCTCTCGAAGGATTCTTCTTGACTCTTTCAAAAGAAAAGTTCCGATGCCTTGATGCCTTGCCCAAGGAGCCACTCGAAACGTGCAGATTTTTTTCTCATCTGCACAATCCTTCAGAATGACAAGGCCTGCTATCTGCTCCCTCTCCTCGCAAACCACAATCGTCCTTTCAGGTGTGTCCGTCAACTTAAACACACGCTCCAACCATTCGTGAAAAAATGGATAGTTGCATTCCAAACCTGTTAGGAACTTCCTGATTCTCTTGAAATAGACCTGTTTTGTATGCTGGTCGCTGTCAATATTGATTATTTTGACGCGCATTTTCTCTTGATCCATGAACAGCCCTGTTTGATTTGATTCCATACCCATGAACACAGCGAAAAACACCAAATGAAGCAACCCAAAACAACGGCAAGGGCGAGCCACCATTCTACAGGAATTTTATCGTACCATTCCCCTTCTGTTGGTGTCGTAAATCGCCAGTCAGCCTCTGCAAACAAGAAACTACAAATGATGTTTGCACCGATAGCAAGAAATAATTGTTTATTGCCGATGTGCTCCTTGGAAAAACTCGTGAAGAAAGAGGGCTTTTCTAATTCTCTACTTTTTTGAAATATAATGATATATTTGCCTTTCAAATCCTTAAATTCTTTCAAATATTTTTTGAAGGCATCAGTTTCAAGCATACGGATGCTCTGTAATTTGTGATCATCCGAATAGGAAAGTTCATAATTGGCTGGCACACAATGCAGGCAATAGACCGACGATATTTGAGAATAAGAGAGTGATTCATCTTTTTTCAACTTACTGATTTCATCAGGAATATTCCGTTTTTCATTAACTTGAAAATCATATTGGTAAGTAATTTTTGTGATTCCATTAATGGCTCTTGCCAAACTCTCCTTGTTGATTCCTAAAAGCAGGCGAAAATACAGATGGTCGAATTCTTTTTGGGGTTGTTGTACGGAACATTTTATGTAACCACTAACTAATTCATGTTTCACCGCAACGACAGCCAACTTTATCTCGTTATCAATATTATAGTGGACAATATATCCATCATCTCCATCATCTAAAGGTTTACGGTCTGTCTGTTCTTCATTAAAAATGAATTTGAAATTCTTTTCATCGCCCAATTCCTTGTGCAGACTCTTCACTGTACACTTTTTATCAATAAAGGGGGCAGCAAGGTAAATATTAAAGGGATCCGTTTGATTATTTTTAGCAAGAAATACACCCAACTCTACATACTTCTTTCCCCCCTTCAAGTCCCAAGTGCAGATATGCAGTTTCTCAACTTTAATGTTCTCTTTGTCAGATAACACATAGATATAATTGTTCATTTTACCGATGGTATTAGATTGTTGTCAATTTCAGAAAACCTACATATCCGCTTTGTGCTCCAAGGATGCTATCTGTTTCTTCATCTGTTCCAGGCCCTCTTGCATTGTCTCTTGCGATTGCTTGGCTACGTCATTGGCAATCTGAAACTGCCACAATGCGAGATACAGACCACCGATGGATGCACAACCACCCAAGAAGGAAAGAACGTTTCTCGTACATGGACAAACGAAATACACAATCATTCCAATGACAAGAATGATTACATAGAAGATAATAGGAAGATTTTTCATAAGTCCAATTTTCTTATTAATTTCGGGGGCACAGAATCAAATCTGTCCCCCCGAATTCGTTTCTATTTGTTTTTACTTGGCCAAAGGATGTCTCTTGAACTTCCCATGAGCCAATTATCAGTGAAAGGTGAATTACATGAAGTCATCAGGACCACCTGCACCGCCTTCACCTGCAGCACCACCATCATCTTCTCCTTCACCGCTTGCGAGGAGAAGTTCGCCTTCCAAGAGAAGGTCGATTACCTCAAATTCTGGAGTTTCATAAAATCTCTTGTCCATAATTTTTTACCTTTTTTGATTAAAGTGTGCAGGGAGGGACGCTCCCTGCACTGGCTTTTGAATGAGTTAATTAAGTTTATTGAGAATCAGTGTGATTACTTCTGAAGGAACTTCTTACCATCCTTGATGACGATGCCCTTATATGCACCGTTCACGCGGATGCCTTGGAGGTTGTAGATGCCCTTGGCAACTGTAGCCTCTGTTTCTTCCACCTCAACACCATTGATGAAGGTTGGGTCTTCTGTGCCGTCCTCGCCGAGGATGACTACGCGGAGGGATGCTTCGCTTGGAATCTCGCCTTCGCTACCATATTCCTTCACGAGATAAAGTTGACCTGCTGGCAGGTAGCCTGTCTTGCGGATATACTTGAACACAAGACCGTTGTTGTTCAATGGGTTTGCCATGAAATAAATCACCTTACCGGCAGCATACTGAGTGGCGATGTAGTCACTTGAGAAGAGGTCTGCATTTACCTCAAGGTCGTTGAGGATGTCATAAGTGGTAGCACCTGTTTTGATAGAACGCATAGTTGAATATTCCTCTGTTGCAGTTGCAACTACAGGCTTGCTCAGAACGTCCTTGGCGTTGTCACCTACTGTAGAGCGTACAATTACGGCCTCACCAGCCTCAACGATGTACTGACCATTATTCTTGGCGATTGGGTCAACGTAAATGATGTTCTCATCAACGTATGCTGAATATACAGCCACCTTGGCAGCCGTTCCACCGATTTCCTGCTCGATGTCAATAGCCCAATTCTTACCAGCTGGAGCCTCGAACATACCCCAATAATAGTTAGCACCGCTCTTTGCGAGTACTTCGATGTTTTGGCTGTCAATGGTTACAGAACTTACAATAAACTTCACGTTGTAGAGATTTGCTTCAGAGTTGTCGTAACCGTTAGTGGCATCATAAGCAACCAGTTCGGTTGTGTAAAGCGTAACGGCAGGGATAGCCTGACTTGCATCTGCAAAAGTTTTCTGATTGAACTTCGTCATTGATGCAAGTGGGCTTGGGTCTGCTGGATGCCAGTAAACAGTTTTCAGGTTAGGAGCGTTACCAGTCGTCAGAGCCACGAAAGTGCCTGCGGCGATTCCATCTGCAATGGTTACACCAGGATAGTCACCTGTACCACCGTCAAAGTTAAGAGTGGTCAATGCACTATTAGTCAAACCATTATTTTGGATTGTACCAGTGATGTTCTTCTGGAAGTTGATGACTACAGCCTGACCGAAGATATCCACGGCAAGACCAGCATCCACGGTACCAGTCACTGTAGCGCTGCTGATGTTACCAGATACGAATGGGAAGGTGTTTGTTGTGAGGTTTTTGTAAGTCTCTCCAATAAACAGTTCTGTTGCCATACCTTCTTCTGTTGGACCATCGATAGAAGCAGCAGTAGCTGAGATTACTGCAGAAGTATTGATGTTACCAAACTTAACAGTGTTCTTGCCATCAGCAGGAGCAGGGTTCAATTTGAAAGCAGCATCGCTCACAGTACCACTGACGCCATAAGTATGGCAGAGGAGCAGGTTCTCCAATTTAGAGTCATCTGCATAGAATGCACCAGCATTGATAGTTGCTGTAGCAGCAAGGTCGTTTGTGATGGTGAGGTTCACCAAGGCAGAAGTGGCAGAAGCAGCACCTGGTGCTACGTTACCTGTCGTATTCCAAATATCAGAAGAAAGAGGAAGAGTGAGGCCGAGGGCATCATTCACATCGTCAATCACACCAAAGAGATTTTGGTTTGCTGTACCCAAAGTGATGAGGGCAGTTGCGTCGATGTTCAGAGTTGCGAGTTTTGCACAACCTGCGAATGGACGGCCTGTGATGGCAGTAACTGTGGCAGGGAACGAAAGTTCAGTCAGAGCCTTGTCGTTAGCAAAAGCGTAGTCTGTAACGGTGAGGATGGCTGTCTTCCCAAGTCCTGTGACTGTAGTCAGAGCAGGGCAGTTTGCAAAAGTGAGACCGAGGTTTGCGATAGAACCCTTGTTCAACTTGCCTGCACCCATGTCAGTCCAGTTGGCGGGAGCAGTAGCCGTAGTCAATTCTGTCACTTCTGGCAACTTCACTGTCTGCAAGTTGCTGTTGGTGTAAGTGAGTTCGCTCACGAAAATGGGGTTGCCTGTGAATTCCAGTTGCCAGCAGTTGCTGAGGTCAACATTCTCAATGATGGTGTTGCTGAGTGCATACTTACCGATGGTCTTCAAGTTGTTACGCTGATAGAGAGCATCTTTTGCATAGTAGTCTGTAGCAGCATTGACTTTCCATGTGGTAGCAGCTGTTGCCAATGAAAGGCCACCTGGATACACATAGTATTCACTATCATCCCAGTGATCTTGAGCAACTTCAGCGTCGCCTTCGCCCAACTGAATTTGGTCAGCCAGTGCATAATCAGCCAAAGTCTCGATAGAAGCAGGGAGAGTCACCTTACGCAATGTCACGTTGTTGTAGCCGAAGAGCGGATTGAGCGTCTTCACTACGGTATTGGTGAGGTTGAGGTCTTGGATTGCTGTGCCGTAGAATGCATAGTTACCGATAGTTGTCTCTGCAACTGTAGAAGCAGGTGTAGTGAAGTTCACATAGGTCAATTTTGTGCAGTTCACAAATGCACCCTCATCGATTTCTGTCAACGTTGCTGGGAATGTTGCATTCTTGAGATAAGTGTTTGTTACTGTAGCTGTAGCCGCAGCAGGAATCTTTGCGTCGGTCGTTGGAGCCGATGAAACCTTACCTACGATGGTCGAAGTGCCAAAAAGGTTTTCTACTTTTGTCAACTTCGTGGGAGAAAGGTCAAGAGTCTCAATCTTGGTTCCTGCAAAAGCGCCAGCACCGATTTCGAGGGCATTGTTGTTGCTTACAAATGTCACTTCCGTCACGTTAGAGCAACCAGCAAATGCATTGGCCCAGATTTTCTTCACGTTAGCACCGATGGAAATGGATGTTACATTTCCGCTCTTGCCTGTGGTCGTGTTACTGAAGAGTTGATCTGTGCCCCCCTGGCTAAAACCGACCTCAACAATCTGGAAAGTGAGTGTCTTGTCAATGGAAATACCATCATCGTCCACACCCTTTACAGGAATGTCCACAGTGTTTGCAATTGCAATGGCTGTACCACCATTGGATGCCCACACGTTGGCTGCAACAGCCACAGTGTTCACCTTCGTGGCGGTTGGGGTGCCATACACACTCAAGAACTTGTACTTATAACCATCGGCAGAACCCTGGTGATAAGTTCCTTTGATTTCGCCGGCGGCCCAAGCACTTGTGCTGCTCAATGCCACAAGAGCAAAGGCAAGCATCAGCTTAAGAGTCTTTTTCATTTTCATAATTGATTTAATTGTTAATAAAAAAGTGAATAAAATAATGTTAACTGTAACTTTTTCTCTATCCTAAGGCACATCACAGACCAACGATCCGCACATGCACACTTCCAAAACAATTCCTTTCACCTCATCAACCCCTCGTCAACCCCTCATCAACCACGCTTCTCAAGCCCATCTTCAGCCCCTCAAACTTCCAAATCATCAAACAGAAAATTTTTCTCTTCCCAAATCAACCAATTTCAACCATTTTTCACCCCTCATCCAAGCCCATCCCACTTTTCAACCCAAAAACTCGCAACCGCCTCAAAATCAACCATTCAGCCCAAAATCAACCAATTTTTCAGCACTTTTGATACAACGGCCGCTGTATT
>JAFUWG010000043.1 GCA_017483605.1 Bacteroidaceae bacterium | reverse complement strand
TGTACCGGCGAGTTTTGCAGTGAAGCCAGAGAGGAAGTAGTACTGAGTCTGCTCTGGAGTGAGGATAGACACTGGAGGCAGTACGCCGAATGCGTCAGCAGACAGGAAGATAACGTTCTTGGCAGCAGGACCTGCGCTCTTGCCGGCAACCTTCTTCACGATGTTCTTGATGTGGTCGATTGGGTAAGAAACGCGAGTGTTCTCAGTCACGCTCTTGTCGGCGAAGTCAATCTTGCCGTCCTTGTCAACGGTTACGTTCTCGAGGAGAGCGTTACGCTTGATAGCGCCGTAGATGTCAGGCTCGTTCTCCTTAGAGAGGTTGATGACCTTAGCGTAGCAACCACCTTCGAGGTTGAACACGCCCTCGT
The DNA here is from genome assembly GCA_017483605.1 of Bacteroidaceae bacterium. Lineage (GTDB taxonomy): Bacteria > Bacteroidota > Bacteroidia > Bacteroidales > Bacteroidaceae > Minthosoma. The sequence goes on along the minus strand of JAFUWG010000043.1, from coordinate 41,425 downwards.
CGTCCCATCCGTGCTCGTCGTCACCGATGAGGAGACGCTTTGGATCAGTAGAGAGGGTAGTCTTACCTGTACCAGAGAGGCCGAAGAAGATGGCAGTGTTCTTGCCTTCCATGTCGGTGTTGGCAGAGCAGTGCATAGAAGCGATGCCCTTGAGTGGGAGGTAGTAGTTCTGCATAGAGAACATACCCTTCTTCATCTCACCACCGTACCAAGTGTTGATGATGACCTGCTCGCGGCTCTTCGTGTTGAAAGCAACGCAAGTCTCAGAGTTCAGACCCAGTTCCTTGTAGTTCTCAACCTTTGCCTTAGAAGCATTGTAGATAACGAAGTTTGGCTCGAAGTTAGCAAGTTCTTCCTTGGTTGGCTGGATGAACATGTTCTCAACGAAGTGTGCCTGCCATGCCACCTCAACGATGAAGCGAACGGCCAAACGAGTAGCCTCGTTAGCACCGCAGAATGCGTCAACCACATAGAGTTGCTTGTTGCTGAGTTCCTTCTTTGCGATTTCCTTCACCTGTGCCCAAACGTCCTCAGACATGGGGTGGTTGTCGTTCTTGTATGCGTCAGAAGTCCACCACACGTTGTCGTGGCTCTCGTCGTTGTCAACGATATACTTGTCCTTAGGAGAACGACCTGTGAAGATACCTGTCATCACGTTCACTGCACCGAGTTCAGTTTCCTGACCCTTCTCGTAGCCTTCGAGAGCAGGATTGATTTCAGCCTTGTAGAGTTCCTCGTAAGAAGGATTGTGTGCAATCACTGTGCTGCCAGTGATGCCATACTTTGTCAAATCTAATGCCATAGTACTTTTATAATTTAATAATGTGAATAATAAATCTTTCTACTCTTTTATCCTGTGGAGGCAAGCATACCGCTACCACCGAGGTACAAAGGTAAGAATTTCTCTTTTCTACACAAAGGGCATCGTGTCTTATTTCTAAAATTTTTAATTTATTTATCACAAAATGTTAGGAAAAGAGGAAATTTTAAGAATGAGTTGTAACATTTGGTTTGCAACTCGTCAAAAATATGCCGAAAAAATTGGCAGGCTCAAATAAAATGCCTACTTTTGCACGCTGTTTCAGAGAAAAGTCCGAAACAGCCTTGTTATCATCGCAATCGGGATGTAGCGCAGTTGGTAGCGCACTACGTTCGGGACGTAGGGGTCGCGTGTTCGAGTCACGTCATCCCGACTTAGTACACACGGCATAGCGTCAGTTCAATGTGACACGCTGTGCCGTGATGTTTTCTTTGAGGAAAAGGCTGGCGGATTCACGGAATTTGGTGGTGGATTCGCTGGTGAGGTATTGGGTGGTGCCGCCTTGTGTGAGTCGTTGGTTCATTTCTGGGTGGCGATGGAGGTAATCTTCAAGGCTGACGGCAATGTACTGCCCCTGCGGAATAAGCGTGATGCCTTCGGGTGTGTAGCGGCGAATTTTGGGTAGGAGCAGGGGAAAGTGGGTACATCCGAGGATAATGGTGTCAATGAGGGGGTCTTGGGCAAGGAGTTTGTCAAGAGAATCCTTGACGAAGTAGTCGGCTCCTGGTTTGTCAAATTCGCCACATTCTACCAGCGGCACCCACATGGGACATGCTTGCCCGATGACGGTACACTGGGGATAGAGTTTCGTGATTTCCAGTTTGTAAGACTCAGACTTGATGGTACCTTCTGTGGCGAGCACGCCGATGTGTCCTGTGTGGGACATCTGACCCACCACTTCAGCCGTGGGGCGGATGACTCCAAGCACCCGGCGGTCGGGGGCGGCAGTGGGGAGGTAGTTTTGCTGGATGGAACGCAGGGCTTTGGCAGAGGCGGTGTTGCAACCCAGAATGACAAGGGGGCATCCGAACTCGAAGAGTTTCTTGACGGCTTGCAAGGTGAACTCATACACCACGTCGAACGAGCGCGTGCCGTAAGGGGCACGTGCATTGTCGCCGAGGTAGATGTAGTCGTATTGGGGCAAGCGGTTGCGGATGCCTTCAAGAATGGTCAAACCTCCATAGCCAGAGTCGAAGATGCCGATGGGTCCCATTTATTTGATGCCGAGTTGGGTCAACACGGCGTCGGTGCAGTTTTCTGCCTCACCTTCACCGCTGATGTATGGGTAGGCATTGGCGTCGGTGTTGAGCACGTAGGCATAGTTGCGGCTCTTGCCGACGGCACTGATGGCATCTTTCAGTTTGTTGTGGAGAGGTGCCATCAGTTCTGCTTCGGCTTGGGTGAGGAGTTCCTGCGCCTCTTTCTTGAACTGCATACTCTGCTCCATCAACTGCTGCAGTTCTTTCTGACGCTTGAGCATGATGTTTTCGGGGAAAGACTTCTGGCCATCGATGTATTCTGCAAACTTTTTGGAGAAGTCCTGCTCGGCACGTGTCATTTCTTGGTCATAGGTGTTTTTCAACTCCTCGAGGCTCTTCATTGCCTGCTGATATTCGGGCATGGCATGGAGCACGTCGTTGTAAGAGAGGTAGCCGAAGTGTTGTGCCTGGATGATGACTTGCTTGGGTATCTCTGTGGAAACAGAAGGCACTGTTTCTTGTGCTGACAAGGAGCCAGCACAAGCAAACAGTGCTATCAAGGTGTATATGTACTTCATACGTGTTTCATTACTTAGCACCAACCTTTGCCTTTACTTGGTCGGTGATGTCGTTTGCTCCACTGCCGATGAAGGCGATACCTGCAGCGGGGAGGATATAGGTGTATGAACCTGCGGCTCCCACTTCTTCTACTGCCTTCATGATTTTCTCCTGAATCTCACTCATCTTGGTCTGATAGACTTTCTGCAACTCTTGCTCGCTGGTCTGACCAAACTGCTGGTACTCCTCGTATGCTTTCTGCAGTTCTTGCTCACGGTAGGTGCGGAGTGTTTCAGAGAGGGTTGCTTTCTCCTTGTCGTAGGCATCAGCCTTGGCTTGAATGTCGCTCTGCTTACGCTGCAACTCGTCCTGGAATTGCTTCTGCAGATTCTGGATTTCTGTCTGGAGTGCTGCAGTTTCGGGCATACCTTGAGCCACAGCGTCGATGTTTACGTGTCCAATCTTTTGTGCGAACATGGTCATTGGCAGTGCCAAGAGCATCGCAAAAATAATCTTTTTCATTTTGTTTAAATCTGTTTATTGATGGTTAATTTGTTTTGATGATAAAGGGGGTTAGTTGGCATAACCCAGTTTCTGCAACACCTCTTCACTAATGTCAATCTTGGGTGACGCAAAAATGATGTTGCCACCAGAGGCACGGTCGAGCACCAGTTGATAACCTTTCTGGTCGCTGATGTCCTTGACCGCATTGTAAATCTCGTCCTGTATCGGTGCGAGAAGGCTTTGGCGTTTTTTGTAGAGTTCTCCTTCGCTGCCAAAGTATTTTTTCTTCAGATCGCTTGCCTCTTTTTCTTTTGCCATGATGGCTTCCTCGGCTTTCGTCTTCTGAGCATCAGAAAGGAATACCGATTCTGATTGGTATTTCTTGTAGAGCGTTTCTGCTTCGTTGAGGAGAGCGGTTACTTCACCTTCCCATTTCTTGGAAACCTGGTTGAGTTGTTCATTGGCACGTTCGTAGGCAGGCACATTCTTGAGGATGTACTCCATGTCCACGAGGGCGAACTTCTGTGCATGGGCAGCCGTCGAAGCCACAAGCACCATAAGGGTTAATAGATACTTTTTCATTGCTTTTTTCATTGATTCTTTGTTTAGAACTCTTGGCCGAGCACGAAGTGGAATTGGCTTCCGCTATATCGGCTAGAACCATTGATTTTGTCGAAACCGTAAGCCCAGTCGATACCCATCATGCCGACCATTGGAAGGAAGATGCGGACACCGACACCGGCAGAACGCTTCATGTCAAAGGGGTTAAATTGTTTCACTTCAGGCCACGTGTTACCACCTTCTACAAATGCCAGTGCATAGATGTTGGTTGAGCCGTTGAGCATCAGCGGGTAACGAAGTTCCAAGGTCATGCGGTCATAAGCATAGCCATAGCCATTGAAGCCCTGAGTGAGTGCTCCGTTGTCGTAACCACGCAGACCGATGGTCTCAGAGTAGTAGGTGTAGGAGTAGCCCGACATACCGTCACCGCCCATGTAGAAGGTTCCGAATGGAGATTTCTTGTATTTGTTGTAGTGTCCGAGGATACCGAAGTCGAAACGAGTCATCAGCACAAAACATTTGTTGGTTCCTGACAGCGGGGTATAGAACTTGGAGTTGAACTTCCATTTGTGGTACTCAATCCAACGGTGTTTGCGACCGATGTCGTTTTGGTAGTTGGCATTGTAAGGGTCTGTTGCCATGTGCTCGTAATCCACGTTGTCGAAGAGCGAGTAAGGCGGAGTGAACGACACGGACGCACTGATGTCAGAACCGCTTCGTGGGAAGATGGGGTTGTCGATTGAGCGGCGAGTCAGGTTGAGTGTCAGGTTGATATCGTTACAGTTACCGTTCTGGATGATGAAATATTCCCAGTCTTTCATCATGTAGCGTGTGTAACCGAGTGTTGCCATAAAGTTGAAACGATTGTCAGGCCATGTGAGGTGCTTACCAAAGCCGACGCTCAAGCCAAACAGTTCGATGTACTTATCAGGGTCGTAGTAACTGGAGTAGTTGTTGTAGTAACTGCTGTTGTAGTTGCCGACACCATAGAGCATCGAGTAATAGTTGTTGTAGTAGGCACTATTGTAATAACTGCTACTGATGTCCGTCTGACGTGAGAAGAACGCACTGACAGACAACTGGTTAGGACGTTTTCTGCCGAACCAGGGGTCAAGGAAGGAGATGCTGTAAGATTGGTAGTAAGAACCATTGGTCGAAGCACTGATTTCAAACTCCTGACCATCGCCTTGAGGGATGATGCCTCGGTGGTTGCGGTTCTTGCCGATGAGGTTACGCATGGAGAAGTTGGTGAATTTCAGACCCACCTTTCCAATGATACCCGTCTGTCCCCAACCCAGCGAGAACTCAATCTGGTCACTTGCTTTGGGGGTCAATCCAATATTCAGGTCAACAGTGCCTGTCGTGCGGTCAGGTTTCACCCATTCGTTGGGGTTCAGAGCCTCTGGGTCGAAGTGCCCCATCTGGGCGATGTCCTGATAAGAGCCCTTGAAGGCAGTCATACTGAACAGGTCGCCAGGTTTCAACTCCAACTCACGACGAATCACCTCCTCATACACACGGGTGTTACCATAAATCTTGATTTTGTTGATGGTCGCCTGTATGCCTTCGTAGATGCGGACTTCAAGGTCGATGGAATCGCCGTCCACATTCACCTCAACATCACTCACATTGTTAAACACATAGCCATTGTTGTAATATTCTTGGCTGATGGAGTTGTCATCTTGATACAGGCGTTCGTTGAGGTGCTTTCGGTTGTACACATCTCCACGCTTCATCTGCAAGGACTCTCGAAGGGCATCTGTGTTGAAGATGGTGTTACCCACCCAGTTGATGTCACGCACATAGTACTTGTCTCCTTCGTCGATGTAGAGATAGACATTGACCAGATTGTTGCCAATGTCCACCACGCTATCTGCATAAATGTTGGCATCGCGAAAACCTAACTCATTATACTTTTCGATGACACGGTCTTTGTCTTCTTCATACTTCTCCTCCACAAATTTCTTTGCCTTGAAGAAACTCTTGAAGCCCTTTTCGTTTGTCTTCTTCAACAGACCGCCCGAGAAGAATCCACCATGGAACTTCTTGGTTGCCAAGTTTTTGTTACCGCTGATGAAGATTTGATTGACCTTCACTTTTTCTTTCTTGTCAATGTTGACATCGACAATCATCTGGTCAGAACGTACCGAATCATCTCGCTGCACAATATTCACCTCCGCATTCTTGAAACCCTTCTCGTCCAGATACTTCTTAATCACAATCTTTGCCTTGTCCACCATGTTGGGAGTCAACTGGTTGCCTTTCACCAGACCCATCTTCTCCTCCAGGTCTTCACGCTCCGATTTCCTCACGCCATTGATGTTGATTTGCGACACACGGGGGCGAGTGGCAAGCACAATCTTCAGATACACTTTCTCATCGACAATGCTGTCAGCCTCGATCCTTACGGTAGAGAAAAGCCCATGCTTCCAGTATCGCTTGATGGCATCGGTAATTTCGTCACCGGGCATGGAGATGGTCTCGCCTACGGTCAGTCCTGAAAGTCCGATGATGATGTAATCTTCATAGTTATCGACACCTTCCACTGCTATGCCGCCAATTTCGTACCGTTGAGGTTGCCCATATACGACGGTGGGTTTTGTCTGCACCTGTGCCATCGCATGGGTGGCAAAGGCGGCAGCAAGCATCAAAAGCATCAAACTCCTTAAAATCTTCATGTATATATTATATAATGTGTAGCGTTATTTTTTCTCGGTAACCTGTTCACCCGTCTTGCCAAATCGGCGTTGGCGGCCCTGATAGTCAACAATGGCTTTGCAGAGGTCCTCCTCCTTGAAGTCGGGCCAATAAGTCTCTGTGAAATAGAACTCCGAATAAGCACACTGCCACAGCAGGTAGTTGCTCAGTCGCTCTTCGCCGCCTGTGCGAATCATCAGTTCGGGGTCAGGCATGAAGTTCGTGGCAAGGTGTGCATCGATAGTCTTGTCGGTGATGTCCTCCGGGGCAATTTCTCCCGCCTTCACCTGCTCGGCGATTTGCTTCACGGCGTTGGTGATTTCCCACTTCGACGAGTAACTGAGTGCCAGCACCATGCAAGTGCCCGTGTTCTGTCGGGTTCTTTCCTCCAGATAGTGGCAGGCATCCTGCACAACCTTGGGCAACCGCTCGATTTCGCCGATGACACGGAAGCGAGCGTTCTTCTTCATGAAGAGTTCTTCTTCCAGATGCTTCAACAGCAATGCCATCAAGGCGGCAATCTCTGCCTCTGGGCGGTTCCAGTTTTCGGTAGAGAATGTATAGAGTGTCAGGTAGTCGATACCGAGGTTCACCGCGGCAGTCATGATGTCGTGTACACGTTCGGCACCCTCTTGATGTCCGTATGTGCGTTCTTTGCCGCGAGCCTGTGCCCAGCGTCCGTTGCCGTCCATGATGATTGCCACATGGCGTGGCACACGGGTCATATCTACTTGTTCTTTATACATTGGCTTGCAATTTTTTATTTTCAGAGGCTTCTAACTCTCTCTAATCGTTGTTACATTTGCGGTATTTGGGGCAGAGGTCGTAGGAGATATATACCATCGTCCACGAGTAACTGTCCTTGTTTTTGAGGAATCCGCTTTGGGTGCGGTAGGGGTCTTCGATGCCGTCCAGTTTGTCGCTCATAGAGAACCGCATACTCCAATCGATGCCGACGTTCCAGCGAGGTCTGAATTTATACTTAATGCCGAATCCTATCGGTATGTTCATGGTCAAGGCATCGTTGCAGTAGGTAAAGCCCAATCCCAGTTGGATGTATGGCGTGAGGCGTTTGTGCCCCTTGTAACTGTTGCCCGTGCCATAGCCCCAGAAACTGAGTTCGTATTGGCAGCCGAGATCCACGAGCGAGTTGTTAAACTCCCACTCTTTGTCCCATTCCATCGGGAACCAGTTTTTCCCCTTCAGGGCATTGCCTTTCACGCTGCCATAGCCGAGGTCAAACTTCAGCGCCATGCGTGGGTTGATGTTGTATCTGCCCATCAGTCCGCCTGCCATCGTCACGTTCTTGTAGAATCCGTTCAGGTTGGCATCGCCCATGTAGAAACTGGGACCAGCCATCGCACCGAGTTCCAAGGCATACTCCAGTTCTTGAGCCTTCAGCCCCGTGGCGAAGAGTAGGGCGGCGATTATCGTATAGAGCCTTGCCATATCTTTCCGTTTTCCTGTATAATCCAGAGGCTGTTGCCCACCGTCGTGATGCTTGCTGCCCCGTTGGCTGCGTCAAGGTCGGCTGGCAGAGGATACATCTCTGTCTGTGGATGCCACGTGATGCCGTTGTCGTCCGAGCGGTAGAGGTATTCATACGCCCCTGCTTCCGAGCCGATGGCATAGAGTGCATCGTTATAGCGGGTGACACTCAGGTGGTCAAGATGTGGCAGCCCGTATGGATTGTCGAGCGTCACTTCTATGTAAGACCACGGCTGGTTGATGTTGTCATCGGGCGATGTCATCTTGTACCAAGCCACTCCGTGCCGGGTGTCGTTGCTTGACAATCCCGTCATGACAGCCACTTGAATCGTGCTGTTGGTGTTCGATGTGTAGGCGAACGAGTTGACCGACGTTTCGGGCAGTTTGTCGAGGTTTGCCGTACCTTGCACCGTCCACGTGTTTAGGTCGGAAGTGCCGATGATGGCCGTCCCGTCATACGCGTAAAGGTAATATTCGTCGGCGGCCAACAAGCGTTCGATGGGTTGGCCAGAAACCTTCGTCCAGGTGGCTGCCAGTTGTTCTGGTTTCGCACGGTAGAGGTAGCCGTCCGTGCCTCGTCCGTAGAAGTTGCCGTCGAACAGCACGACCGAACCGCTCTCCACAGGAATGGAGACAGGGGTGCTCCATGTGGTGGCATCATAGACGGGTTGGCGGTAGGCAGCCGCGTTGCCTTGGGCAAAGGTCACCACGTCCTCTCCTTCCGCATTTTGGGCAAAGGCGTAAACCCTTTCGTCAGCCACGTACAACTTGCATTGCCCGCTGATGGAAAGGTCTGACGTGATGGACTTCCATTCCAGTGTGTCGGTCGCATTGACGTGCTTGTAGATGTCCACCGTGTAGTGCTTGCTCGACTCTCCATCGGTGGAGATGCAAACCAGTTCCACCGTCTTGCTGAAGTCAATCGAGTCGCTGCCCGAAGTGAGCATATAGTAGGTCTCGTCGCCTGCCACCACCTTGCCAAACACGCTGCCGTAGCACGTGAAGGTCGGTACCACACGAGTCAAGTCCACCCAGTTGGGCAGGGAGTCCACGTTGGAGATGTGACCGTTCACCTGGTCAATGTTGAAGTAGATGTCGCTTCCGTTGATGGTTTTCGACACCACCGTGTCGGTCGCATTGCCCGAACTGTCGTATTTTTTCGTGATGACAGAACTGGTGATGCTGCTCACCGAGAACGAAAGGATGGCACTTTCTGGCGCCGTTTCCGTTTCGTCATCTTTGATACAAGACACACAGGTAAGCAGTGCCAAAACCAGCACTGCCACACTGTAAAAGGTCTGTTTGATATATGTTTTTCTCATTTTCCGCAATAAGCCAATGTATAAATTCTCGGCAAAATTACGAACATTTTTTGCATCTACGAAGGGATACGCCCTATTTTAACGGATTTTATAGGATATTAAGACTAATTTGCCTTTACTTTTGCATAAATTGCTCACGCTTGACAAAATGAAAACGTGTTTTCTTTTGTTCTCGCTTCATCGCAATTTTTACTTTTCCTCGTTCAGAATCTCGCAAAGTTCCTTCATGCCCTCGCTGGCACCTTTCATGATGTGGCGGATGCCGAGGCTGGGGTCGTAAGGCACAGGTTTGGGGTCGATGAGGTAGATTTTGCAGTGGGCGTTGGTGAAGTTGAGCAGTCCCGCAGCGGGATAGACGTTGAGCGACGTGCCGATGACCACCAGAATGTCTGCCTTGCTCACCTCGGCAATGGCGGGCTCAATCATGGGCACACTCTCGCCAAACCACACGATGAAGGGGCGCAGTTGGCTTCCGTCCTTCGCCTTATCGCCCATCTGGATGACGGGGTTGTCTTCGGGGAGGGTGACGATGCAGTCGGGGTCGTTGGGGTTGCGGCTCGATGTCGCCTTCATCAGTTCGCCGTGCAGGTGGATGATGTGCTTGGAGCCAGCACGCTCATGCAGGTCGTCCACATTCTGGGTCACGACCGTCACGTGGAACTTGTCCTCCAGGCTTGCCACCAGTTTGTGCCCCTCGTTCGGAACCACGCTGCTCAGTTGTGCCCGACGCTCGTTGTAGAACTTCTGCACCAGTTCGGGGTCACGTTCATAGCCTTGGATGCTTGCCACTGCCTCCACGGGATACTGCTCCCAGAGGCCACCGCTGTCGCGGAAGGTGCTGATGCCGCTTTCTGCCGACATTCCTGCACCGGTAAGGAATACTAAGTTTTTCATGTTGGATGGTATTGGGGTTGATAAAAGATACTGACAGAAAAGACCTCAAAAGTGGTCTGACTCAGACCGCCCAAGTGGTGTGACTCAGACCGCCGAGGCGGTGTGACTCAGACCACTTTAGAGGCTTCGAGGGAACCTATTCAGAGGACACCTCTCAATAGGCGACGGAACAAGCCAATCCCAACTGCCGCACCCGTTCGCCGATGGCATCCAGTTCTGCTGGCGATGCTTTTTTCAGGTGGTGGGCAGGGGTCTCGCGGTCGATGGTGTATATCATCACCTCGCGTGGCTGTATCTCTTTGACGGCTTGCAACCACGGCTCGACAAATGCTTCGCCTGTGTTGTCCACCGATTTGCCTCCAAACTCTCCCTTCATGAACATCGTCTGGATGATGCAGCGATTGCCAAACTCTTTCAGGCGGGCAATGATTTTCTGCACGTCGTAGTTGCCGTTGGGACGGTCAACCTGGGCAATGTAGTCGGGTGAGATGGTGTCGAGTTTGCAAATGTTGTTGTCCACTTTGCAGAGGGCATCGAACACGGGTTGACGCAGACTTTGGACAGCGTTGGTCAAGACGCTCACCTTGGCGTTGGGGAAATATTGGTCACGCAGGGCGAGCGTGTCGTCGATAATCTCGGGGAAATGAGGGTTGAGGGTCGGCTCGCCATTGCCGGCAAACGTGAAGACATCGGGAGTGACGCCCTCTTGCTGCATTTTCTGGAGTTGAGCCTCAAGGGCTGTTCGTACCTCCTCGCGGGTGGGCAGTTTCTGCTTGGGCACAAAGTCGTGGTTGAAGCCACATTCGCAGTAGATGCAGTCGAACGAACAGCACTTGCCGTCGGAAGGCAAAAGGTTGATGCCCAGAGAGATGCCGAGTCGGCGGCTATGGATGGGCCCGAAGATGGGAGAAGGGAAGATAATTGTCATAGAGTTTGCTTGTCAGGTAGAAAAACAATGCTGCACTGATGAAGCCGCAGATGGAGTCGATGAGGTAGTGTGCCTGAATGTAAACCGTGGCGGCACAGAGCAGCAAATAAACAGGGAACATGACCCAGAAGAGCCAGCGGTTGCGGCTCTGCCATGCCAACATCATGGTGATCGTGCTCATGCCCACGTGGCTGCTGGGGAAGGCGGCGGTGGGACGCTCGCCCACGTCTTGTGCTCCCTGTACCAACTGGCTGAAAATGCCCTTGATTTCGGGGCTGAGCATATCGGTATGTGTCTGGAAGTAGTAGCCGACGGCAGGGAAGATGCCCGTGTCGGCAGTCTCCACGCCCACGGCCTTGAAATAGTATTGAGGCCCTGCCACGGGCAGGAACTCATAGATGATGTAGTAGAGGAAAAACGAACCAAGGAACACGAAGCCCGCCTTGTCTGCCTCGGGGTAGCGGCAAAACAGATAGAACAGGATGGTGGCACCCATCATGTAGTAGTAGGCGTAGTAGCCGAGATTGAACGCTTCGCTCCAGAAGGTGCTTGTCACTAACTGATTGAAAACGAGGGCAGGTTGGCATCCGAAGAGCACTTGGTCAATCTGGGCAAACACGTGGTCGAGGTAGGGCATCTGGCTACAAAAGTCATACGTCTCGGGATACCAAAAGATGAGTCCCAACAGGGTGGGGAAGACCCGCAGAATCCGCAATGCCCGACAGGGGTAGAGACGGTAAAGACCATAAACGGCGGCCATGATGAGCAGCATCACCACTCGTGTGAGAATCATGCCCTTAGGGTCGGCGATGCCGTTCCAATAAACGAGGGTCAATATTGTGGTGAAGAGCATGTAGAGGAGGGTCAAAACCTCCACGCTCCACAGCCCTTTCTCGTAGTCCTTTTTGAAGTATTCTTGTATTGTCATGCTTACAGCCATTTGTTTTCTTTGTACCATGCCATGCACTCCTTCACACCGCGTTCCAACGGCCACTCAGGCACGAAGCCGAGGTCTTCCTTGATGGGGGTGATGTCGCACTGCCAGTTGCGTTGGCACATGATTTTATACTTGTCGCCGTTCAGGGTGCTGGGCTTACCTGTGAGGTGCGAGAACCATTCAGCCACACTCGAAATGACTTTCAGCAACCACAACGGGGCTTTGATGCGGAGCACTCCCTTCACACCCAACTCCTTCTGTATCAAGTCGCTGAACGCACGGCTGGAGTAATTGCAACCGTCGCTGACGAAGTACGCCTTTCCGTTCGCCACGTCTTTCTTCCCGATGGCGGCGAAAATGGCACTGACGAGGTCACGTACATACACGAACGTAATCACCTGTTTCTTATACCCTACCGCAAAATCCACATGCTGTCGGATGCTCTTCGCCATCATGAAATAGTCCTTTTCGCGTGGGCCATACACCCCTGTGGGGCGGAAGATGGTGAAGTGGAATCGTCCATCGGTCTTGATGCGTTTTTCGGCAAGGAACTGCTCGCTCTTCACCTTGCTTTCTCCATACGCCGTATTGGGCTTTGGTTCGTCCGAAGCCACCATGTCGTTGTATGTTCCGTCAGCGTTTTGCTCCTCTCTGATAGGCCCCAACACACTCAGGCTGCTCACATACAAGAACTGCTCGGGCAGCATCTCCAACTCGTCGAGCGTGTTCACCAAGTTTTGGGTGCAGAAGAAGTTGTGCTTGTCAAAGTCCTCGCGTCTCAGACACTTCGTTGCCCCCGCCGCATGGATAATCACGTCCCATCGCCCCACTTTCTCCTTATACGCCGTGAGTTGCTTGCGGAGTTTGTCGGCATCGGTCATGTCGAGAAACGCAAACTTAAGTCTCTCTTGTTGCAACCATCGTCTGCTCGAATGTTCCCTCATCCCTGCCCATGTTTCCATCCCGCGTTTCAACCCTTCCTCGCAGAGAAAACTGCCGATGAAACCACTCGCTCCTGTAATTAAAATCTTCATGTTTTTGTTGAATTTGGCTGCAAAGTTACTACTTTTTACCCTATTTTCAACAATTTAAGGAAAATGTGACTGCATTTGTCGAAGAAAATCACTAATTTTGACCAAGAAGTTAAAAATGAAGACTATGGGAAAGAAAGAATCCAAACTTGTGAAGTCCAGCATCAACAAGCGAGAGTTGGCTGAGTTGGTCGGCAGTTTTTTGAGCAGTCACCCAGGACAGGCGTTCACGCTGAAGACCTTGTTCCGCGAATTGGCACTTAAGACCCATCCGCTCCGAATGCTCTGTGTGGATGTGCTGAACGAAATGATTGACGATGGCTATATCGTCCGAAACAACGACGGCGACATCGTCTATAATGGCGTGGCTCAGACGGTCGAAGGCACCTTCAAACGCACGTCGGGTGGTCGCAACTTTGTGGATATGGACAACGGCGTGGGCATCTCCATCTACGATGAGGACACGCTCCATGCCCTGCCAGGCGACCGTGTGAAGGTGAGCATCCATGCCAAACGCCGTGGCAGCCAAAAGTTGCATGGTGAGGTGATTGAGATTGTGAAGCGGAGCGAAAAGCCCTTTGTGGGCACGGTGCAGGTGCATCACAATGTGGCATTCCTTGACCTTCCCAACGAACAACTCTTGAACGACATCGTCATTCCTGTGGAGAAACTGAAAGGGGCGAAGAACGGCGAGAAGGTGGTGGTGAAAGTGGTTGGTTGGCCGAGAGATGCACGCAATCCGATAGGCGAAGTGGTGGATGTGTTGGGTACAGAAGGTGACAACAACGCCGAAATGCATGCCATCCTTGCCGAGTATGGCTTGCCCTACAAGTACCCCGAGAAGGTGGAAGCCGCTGCCAACAAAATCGATGCAGGCATCACCCCCGAAGAGATTGCTCAGCGTGAGGACTTCCGCGACACCTTCACCATCACCATCGACCCACGCGATGCCAAGGACTTTGACGATGCCATCTCCATCAAGAAAATCAAGGATGGCCTCTGGGAAGTGGGTGTACACATCGCCGACGTGAGCCACTACGTGCTCGAAGGCTCCATCATCGACACCGAGGCACAGCAACGTGCCACCTCTGTCTATCTCGTTGACCGCACCATCCCCATGCTGCCCGAACACCTCTGCAACCAACTCTGTTCGCTTCGGCCCAACGAAGAGAAACTCACCTTCTCCGTCATTTTCGACATGAACGAAGAGGCGGAAGTGTTGCGTTCCCGCATCAAGCATACCGTCATCAAGAGTTGCCGACGCTACACTTACGAGGAAGTGCAGTACCTGCTCGAACAGAACGGCGAGGCACGTGAGTGTGAATCCATCCGTCAGGGTCAGTTGGTGCCTACGCAACCCGTTCCGGCTCAGGAAGTGTTGGCAGACACAGAATTGAACGCCTTCCGTGATGGTTTGCCACCTATCGACCCTGCCACCATCCCTGTCACCCCTGTGCCCGACGACCATCGCAAGGGTGAGAATGCCAACCAACTCATCACCCTCAATCGACTGGCCCACAAACTGCGTGACGAGCGATTCAAGGACGGAGCCATCAACTTCGACCGCGAAGAGTTTCGCTTCGAGATAGACCCCCAAGGCAAGCCCATCCGTGTCTATTTCAAACACGCCAAGGATGCCAACAAACTCGTCGAAGAATTCATGCTTTTGGCAAACAGGACGGTGGCGGAAAGTATCGGTAAGGTGAAAAGTAACGAAAAGGCGAAGACGTTGCCTTACCGCATTCACGAACAACCTGATGCCACCAAACTCGACAACCTCGCCCATATCGCTGCCCGTTTCGGCTTCCACATCATCACCCAAGGCAAGAACGCTGATGTGGCACACAGTTTGAACAAACTCCTTTATGACGTGAGAGGCAAGAAGATGCAGAACCTCATAGAGATGGCATCACTCCGTGCCATGCAGAAGGCTCGTTACTCTACCTACAACATCGGACACTACGGACTCGGCTTCGACTACTATACCCACTTCACCTCTCCCATCCGTCGCTATCCCGACCTGATGGTACACCGTCTGCTCACTCGCTACGAGCAGGGTTCTGCTTCTGCCAGCCAGAAGAAGTACGAGAACCTGTGCGACCACTCTTCGCAGATGGAACAACTTGCTGCCACAGCCGAACGTGCCAGCATCAAGTACAAGCAGGTTGAATTCATGGCAGACAAGATAGGCGAGGAATACGATGCCCACATCAGCGGTGTGACCGAATTTGGCATCTATGCTGAAATTGACGAAAACCACTGCGAGGGCTTCATCGCTGTCCGCTACTTAGGCGACGAAGCCTTCGATTTCGACGACAAGAACTTCTGTCTCATCGGTCGCCAAACCCGTCACGTCTTCTCTCTTGGCGATGCCGTCCGCATCCGAGTGGCACAAGCCAACCTCTATCGCAAGCAACTCGACTACGAACTGGTCAGAAAACTCGCTACCGAAGACGACCCCCTCCATACCACTTTCTACCAACCTTTCATCGGCAAAGAGCAAAAGAAAGGTGCCAAGCACACAGGCAAGGCACCTAAGGTTTCTTCAAGAGGGAAGCAGAAAACGAGGAAACGGAAATAGCGATGTTCGGCGGTGGGGTCAATTGCCTCGTTTCATCTTGTCCACGATGAGGGCGATGGCTCCGTCGCCAGTGACGTTGCAGGCGGTGCCGAAGGAGTCCATGGCGATGTAGAGGGTAATCATCATGGCTTGTTGATCGGCAGAGAAATGAAGAATGGAGGAGAGGATGCCGAGGGCTGCCATGATGGCTCCACCTGGTACTCCAGGAGCGGCTACCATCGTGATGCCAAGCATGAGGATGAAGCCAAACATGAGGGGAAAATCGTAAGGACTGGGGAGGGCACTTTCCAGTGTGGGGTCGGCGGTGCCTTGCAGAAGCATGATGGCAACGGCACAAGCGACAATTTTGAGGGTGCTGCCTGAGAGGTGGATGGTGGCACAGAGAGGGATGACGAAACTGGCGATGTTTTCGTCCACACCGTTGCGGATAGTCTGACGGAGAGTGACGGGGATGGTGGCTGCGGAGGATGAGGTGCCGAGGGCAGTGAAGTAGGCGGGCAGCATAGTGACGAAGAGCCGGATGGGGTTGCGTCGGGTGATGATGCCTGCCACGGTATATTGCAGCATGAGCAGGATGGCGGTGAGGACAAAGATGACGATGATAACCTGGATGAAGGCGAAGATGACGGCTCCGACTTGTCCAGCGGCGGACATGTCGAGGAAGAGCCCGAAGACATAGAGGGGGAGGAGGGGGATGATGACTCGCTCGATGGCAAGGGTGACGATGTCCTTGAACTCGTCGAAACCTTTCTTCAAGCCTTCCTTGCCGAAGAAGGCGATGCCGAGACCAAGAAGGAAAGAAAGAACGAGAGCCGTCATGACAGGCATGACAGGGGGTATCTCGATGGTGAAGTAGGGGGCAAATTGCGTGTCTTGGCTGGCGAGAGAAAGGGACTGGTGGGTATCGATGAGGGAAGGGAAGATGTTGATGCTACAGGCGTAACTGAACACGCCTGAGAAAACGGTGGCTCCGTATGCCATGAGGGCAGTGAGGGCGAGCATCTTGCCTGCTCCTCGTCCCACGTCGGCAATGGCGGGGGTGACGAGTCCCACGATGATGAGGGGGATGAGGAACTTGAGCATCTGGTCAAAGATGCCACAGAGAGTGTTCATGCCTCGAACGATAACGTCGGGGACGAATAGCCCGAGGAGGACTCCGAGGGTGATGGCAATGAGGATGCGGAGGAGGAGAGGAAGTTTCATGTGGGGTTAGAACTTGAAATCGACAGCGAAGCGGATGCCGTTCTTGTGGAGTTTTCCGCCTTCGAGGTCGGGCAAGTCGGTGTAGTTGAGGCGACGCACGTATTGGATGGTGAGTATCTTGAAGATGTTGCTGATGCCGACGGAAAGTTCCATGTAGGGGGTATCACCCATGACGAAGGAGGTCTGTTCGCCGTCGCGGGTGGGGAATCGCATGAGGTTGTTGTCTTCGGGATGGAGGAAGGGGTTGTTCTTGTCGGACAACTTGCCGTAGAGCATCTTGAAACCGACGTATTCACGCAGTTTGAGTTTCTTCAGGAGGGGAATGCGGTTGAGGATTTTTCCGTCGAAACTCCAGTTGACGAGCAGGGATACGTAGCGGTCGTTCAGGAACTCCATGTTGCGAAGCATATTGAACGACCAACTGTCGAACTGCACGAAGTAGGAGAGGTTGGATTGAGGGGTGAAGAGCATGGGAAAAGGAACTTTGTTCCACTGCACGCCACCTTTCAGGTAAGCCTCGATGCTGCCGCAGGCTCCTGGCAGCCACACTTTTTTGAAGACGGTGGCTTCGGTCATGTTGTAGTTGTACTGACCGCCCAGAGGACCGTCCATGCCGAGGGTGTGCTCCAACGTGAAGATGGGAGCATCGTTGTTGATGGGCAGTCGCTGCTGCTTGCTGTTGATGAAGGTTTCGCGGGGAGCATAGCGGAAGCCCAGTTTCACGTCGGTGGTCTTGATGTGTGGGATGAGGCTCTGGTCAGCGTTCCGCATGTAGATGAGTTTGCCTGTGGGGGTGAGTTTAGAGTTGTCGAGTGCCACCGACCAGGTGATGAAGTTATTGGTCTCGTACTGATACTTGAGGTTGAAGTCGTTGACGTACATCATCTGATCCACCTTACTGGTCTTGAACGAACTATAGACGTTGTCCTTGGTGGTGTTGGAGAATTTGTCCACGGGCGACATGTCGTCGTACATGTAACTGGCGGTGATGGAGCGGCGTGGAAACTCGTGTGCCATGTACTTCTTCTTGTTGAAGGAATACTCTGCCTCTATCTTATACTTGGCTTTCTCGTCTTTTGTTCCGTAGGCTCCATAACCTCGCAGGAAGAGGTGAGGCGAGAGGTTGCCCGTGGTCTGGAGGCTTGCCTGATAACGCCAGCCGTCGATGTCGTTGTGGGAGACGATGGCATTGAGAGGGATGAAGTCAATCTTGTTGGGTTTCGGCGTCAGTTCCACAGAGTTCTCGACCACAGCCGTGAGGAGGAACTTCCAGAAGCCGCCAAGGTCTTCGTTAATCATGTCCACCGACTTGCCAAGGTTGCTCTCCGTATTGGTCAACTGGATAGGGCGGATGGATGCCCAGTAGGTGGAGTCTTTGAAGTCGGCATCGGCTTTCACGTAGTCGATGCTGGGGGACTTGAAGGCTTTCTTGTCGGTGATGGGGTCGAAGCGGTAGTTGCTGTACTGGGAGTAGCGTTGGCTCTGGAACTTGATGGCTCCGTAGAGTCCGCTCAGTTCCACCACCATGTCATCTACCTTCATCACACGTTCGCCTGTGGGCAGGGTCATAAACTCCTGAATGACCAGCAGGTTCTCCACAAAGTTCACACCCGAGTTGTTGGGGATGTTGAGCACGGCTTTCTTCACTTGGTTGAGGTTGTCGTCCGTGATGAAGAGGTGACCGGCAAAGCCAAAGTCCTGTGTGTTGTTGGGCAGGAAGACCACGTCGATGCAACGTTCGTCGTTCACCATGATGGTGTCCTGTATGTAATAATGGTAGAAGCCGATGGCCTCCGAGGTGGAGATGGGGCTGATGAAGGGGTGTTGCAAGAGGCGGATGTTGTCCTTGTAGATGTCCACGTCGGTGAAGATGTCCTTCACGTAGGTGGTGAGCATGTCGCCAGACGAGAGCATGGACTGGAAGCCGTCGCTGCGTCGGGCATTGATGGTGGTCTTCACCGTCTTGGGGCTCTTGCGGTAGTTCTCTTCCGAGGAGGTCTCATTCACCATGATGGGGATAATCAGTTTACCTGTCTCGGGACAGACTTCTGCCAATGAACTTTTCTCCACGTCGTTGTAGGAGAAGGTCTGCTTCTCGTACTTGTCGAAGTGGTAGAAATCCTTTTCCTTGATGTCGCTCAGTTTCTTGTTGGCGATGACTTTCCGCATGAGGTCAACGGCGGGGTTGTTCTTGCGGGAGTAGTGAATCTTCGACTTTTTCACTACCACTTCGCCCAGCAGGATGTCGTCGGAATAGAGTTTGATGGTGCTGTGAATCTCTTGCTGTGCACGGTTGACAGTAACGGTCACAGGCTTGTAACCCAGATAGGTCACCTCGAACTTGTTGTAGTTGTTCAAGATGGGCAGCACAAATTTGCCGTCCAAATCGGTGGAACGACCTTCGGATGTGCCGATATATTTTACTGCCGCATACGGGATGGGTTCGCCTGTGCTGGCATCAATGACGGTGCCATAAAACTGAGCATTCGTCAGCACGGCACAAAGAAAAAGAAGGAGGGAAAAGGCGATTTTTTTCATGTGAAAAGCCCAAGGGGCTGATAGATTACAGGCAGGTGGTGGAACGGAGTGCAACCCCTGCTGTGAATAGACGAATTTATTTCTGAAAAGCCCTGAAGGGGCGACGGATTGTTTATTCCGTCACCCCCTCGGGGTTTGTGGTTTGTTCTATGCCGTCAAGCAGGGGTTCCGCTTCGCTGCACCGCCTGCCTATGGTCTTTTTACCCCTTCGGGGTTTTAGTCTTCAATCAGACAGTTGCCCGTCATTTCCTTCGGCTGTTCCAGACCCATGATGTGGAGGATGGAAGGAGCGACGTCTGCCAGCACACCGTCTTTCACCTTGGCGTTCTTGTTCTCCGTCACGTAGATAAACGGAACGGGGTTAAGCGAGTGTGCCGTGTTGGGTGTGCCGTCAGGATTGAGGGCGTTGTCTGCGTTGCCGTGGTCGGCGATGATGATGGTCTCATAATCTTGTGCCTTGGCGGCTTCCACCACCTCGTTCACACACTGGTCAACAGCCACCACCGCCTTTTCGATGGCAGGATAAACGCCGGTGTGACCCACCATGTCGCCATTGGCGAAGTTCACCACAATCCAGTCATATTTGTTTTCCTTGATGGCAGCCACGAGTTTGTCCTTTACTTCAAAAGCGGACATCTCAGGCTTCAGGTCGTAAGTAGCCACCTTCGGCGAGTTCACGAGGATGCGGTCTTCGCCAGCGTAGGGTTCTTCACGACCACCGTTGAAGAAGAAAGTCACGTGGGCATATTTCTCTGTTTCAGCCGTGTGCAACTGCTTCAGACCCTTGCTGCTGATGTATTCGCCCAGTGTGTTCTCCACGTTCTCTTTCGGGAAGAGGATGTGTACGCCTGTAAATGAAGCGTCGTAAGGTGTCATGCAGTAATACTGGAGTCCAGGGATAGTCTTCATGCCCTGTTCCTCCATGTCCTTCTGTGTCAGCACGATAGTGAGTTCCTTGGCACGGTCGTTGCGGTAGTTGTAGAAGATGACTACGTCGCCTTCCTTGATGCGGCCGTCCACGTTGCAGTTCACCAGCGGCTCCATGAATTCGTCCGTGTCTTTGTTCTCCTCGGTGTGACGGTCGTAGCAGCCTTGCACGGCCTCCACCATGTCTGACACCTCACGTCCCTTGCCATTCACCAACTGGTCGTATGCCACCTTGATGCGGTCCCAACGCTTGTCGCGGTCCATGGCGTAGAAACGACCGATAATGGAAGCGATGGCACCTACGCCCACTTCATCGATGTGCTTCTGCAAGTCAGCGATAAAGCCCTTACCCGACTTCGGGTCGGTGTCGCGACCGTCCATGAAACAGTGTACGTAGCAGTTCTCGATGCCATACACCTTGGCGATGTCGATGAGTTTCAAGATGTGGTTGAAAGAAGAGTGAACGCCGCCCGTCGAGGTCAAGCCCATCAGGTGAACGCTCTTGCCATGCTCTTTGGCATAGCCGTAGGCAGACTTAATTTCGGGATTCTCCAAGATGGAGTTGTTGGCACAGGCACGGTTAATCTTCACCAAGTCCTGATACACAATGCGTCCTGCACCGATATTGAGGTGTCCCACTTCCGAGTTGCCCATCTGACCATCGGGGAGACCCACGTTCTCGCCCGATGCCTGCAACTGAGAGTGAGGATAATTTGCGTTCAGATAATCCATGTAAGGAGTGGGAGTCTGATAAATCACGTCACCCTTACTTTTGTCACCGATTCCCCAACCATCGAGAATCATCAAAAGTGCTTTCTTTGCCATAATAATATCTCTTTATTTTAGTACATGAAAATCAAAAAAATCAAAGTGTTAGATGTACTTTGTGGATGCAAAGGTACGAAAAAGGGATGACATAAAAGCCATATTTGGGTGGATAATCGTTATTTGACCTCCAAAATGCGATGTTCTTTTGGGAAGATTTTGTACCTTTGTACTCGTGAACAAACAAAATCGATAAAAAGATGAAAAAAAGTTTTTTGTCGCTACTTCTTGTAGCCTTTGCCGCTTTGACCATCTGCGGCACGACTTCATGTAAAAATTCTGCGACCCCGACCTCCGAGATTTCGTCAGACAGCGATACGGTTGCTGCCAGCGAAGACGAAGCCGTTCCTTCTGACCAACCACGCACGTTGGACAATGCTCCTGCACCGAAGGGCGAACCAATTACCGTTTGGCTGCCAGCCGGTTATCTGCCTGATGGCGGTTACCGTATGTTCATTGTCGAAGGTGATGAGAGCCGATTCGTCGAAGACCACATCGGGGAGTCCGACACCATCTATATCCTTCGTCAAGTTAGTTATGAGGTGACCGAAGATACGGAGGAAGCACTGGAAGATGGTGGCAAAGAGCACAACAGGAGCGGAAAACTCGTGGTGGATGCCTACGACCTCAAGACGAAGGAGTTTGTGGCTCGCTATGAGGGTGAATACTCTTCGTTCGCCGAATACGATGAGGAAGGAGAATTCATGCAGGGTTCAGAGTCCTACTCGGGCACTTGTACACACGTTGATGGCACCACTGAAGAATTCAGTTTTTATGGTGATTAGAAGGGCTTAAGCAAAAACGATTCTTTTTGTGAGAAGATTGATTCCATACTTTTGTGTCTCGAAATGGAACTGATGACACGCATAGACATTCCAGTGTCGGAGTGGAAGATGAAAATGGGCAGCAAAGTGCTGCTGGTGGGCTCTTGCTTTGCCGATGAGGTGGGGCAGAAGATGGTGCGGGGAGGATTCAACGCTATGGTCAACCCCTTTGGCACCTTGTACAACCCTGCCAGCATCGCTGCGAGCCTGTTGAGGAGCGTGAGTGAAAAGGAGGTGGAGATTCCTATCGGTGATGAAGATGCCGGTTGGGCTTCTGATGAATTGTACCCGAGGGGTACGATGGGGCGTACCCCTCGGGTACGGCAAACCGCAGCCGAGGGGTACGTTTTTAGAGATGCGACGGGTGTATGGCACTCGTGGATGCACCATAGCCAATTCTCTTCTGCCGACCCTGCGGAGTTGGTGGAGCGGGTAAACCGCACCATGCATGAGGTGGCAGCGTTTCTGCGTGAAGCCAATGTGCTGATTGTCACATTGGGCACAGCCATTGTCTATCGACTCAAGGAGACAGGAATGCTGGTCGCCAACTGCCACAAGCAGCCCGACAGCCTTTTTGTGCGAGAGCGGCTTTCGGCATACGACATCGCTGACCAATGGCACATGCTCTTGCAACTGCTGGAGAGTGTGAATCCTCGCTTGAAAGTGATTTTCACGGTCAGCCCCATCCGCCACAAGCGGGATGGCTTTCATGTCAACCAGATTTCTAAGGGCATTCTGCTGCAAGGTGTCGATGAAATTGTACATGGTACATTGTCAAATTGTACATGCAATTATTTCCCTGCCTACGAAATCATGATGGACGAATTGCGTGATTACCGTTTCTATGCCGACGACATGATTCACCCGTCCGAAAAGGCGGTGGAGTATATCTGGCAACGATTTCAGGACACTTATTTTGACAACAAAACAAAGGATGCGGTGGCGAAAGCGACGAAGGAGTGGCTGCGTCATCAGCACCGAACCATCATACAATGACATACACAATCGAAGAGATATCGCAAATCATGGGTGCCCAGAGGAAGGGCACTGCCGATGCGAGGATTAACTGGCTGCTCATCGACAGCCGCAGCCTCTGTTTTCCGGAGGAAACGTTGTTCTTTGCCTTGAAGACGGAGAAGAACGACGGACACAAGTACATCAACGAACTTTACCGACGCGGTGTGAGGAACTTCGTGATTGCTCCTCCTTCCCCACGGGAGGAGTTCTTTAAGATGGAGAGCATGACGGATGCCAACTTCCTCATCGTCAGGAAGCCCTTGGAGGCACTGCAGGACTTGGCGGCTTATCATCGCAGCCAGTTGGACATCCCCGTCATTGCCATCACGGGCTCGAACGGTAAGACTACGGTGAAGGAATGGCTCTATCAGTTGCTCTCCCCCGACTGCAACGTGTGCCGTTCCCCTCGCAGTTACAACAGTCAGGTGGGTGTGCCGCTGAGTGTGTGGCTGATTAACAACCATAACGATGTTGCCATCATCGAGGCAGGCATCTCGCAGCCTGGTGAGATGGAGAAGTTGGAACGCATCGTGAAGCCCACCATCGGTGTGATGACCAATCTGGGGGCAGCCCATCAGGAGAACTTCATGAGTTACGACATCAAGTGCGCGGAAAAGATGAAACTCTTCGAGCATTGCCAGACGGTGGTCATCAATTCCGATAATGCCACCATCCAGAAGTGTGCATCGGTGTTGCCCGAGAGCGTGAAGCGAGAAAGGCTGCAAGTGCGTCAGATTGAGAAAGAGGATGGGCAGGCGACGATACACTTTGAATATCAAGGCGAGGTGGGGCAGTACACCATCCACTTCATCGATGACGCCTCCATCGAGAACTCCATCACGTGCTTCTCGACCGTGCTGGCACTACAGGATTTAGGAATGAGGGTCTCTGATTTGTGCGACCGCATGAGCCGTCTGGAGCAGGTTGCCATGCGTCTGGAGGTGAAGGTGGGCAAGAACGGATGTACCCTCATCAACGACTCCTATAACTCAGACGTGCAGTCGCTGGACATTGCCCTCGACTTCATGAATCGTCGTCCCGAGACTCGCAAGCAGCATCGCACGTTGATTCTCTCCGACATCCTCCAGAGCGGTGAGTCGCCCCGCAGTCTCTACTCCCGTGTGGCACAGATGGCAGCCTCTCGTGGCATCGAGAAGGTGATTGGCGTGGGCGAGGAAATCAGTGCTTGTGCCGACTATTTTCCCATGGAGCACTATATGTTCCGAACCTCCGATGCTTTGATTCGTAGCGAGGTTTTCGACCATCTGAAGGATGAGTTCATCCTGATTAAAGGGGCTCGTCAGTTCCGTTTCGACAAACTCAGCGACCTCTTGACATTGAAGGTGCATCAGACCATCCTCGAAGTCAACCTCAATGCCCTTGTGAACAATGTCCGTTATTATCGCCGCTTCATGAAGCCCGAGACGAAGATGGTCTGCATGGTGAAGGCGAGCGGCTATGGCGTCGGTTCGCTGGAGACGAGCAAGACCTTGCAGGACAATGGGGTGGATTACCTCGCCGTGGCGGTTGCCGACGAAGGTGCCGACTTGCGAGAGGCGGGCATCACGGCAAACATCATGATTATGAACCCTGAGACCACTTCCTTCAAGATGCTTTTCGACTATCGTCTGGAGCCCGAAGTGTTCAGTTTCTCCCTGCTCGAACAACTCATTCATGCTGCCGAGAAAGAGGGTATCACCAACTTCCCCATCCACATCAAACTCGACACGGGTATGCACCGACTCGGTTTCAATCCCGAGACCGACATGCCCCGTCTCATCGAGCGACTTCGCCGACAGACCGCCCTCGTGCCCTGTTCGGTGTTCAGCCATTTCGTGGGCAGCGATGGCGACGAGTTCGATGCCTTCTCTCACCGTCAGTTCGACCTCTTCGACAAGGCGAGCCGCCAGTTGCAGGCTGCCTACGGACATAAGATTATTCGCCACATCTGCAACTCTGCCGGCATCGAGCACTTCCCTGAATATCACCTCGACATGGTGCGTCTCGGCTTGGGACTCTATGGCATCAATGCCCGCAACAATCAGATTCTCAACAATGTGGCAACCCTCAAGACGACCATCCTCCAGATTCGCAACGTGCCGAAGGGTGACACCATTGGCTATTCTCGCCGCACAACGCTCGACCGTGACAGCCGTATTGCCGCCATCCCGATTGGCTATGCCGATGGCTTGAACCGCCATCTTGGCAACCGTGGTTGCTACTGTCTGGTCAACGGGCAGAAGGCGGAGTATGTGGGCAATATCTGCATGGATGTCTGCATGATTGACGTGACCGACATCGATTGTCAGGAAGGCGACCAAGTGGAGATTTTCGGCGACAACCTGCCTGTCACCATCCTCAGCGATGCTCTTGGCACCATCCCCTACGAGATTCTCACCTGTATCAGCAACCGTGTTCAACGAGTATATATCCAAGAATGATGTACCATAAAACGACAAACACGAAATCATCATGAAGAGACTGACCTATCTGCTTTTTTTGTTGTGCCTGACACAGATGCTCTCAGCCCAGCGGCTTATCCGTCGCAACAGCCGCCACTACATCGAGGCACAGACGCTTCCCGACCGAGTGGACCCTCTGCTCACCGATGTGTGGGACCAGTATGCCCCATTCAACAACCTGTGCCCTCTCGACAGCACAGGCGAACGCTCTGTGGTGGGCTGTGTGGCAACAGCCATGACTCAGGTGATGCACTATTGGCAGTGGCCCAAGCAAGGAACTGGCTCGCATGAATACACCGACAGCATCGGCAGCGGACAAACCTTTTCCATCAACTTCTCTGAACACACCTACGACTGGAGCAATATGCTCGACCGCTACACCGAGGGACAATATACACAGGCACAGGCTGATGCCATTGCCTTGCTGAGTCTCGATTGTGCCGTGGCTGTCGATATGCGGTTTGGGGCAGAGTCGAGCGGAGCACGTTCCATCTATCAGTCGATAGCCCTTGCCAACTACTTCGGCTACGACCGCTCCGTGCAGACGCATTTCCGCGATTTCTATTCACTGGCTGAAATCACCCTCATGCTCAAGAAGGAGTTGGCAGCAGGTCGTCCCGTCCTTATCTCTGGCTATAATAAGAACGGAGGCCATGCCTACGTGCTGGATGGCTATGATGAAGAGGACAATTTCCATATTCGTTTGGGCAATCCCGATGGTGATGGTGACGGCTGGACTTATCTTCCCAACATGGTTCCTGACCAACCCACATGGTACGACAAGAGCAGCCCAGAGAACGGCTATAACCTCTTGCAAATGTTCACTATTGGCATCATGCCCGAAAATCATGCCGAAGCCACAGGCATCGAACGCCACGACTTCGCTTTTCAGTACATCAGTGCCGTGACCGACAGCCTCCAGCCTCTGCCTGTCTATCCTCGTGGCGAGGTGGCATTGACGGTTCACGACCTCTGCAATATCGGCTGGAACCTTCATGCCGACTCTGTAGTACTCATGTTGAAGAAAGGTGATGATAGGGTCTGCCCACTCTATGTTTACGGTCGCGATTTCCAACTCGAAGAGGTGGACGATACGACCTACACAGACTCCCTGACCCTGAAACTGCCCTCATGGGTGGAAGACGGAGCCTATACCATCGTCCCCATGTATCGTGACAATGCCCTCGATGGTGGTACCGAATGGCGTGAAGCATTGACCTGTACCGGCACTCCGAACTATCTCATTGCCAACGTGCAGAGCAATACCGTCACCCTCCAGAGCGATACCGCTTCCACGGCTTATCTCACCCTTGAAGACATCGATGTGCCTGACTTTATCGTCAATGGTACGGCACCCGATTTCAGCGTCACCTTCAAGAACCACAACACCGAAATGGCAGGACGTTTCTATCTCATGATGGAAAGCCTTGACGAAGGTGGACGGTCTTTCATCTTGCAACGTCAGGGCATCACGCTGGCAAAGGAAGAGGTGAGCGAACGCCGCTTCTACAAGAGCAAGGTGACGGCTCCGCAGCGTGGCAAGTTCCGTCTGCATGTTTACTACGAGTCCAACCTCTTTGCAGATGAACTCATCGAACTGGAATTGCCCGAAGAAAAGGTGATAGAAGTCATTGCTGCCAGCCAGATTCAATTGGCTCAGCGATAGCCGCTCCGTTTACAGGGTAGAGTAGTATCCCAATTTATACACCGAGAACCAGAACAAGGAAGGGTTCTTGGAGAGCAGGTTGTGTCGCATGAGGGGCTTGAACGCCTTGAAAAACAGCCGCATCACCCATGCGATGTGGTTTTTCTGTAGTCTTTGCAAAGCCTTTCCCACGTGGCTGTGGCTTTCCATTTTCCCGTTCAGTTTCTTCAGCGTTCTGAGGGCGGTTTCGCTCTTCTGAAGGAAGCGCTCGTTGGTGTCCAAGCCCGTGTGCATGAGCGGGTTGTCGATGTGGAGGATGGGGATGCCTCTCTTTTGGAGTTCTACGCCGAACAGGGCATCCTCGTAGCCGTATTCCTTGCAGTCCTTATCGAAAAGAATCTGCATAAACGTGGGCTTATGCAGCATGATGTTGAAGCACGACAGGTGCTGATAGGGGTGCTGGCTTCTTTCGGCGGCAAGACGATGTTTGTCTGCCTCCTTTTCGTACTTGAAGCGTAGGCTCTTGTTGGGGTCGTGGTTGATGGCTTGATGATACAAACCACCCACCACGACCTCTGCCTTTTCTGTATGATTTAAATAGGTGTAAAGAAAGTCTGGTTTCTCTACTTTTGCATCGCTGTCGATGAGGAGAAGCCAGTCATACTGTGCCATTTCCGCCAACTCATTGCGTGTCGCCGCCAATCCGAGGTTGTGCTTGCGTACATGGTGCCGGCAATGGCTGAGGTCTGCGATTTTGTGGTTGGCGATGATGTTCACCTGCGAGCGGCTGCCGTCTTCTGCCACGATGATTTCATACGGCACCCCCAGTCGTTCTGCCTGTTCGTGCAGGTCGTGTACCAGTTGATAGCACGTGTAGTCGTATGTGGGAATCAGAATCGACAGCATCGCTTACTTGATAATCAGAATCTTTGCCACAGCCCCATTGTCTCCTTCCTCGTCGGTGCAGAGGGCATAGTAGATGCCCGAGCCGACCCGTCTGCCTGTCTTGTAGCAGCAGTTCCATGAGAACTCGCCACCCACGCTCGTGCCTTCCGTCACCAACTTTCCTGCCGCACTCACAATCTTCACGTTCGAGTTGTACATCAGTCCTGTGATGTGTACATTTCCTTGGTACTCAGGGCGTACAGGGTTGGGGAAGACCTTCAGGTTGCTCGATTTCATCCTGACAGCAGGGTCGGTGGCGTCGCCGTGGAACGAGCACAGTCCCTTGGTCGTGGCAATGAACACTTCGCCCGTCTCGCCGTTGATGGCGATGTCGTTGATTTCGTCGCTGATGAGCGGGCTGTTTTCTGTCGTGAAGTGCTCGATGGTTTCCTGCCCGTCGGCACTGATGAGATAGACGCCGTTGTTCAGCGTGCCCACCCATTTGCGGTTGCCGCCATCGATGGCAATGCATTTCACAGCCACACCGCTCAGCAGGTAGTCTGCCAAGTTGCTGCCGTCGTTGCGTGCCACCTTCACTTGGCTCAAGATGAAGTCATTCTGGAACACCTGGCTGGGGTCGTAACTGACAAACACGCCCTCGTTGGTGCCAATCCACATTGCCCCATTGGCATCCTCTGCCATGCAATAGTAGAGGTTGGGCGTGTAGCGTGTGCCGTCTTGGTTGTAGAACGAATAGAGGAACCTGTGTTCATCGTCCGCCTGTGTGTCTATCGTGCCGTTAGGATTCACCACCAAGATGCCTGCCAAATCACCCTTGCTCGTCGTTCTTCGTTGCTGAATCCATGCCCATCCACGCTGGTCAAACACGATGTGGTCAAACGTCGGATAACCCGCAATCTCGTCATAGTAGTACGCCTTCCACGTGCCGTCTTTCTTCAAGATTCGCACAATGGTGTCGCACTCGTTGTTGCACATCCAGATGTTGCCGTCCTTATCATAACTCAGCCCCGTCACACGCACAAACCAGTCAGCATGGGCGTTGGTCGGCAGAATGCTCGTCAGCGGCGAGTTTTCGTTGCCGTAGTGGTTCACCAGTTGATAGTTCTGAAACTCGTAGATGCCGCTCCGCATCGTGCCCAGCCAGTGATGCTCCGTGTCGAGCGGATCCTGCAAGATGTCCGTCACGTTTTGATAGCCGTTTTCGCCCATCAGTTCGATGGCTGCATCTTCGTCAAAAGCCATCCACTTGCCGCCCTCATACTTCATCGCCGTGCCGGCATACTGCACGTTGGGGTAGTAGAAGTTGCCGCCAGCCACCAGCAGTCGGCTTCCCTGCATGTTGAGTTTGTAGGCATAGTTGCGTATGGGCGAGTCGGGCACGATGTCCTTCACCCGTTCCAGCAGCGAAGCGGCCTCTGTCTTCTCCTCTTCCGTCAACCCGAAAGTGACCGATGCAGAAGAGGTCTTGGTCCAGTTGCTGATGTCCAGCAGGTTCTGGCTTCGGTCGCCCTCCATCACCCCCGCCACCGTCTTGGCATAGATTTTTCCGTTGGCGATGGTGGCGTTGGTCACACGGCTGCCCAGGGCGTAGAAGTCGATGAAATACCTCTTGGATAGGTCAATCAGCACCAGTCCTGAGTTGAGGCTGATGAGTGCTTCATTGCCGATGACCTTCAGTTCGTTCAGCGTCTTGTCTGCCATCGACTTGTTCTTGATGTCGGGCATGTTCCACGTCTCGCCGTCCAAGCCCAGCAGGTCGATGTTGCCGTTTTCGTAAACGACAACCAACTGCTTGGTGTCCGCCGAGTAGGCAATGTCGTAGATGCCGAAGTCGCTCAGGGCTTCCGTCTTGTCATACCGCTCTACGGTCTCGTCCTCCGTGTCGTAACTGAACAGGTCGCCGTTGGCAAGCACGAAGATGCGTGCATCCGCCTTCACCGCCTTGGTCGCCTGATGGTAGGAGGCATAGATGGTCCATTCGTCCGCCCGCATGGGGGAAGCGAAGAAGATGCCACACAGAATCAGCAAGAGTGTTCCTATCGTAAATCGTCTCATATCCATTAAAAATTCTTGTCAGATACTAGTTGTTACCTCGATGCGTATCAATTCATGCACGGGTATTGTATTCATTTCAATGCGGTACACAAATTAACTCGTGTACGGGTATCGCCGAAAGGGGGTTCCTCCTTTTGCGACTTCCCCACACTAAAAAGAACGAATTTTTCCTCATTTTATTGCCTTCACCATGCGGTCGTTGCCAAACATGTCCTGTCTCAACTCCACTTCCCGATAGCCCAGCCCTTCCAGCAACTGCACCACCTCCCTGCCAAACCGCCTGTTAATCTCGAAGAACAGCATCCCCCTCTCCTTCAGCATCCCTCGTCCCATCTCCGCAATCTTCCGATAGAACACCAGCGGGTCATCATCCGGCACAAACAACGCCCCCCAAGGTTCATGCTCTACCACATTCACCTCCATCTCCCCTCGCTCCACCTCGCAGATGTACGGCGGATTGCTCACTATCGCATCGTAATGGTTGGGTTTTTGAGTTTTTGGGTTTTTAAGTTTTTGAGTTTTTAAGTTTTGGGTTTTTTGAGTTTTTAAGTTTTTGAGTTCTTGAGTTTTTGAGTTAGGCTCAAGGTTCAGCACATCCACCCTCCTAAACTCCACCTTCACCCCACATCTCTTCCCGTTCTCTCTCGCCACCCTCAACGCCTCCTCGCTCACATCCCAAGCCTCCACCTTCACTCCCTCCAACTTCTTCGCCAAAGCCACCGCAATACACCCACTTCCCGTCCCCACATCCAACACCCTCATCCCCTCTCTCCTTCTGTCCTCTTCCTCTCCTTCCCTCTTGTCCTCCATGCTGCAACACTGTTGCAGCCCTCCTCCCTCTCTCTCTTCTCTCTCTTCTCCCTCTTCTTCTTCCCCCTCTTCTTCTTTTCCCTTCTCCCTCTCTTCCCCCATCAGGTTCTCTATGTTGCGACGCTGTCGCAACCCCATCTCCTCCACCACCCATTCCACCAACTCCTCCGTCTCCACCCGCGGAATCAACACCCCCTTCTCCACCTTCAACCTCAACCCGCAAAACTCCGCCTCTCCCAACACATACTGCACAGGCTCTCCCTTCGCCACCCTCCTCACCATCTCCATCACCCTCTTCCCCTCTTCGCTTCCATCATCCTCAGCCATCAACGCCTCCGCGGCACTCCACCCACACACCTTCTCCAACAGCAGAAGCACAACAGCCCGTGCCTCGCCATCCTCCATGCCGCCCTCCCGCAGCACCCTCTTCATATTTCCATACAATCCATTCATACCACAAAAGTACAACATTTCTCCAATCCCACAAAATAAAAAGACAAAAAAGTGGCGACCCTTTGCAGAGCCGCCACTCGTATGATGAATCGTCAGAATGTTTACTTCACGAGCACCTTCTTCACAATACCGCTACACGGCCAATTTTGGAAATTGATGAGAAAGGCCACCCCATTTTGCCAACAAGCGTCTTGAAGAGTGATGTTTCCTCTTTGGGAACGAGCAAACGGAATGCTTCCTCAGACTTGTCATCAACCTCACGAAGAGAATAGATTTGCTGTAACAATTCACGCATGTCACTTGCCACAGAATCATCAGGGTCGCCACTTAAAATATGGGCTATAAGGCGTTCCGTATCACGCAATCGTCCGCATTGTATCCCCAAACTTGCCGCACTGCGAAACAGAATAGACAATCCTGGCTCGGGGTTTCCCAACGATTCTGCCAAGAAGGCAGCCTCTCGTTCTTTCTCGAAGGCCTTGTCGAAATAGTTCTTTGCCATTTCAACGTCACCCTCTTTTTCTGCTTTGTCACCACAATAGGCTAATTCCATCGCCTCGTGATGCATGTCAAGAAGTTCACTCATATTGTCTCCTTTCTGTCAAATATGGATTTGGGTGTGTCAAACTCCACGACTGCAATATATACAGGTAGTTTCAAATAGTCAGACCGTTCCACTTGCTTCAACTTCATTCTATATCGCTGTAATAAAGTGTTCCCGCTTTTTTCTTCTTCAATGCCAGAAACTTCCAATCTCGCTTTTGGCAAAAAGAACTTGTCTTCCTTGTTCCCCAAATAGTAGTCAAAACCAGTGCCTCTACGCGAACGTTCCACGATGGTATATTCCGTCATTGTAGTAGCCAACAAGGCACTTATACATATCGCGGCACGCTCCGTCGCCGATTGGCGGTCTGCATACGTCCGTTTCATCTGCTCATCATAGGTGTCTCTCCAAACAACAGGTAGCATGAGATTCTCCATTCCAGATACTTCCATGTCTGTCGGAGAAACATGCCCTTTTTCATGAAGGAGATAAATGCAATTTTCTAACAGATTTGCCCCTTCCACAGCCGTAATCCCAGGCATACCTTCTAAGATAGAGTCCAATAAAAGTTCTTTCATGATGAACAAAAGTTCTGATTTCCAACCGCAAAGTTACAACATTTCTCCAATCCCACAAAATAAAAAGGCAAAAAAAGTGGCGCCCCTTTGCAGAGCCGCCACTCGTATGATGAATCGTCAGAATGTTTACTTCACGAGCACCTTCTTCACTGTGCCGTCGCTCAGGCGAACGATGTTGATACCCTTCTGCAGAGTAGCAACCTTAGCACCAGAGATCGTGTAGATGCCAGCAGGAGCAGCAGAAACAGCAGGAGCGATAGAAGCGATGTCTGTGCCAACAGATGGCTCCTTAGCACTGTTTGTGCCGTAGTAAGTCAAAGTGAAGTTGTCGAAGATAGCCCAGTCTGTAGAGATAGTGACATCCTTCTTCACACCGATGCGGAGTTTGCCGTCCTCGCCAACCTTCACGATAGCAGCATTGAACTTCTCTGTTGGAGCATAGTAGCCAGCCTCGAACCAGTAAGTTGCAGCAGCCATTGTGTTAGGAACAACACTGCCAGAACCAACATTGCTTGTATCACCACCAAGACCAACAGAAACCATACCAGCACAGATGCTCATGATTGGAGCAGAGCATGTGTCGGCATTCTCACCAAGAGCGTAAATGATGGCGTTGTAAGCAGGAGTGCCGTCCTCTGTCTGAGTATTGTTATAGTCATTTTCAGCAGAACCTTGACGATAGTAACCGTAGCAAGCCACCTGATAAGTACCTGCTGGCAGACCAACGATGTCCTGATGTACATCAAAATTCTTGTTGTAGCACTCAGCGTTGGTAGAAGTTGTACCACCAGCACCAAATCCGTCAGACCAACCAGTGAAATCACCGATAGTGTCGAATGTAGAGTTCACGATGAGGGCTGTGAAGTCAACAGGAGTCTCGTCTGAAGCATTTTCGTATGCTGGAATCTTCAGAGCAGATGCAGCAGCATTGATTTCTTCTGTCAGTGCTTCAACCTCAGCAGTTGTCAATTCAGAGAAGTTTTCTGCCTTTTCTGCGACTGAGTAGTAGTTGTTGATAGCATCCTGAGAAGCAGTTTCCCCATATTGGTTGATTGCCTCATCCAAAGCGTCTTTGGCTGTGTTGAGAGCGGCTACAGCAGCCACATTTGCCTTTGCGTCAAGAAGAGTGGCATTGATGGAAGTCAAAGCAGTCCACATGGCCTCTGCATCTTCATCATCGATGGCTTGGTTAGCAGCAGTAATGATAGCAGTAGCAGATTCTGTTGATGGAGTTGTCATGCTGCTCGAATTTTCATCCACAAACTTCTCGAGAGACTCAATGAAAGTAGGAAGAACGTTCTTCAAAGCCGTTACAGACTTGCCTTCGTAAGTCAACTTGAAGTCAGCCCAAAGAACCCAGCACTGCGAACCGAGAGTCTGTCCATTAGATGTAAGACCAATCTTCATGGTACCACCTTCTACAAGACCGTAAACCTTCTGCTCGTAACGGCCTGCTTGGAATGCGTATGAAGCGCCGTCCATAGAGTTAGGAACCCAACCGAAGCCAGAAACATTGTAGTCGTATGGCCAGGCGCCACCACCACCACCGATGTAGCAGTTTACTTGGTCTTCAGCCTGATCCTCAGGAAGAGCATCTTGGCAGATGTTCTGAACTTGAGTCTGGAAGTCGTTCATGAAGAGGTACACGATAGATTCTTCAGAGCCATCATAGTTGCCGTTTGCACCTGGACGCTCGAATGCCTTACAAGAGAGAGAGTAGATACCATCAGGAACATCGTTCACTACCTGAGAAATCTCTACTACGGTTTCGTAGCACTCTACATTGGGGAATGATGCAAGACCACCTACGTTACCAGCAGTCTTTGTCCAACCAGTGAAGCCATCCTTGAAAGAAGCGTTCACAATCATATTTGTGCAGTCGCCACCTTCAGAAAGACCGTTCTTGATAGCAGTCTGCTTCAAATCCTGAACGTATGTTGTTTCCTCTGCAATTTCAGCAGCAGAAAGTTTTCCTTCAAATTGGTCTGCTTCATAGTCAAGAATGCTCTTAGCAACGCCGTGAGGGAAGTTCCAGCCATCGTCAGAATCTGCCTGGAGGTAGTCGGAGAGTTTATCTACGTCATCACCGAAGATGCCCTGCTCGTCTGCTTGAATCAGCCACTCCATGGCATCCTTCAAAGCGTTTACATAAGCAAGGTAGTTTGCTCTACTTACAGCAACAGAATCGATAACAGCATCAACATTGAGAACTGCGGCAGCAATGTCTTCCTTAGTTGATGCAGAAGTCAAAGTCTCCATTGTCTTCTCGTAGAGAGCCTTCTCTGGAGCACCATAATAAACGCCGTCGAAGTTGAGTACGTTATTCTCTTTTACCTTAGCACCCCAAAGTTGATATGCATCAAGGTTGTCGCCATAGTAGAAGAGTTGGAAGTCATCGAAGATTGACCAGTCTGAGCCTGTTGCCTTCTGGTTGATGACACCAATGCGGAGTGTTTCATTATCGGCGAGAGGACCAAATGCTTCATTGTAATAACGCTTCGGGTCATCAGTCTCGTGGAAGTAAACAGTTGCAGCGGCCATTGTATTCGGACAATAGAGTGTCTGTCCGTCATTTGTTGTAACTGTCGTCTCTTGGCTATGAATAGAAGTGTAAGAACCACCTGCAGAAACGTGTTTGATAGGAGTGAAGAACTGGCCATTTGTCTCAGAAGAGAGATAAATCTTCGTTTCGGAAGGAGAACCAGCAGCCCATGCAGCATAGTCTGCTGATGCATTCTGATAGCGAGTATAACCATTGCATGAAACCATGTAGATACCTGCAGGCAGACCTTCGATGTCTTGATAAGTGTCAAAAGTCTTGCCGTAGTGCTCAGCGTTGGTTGACGTTGTACCACCAGCACCGAACGCAGTACCCAACCAACCTGTGAAGTTTCCAATCTCATCAAATGTTGGGTTGATGATAGAAGTTGTAAAGTTGACAGGGTTATCTACAGAAGCCTTGTCCTTGAGGAAATCCACGACAGCAGGACCGATTTCCTTTTCTGCAGCATTGAGTTCTTCTACAGTAGAAGCGGTGTTGTTATAAACAGCCTCCTGCTTTGAAAGGTCAATGTCTGGATGGTCTGCCTTGGCAGCATCAATGGCGGCTTTCAGAGCCATTGCAGCCTCGTACTGGGAAAGTTTATCGAGCAAACTCTCATATTCTTCAACAGTAACAAACTGCCATTCATCATAGAACTCACCAGAGAAAGCATCTGCTTCAAGCGTTTCGCCATTGTCTTCATAACTGTACTTGGCAGCGCTGTCCTTGATGTAAAGGCGGGTATTGCCTTTTTCTCCATTGTAAATCTCAGCCATACCCCATGTTCCAGGATTAGCCTCGCACGCCTTGTTTGTAAACTTGTAAGTTCCGTTGGCTTGTTTTTCTACAACCCATTGGTCTGTACCTGGATAAGATTCGTTTTCAGCAGCATTGGGGGCATCTACCCATTGTGCATCAAAACTGTTACATGACACATAAAGCCAAGCGTTTTTGCTGACATAAGTGGCTGGGTATAACCCCAAATTCCATGTGCCACCTTCCAACGCCTTCATACGTACTTGGTCACCCTTCTCGGCAATTGATGCACGTGTGTTGTAATCATTGTGACCTGCTAAGAAGCCACCTGCTTTTGCATTGTAGAGATATTGTGTCGTCTCACCGTCGTCTGCCATGTCCACAAACTGAGTCGGGACAGGCTTAGTCCACTGTGCAAACACACTAACACTCATCACAAGCGAAGCAAGAAAAAGTAGATTCTTCTTCATAAGAGTTAGTAATTAAAGATTAGTTAAACATTTGGGTTAATTATTTTATCATTCTATACACATCATCACATTGTAATTACTTATATTATCACTTAAATTGCTGGAATCGAACCAGTTGCTATATCCTGCACTATATGGATATGACAGATTGTAATATGTGCTGTATTGAGTTTTGTAGAAATGCATATGAGTTAGATTATAGCGGTCTGTCGGATCTGTACTGTTTTCAAAGTAAAATGCTACAGACTCGGGATTATTATTCCCCCATACTTGAATGTTAAAATAGAGAGGAATATTGTATTCAATTCTGTATAATCTGCCAGGCTGTAAAGAAACTTGGCTAATTAGATTATATAAACCGGCATTGATAAACATATTGGAATACACCAAATACATAAAATCGTAATATGTATTCTGCTGGTTGTCAACTAAACGGAAATATTCACCACTTGTCGTGGGATCACCATAACTCCAGAATTGTAAGTTATTACCACTAACAGACACATATACATTATTTTGTGCCCTCATCATTGGCAAAGAGGTCACAAATAAAACGAATATAAGTAAACCTTTTTTCATAAGAGTTAGTAATTAAAGATTAGTTAAACAATATGATTAATTAAATTTTTATTATTCTGTCCGTTATGGTGTGGGGAACAAAAGTTCACCTTGATGTCGTTTCCCAGCAGGTTCTATCGTCAACTTTCCTACGCCTATAATGTCCATGCCTATAATCACCGCTCCCGTTCCTTCTCCTGGTAACCCATATACATCAATGTCAAAAACCAAGTCAGGCGTCAACATAATTTTTACCTCGTACACATCAACATCACACAACTCATTCCCAATCTCTATCCGCTCTTGCCACTTTGACTTTACACCAAGTGCATGAATAACATCCAATCCGACAGCGGTACGTGTCGCTCCTGTGTCAATCAATGCCGCATCTGCCACAAACAAGTTTTCGTAGTCTTCTGAGAAGAGGATGCAGTCAGTACACATCTTGAAAGATGGTTCAACGAGGTATTCGTGCAGGGGGATTGATACGTATTTCATAGGCGGCTTTGGCTTGTGCGACCAATCGTTCTTTTTCTTCCATGCTGATGGCACGCTGCCTCTTGCGATGTAGCGTCAACACCCTCGGACTGATGAGTCCGACACGTCCTGTTACCATTTCCTCAGACTTCTTTGTCATGACTTAGATGCTTTTTAAGTAGGTTTTTGAGTCAGTACTTTGTACGGAGTTTTTCAAGCCGCAGATATTTCTGTACGCCCACCCAACGCAGACGTTCCTCCAACTTTCGGGATGGTCTTTTTATAGTAATCACTTCTGTATAATTCATGTGTCATCTTCTTTTGTGAATACAAAGTTACCACTTTTCTTTGTTTCCTCCAAAAAGAAGTCAACCTTTTTTCATTGAGTTAGTAATTAAAGATTAGTTAAACAATATGGTTAATTAAATATTTTTAGTCTATAGGTTTGCCAGCCACTTCTTGCCTGGTTTGGCGTAAGTCCAAGCAACAAGAATGGAGGCTATGAGTGCTATGAGCGCAAACAGAAACATGATAGGTGTAACAGTGAATACCATAATTTTCCCGTTTTTATGTTTTTAATAAATCAGCAATCTATTCGCAAGCCATGCAGTGGCAATGGAAGAGAACAAATTCGGTCTATTTATCGTTGTAATGCCCTCCGGCAGCAAGGAAAAGCACTGTTACACAGTCATCATAAATGTCGTATATGATCCATCCATCTTTGTGCTTCTGCCGCACTGTTGAAACGTAGTGTTTTGCCCTCCTTGTGCTCCTTTCGGCCTTTCTCTATTTGGCTTAATAGTTGTGGGGTGAGGACAGGGGTGTCATCAGCCACCTGTACAACGGCATACAGACGATTTCTGCGGCGGAAGACGATTTGCTCTCCTGCATCAACCCTGTCAAGCGACGCTGCCATTCTGTTTCTGAAATTTCTTGCCGTCAACGTTTCCATCATGCTTTTTCCATTTATTTTCGCCGCCAAAGTTACTACTTTTCTTGTTACCTGCAAAAAAAATGGGGTAAAAACTTTGTTTTTGGGGTGGAAGGGGACGAAAGAGGGGGAAAACGAGACCTTTTTCTGCTTTTTCGGTCATTAAATCGGAATTCGTGTTGCAACGTGACTCTTTTCTGTGCTTTTTTAGGGTGCGAACCTCCTGATTTGACACGCTCTTTTGTCCTCATTCTTCTGTTGCCCGTATCCTATGAACAATTTAGCGTTGGGACACCATTTAATTTAGCATTGGAACACAAATTAATTTAGCGTTGGAACAAAATTCAATTTGGCATTGGGACAAAAACATGTAACAATGCTAAATAGAATTTTGTATCAAAGGTAAATAACTTTTTGTATAAAGGCTAATAGGTCTTTTGTTGCAATGCTAAATGGAAAAGGGGTGTAGGGTAGGGCCTTGTGGAGGCTTTTAACTCGAAAGGTCATTAAAAATTTGTGAATAATTTATGGTTAATGCACGGCAATTTATGTTAAAATAGAACACGAATTACCATGAATAAGCCACGAATTATCATGAATTTTATATGATTATCCGCAGTCGTGCCGCCAAAGTCCCGAAGGGACGAAAGACCACAGGCAGGGTGTGGAGTCCTGAAAGGACGGAACCCCTGTTGAGTGGCCCCCCCCACGGGAACCCCAAAGGGGTGACGGACAGGTGTGTGTGCCTTCTGGTGGGGAACTCCGTCGCCCCTTCAGGGCTTGGATGAATATGATACTCTTCAACAGGGGTTTCGCTGCCGCTCCACCTCCTGCCTGTGGTCTTTCACCCCTTCAGGGCTTTGCGCTGTTGTTGTTCATCGCAGGGGTTTCGCTGCCGCTCCACCTCCTGCCTGTAGTCTTTCGCCCCTTCGGGGTTTTGTGCTGTTGTTGTTCATTGCAGGGGTTTCGCTGCTGCTCCACCTCCTGCCTGTGGTCTTTCACCCCTTCGGGGCTTTGTGCTGTTGTTGTTCATAGCAGGGGTTTCGCTGCCGCTCCACCTCCTGCCTGTGGTCTTTCACCCCTTCGGGGTTTTGTGCTGTTGTTGTTCATTGTAGGGGCGATTGGGTGGATTTTTTTGATTGGGCAGATTGAGGGTTGTGGGACTTGGCAAATGTGGCATTTTGACCCTTTTTTGAGTTGTGTCAAGACTTTATTAGGCAATTTAATAAGATTTAACGTTCGGGGGGGGTGGAAATGAATACTATTTCTGTACCTTTGTGATTGATTTTTTGACGTGCTGATGTATTTAATATATATGTACGTGTGCGAGAGGCATGATAGCGTGCATGTTGATGCGGTCTTGATAGGATTGAAAGACAATAATTATCTAACAAATTTTATTACCAATACTAACTTTTAATTACTAATCTTTTATGAAGAAATCTTTACTTCTTTTGGCTACCATGTTGTGTAGCGTGGTAGGTTTCGCACAGTGGACTGCTCCTGTACCATCCGCGACGGTGGACATGGCTGATGACGGTGCGACGACGCAGTATCTTTACAACAAGGGTGCTGGTGCCTTCTTGGCAGGTCATAATGATTGGAATACTCGTGCATCGGTTGCTGACAAAGGTGACCCTGTACGTATGAACAAACTGACTGACACTTGGAATCTTGGTATTTACCCTTCTGTTTATGCAGACAAGAACGCTTGGCTTTACGTTTCTTGTAACTCGTATGACAACTTGTGGGTTGATGCAAGTAATGCAACTGCTAACGATAACTATCCTGGTACAGATGGCTGGATTGTTGAAAAGCAGCCAAATGGGACTTACAAGTTAAAGAATACAGAGTATGATACAGGAACTCTTGGTGTTGCCGAAATTTATAATGGAGAGAAGGGAAACACTCGCCTTTATATTTACGTTCCAACAGCCACATACACTTATGTTGAAAACGATGAGGAAATTGTGGCAAACTCGTTTGAGGGAGCATTTTATGATGAGTGGGTCTTTATTACAGAAGAAGAATATGAGACCTTCCAGCCCAAAGTCGAAGCCTATTTCGCTGCTGCTGCTTATAAGGCCGCTTTGGATGCAGCAAAGACTACAAATCCTTCCTATGATTATTCTAAGTTAGATGCCGTATATAATAATACGTCTTCTGCTGTAGAAGATTTTGATGCTGCTACAGAAATCCTGAATGCAGTTCTTGCTCTGAAGAAGACATTGGATGAAGCAGAGGGATTTGGTCTTGACGTTTCTGATTCTAAGAGTATTTATAGCAACACTTCTGCTACAGTAGAGGAACTTCAGGCTGCAACAGAGGCTGCCCAGAAAAAAATCAATGATTATAAAGAAAGTGCAGCAACTCCAGATAACCCACAGGATTTGACAGATGCATATATCCCTGATGGTGATTTTGATAGCAATCCTGGCCCTGGTGTGTGGAAAGAAACGACAGGAGGTCAGAATTTCCAGACCAATGGCACACCGGGTAAGTTCAATGATGATACTTATTTCCTTGAGATTTGGGATGCCAATCCATTTACAGGTAAGTTGTATGTGGCTTTGACTGGTTTGCCAAATGGTGTTTACCAATTCTCTATGTCTGTTGCATCAAATGGTGGTGAAGCAAGTTATGTTTATGCTGGAACAGACTCTGTAGAGGTTACTTCTAACAACATGGCTCCTTATTCAGTATTCACTCGCGTAGAGAATGGTGAACTTGAAGTTGGTCTTAATATGCCAAATGCCGTACAGAACTGGATTGGTATCGATGATGTCAAATTGATTTATCTGGGCAATACGGCAGCCTCTTATAACTTCTGGGTGAAGACAAATATTGAGAATGCTCCGAAGTACACAGACGAGGACTTTGTGCAGAAAGATGCTCTTGCTGAATACAATAAGGTACTTGCTACCGATGTCTCTGTTTATACAACGGCAGAGGATGTGCTTGCTTTCAATGACGTATTGAATGCTGCTATTGCAAAGATGAAAGAGAATGCAGATGCATATGCTAAATATGAATCTCTTATTGCAGAAGCAGAAGCATTGCAGGGGGCAGGTTATGAAGGAGAGGAAGCAGATGAACTTTATGATTATCTGATTGATCCTGCTGGCATGGAGAAGATTAAGGCAGACAAATCTCTTTCTACAGAGGAGATGCTGGCAGAGTGTGACAAAATTTCTGCGATGATTGATGTTGTGAAGGCCAATTGTTTGGCTGAAAACATGGATTGCCTTAATTCCGCAGCACTTTAGTTTAACTATTTTTATAAGTTCCTGAGCAACAAAAAGTTGCCCAGGATTTTGCCATGTCAGATTTTTCACTTACCTTAGTGCTGCAAATCAAGACAAGCAAAAATCATCCATGACATGG
>JAFUWG010000042.1 GCA_017483605.1 Bacteroidaceae bacterium | reverse complement strand
TCAGACAAGACTATGCAAACATCCACAATCATCCTCATGCTGGTCGGCATCGTAGCGGTGCTGACGGCACTGGTCGTCGTTCTGCTCTGGCAGAATCACCGCAAGGACGAGGACCTCAGGCAGAAGAACGACGTCATCATCCACGAGGTGCGCCGCAACCAGTCGCTCATCGACAAGGCCGTGGCCCAGGGCATCAACCGCGCCGCCCTGTTCTGACCGTGCGCAAAGAGAAACCACATATTTTTAGTATTAACCCATTAAAAAGTAAACTGCATGAACGAAAAGAGATTTTCATTTGTGAGCATGTCGGGCCTCCGCGCACTGATGTGCGCAGTGCTTGTGGCTGTGGGCTTGGCGGCTTGCAGCGACAAAGACGACAATCCCGTTGTGAATCCCCAACTGGTCGAGCAGATTCAGGGCGAGTGGATTCTGATCAACGACTTCTGGGGCGAGGACGACGAACCCTACTTCGAGGCCGAGGACTTCGACGACGTTGAGGGCATCGACCCCAGCATCTTCGACTATCATCGCGAGGTGGTCTATGTGAACTTACAGAAGAGCGGCAAAGGCTCGTTCATCTTCTTCATCGTTGACCAGAACAACGAGCCCGTTGGCAAAGAGGGCGACTACCTCCAGATGTACATGGACTTCAACTACGCCATCCAGTCCGACGGCAGCATCAAGGTTCTCAACGTGACCGACATCGACGGCTTCGAGGGCAACGAGGAGTTCCGCTTCCGCTACGACAACGGCAGCCTGATTGCCGACGACGGCGAGACGCAGTTCACGCTCCACCGCGTCAGCGACGACGAGGCCGCCCAGTTGGAATATTGGATGCCAATCCTCGGATATGGTGCCGCCGACTGGAACATCAACACCAGCGACATGCTCTTCGGCGCACAGCGCACGCGGGTCCCCGCCCTGACCGTCGACAACTGGCAGGACCACGAGGACATCTTCATCTACGTGCAGAACGGCGGCGACCAGGACATCTACGACGCCGAGACCGGCAACCAGGTGTTCGGATTCGAGCACCACAAACTGCCTTGGTCACGCGGTGCCAACGAGAGCCCCAACCTGCCCGAGAGCATCTGGAAGGAAGTGTGGAACGACGGCGTGAAGGAGGGCAACCCCTGGCGGCTCGCCATGATGCAGATTGGTGAGAACTCCACCAAGAACGGCAACTTCCTCGCCTTCTACAACAAGTACACCGGCGTGCTCCGCTTCTTCTTCTATGTTCACGAGGGCATCACCTCCAACGGCTCGACCCACTGGTGGGGACTGCAGATGAACGACCTGCTGGCCTCGCGCTCCGTCTTCCGCTACGGCGTGCCGCTCGACCGCAACATCACCAACGCCGCCTCGAAGGCCGCGCTCAACCAGCCCGACTTCATGGGACAGCTCGTCACGCCCTGGGTGGCCAACAACTTCAACGGCGCCAGCCTGCCGCTGCAGGCCGGATGGTGGGCCTACGACCTCGACCTCTCGCTCTATCGCGGCAGCGAGGCCACCATCAGCACCATCGGCGACCGTGACAACGCCCTGCTGATGAACCTCTTCGCCAAGGAGAACATGCAGGCACAACTCTCGTCGCTCTTCGAGGGAACCATCGACGGCAACATCGACCTCGAAGCCACCTACGCCAACTCTGAGAACGGCAAGTCGGGCGGCATCGGCGAAATCGTCGGCAAGGTGAAGGACATCGGCATGGGCCTGAAGGACATCTACGACGCTGCCATGAAGGACGATGTGGGCGGCAGCCTCAAGGGACTCGTGGCCCTCGGCAAGAAGGGTGCCATCATGGCCGGACTCATGGAGGAGGAGAAAGAGGTTGACCCCAAGCAACTGACCGGCATGAAAGGCACCATCAACATGACCATGAAGGGCAAGATGGACACCAAGGGCATGCTCAGCACCGAGCGCGGCATCAGCGGATTCGCCGGCATGGTGCTCAAGCGCGACAACTTCCTCTACGACAACATCCCCACCTTCGGCGAGGGCGTGTGGAACCTCGAAACCCCGCCAGTGGTCTATTTCACCAACGCCTACGTGGACTGGAGATACTACTATAAGTGGTGGCAAGATGGCCCCAATTCATCAGATGGCGGTATCGGCTTTGTCTATTACACCGACAAGAAGAGTCCCTTCGGCGGACAGTCGGTCACCAAAAGACACACGCATG
Organism: Bacteroidaceae bacterium; assembly: GCA_017483605.1. GTDB lineage: Bacteria > Bacteroidota > Bacteroidia > Bacteroidales > Bacteroidaceae > Minthosoma. The sequence continues at coordinate 22,485 of JAFUWG010000042.1, read as the reverse complement.
AAGGCAACCAGTACAGCGAGAGCAACGAGCCGTTCCGCGGCCACGTAGCCTACTTCGACCCCAGCAGCATCAAGATTAAACTCAATCCCAACCTGTTCACCCCCGAGGAAATCGCCTCGGCCAAGGTGTCGGCCGTCTGCGGCGTGCGCAAGGGCATGGCCCACGGCAGCCACGAATCCTATCGCCAGGCCCAGAAACTGAGGGGCAGCGAGTTCAGCATCAACGGCAATGTGGAATATCCTAACCGTGCCTTCGGCGAGGCTCCCTTCGACGGCCTCAGCGGAGCCAACGACAAGATGGGCCTCAGCACCGGCGTGAAGTTCGCCGTGGATACCTACAAGGGCCGCCAGTTCGGACTCTTCGGACGCGGCGACAGCGACTACCTCATCGAGCCTCAGTCCATTCACGGCAACGCCGGCAGCGACTGCATGCCCGCCTACGAGATTACCGTCACCGTCACCGTGATGCACAACGGCAAGCCCATCATCTACTCGCGCAACTACCTGCCCGAGTACAAGGAGATAAACATCAACAACCTGCCCACCAAGAGCGACCTGGAGAGCCGCAGACCCGCCGAGTACGACGCTGCCATCTACAGCCAGCAGGCCAAGCACATCAACGACATCCGCAACTGGACCCGCCGCACCTTCATCCCCAACAAGGGCCAGCGTCTGGGATTCGGCACCGAGTTCATGGGCATTGCCACAGGCTACGAATGGGACAGCCCCGCCGGTGGGTGGCCAAACCTCATCGACGGCAACACCAACTCCGAATGGATCAGCAGAGTCGAGTGCAAAGATGATGGCTCAATCTACGACTGGGACACCTTTAATGAGAGCAAATCGGTAGCCACAGGCGCCAAGGTCTGGTATTGCGAGTTCTACACGCGCTATCCCGTCTCTCCGAAGAGCTGGACGCTCTGGAACGCCGTCTATGGCGCCATCGGTCCGCGCAACCCGAGCCACTGCGCCCTCTACGGCAAGAAGAAAAGCAATGACGGCTGGGTGATGCTCGACAACGAGTACCCCTACGCCCCCCTGCCCACCGTACACGGCAGCGGCACCTTCGGCTTCAACCAACAGCGGCCTAAGGACATGCAGTACTTCCGCTTCGAGGTGTTCGCCAATCAGGGCGACCCCGTGCTCGGCCTCTCGGAACTCATCTTCAACTACGACGACTAAGCACCGTCACGCCCCGTGACGCCTGCGGAACCCCCGCGAGGCCGCCAAAACGCTCCGGCAGCCTCGCGGAAACTCCGCAAGCGAGAAAAATCGCTCCGGCAACGCTGCGGAAACTCCGCAAGACGGAAAAACTGCTCCGGCAGACCTGCGGAACCTCCGCAAGCGCGAAAAACCGCTCCGGCGGTCTCGCGGAATCTCCGCAAGCACCCCGAACCACCGTTTAAACCCTAAACAGCAAACGACATGAATATCGTTCTTTGACATACTGAGACAGACGGATATAATGGGGATTTTGTGAACTTAAACACGAATTTCCACGAATAATCCACAAATTATTCACGAATTGCACCGCGATTCGGGAATTTGTTGTATCTTTGCAGCGACAAACCTTTAAAGAAAGGAAAGATTATGGAGACAACGAAGAAAAGAACACGCGAGGAAGTCCGTGCAGCCTTCAGGGCTTTTATGCGTGAGAGAGAAGAAGAACAAAAGGCTGCACAGATGAGAAGTGAAAAATATCGCTCGGAAAGTAAGGCCGTATTTGCTTAGATTATTTGCATCAAAGACAACATGAATGCTTTAGATCTTGGACGGATTAACAGCATATCACCTTACGTCGTGACGCTGCGGGTGGACAAACCATGCGTGTACTGGTTCTACACAGACTTCGGAGTAGAATACGAAATCGTCATCAAGGCTAACGATATATTCATTGCCAGTGGAGCTTACGCGCTGGACATTATCAATGTCTGGCACCAGCCTTCACCCGGCGACCCGAAGTTCAGGCAGACGCTGATGGCCATCGTCGAGGAATTCTTCAGGCAGAACAACGACGTGATGCTCTACGTCACAGAGACTAAGGACAGCAAGCAAGCCTCGCGCAACAGACTCTTTGTGCGATGGTTCAACACCTACGAACATAGCGACCAATACGTGATAAAAACTGCAGAGGGAAAGATGGACGGCCAGATGAACTTCATGGCCATCATCCTTCGGAAAGACAACCCGCGACTACAACTGGTCTTCGAGGAGTTCGACGAAACAATCGCATTCCTCTTTGACTAAACAGTTCTTTAAGAAAGAAACATATCCGCCGCCGAGACTCCCTGGGGAGCCTCGGCGGTTGTCTGTCTCAGAAGGATGAAACAATATAATATAAAAACGTATAAGATAAGGATGATAAGGAAATTTTTCGTAATGGCCGCAGTCGCCATGATGACTGCCATGAGCGCACTGGCACAGAAAAACCAGCCCGCCGGGATGCGGGTGGAAGTGGCCGAGGCCGAGACCGACCACGGCGACTACAGCATCTTCACGTATCAGGACACGGATTCGGTCGAGACCTTCGGCTACTACCTCAGCCTGGGACGTACAACCGACTTCCTCGGTGCTGACGAAATCCTCGGTATGCAGGTGCAGAACATCCACGAGGTGACCATCCGCCTCGGCAGCACCACCGACGAGGCCCTGGCCACCATCGCCTCCATCCTCGACCTCTATGACAAGGACGTGGACACGACGGTCGAGTTCGCGGGCCGCGCCGCCACCAACGGCTTCCGCCTCGGTGCCCCCGTGACAGTCACCTGCACGGTGGTGAAAAAAGACGCTCGGCGGAAAGCGCCTGCAGTTCCTCTTCCCCGAAGGCAAGCGGCAGGCCCGCGCCTATCTGTCGAAATCGACACTCAAGGAACTCCGCACAGGCTTCAAGTTCGACATTAAACTACATCCAAAACAACATCGTAAGTAATAAAGAAGATTTTAGCAATATTGGCAATCGTCCCAATGCCACCATGAGTGTACAGGCACTATGGGCATGGAGGGTGTGTCAAAAAGGTTCCCTCGATGCCATAAAAGTGGTCTGAGTCACACCACCTCGGCGGTCTGAGTCACACCACCCGAGCGGTGTGACTCAGACCACTTTTGATGCATTGATGGAGCATTTTGATACTTCTTCTTTTTTTGTACCATTGTACTGTCGATACGATTTTTCCTATATATGAAACGACTCTGCCAACTCATCTCCAACTATATACGAGCCGTGAGAAGCATGAACTGGTAGATGGCTACAAATAGGAAAAATCGATTTTTTTACAAGTTTCGTGTGTCCTTCGGACTTAAAACCCGATGAAAAGTTGCGAGTTTTGTGAACTTTATGTACCTTTGTAGCACAAAATGATGCACATTCAATAAAAAAACTATATGACACAAGCGATTCAGAAAAAACTCAGCGATTCAGCCGCCATGCGCTGGACCACGCTCATCATCGTTTCGGTGACGATGATGTTTGCCTATTTCTTCACCGATGTGATGTCACCTCTCGAACCTCTGCTCACTGCAGCCAAGGAGGACGGTGGACTGGGTTGGAGTGCTGACGACTACGGTTTCTTCTCCGGCTCTTACAGTTTCTTCAACGTGTTCCTGTTGCTGCTCTTCTTCGGCGGTATCATCCTCGACAAGTTCGGCATCCGCTTCACAGGCATCATGAGCACCGTGCTGATGTTTGGCGGTGCGCTGATCAAGTGGTATGGTGTGGGTCATGAGTTTGAGGGAGAGTTTTTTGGCTATCCCATGCAGGTGATTGTTGCTTGCCTCGGTTTCGCCATCTACGGTGTAGGTTGCGAAATTGCCGGTATCACCGTCAGTAAGGTGATTGTCAAGTGGTTCACAGGTCATGAACTCGCACTTGCGATGGGTCTTCAGGTGGCTCTTGCACGTATTGGAACCGCTGGTGCACTTGCCTTTTCTCTTCCCTTTGCTCAGCAGATGGGTGGTGCAAGTGCCAGTGTCGGACTCGGTGCTGCCATGCTCTGCATCGGTATGATTTCATTCATCGTCTATAGCGTGATGGACAAGAAAGAAGATGCTGCCGCTGCTGCTGTGGAGACAGAACCCGAAGAAGGTTTCAAGTTTGCCGACCTGAAACTGCTCTTCACCAACAAGGGATTCTGGTACATCACCCTGCTCTGCCTCATGTTCTATGCAGGTGTGTTCCCCTTCCTCAAATTTGCCACCCAGTTGATGGTGACCAAATACGGTGTCGATCCAGAACTGGCGGGTCTCATTCCAGCCATGCTACCCTTCGGCACGATATTCCTCACACCACTTTTCGGTTCCGTCTATGACAAGCACGGTAAAGGTGCCACCCTCATGATTATCGGCAGCATCCTGCTCACCCTCGTCCACATCGTCTTTGCATTGCCCATCAACTCGTGGGTGGTAGCCATTGTGGTGATGGTCATTCTGGGTATCGCTTTCGGACTTGTTCCATCCGCCATGTGGCCCTCCGTTCCGAAAATCATCCCTATGCAACTGCTTGGTACGGCGTATGCACTCATCTTCTACATCCAGAACATTGGTCTTGGTATGGTGCCCATCCTCATCGGTAAGGTGAACCAAGCCAACATCGGAGCGGATGGTAACATCGACTACACCATGTCGATGACCCTCTTCGCCATCTTCGGTGCCATCGCCATCATCATTTCCTTCCTCCTCCTGGCTGAGGACAAGAAGAAAGGCTACGGTCTGCAGAAATCGAACATTCAGTAATCATAAATTGTAACGATTCAGCGAATCGCCCTCGGCGATGGATTCAGGGGAAACAAATTGTCATAATTAAAATAATTTTGGACACAAATTTCTATAATTATTAAAATTTATGGATAAAATTATTTTAATTATTCAAATTAGTTTCAGAAAAGCAAGTTGAATTTCATTCGCTGAATACTTACCATCAATTATAAGTATGTATTTATTCATTTTAAACCATATCATTTATGTTTGAAGGACAACCAAAAGGTCTGTGGACCTTAGCATTAGCCAACACTGGCGAGCGATTCGGCTACTACACCATGCTTGCCGTGTTCACTCTGTTTCTCCAAGCCAATTTCGGTTTCGACGAGAAACTCACCAGTACCATCTTCTCCAGTTTCCTCATGCTGGTTTACTTCCTCCCCCTGTTCGGTGGAATGCTTGCCGACAAGTTCGGCTACAGCAAGATGGTCACCATCGGCATCTTTATCATGTTCATCGGTTATGTGCTCCTCTCCCTTCCATTGGGTAAGGACTCTCTCGCCATCATTGCTATGGCTGGAGCGCTTCTGCTCGTCAGCCTCGGCACAGGACTCTTCAAGGGAAACTTGCAGGTGATGGTCGGTGACCTTTACAACGACCCTCAGTTTGCCACCAAGCGTGATTCGGGTTTCCAACTCTTCTACATGGCAATCAATGTAGGTGCCCTTTTCGCACCGACGGCTGCTGTGAAGATGATGGCATGGGCACAAAGCAGTCTCGGCATGAGCGAAGCAGACTCTTACCACTTTGCTTTCGCCGTTGCCTGTGCATCGCTCATTGCAAGTATTGCTATCTATTACCTTGGCAAACGCACTTTTGCCCAAGTCATCACGACTGGAAAGAAAGACACAAAAGCAGCAACCAACGAGGATGTGGAACAACTCTCGAAGAGCGAGACCACAGAACGTATCATCTGCCTCTGTCTCGTGTTTGCCGTGGTGCTCTTCTTCTGGATGGCATTCCATCAGAACGGTCTCACACTCACTTTCTTCGCACGCGACTATACAGCCACGTCTGCTACAGGCATAACGGCTATGGAGTTCGATGTGATGAACCTCGTATGGTGCATCCTCATCATCTATGGTCTCTTCTCCCTCTTCCAGAGCAAGACTGCCAAAGGCAAAGGTATCGGAGCCGCACTCGTCTTCATCCCAGCCGCCATCCTTGGCTACACCTACTATCAGAATGCCGACGCTGTGGTGGCTGTCGATGCTCCCATCTTCCAGCAGTTCAACCCAGCCTTCGTGGTGGCTCTCACGCCTGTCAGCATCGCTCTGTTCGGATGGCTTGCAAAGATAGGCAAGGAACCCAAAGCACCCGTCAAGATTGGTCTTGGAATGCTCGTTGCAGCAGCAGCCTACATCATGATGACCCTCGCTTGTATCGGTCTTCCGCTGCCAGCCTACGATGCAGCAGGCACCAACCTCCACATGGCTGATGTGACCCCCAACCTGCTTGTCTCCACCTACCTTGTGCTCACCTTTGCCGAACTGCTGCTCTCTCCGATCGGTATCTCGTTCGTCACCAAGGTGGCTCCTCCCAAGTATAAAGGTATGATGATGGGTGGCTGGTTCGTCTCCACTGCTCTCGGCAACTTCCTTGTGCAGATTCCGGGTTACCTCTGGGGTAAAGACCTCACCATCGTGTGGGGAGTCCTCGCTGGCATCTGTCTCCTCGCCGCCCTCTTCATCTTCTCCATCATCAAGAAACTGAACAAGGTGGCTTAACACTCACATACATTTTCAACAAAAAACGCTCCGACATATCAACCTGTCGGAGCGTTTTTTATTACTCAATCAGACCTCAAATTTCTGCTAACATCGCTGCAGAATGTGAGACGGCAAACAGAATTTCCGAAAAGAATGCGTAAATACGCAAGAAAATCAAGTGAAAAATGATGGCATTTCGATTATTTTTTTCTATACTTTGGCAAGGATTGAACCTTTCCCTGTTATTCAAAATTCTGCGAAAACAGAGATTGTTTCGTGCTTTTTGCCGAGTTCTATAAGTACAAAGCAATAGATTTTCAAGTGAATATCAAACATGGCTACAAAAGATAAATCCTTGTAGCCGTGAATCAATATTCGCATCTACACCCGCCACGCCCTTTGGTCTTGACCCGCCAAAGTGGTTCGTTTATATTCGCGACGTTAGTCAACATACACGAGCCTCATTGGTTGACCTGTTCTCACAAAAGAAGTTTGCTTGCTGACTTTATATGTGGCAACAAACAAAACGAAAATATTTACAAATCAATAACACTCCGAAGTTTCGTATCTGTGAATGTTCGCCAGATATTCAATCGGATGGGCTTGTAGTCATCATATAATTGGGTGACAAATTCTATGTCGAATACAAGCCGCAAATCATTTTCGTCAGCATCTGCCACAAATTCATGTTTCGGGGCTACACGGGCAATCTTTATCTGATATAGGTCACGAATGCCTTTTCCTTTTGTGTAGGGCATGAAATAATAAAGCTTATTCAGTGCCACCGTTGACGGGAACTTCTTACCCGTAAAATATGCTTTAGCCTTTCGGTTCGTGTAAGGAACAATATACTTGTCTGGCACAAAGCAAACAAGCACGTTTTTCGAATCATCCAGTTTGCTGATGTTGATACGTCGCTTTTTAGTAAAGGGATTGCTGATAATCTCTTTAGGATATTCTCTTTGTACGTCGAACATGTCAACTGCAAACAATTCTGGTGGCAACATTCTGTGTACAATCCTATCGGCCTCTTCAAATTGGCTTTCCTCTGGCATTTGTGCATCGATGTCGTTGAACAGACGAATAAGTGAGCGTCCAATTGCAAAAGCCAAATTTACAGGCACAGCATTACCAATTTGCTTGTATTGGTCAGCAAGATTTCCTTCAAACTGCCAGTAGTCAGGGAATGTTTGTATGCGGGCGTATTCACGAACAGTCAGTGGGCGGGTTTCTGTAGGATGGCAACGCTCCGTCTGTTTCTGCGCTGGAGCACAAGTAAGCGTCAGGCTCGGCTCGTCCATTGACAAGCGACGAGCCATCCCCGTCTTACCGCCTCCGAGATAGAAACTGCCACCCATATATTCCTTTTGTTCCTCAACAGGCAAATCGCGCCAGTCGCCTCCTTCTGGCACCATTGCCATTACACGTGCTTTTTTTGCGGGGTAGGCTTGACCTTCAGATTCGGGAACATCATTCTCAAATAAATCACCGCTATAGAAAGCGTCACGTAATGTCATAACCCGTTTGTAGGGGTCGGGCCACTTGAATTGCACATGCTCTGCTATGTCATTGCGGATGGCAATGAGAATTAGACGTTCACGCTTTTGGGGAACTTGGTACATAATGGCTTTTAGGACTTGTGGTTCTACCAACGTATAGCCAAGTTCTGCAATTGCGTTGCGGATAACTTGCAATGTACGTCCGTTATCGTGTGAAAGTAGTCCCTTCACGTTCTCACCCATGAAGACTTTGGGCTGTATTTCCTTCACGGCACGGGCAAGTTCAAAAAACAATGTGCCGCGAGTATCATTCAAACCGCCTTTCTTTCCTGCATACGAAAAGGCTTGGCAAGGGAAACCACCCGACAAGAAATCAACACGACCACGGAGCGGGGTGAAGTCAACATTGTGAATGTCGTCCTCAAGCACATTCCATTCGGGATGATTCCTGCGCAGTGTTTGACAAGCCATCGTATCCATCTCATTCAGAAGAACGTGCCGAAAACCTGCCATGTGCATGCCAAGAGCCAAGCCGCCTGCCCCAGCGAATAATTCTACCGATGTGTAATCACGTAAAGGAGCAACATGAAACTCCTCCTCCCAGTGAGTTTCAAGCATCATCTTGACAGGTTCCACATCTGTCAATTCTTCCATGTAGAAACCATCCTTACCCTTATCGTTTTTGTGATAAGGATAGACACCGCTCTCGCCCCACTTCTGTGCTGTGGCGAGTGACGTGCCTGTCAAGTCTGCCAGATTATTGACTGATAAAAAAGTCTGCATGAATTAAAAATTATCAAATCCGTCGTAGGTTCTGAAAGCAAGTAAGTAGAGACTCTTCATGATGTTGGGCGAAATTGCTGCGAGTTCAGCAAATACCGTGTTTTGATTTTCTTCACGGCTCATTTCGACAATCACATCGTCAAGAATATCAGGCAGAGTGCGACATAATCTGGCAAAAGCCTGAGCATCACCAAAAACTATTTCATAGAATTTGTCCATTGACACACGGCGAATGTGCTCATTGTTGAATTGCTCTTTGTCAACGGTCACAATCCATGTTTTGTTTTGCGATTTTGTGGCTATTGCCTCAACCAGCATACAAGTGGCACGACTGTCACGTACAATCTTGTTTTGCATCTTCATATAGGTTTTCTGTGATGCCGCCGAATTCATCGTGTTGTGCTTGTTCTTCATCTCGACGAAAATATGCTGTTCCTCGTTCACCACATCAAAGCCTTCTGTTGGCACAGACCATCCGTTGCCAGCATAGCGGAAAAGATTCTGGTGGAAGTAGCCGATGTGGTTGTTGTTCGACTTATCCATCTGTCGCATACACTCAGAGGCTACGACTTCCTCCATTGTGCGACCATAGACTTTCGCATCAAAAGTCAACTTGATGGGGTCAATAATATTCTTGTTGAATTCCTTCAAGTCGATGCTTGCGCTATAACGATTTACAGTCTCACGAACGTGGTTGTAAATGTTCTCGTCGGATATAAATCCCAAGTTGTAATTTCTCATATTGTAGGCTCTCATTTTATTAAATTGTGACTACAAAATTACATAAAATTCCCCGATTTCCGACCTCTGAACAATAAAAATTATATAAATGATGATTGATTTGTACAAAAAACCTCATCAAATACACTTAAGATGAAAAAAGTACAAACGAATGTTCCCTGAAATGCTAATGAATATCAAAATGGGATGCTTTACGAACGTCGTTCTGAGACACAGGACAATGCCGACCAAGCACATTAGCAAATATTATATTGATATGACCCTTAATGTTCACCGAAGTCACTTGCCCGTGTCTTGTGGAGGACGATGCCAATGTCTTCCTCGCCCTCTTGCCCGTCATCTCGGAAGAGTGTGTTCCGTGTCTTCCGAGTTCTCATGCCCGTATCTTGCTCCGCCTCTTACCCGTGTCTTCCTTTGCCTCTTGCCCGTCATCACTTTGCTCCGAGGCTCGTCATCACCTTGTCCTCACGCTCGTCATCACTCCGCTCTCTGGCTCGTGTCTTCTGTGGAGGCGTTTTCAGAGGGGGGAAGAAAGTGCTTTTAGGGAAAATTTTGAAGACATTTCAGGGCTTGAAATGAAAATACCTCAGAAAAATCACAATTTTTGTAAATTACCATTCCTCTTTTGCAATCATCTGCAATTATTTTTATATCTTTGAAGGCAAAATATATAATATGGAAGATAATAGAGGACAAATATTGCTCTATCAGACTCCTGATGGGGAGTCGAAGATTGAGGTGAAGTTGGAGGACGAGACAGTTTGGTTGACGCTCGACCAGATGGCGACGTTGTTTCAACGCAATAAATCGACCATTTCACGGCATGTGAAAAATATTCTGGAATGCGGAGAATTGGAGGCAACATCAACTGTTGCATTTTTTGCAACAGTTCAGAATGAAGGGGACAGAAGGGTTGAAAGAAGGATTTTGTTTTACAACCTTGACATGATTATCAGTGTTGGCTATCGTGTCAATTCCTATCGTGGTGTGCAGTTCCGGCAATGGGCAACACGAGTGCTAAAAGAGTACATGATAAAGGGGTTTGCCTTGAACGATGAACTGCTGAAAAATGCGGGCGGTGGGAATTATTTCGATGAACTTTTGGCTCGCATTAGAGACATTCGTTCTTCTGAAAAAATCTTCTATCGAAAAGTTTTGGAGATTTATGCTTTGAGTATCGATTATGACCCACGCACAGAGATGACTCGAGAGTTTTTTGCGACAGTACAAAACAAGATGCATTATGCTACGCATGGACACACGGCTGCTGAGGTGATTTACGATCGTGCTGATGCGAAAAAAGATTTTATGGGATTGACCACATGGACGGGCATGATGCCAAAGAGAAGCGATGCGGAGTTTGCTAAGAACTATTTGAACGAGGATGAGATTGATACACTCAACCGCATCGTGAACCTCTATGTTGACTATGCAGAATTAAGAGCGAAGGAGCACAAACCCATGTATATGAAAGACTGGATAGCCAAACTTGATGACTTCTTGAAACTCTCGGACAGGGAAATTTTGACAAATGCAGGTTCAATCTCTGCAAAATTGGCAAAAGAGAAGGCTGATGCAGAATATGACAAGTTCAAGGAACGAACCAAGAATGAACTGACACCTGTTGAAATTCATTTCTTGGAACAATTTGAGAGGGAACAGAAAAAAATAGAAAAAAAGTATCACGAAAAGATTTAGGAGGATGATTTGAAGACATTTCATGCCCTGAAATGAAGATACCTCGACACGAGTTAATTTGTGTCGAGGTATTGTATTGATTCGTTACCCGTGCATGAATTGATACGAGACGAGGTAACGACGTAGGGGGAATGAGGGAATGGTTATCTTACTTTGAGGAGATCGCCGGTGACGGGGATGTAGGTGTCGTCCTTGAAGTTCATCTTGTAGAGGTTCTTGAGGCGGATGCCGTAGAACTGGCTGATGGTGTACATGGATTCGCCGGAGGTCACTTTGTGCCAATAGTCTTTGTACTGGGCATCGGCTTTGGTGGCTTTCTTCTCGAGGAAGATGTTCATGCCGGCAGGTGGGGTGAAGTCTTCGTCCACTTCGTTGAAAGAGAGGAGTTTCTTCTTGGAAATCTTGGTCTCTTTGGCGAGGGCATCCCATGTGTCGCCAATGCGTGCGACGATGCAGCGTTTGCCATTGACGGTGGTGACGGCATGACGGACAGGAGCGGCTTCGACCACCTCCTTGTGCTTCTTGTGACGACGCATCCCAAGACGGTCTTCGTCGTATTCGTTCAGTTCGTAGGTCTCGATGATGGTGATGAGACGGTTGGCGTATGTGGGTGATGTGGCATATCCACATGCCTTCAAGCCTCGTGCCCATGCCTTGTAGTCGAGCGGGTCGAGATTGAAGAGCGGCTTGTAACGGTCTTTCAGCAGAAACTGAGAATGGTCTTCGTAACTTTCGGCTACATTCTTGTACTTGCGGAAGTGCTCACCTTTCTTGTCATCGTCGCGGGTGATGTATCCCCCACTCCATCCTGTGCCGACCTTGATGCCAAAGTGGTTGTTGGCACGGGTGGCAAGATAACTGCTGCCCGCTCCACTCTCAAGGAGAGCCTGCGAAAGCGTGATGCTGGCAGGAATCTTGTAGCGATGCATCTGTTCGATGGCCGCATCCTTATATTTATCAATGTATTGCTGGTAGGCAGTGTTTTTCTGCCCAAACGCCAATGAGCACAGCGTCATGCCGCACATCAGCAAAATGTTTCTCAGATATCTCATTAGAAAGCGATTTGTAGAAATTTTTGCAAAGTTAATAAAATAAATGATAAATCTGCTTGATTTTCCAGAAATTATATTCTAACTTTGGCAAAAAATCGGAAATCACCATGAAAACGACTACAATCAGCATTCCTATCTGCATTAAGGACGAGGCAGAATTGACAGTACAAGAGACCCAACTGCTGAACGAGGCCAAACGAGCCACCTATCGAAGTTATTCGCCCTACTCCCACTTTTCGGTGGGGGCTGCGGTGGAGTTGGATGACGGCACCCTCGTGAGTGGCAGCAACCAGGAGAATGCCGCCTATCCGTCGGGCTTGTGCGCCGAACGCACCACGGTGTTTTATGCCAATTCTCGCTATCCCGATGTGGCGGTGCGTCGCATCTGCATTGCCGCACGCGACACCAACGGACAGTTCTGCCGACGCCCCATCCCACCCTGCGGTGCCTGCCGACAGGTGCTGCTCGAAACGGAGCAACGGGCAGGGCACAACATTGAGGTGCTGCTCTATGGAACCGAGGGCACCTACTGCTTGAGAAGCGTCAAGGACTTGATGCCCCTGACGTTTGACTCAAGTTATCTGTAAACTGGTTTGACTTATTTGACGATGCACTTCTGGGTGGCGACTGAACCATCCGCATAGTGCAACTTCACGATGTAGAAACGGCCTGCATCGGCAGGAGATGCGATGCGTTGCCCATTCAGGTTGTAATAGGTGCGTGACACCACTTCTTTCTCCATTGCCAACACCGTTCCAATGGCGGTTTCTTCTTCTGCCACACCCTTGAACGACTCGATGTAGTCGGGCAAATAGTAACCCAAATGTGGCGGCTGATTGTAGGCACAGTTCTGCCACGCGATGCCCATGCGGTAGAGGTGGTCGTGCATCAAGGTCGGCACACGATACTTCGTTGTCGCCGTTGTGCTGACGATGTACACCTGCGAAGGGTCTTTGCTGTTCCACCAGATGACTTCCTCGCGCCAGTCACCAAAGAGGTCGGCTTGCAGACAAGGCGTGGCTTTGGTCGAATTGCACGAAGAAGGACTCATGCCCATTGCCGTGAAAGCCTTCTGAGAAGAACTTGACACGTAGATGCCCAAATCGGTGGACGAACTGGTGGTCCACTTCGTAATGGTCGTGCCATCCAGCAACTCGTCGTAGGCATCGCCGTCCCAATAGATGCGGAAGTTCATTGCGGCACTTCTCGACCCTACCGACTTGCCCGTGATGGCGTTGAAGGGATTCTGATTGCGACTCTCTGGGTCAAAGCCTCCGTATGCCGACCAAAATTCATAGCCACGGCTGTTCGACGCGATGTCGGCAGCCACACCACGACCATTGTCGGCACCTTTCTGTCCGCCTTTCCAAAGAATCTCGCCCGTGGCAGCATCGTGCAAGTCCCACGCATAGTCGCCCTTCTCCTCATGAATGTCAAACAGTTCCAAGCCCGGACGGTCGGGGTTCATGTCTGCCAAGTGGATGGCATCTCCATGACCGAAACCGACGGAATAGAGCATCTTGCCGTCGTTGTCGAGGGCTGCCGAACCCCAGATGATTTCGTCGCATCCATCGCCATCCACATCACCCACAGAGAGGTTGTGATTGCCGTTGGCATACATGGTGTTGCGACCCAAGCCCGAAGAACAAGCCTTCGGCGTGTAAGTCGTCACCTTCCCGTCGGCATCCTGCAAGCGATAACTCGTCTTCTTGTCGGAACTGTGCAGCCAGCGAGTCTTCAACTTCTCGCCATCGAAGTCAACCGCCCACACGTAAGCATACGTATAATAACCACGGCTCAACACCGCCGAGGGGCGTTCCTGGTTTCCTGCCAGATAAGCCACGCAAGCCAAGTAACGCTCTCCACGGTTTCCATACGAGCCCTTGTCGTTCTTGCCGCTGCGGTCGTCCCAGTTGAACGAACCTGCCGCATCGCTCAGTTTCGCCTCTGCGTTGCGGTTGGGATAGTAGGCAATCGTGTGAATCGCCTTGCCTGTCAATCCTTCAAAGACTGTCAGATACTCGTGTCCGCCGTTCACACGTCCACCGCTCACACGATGGTCTTTCCGGTTGTCGGCATTCTTGATGGCGGCAATGTCTGCCACCTGATTCACATACTTGCCTTCGCCATCTCTCGACCCAGGAGCCGTCTTGCAAATGAGTTCTGCCTTGCCGTCCTTGTCAAAGTCATACACCAAAAACTGCGTGTAGTGTGCTCCGGCACAGATGTTCACGCCGAGGTCGATTCGCCACAGTTTCTCACCCGTGAAGAGGCGGTAGCAATCCAGATAGACGTTGCCCGTGTAGCCACTCTGCGAATTGTCCTTCGAGTTGCTGGGGTCCCACTTCACAATGAGTTCATACTCGCCATCTCCATCCACGTCGCCCACCGAGCAGTCGTTGGGGGAATAAGTGTAGGCTTCCCCGTCAATCGTGCCGCCCTCGGGACGGTCCAGTTGCAGCAGGTGATAACCTCGATTGTTGAAGGCGACGGGTGCCACCGTATCTACAGGCACGCCGTTTTGCAGCGTGACCAGTTGAAACTCCGTTTCGGCTCGCGATGCCAGTCGCTTGCTGGTCACATCGCGAATGGTGTCGCCCGTCACTTCCCCATCTTTCAGGATGAGGAAGGAGGTGTGTACATCGTCTGTGTCGAGCAGTCGCCACGACAGGAAAGACGAGGTGGCTGAGGTGTTGATGACGACAAATCCGCGGTTCAGTTTCTCTTTCTGAAAGGCAGGGGTGTCTTCGGGTGACGGCTTCTGAAGGTCGTCTGCAAACACGTTGGCGGTGGATGTGAACGCCATCGATGCCAACAGGATTTTAACAAATGGTCTCATGGGGAAACATGGGTTAAAACAAAAAAGGGAAACTTCCTTGCGAGGCGTTTCCCTTTTCTGAGCGTTAGTATGCTGTTTGTTTAGTAAATCTTGCCACGCAGTTCCTTGATGTCGTCGCTGTGGACGTAGTCGTCATATTCCATCAGTTTGTCGATGTGCCCCTTCGGACCAAGTTCGATGATGCGGTTGGCAACCGTCTGGATGAACTCGTGGTCGTGGGAGGCAAAGAGGATGTTGCCTTTGAACTGCTTGAGGTTGTTGTTGAATGCCTGAATGGATTCGAGGTCGAGGTGGTTGGTCGGCGTGTCGAGAATGAGGCAGTTGGCATTTTTCAACTGCATACGGGCAATCATGCATCGCATCTTCTCACCTCCCGAGAGGACGTTCACCTTCTTCAGCACCTCCTCACCGCTGAAGAGCATCCTGCCCAGATAGCCCTTGAAGAACACCTCGTTGCCTTCACCATACTGGCTGAGCCATTCGACCAGATTCTTGTCGCTCTGGAAGAAGGCGGTGTTATCGACCGGCAGGTAGGCGGTGGTGATGGTGACACCCCACTTGTAGGTGCCTGCCTGTGGTTCGCGGTTGCCGTTGATAATCTCGAAGAGAGCCGTCATGGCACGTGGGTTGTGAGAGAGGAACACCACTTTCTCGCCCTTCTCCACGGTGAACGAGAGGTCTTTGAAGAGCACGGTGCCGTCATCTTCAATGGCAGTGAGCCCTTCCACTTCCAGAATTTGATTGCCCGCCTCTCTGTCCATGGTGAAGATGATGCCTGGATATTTGCGGGTGGAGGGCTGAATCTCGTCCACGTTGAGTTTTTCGAGCATCTTCTTGCGTGAGGTGGTTTGCTTGCTCTTGGCGGCATTGGCAGAGAAACGACGAATGAACTCTTCCAGTTCCTTTCGTTTCTCCTCGGCCTTGGCTTTCTGATTCTGTGCCTGCTTCAGAGCCAACTGAGAAGACTGATACCAGAAGGAGTAGTTGCCGGCAAAGAGGTTGACCTTGTTGAAGTCGATATCCACCGTGTGGGTGCTGACGGCGTCAAGAAAGTGACGGTCGTGGCTGACCACGAGAACGGTGTGCTCAAAGTTTGCCAAGAAGTCCTCCAGCCACTCCACCGTGTCGAGGTCGAGGTCGTTGGTTGGCTCGTCAAGCAGGAGGTTGTCGGGGTTGCCATAGAGTGCCTGTGCCAGCATGACACGCACCTTCTCCTTACCCGTCAACTCTGCCATCATCTTGTGGTGCAGGTCTTCCTTGATGCCAAGGCCCGAAAGCAACTGGGCGGCATCGCTCTCGGCGTTCCATCCGTCCAGTTCGGCAAACTTCTCTTCCAGTTCTGCCGCACGGATGCCGTCTTCGTCGGAGAAGTCAGGCTTGGCATAAAGGGCATCCTTTTCCGTCATGATGTCCCAAAGCACCGAGTGACCCATCAGCACGGTGTTGAGCACGGTGCAGTTATCAAATTTGAAGTGGTCCTGAGAGAGTACCGAGAGGCGTTCGCCTGGACCGAGTGTGATAGTACCTTTCGTGGGTTCGAGTTCACCGCTGATGGCTTTGAGCAGGGTTGACTTTCCGGCTCCGTTGGCTCCAATCACGCCATAGATATTGCCATTGGTGAACTTCATGTTCACGTCTTTGTAAAGAACACGCTTGCCAAACTGAATGGCAAGGTCTGAGATTGTAATCATTTTGCTTTCACCTTTTTTAATTCGGTTGCAAAGGTACGAAAAAAAAGGCATATCCGAAAAAGAATATCTGGAAAGTTGAGGGAAGTGCCTGTCCTTAGCCGTTTTACGAACACGAATGACACGAATCAGGGGATCGTGAATCCTTTCTCCGAAAGAGCGTTTGTTGTCCGTTCAGCGTAAATACGATACACGGCTCAACGTAAATACGACACACGGCACGACGTAAAAACGATGCACGGCTCATGGAAAAATCGCCATGCGTCAGAAGAAATCATGGGAAGATATTTGTTTATCTCCCAAGTTCTTCATATATTTGTGGCATCTTTCAGTTTCCAAATCTGTAGATGAATGAAAAAGGATTTATTGATATGGCTTCTTTTCGTGGCTATCAGCCAGATAGTGCAAGGAGAGCCGATTAGCACACAAACCGCCTACCAGAAAGCCTTAGAGTTTGTCAAAGGCAGAAATCGGGAGGCACAGACACGTGATGGGCAAGAGAGGCATACCCTGCTTTTCGAGGGGGTGGCTTCTTTGCAAATGGTGATGGACAACGATGCCTTCCGTGTGTTTAACGTGGGCAAAGGTGAAGGCTATGTAGTTGTGAGTGGCGACGACCGAATGCCTGATGTGTTGGGATATTCGGACGAAGGGACGTTTGACGCCGAGAACATCCCTGACAATATGCACGAGTGGCTACAACATTATACAAAGCAGTATGAACTTCTCCAAACGCAGGAAGGTGTAGAAGCCGTATCACGACAGTCATCGGAAAGGGAAGCCATCTCTCCGATGCTGGAATGTCTGTGGGATCAAAACAAACCGTTCAACAGACAATGCCCAGACATCGCAGGCATTCCTACCATAACGGGCTGTGTGGCAACTGCCATGTCGCAAATCATGTACTATCATCAATGGCCTCAAAAGACCACCAAGCGAATCCCTGGTTATACCACAAAGACGCACAAATTCAAGGTTCCGGCAATTGATGTGACGACGATTGATTGGGACAACATCGTGCCTGAATACACAGACAACGCAACCGACGCTCAACAAGAAGCCGTGTCAACCTTGATGAAACTGTGCGGTACTGCCATCGGGATGGATTATGATTTCTTTGAAAGCAGCACGTCGCTCGACACGGTCATTTATGCCTTGACCACCTATTTCGATTATTACGAAGACATGAATGAAATTGCCAAGAAGCACTACCCTTCTGACCTGTGGAACCACATCATCTACAACGAGTTGGCGAATCGACGTCCGGTATTGTATGGTGGGTTCTCTCAAAGCGGTGGGCACGCCTTTGTGATTGACGGATATGACAAAGATGATTACTTTCATGTCAACTGGGGATGGGGAGGTAAAAGCAACGGCTATTTCCTGCTGTCGGTGCTCAACGGGTACAACGACGGACAATCTGCCATCATCGGCATCAGAACCCCGAATCTCGACCCAGAGACTCCAGAGGCATACGTTGTTCTTAATAAAGCCAGTGGAGATTTTGTTTTCCGTTACGACAATCAACGAAACAATTATTTGTCAAATTCCAATATGGAAACATATACCGTAAGTCGCAAAGCCCCATGGAGAAATACAGGAAGAAAGGTCTTCCATGTTCGCTTTGACTCATCATTTGCTGACTACATTATTTATTCTATGGACAATTGGTTTATGAATCTCGATATTGCGTTTATAGAAGGATTAGAATACATAAACACCTCTTATGTTACATCGATGAATAAATTATTTTATGGGTGTAGTAAACTTACACAGTTAGATGATTTCTGGAAGTTGAAAACAGATCTTGTCGTGTCTATGAGTAATATGTTTTATGGATGCCATTCGCTGGCATCCATCGAATTGAAAGCGACTAATACTGCCAACGTGACAAATATGAGCAATATGTTTTATGAGTGTACATCTTTGGTGAATCTCGATTTGAGTAATGTGAACACCAGCAAGGTCGCCAATATGAACGGTATGTTTTATGGATGTGAAAAACTCAACAATGTTTACATGGATCCTAAAACGTTTGACACAAGCAACGTGACAACGATGAAGAGGATGTTCTATAAATGCAAAAAACTTCCTTATGTAAATCTGACTCGTTTCGACACAAGAAACGTAACGGACATGAGTGCCATGTTTCAAGAATGCCCAATTATGAGCCATTTGGATTTGAGTAGTTTCAATACAGCCAATGTCGCCGCTATGAACAATATGTTCTATGGATGTTCAGGCCTTGAGAAGATTTACGTGAGTGACGAGTGGAGTAATGAAAATGTAACATCGTCCATCGGAATGTTTCGTGGATGCACATCCCTTGTCGGAGGCGAAGGAACCACCTATAATACAAATCATACAGATGGTGGCTATGCCCATGTGGATGGCGGGATAGACAATCCTGGCTATTTCATCTATCGGGAAAGCACCGGTCTCGAATCGCCTTCTGCACAACAAGGAGACGCAGAGGATGGTTGGTACACCCTCAGTGGCATCCGACTGAAGGAGGAACCCACACAAAAGGGCGTGTACATTCATGGTGGGCGAAAAGTCGTTAAATAATTTAGAATAGAAAAAGTATGATGAGAAACGTTTTGACAATATTTGGCTTGCTGTGTTCATGCTGCATTTTGCAAGCAATGCCGATTGACACGACAACAGCACAACAAAAGGCGTTGGCATTTGTACAAAGCCATCTTTCAGAGGACACGGAGACACCCACGTTGGAACTCGCCATGAAGAGCGAGGCTTTCTACGTGTTCAACATCAATGAGCATGATGGCTTTGTGATGGTTGCAAGCGATGACCAAATGCCAGATGTCTTAGGATATAGCGACGCAGGGACTTTCACCCCCGACCGCATTCCTGAAAACATGGCTGAATGGCTCAAGAGTTATGCGGCACAAATGGAGTTTTTGAGGACTCAGCCAGATGCCAACCCTGTCTCTCACAAAGCGGTGTCAAAGACGGCGATTGCCCCCATGCTACAACGTCTGACTTTCAACGAAGGAATGAAAACACTCTTTGCCGATTCATTGGCTTCAGCAGGGAGCAAGACAACGGCTTTGGCTGAAATCATCTGTTATCATCAGCAAGTCACGAGCAAGGCACAAGTACACACCGACACGATAACGGCTTTGCGAGATTCCATTTTGTCTGCCAACGATTCGCAGGGCATCATACGGACACTCGTCAATGACTTTGATTGCTATGACGACATTCACGAAGTGAAGAGGTTTTTCTATTCATCAGAACATTGGGACCAAATCATCTATCGAGAATTGAGGGACAAACGCCCTATCCTCTATTGTGGAGAATCGCAAGACAGCACCACCTACGCTTTTGTGATTGACGGCTATGCCCCAGACAATTATTTCCACATCAAATGGGATTCGGAGGGTACAAACAATGGCTATTTCTTGCTTTCCATCTTGGAGGAGTTTGATGACGGGCAATACATCTTTGCTGGCATTCAACCTGCTGCACTCTATGATATTCCACAGGCATACGCTATTTTGAATAAAAACTCCAATGTACTCCTTTTCTATTATGACTGCGATATCGACAATCATCCCGAACTCAATTTTGCAACTGAAACCTACACCATCAAGAGTTGGCGAAGTCTCGCCGAAAATGTCCAATCCCTCTTTTTCAAGGAATCGTTTGCCAATTATACATTATACACACTTGATAGTTGGTGCAAAGATTGCAAAAGTTTGATGTTCTTTGACTTTGTAGAGAATTTCAACGCTACCTACGCCACGTCCATGGATTACATGTTCCAAAACTGCAAAAGAATCACAACTTTAAGAGAACTCAACAAACTCAAGACGGATAATGTGAGAAGCATGAGCCATGTTTTTGATGGCTGTACCAACCTAAACATGTTAGATATCAGTAAACTCAACACGGCAAAGGTGACCAGAATGGATGGCATGTTCTATGGATGCACAAACCTCAAGACGACAGACGTCAGTTTTTCCAACACACAAAAGGTGACCGACATGAGCCAAATGTTCTATAAGTGTACAAACCTAAAAGAACTGAGCATGGCAACATTTGACACTCGAAGTGTGACGAACATGAGCCAATTGTTTCATGGTTGTGAATCACTCGACCCCAATTATTTCATTATAGACATAGCAAATTTCATCACGCCTAATGTCCGGAACATGAGTTTTATGTTTTACAACTGCAAGACTCTTTTCTGGATAGACATGCAATCTGTCAAGACGAGGGATGTGACCAATATGGCAAGCATGTTTCAGGGGTGTACGGATTTGATGGAACTCAACCTCAAAAACTTCAACACTCGAAATGTGAAGAACATGAATAATATGTTCAGCGGATGCACCAAACTCCAAACGATTTATGCCAGCGAGGAATGGAGCAATGAAAGTCTGGAACGCTCTAACAACATGTTCAAAGACTGCAAATCGCTGAAAGGAGGCAAAGGAACCGTTTTTGATGCACTCTACACCGACGCAAGTTATGCCTGCATCGATGGAGGCGATGAAAATCCGGGCTACTTCACTTACCGACAGAGCACCGACATCCAATCGGTGGAAGAAGAGAACCGAAAGGCGAAAGGCGACTACGGCTGGTACACTCTCTGTGGCGTCCGGCTGGAGGAAGAACCCACACAAAGAGGCGTGTACATCCATGAAGGGCGAAAGGTCTTGAAGTAAGAAGAGCCAGAGACGGGTACACATTATATTATATATTTTGCAACCCGAAGTTGACAAAAACAAAAGTTGCCCCTCCTTTTTGTTCGACAATCGGAGCCTTTTGGCATTTGATGAATTTATTTTTTGAAGAAAACATTGCCAAAGTCATTCACATTGTTGTTTTTTTTCGTACCTTTGCAATCTGTAAGAGAGAATGTGTGCCTCCCCGTTGGAGGTCATTCCTTTTTTGCACAAACAAAAACATTCGTTTTTATTAACTTTATAAATTATTAAATCAATGACAAAAGTAGCAATTAACGGCTTTGGCCGTATCGGTCGCCTCGCTTTCCGTCAGATGTTCGAGGCTGAAGGTTATGAAGTAGTCGCTATCAACGACTTGACAAGCCCTAAGATGTTGGCTCACCTGCTCAAGTATGACACTGCTCAGGGTGGTTTCGCTGGCAAGTTCGGCGAAGGCAAGCACACTGTTGAGGCAACAGAGAACTCTATCATCGTTGATGGTAAGGAGATCACTATCTACGCTAAGCCAAACGCTGCCGAACTTCCTTGGGGTGAACTCGGTGTTGACGTAGTGCTCGAGTGTACTGGTTTCTACACTTCTAAGGAGAAGGCTTCTGCACACATCCAGGCTGGTGCTAAGAAGGTGGTTATCTCTGCTCCTGCAGGCAACGACCTCCCAACTATCGTTTACAACGTGAACCACAAGACTCTGACTCCTGCCGACACAGTTATCTCTGCTGCATCTTGCACCACTAACTGCTTGGCTCCTATGGCTGCTGCTCTGAATGGTTACGCTCCAATCGTTTCTGGTATCATGTCAACTATCCACGCTTACACTGGCGACCAGATGATTCTTGACGGTC
Organism: Bacteroidaceae bacterium; assembly: GCA_017483605.1. Classification (GTDB taxonomy): domain Bacteria; phylum Bacteroidota; class Bacteroidia; order Bacteroidales; family Bacteroidaceae; genus Minthosoma. The sequence continues at coordinate 168 of JAFUWG010000042.1, read as the reverse complement.
CTCAGCGTAAGGGCGACCTCCGTCGTTCTCGTGCTGGTGCTCAGAACATCGTTCCTAACTCAACTGGTGCTGCTAAGGCTATCGGTCTCGTTATCCCAGAGTTGAACGGCAAACTCATCGGTTCTGCACAGCGTGTTCCAACTCCAACAGGTTCTACTACTATCCTCT